>NZ_JAJEJP010000001.1:2481242-3101552 GCF_021390495.1 Paraburkholderia sp. ZP32-5 | reverse complement strand
AAGCGCAGCACGTAGAACATCGTTTCGCTGCGCACGAACATCATCAGACAGGACAGCAGGCCCCACAGCATCGTGATACGGGCGATCGTCGCGCGTGCGCCGAATTTCTTCAGCAGCAGATTGCTCGGCACCTCGAACACGAAGTAGCCGAAGAAGAAGATCCCCGCGCCGAGCCCATAGGCTGCATTCGACAGACCGAGGTCGCCGGTGAACTGCAGCTTCGCGTAGCCGATGTTCACGCGATCCAGATACGACAGCACGTAGACGAGAAACAGGAACGGCATGATTCGCCACGTGATCTTGCGCAGCGCGGCGGCTTCGAGCCACGCGTCGCTCGACGGCGCGGCGTTGACGGAGAGCGTAGGGGTACTCATGGGGGCCTCGTGGCGTCGGAAAGAGAGCGACGCGGTTGTGCGACTTATTCGACGATCGGCAACGCGCGCACGCAGTACGCGTGGCGCAGCGTGCGCTTCAGCACGGGGTCGTGCAGCTCCAGTTCGAGCGCGTCGCCATCGGCCATGCCGACGATGCCGCCCTGTACCGCGAGCGTGCCGCAGAACATCGCCGCGTGCTGCGCGAGCGGCGCGCGCGCGAGCAGTTCGGCGGCGGGCAGCAGCGCCGCGACGCTGCCTTGCTGATAGACGCGCCGCTCGCCGTGTGAGATTGCATAGGCGCGCAGTTCCAGTTGATCCCAATGGCCAGCGACATCGTCGAAGAGCCAGGCGTCGCGCGCGAGCGGCTTCGGACACACCTGTTTCGACACCGTCACGCCATAGGCCTCGACTTCGCGGTCGGTATGGTCGGAGCCGATCGTGACGAGCAAGCCCGCCCCGGTTTGCAGCAGCACGCACTCGGCTTCGCCGCTCGATCTCGCGCCGACCACGTCGATCTGTTCGGCCTGCGTCAGCAATTGGGCGCCGAGACGGTAGAAGCACGGCGTGGTCGACGGGCGCTTCACGCCCAGTTCGGCGAGTTCGGCGATGTGATGCTCGATCGCGGCCT
The DNA here is from genome assembly GCF_021390495.1 of Paraburkholderia sp. ZP32-5. Taxonomy (NCBI): domain Bacteria; kingdom Pseudomonadati; phylum Pseudomonadota; class Betaproteobacteria; order Burkholderiales; family Burkholderiaceae; genus Paraburkholderia; species Paraburkholderia sp. ZP32-5. The sequence goes on along the minus strand of NZ_JAJEJP010000001.1, from coordinate 3,100,550 downwards.
GGTCGCGGCCCGCCCAGCCCGCGATCGTCAGACGATTGACTTCGATCTGCTCGATGCGGCGGCGGCCCGCATTGTCTTCGAGGTTGAACGGCAACTGCGGCATAGAGTGGCTCCATGAAAATATTGCGCAAATATTATTGTGATATTTCACAGGCGTCCAGCGTGTCAAAAATGGGAAGGAGGCGTGAGCGGTGCGCGTTGCTCGCACTGGGCCCCCCGGATTTTCTGGAATCGCGGGTCTTCCGCGAGCAATGCCTTTGTTACACTGGCCTTTCTGAGATTACGTTTCTGTAAGGAAATGCTCATGCACCATGGCATCGGCTTCATTCAGGATCTGGCCGTCGTGATGGCGTTCGCGGGCCTCGTCACCGTGCTGTTCCATCGGCTGAAGCAGCCGGTGGTGCTGGGCTATATCGCGGCCGGGGTGATCATCGGGCCGTACACGCCGCCGTTCCAGCTGATCCACGACGAACAGACGATCCAGACGCTCGGCGAACTCGGCGTCGTGTTCCTGATGTTTTCGCTAGGACTCGAATTCAGCCTGCGCAAGCTGTTCAAGGTCGGCGTGACGGCGATCGTCGCCGCGCTGTCCGAGATCGTGCTGATGCTGTGGATCGGCTATGAGATCGGCAGCGCGTTTGGCTGGAATTCGATGGATTCGCTGTTCCTCGGCGCGATTCTCGCGATTTCGTCGACGACGATTATCGTCAAGGCGCTGTCCGATCTGGGGCTCAAACGTGAGAGCTTCGCGCAGCTCGTATTCGGCATTCTGATCGTCGAGGACATTCTCGGCATCGCGATGCTGGTGCTGCTGACCGGCATCGCGCAGACCGGTCAGTTGAGCGCCGGGCTGGCCGCGATCACGCTCGGCAAGCTGCTGCTGTTCATGCTGGTGTCGCTGCTGGCCGGCGTGCTGATCGTGCCGCGTGCGCTGAACTACGTCGCGCGCACGCGCAGCGACGAGATGCTGCTGGTGTCGGTGCTCGGCTTCTGCTTCGGCTTCTGTCTGCTGGTCGTCAAGCTCGACTACAGCATCGCACTCGGCGCTTTTCTGATCGGCGCGATCATGGCCGAGTCGCGTCATCTGCATCGTATCGAGCATCTGATCGCGCCGCTGCGCGACGCCTTTTCCGCCATCTTCTTCGTGACGATCGGGCTGATGCTGAACCCGGCTGTGATGCTCGACTACGCATGGCCGATCGCGGTGATCACGTTCGCGGTGATCGTCGGCAAGATCGTGTCGTGCGGGCTCGGTACGTTTCTCGCCGGGCGCGACGCGCGCACGTCGATGCGGGTCGGCATGACCGTGTCGCAGATCGGCGAGTTCTCGTTCATCATCGCGTCGCTCGGGCTCACGCTGAAGGTGACGAGCGGCTTTCTGTATCCGATCGCGGTCGCGGTATCGGCGCTGACCACGCTGAGCACGCCGTATCTGATCCGCGTCGCCGATCCGCTGACGCAGCGCCTCGCACGGGCGATGCCCGCCACGCTGTCGAACGCGTTCGGCCTGTACGGACAATGGCTGCGCAGTCTCGGCACCGCGCGCGGCGAGCCGACGCTATTGAGCCTGACGCGGCGCATCGTGCTGCAGATCGCGGTGAATCTCGCGCTCGTCGCGGCGATTTTTCTGGCGGTGTCGTATACCGCGCCGCAAACCGGGAGGCTGCTCGCGAACTGGCTCACCGACGCGTCGTTGCAGCGCGTCGTGCAATGGAGCGTCGCACTCGTCGTGTCGCTGCCGTTTCTGGTGGCGGTGTATCGGAAGACCAAATCGCTGGCGCTGCTGCTCGCCGAAGTCAGCGTGCAGCCGACGATGGCGGGGCGTTTCACGAGCGCGCTGCGCTATGCGATCGCCGACGTCGTGCCGATCGTGTCGATGATCGGCGTGTTTTTGCTGGTCGCCGCGCTATCCGGCAGCATCCTGCCGCCGACCGGTCTGCTCGTCGCGGTGCTGGTCTGCGCGGCGCTGCTGCTTGCGCTGGTGTGGCGCTGGTGCGTGAAGATTCACGCGTCGATGCAGATCGCGCTGCGGGAGACGTTCAACGAGCGGCCGGACCCGTAAGCGCTTCGAAATAAACGCTTCGAAATAGAGGCTTTGTGTCGAGCTTCGAAACAATGTGAGTAATTGTGTGCGGGTTTGCCGGGCCTGCTGTGCTGGCGGATAATCAGGGCATATTCATTCGTTCGCGTGAAAGGCGCCCGTCCGACAGTCATGAGCGAAAACAAACCTGACAACGCCGACACGACCGGCACTCCGTCGCCAGCCTCACCTGCTTCGAGCGCTTCGAGCGGCACGCCGCCAGGCGGCACGGCACGGGCCGAACCGGCCGCGTCGCTGCCTCCGTTGCGTGGAGATACGACCCAGTCCGCTGCCCAGGATACGAATCCGGCCACCGAAGAAGCGGCTGTCAGGTCGTCGACCGATGATCCGATCAGCGCGTCGGCCGTCACGCCGGAAGATCCGCGTGAGGCTCGCCTGCGCGATGCGGCCGAGGCGCGCAGCGCCGCCGCGGAGTCCACCGCGCGGCAGGAAGCCGCGGTCCACGAACGCGAAGCACGGCGCGGTGGCTCGCATGCGGCAGGTGCCGCGAGCGCCACGGCCACGAAAGCCGAGCCGTTGAAGCCGGCGGGTTCGATGTCCGCGAGCGGCGAGCTGCATACCGGCGCGGCGAATGCGACCGCGAGCGGTGCACGCCCGGCCGCCACGCTCGCCGACGACGTCGTCACCGAAGCCGACATTGCCACCGAGGACTCCGCGCCCGCCACCGCGCGGCCGGCTGGCGCGCCGCCGCCGGGCTTCGGCGCGGCGCCCGATTTCAGCGCAACCAATCCGCCGCCGCCCAACGCGTTGCCGCCGTCGCCGCCGCGCTATCTGCATCAGAGCGATTCGGCGTGGAGCGTGTTCGGCCGCATCATCGCGGCGCGCGCGCGGCAACTGTTCGATCGCGCGGGGCAGCGGATCACCCAGCGCACGCTGCGCATCGGCGTGTCGGCGCGGATCTTCCATCCAGAGCCGGGTGCGAAGGGGCTGCGCGGCAAGACGCTGCAGTATCTGGAGGAGTCGATCGCACATTGGGTGATGTCGCGCGATGTGCTGGTGTTCATGATTCCGACCGTCGGCCATCAGGGCATGCTGCATCCGAGCAATATCCGCCTGCGCGATTACGCGAAAAATCTCGACGGCCTGTTGCTGCAAGGCGGCGCCGACGTGTCGCCGCAGACCTACGCGGAAGCGGCGTTGAGCCACGAATGGCCCGGCGACCGCGTGCGCGACATGTACGAGCTCGAACTGCTGCACGAGTTCGTCGAGTCGGGCAAGCCGGTGCTCGGTGTGTGCCGCGGCTGTCAGCTGATCAACGTCGCGTTTGGCGGCACGCTGTATCAGGACATCGCGACCGATGTGCCGACCGCGAACGTGCACGTCAACGAAAACTACGATCAGCACCGGCACGGCGTTCATTTCCCGGACGGCTCGACGCTGCTCAACATGTTCCCCGGGCGGCGCGACGCGATCGTCAACTCGATCCACCATCAGGCGGTGAAGACGCTCGGCCGCGATCTGAATATCGAGGCGGTGTCGGCGTCGGACGGCATCATCGAGGCCGTGCGTTACCGGCGCGCGCCGTTCGTGATGGGCGTGCAGTGGCATCCGGAGTTTCATCGCGCGGGCGGGGCGGAACTGCTCGATTGCACGCCGCTGCTCGATACGTTCCTGCGGGTCGCGCGGGAGACGCGGTTTTAGGGGCAGGTGCTGCGCCGCGTTGGCGTTTGTCTTTGCCTTTGGCGGAAATCAAAGGCTCGACGGAAAAAGAAAATCTATGGTCACCCCCGTTTTTGCAACACTGATCTTCGATGTTGTGGTTGGCTTGCCTAAATCTATCCGGCGTCGTTGTGGGGATCGCTCCCCGCGCCACGATGAGAATCGCGCCTGACGATCCTAAAAAAGCCCGCGGCTTCGAAGGCCAATTTCTTTGACAGGGTGTTCGCCAGGCCGGTGTGCCGTTCACGTCATCAAATTTCAGCGGTCGCAAAACCAGGAAGTCGGAACTTCACAAAGCGTGGATGAGAGTCGGGGGCTCAGACTTGTAAGGCACCCGCTCCCGCATCGAACGTGCTGTTGCGCGTTGCCAGCGCCCAGGCGGTTCGCGCCAGCTTGTTGGCAAGAGCGCAGGCCACCACGTTTGAGTGTCGGCGTGTGAGCATCGACCGAACCCATGCGGCCAACCGGCCTGTCTGCCGGTCCAGCCGCTGCATGTAGGCTCTGGCGCACTGCACAAGCAGGCGACGTATATTTTTGTCTCCGCGTTTGCTGATGCCCAGCAGGTTTGCCTTGCCGCCCGTACTGTACTGGCGCGGCACGAGACCGATGGACGCCGCGAAGTCCCGACTGCAGCCGTACTGTTTGCCATCGCCCATTTCGGAGGCGAGTACGCTCGCCGTGATCGGACCGACACCCGGGATGCCTAGCAGGCGCTGGCCAAGGTCATCATCGGCCAGTTGCCGGGTCAGCTCTGTCTCGATTTGGTCGATCTGTTCGCTGAGATACTTGAAGTGGGAATGCAAACGATCGAGGATCGCCACCAGTCGCGGTGGGAGCGAATGCTCGGAGAGAACTGCCGGCAGGCGCTTGATGACAGCCTTTCCAATCGGCAGACTGATGCCAAATTCGAGCAGGAAGCCGTGCATCTGGTTGCATGTCTTAACGCGATCCCGAACCATAGATTCGCGAAGTCGGTGCAAGGTCGAGAGCGTTTGCTGCGATTCTGTCTTGGGCGTCACGAAGCGCATGGCCGGACGTGACGCTGCTTCGCAGATTGCTTCCGCGTCTACGAAATCGTTCTTGTTACTCTTGACGAAGGGCCGCACAAACTGCGGCGAGATGAGTTTGACCTGATGCCCGAAGCCAGCAAGTTTCCGGGCCATGTGATGAGCGCCTGCGCAGGCTTCCATGACCACCGTGCAGCAGTGAAAGGTGGCGAAGAATTCAATCAGCTGCTTACGACTCACCTTCCGGCGGAACACGGCTTTGCCGTGCCGGTCCTGACCGTGAAGATGAAACGAATGCTTGCCCAGATCGACTCCAACCAGCGTCACGGTCTGCATGATGGCCTCTCCAGAAAAGAAAACACCCTGCAGCGTAACCCGCGTGCAGGGTGGGGGTGACCATCTCATTAAGCCCGGCTATGCAGAGTAGCCGGGCTTTTTTGTGCGTGTCGTTTAGAGCGGTTCAGTGCGAAGTCACCGTGCGAATTGCTCCGGAATTTCGGTGACGCGACGCTGGGTCATTTGATTCATCCACCCGGTGCCATTGCTTACCGGCCGATTGTTCGACGTGCCCGCGAGCGTATGCATGGTAGCGGATGTCGTGATCGCGGTGTATTCGCTGCTGTCGTCGGGCCATTCTTGCGCGAATGATTCGTCGGTTTGTGCGGGTGACTGCGCGGGGAAGGCACGCGATGTGTGCTGCGCTGTACGCGTCGCGCTGACATGCGGTATGTGGGCGGGCTGTGACGGCCGAGCGGGTTGGCCGCCCGAGAGCGTTTGGCTGTGCATTGCTGTGACCTGCATGTGCTGTGACGGTCGAGCGGGTTGGCCATCAGAGCGCGGTTGGTGATCCATTGTCGCGACCTGCATGCGTTGCGGCTGGTGCACGGGTGTGGCGCCACTCGGCGCGCGCCGGGACACTGCGTTATGAACCGAAGCCGAAGCCGAAGCCGAAGCCGAAGCCGAAGCCGAAGCCGAAGCCGAAGCCGAAGCCGAAGCCGAAGCCGAAGCGGACGCGACATCGGCATGCGCCGGCGCCACATCCACTGCCTTCGCGTGAGACTCATCGACCACAAATGCTGGCAGCCCCGGCACTTCGACATGGGGTGCATGCGGCCAGCGCTGTCCGTCGTGATTCCCTGTGGCGACGATCACCGGCCCTGGCAATCCACTGGCCAACTGACGCAACACGTGATGTCGATCGATCGCAAGCCACGCAAGTAGCGCAACTGCACCGACGATGCAGAGCCTGCCCGCGATTCCATGCCAATGGCGTGAAGCGCGGCGTCGTTTGGCTGTTCCGGGCCGACGCGGCTTCAGCGCTATCCGCATCGGCGCCGGAGGAGGCTTGTGCAGTGGTGTATCCCGCGCTATGTCGTCATGCATTGCACGACGCGCTGTGCCAGATCCGGTAGCGGCGGAAGGTGCAGCCGTAGCCAGCCGGTCAAAGCCGCCGCTGTCAAACACCTTCCAACGCCGACGCGACAACAGTTCCCGATTGCTCAGACAGATCGTATGCAGCAGCGCCGCATAAAGAGATCGGTGTTCGTCTAGCTCACTATCGTCGGGGGTAAAAGGTGTCCACTCATGAAGCAACGGCACGGGAAGATCGTCGAGCGGACGAGAGAGGGGCAGCGCGTAAGCGCCTTCGATCAGGGTAAGCGGAGTGCTGGACATCGCTTTCTTGTGGTGCCCGATGACAGGGCGGCCGGTGGCAGTCACGGAATCCGTGGGGATCCGACGGTGCGTCAGCGGGGACCTGATCCACCGTCAGACACCGCGCGAGGACGATGAAAGAACGACAGACCGTTATCCGCTGAGGCTATCGGCGACGGAAAATGTTGCCCCGAGGTAATCCGTTCAGACGATCAGACTGCTCTGAAAATAACAGCGGCGCACCTCACACGATCACGGCTCCAGCCGATACACATAGCGCAACGCGGTGATATCGACGCCGCCCATATGATCGGGCTCCGCGCCGACGAACTTCCAGCCGTGCCGCTCATAAAAGCCGATGGCGGGCGTGTTGCCTTCCAGCACGTACAGATACAACTGCGCTTCGCCTTGCGCGCGGGCCCAGTCTTCGGCGGCGCGCATCAGCGTCCGGCCGACGCCGATGCCCTGGTAGCCGGGCAGCGCATGCAGGTTGTCGAGCAGCACGCCCCACACGGATTGCGGCTGATGCTCGACGCACATGAAACCGGTCGGCTCGTCGCCGAGTTCGGCGATCAGCACGATGCGCCGTTCGCCGCCCGGCGCGCCGAGGCGGGCGGCCCAGTAAGCGGCGCGTTCGCGCGCGACTTCGCTATCGAGAAACGCATCGGGCAACAATCCGCGATAGGTGGCTTGCCAGCTGGCGCTATGAATCGACGCAATCAGCGGGGCGTCGTCGACGGTCGCGGGGCGCAGCGAAAGAGCAGGGGTGGTTCGCATCGGAATAAAAATCAACTGAATGACATTGCACGTAAAGTTTACCGCGCCGTCAGCGGCCCGCGCGAGCGCGCGCGTAAGCCAACTGTATGTGTTTTAGGGCAACATCGGCAGTAGCATTACGTGGCGGGGGCGCCGCGCGAATCACAATGTTTACCCTGATCGCGCGTGAACGCTGTGAGTATCGGCATGCCGCGCCTTCGCCACACGTTTTTTGGTCCGTCCGCGGTATCCGCTCGCGAAACGCGATGGATCGTTTCAACCACCTGGTCGTCGCTGTCCACATCTTTGCAGCGCGGCGACGGGCTTATCCGACCGAGAGTGTCATGTCTACTGCGACCCACGCAACTTCCGTGACGGAAGAATCCAAAGCCAAGACCGTGTTCCGCGTCGTCAGCGGCAACTTTCTTGAGATGTATGACTTCATGGTCTACGGCTACTACGCTTCGGCGATCGCCAAAACCTACTTTCCGAGCGGCAACGCGTTTGCGTCGCTGATGCTGTCGCTGTCGGTGTTCGGCGCCGGCTTCCTGATGCGCCCGGTCGGCGCGATCGTGCTCGGCGCATACATCGACCACCACGGCCGCCGCAAAGGCCTGATCCTCACGCTTGCGCTGATGGCGCTCGGCACGCTGACGGTCGCGGCGATTCCAGGCTACGCGACCATCGGCATCATCGCGCCGATACTCGTGCTTGGCGGGCGGCTGCTGCAAGGCTTCTCGGCCGGGGTCGAACTGGGCGGCGTGTCGGTGTATCTGTCGGAGATCGCCACCAAGGGCAACAAGGGCTTCTACTGCTCGTGGCAGTCGGGCAGCCAGCAGGTCGCGGTGGTGTTCGCCGCGTTGATCGGCGTGCTGCTGAACAAGCTGCTGCCCGCCGACCAGATGACCGCGTGGGGCTGGCGCGTGCCGTTCCTGATCGGCTGTCTGATCGTGCCGTTCCTGTTCATCATCCGCCGCTCGCTGAAGGAAACCGAGGAGTTCCAGGCGCGCAAGCATCGCCCGAGCATGGGCGAAATCATGAAGTCGATGGCCGCGAACTACCCGGTCGTGCTCGGCGGCATGGGCATGGTGATCATGACGACCGTGTCGTTCTACACGATCACCGCGTACACGCCGACCTTCGGCAAGGAAGTGCTGAAGCTGTCGTCGATCGACACGCTGATCGTCACCGTCTGCGTCGGTATCTCGAATCTGATCTGGCTGCCGCTGTCGGGCGCGTTGTCGGATCGCATCGGCCGCCGTCCGGTGCTGCTCGCGTTCACGGTGCTGACGATCCTCACCGCGTATCCGGCTCTGCAATGGCTGGTCGCCGAGCCGTCGTTCGTGCGTCTGCTCGCGGTGCAGTTGTGGCTGTCGTTCATTTACGGCTGCTATAACGGCGCGATGGTGGTGGCGCTGACCGAAGTGATGCCGGTCGAAGTGCGTACCGCCGGCTTCTCGCTCGCATACAGTCTGGCGACGACGATCGGCGGCTTCACGCCGGCGATCGCGACGGCGCTGATCCACGTGACCGACAACAAGGCGGCGCCGGGCCTGATCCTCGGCGTGGCGGCGATCTGCGGTCTGCTCGCGACGCTGTTCCTGTATCGCACGCCGGAGTCGCGCAATCAGTATCGGGCCGCGTGACGTTCAGGCCACGGTTGGGCCGCCACATTCGTTTCGCTGAAAAGAAACCCCCGCGTTCGTTGGAACGCGGGGGTTTTTGTTTGATGGTGGGCTGATGCGCGCAGTCGGTATTGCGAGCGACTTGCCTGCGGTCTAGCCGTTACCCGTTCCGCACTTCCTTCGCGACGATCTCGACGACTTCATCCCACGCGCCCGGCCGCGGCTGACGCACGAGCGTCGCGCCCGGGTACCACGGACTGCGCGCGTCGCCGTCGAACCAGCGCCAGTCGGCGGCGAACGGCAGCATCAGCCATAGCGGCTTGCGCAGCGCGCCCGCGAGGTGAGCGATCGACGTATCGATCGACACGACCGCATCGAGCCGGTCGACGATCGCCGCGGTATCCGCGAAGTCGCCGATGCGCCGGTCGAAGCGATGGATCGACGCGGCGCGCGGATGCGCGTCGAGCGCCGCGCGCTCGGCGTCGCTCAGATCGGGTTGCAGCACGATCCAGTCGATGCCGTCGAGCGCGAACAGCGGATCGAGCGCGGCCAGCGGCATCGTGCGCGTTTCGTTGCGCTGGATGCGCCCCGACCACGCGAGCCCGAGCTTGCGTTTCGCCTGACCGCCGAGCGAGCCGCGCCATTTGCGGCCATAGGTTGGCGGCACGTTCAGATACGGGGTGCGCGTCGGAATCGTGTCGTAGCGCGTGCCGAGCGCGAGCGGCAGGCTCAGCAGCGGAATCTGCAGGTCGGCGGCGGCGGTGGGGTGAGGCTGGCCCTGCGCGATCAGCGTCACGCGCCAGCTTTTCGCGACCGGATCGAGCAGCGGCAGCAACGCAGGCTGCACTTCGAGCACGACGCGCGCGGCGCGCTCGGCGGCGAGCGGCACGAAGCGCACGAACTGCAGCGTGTCGCCGAAGCCCTGTTCAGCGTGGATCAGCAGCGTGTGCTGGTCGATCGGCTCGCCGTGCCAGCGCGGCAGCTTCTGGATTACCGGTTGCGCGAGCGTTTGCAGCCGCCATTCGTATTCGGGCAGGCCGCGCTCGAAATCGCGCATCGCGAGCCACGCGAGCGAACGGTTCATATGCGCGGCCGCGAGATCGGGGCGCAGGCGCAGCGCCTGATCGAGCGCGCGTACCGCGGCGGCATGTGCGCCGAGCGCTTGGTGCGCGGTGCCGAGCGCGAGCCATGCGAGCGCGAATTGCGGATCGAGACCGACCGCGCGCTCCAGATACGGCAGCGCCTGTGCGGCCCGGCCGAGCGCCGCGAGCGCGTTGCCCATCCCGTAGATTGCCGGCGGCAGGTTCGGCTGCAGCCCCAGCACCTTCTCGAACGATGCGACGGCTTGTGCATGATGGCCGGTCGCATCGAGCGTATTGGCCAGATTGAAATGCGCGGCGACGAAGCGCGGTTCGGCGGCGAGCGCGGCCTCGAAACAGGGCCGCGCGTCGTTCGGTCGTTCGAGCGCGTTCAGCGACATGCCCATGTTGTTCAGCGTGCCCGCGTGACCGGGGCGCAGCTCGAGCGCGCGCCGGAACGACGCGATCGCGTCGGTGTGACGCCCGAGCGCGTGCAGTGCGTTACCGAGATTGTTGTGCGACGACGCATCGTCCGGTTGCAGGCGCACCGAGCGCGCGAACGCATCGGCGGCGTCCTCGTGACGGCCCAGCGACGCGTACGCGTTGCCGAGGTTGTAGTGCGCCATCGGGAAGCTCGGCGCGAGCGTCAGCGCGTTGCGGAACTGGTCGATCGCCGCGTCGATCTGGCCGAGCGCTTTCAGCGCGTTGCCGAGATTCAGTTGCAACGCGGCGTCTTCGGGGCGCAGGTCGACGGCGCGCCGTACGAGGTCGACGGCTTCCGCGTGCTGGCCCTGCTGATGGCGCAGCACGCCGAGCAGATGCAGCGCGTCGACGTGGCCGGGATTGTGTTCGAGCGTCGCGCGGTAGCCGCGTTCGGCATCGTCGAGGCGGCCGTCACGATGCGCGGCGAACGCGCGGTCAAAAGCTGGTTGCATGACGGGGGTGGGATTCGGATCAAACTGAGGCCGCATTTTCCCATACTTGGTGGAGGGGCCTGCATTTGCGGGCGGCGTGGGGTTGCGTCGGGTCGGTGCGCGGACGCGCGGCATGGTGGCATGCGGCGTCGCAGCTATCCACGCGCGCTCGTGTGCTTTGCCATTTATGCGCGATGCACGCATCGCCCGTGCACTGCTCGCACAGCGGCGCAAACGGCCGTCCTGATTGATGCGGCGCACCGCTTCCCCAATAAACGGCGGCGTACACTAGAGCGCATCGTTGCATCCGGAGTGCCGCATGGACGCTGCCGCCTACGATGCGTCGCCAGTGCTGATCGTCGGGGCCGGTCCCACCGGGCTTGCCGCGGCGATGAGTCTTGCGCGCGCCCATATCCCCGTGCGTCTGATCGACAAGGCGCCGCAGCCGAACCCCTATTCGCGCGCGGTCGGCATTCAGGCGCGCACGCTCGAACTGCTCGAACAGCATCGGTTGATCGAGCCGTTTCTCGAACTCGGCCATCGCGCGCGCGTCGCCAATCTGTTTTCGAACGGGATGCGGCTCGCGCAACTCGATTTCGATCCGCTGCACACGCGCTATCCGTATCTGCTGTTTCTCGATCAATCGGTGACCGAACGGCTGCTCACCGAACATCTGGCGACGCTCGGCGTGAAGGTCGAGCGCGGTGTCGAGCTGACGATGTGCGCGCAGGGTGCCGCGAGTATCGTGACGACGCTGCGCCGCGCGGACGGCCACACCGAAACGATGCGCCCGTCGTACCTGATCGCCGCCGACGGCGCGCACAGCGCGATCCGTCATCGGCTCGGGCTGAACTTCGAGGGCAAGACGTTCGCGCAGACCTTTCTGCTGGCCGACCTGCATGCGGAAACCGACTGGCCCGACGATGAGTTCCATATCTTCGCGTCCGGCGAAGGTCTCGTTGCGCTGTTTCCGATGGGCCGCGGCCGTCATCGTCTGATCGCCGATCACGCGCTCGAATCTGTCGGGGCGGCGGCTGCGCCGGCGGTGGCCGACGAGCCGCCTCTAAATCCAACACCGTCGCCGTCGCTCGATCAATGCAAGGCGCTGATCGCACGGCGCGTGCGCGAGCGCGTCGACGTGTCCGATCTCGCGTGGTCGTCGTATTTCCATGTGAACAGCCGGATGGTGGACCGGCTGCGGGTGGGTCGCATCTTCCTCGCCGGTGACGCCGCGCACGTACATAGCCCGGCCGGCGCGCAGGGGATGAACACCGGCATTCAGGAAGCGTTCAATCTCGGCTGGAAGATCGCGCGCGTGATTCGCGGCAACGCGCCGGACCGGCTGCTCGACACCTATCACCAGGAACGGCATCCGATCGAGCGCGAGGTGCTGCGGCAGACCGGCTTCATCACGCAGATGGCCGAGGCCGATCATGGTCCGCTGAAGCTGCTGCGCGAACGCGTGATGCCGGTACTGGCCGCGCTCGGTCCGCTGCGCGATGCCGCGCGCGCGACGATCAGCGAGCTGTCGATCCAGTATCGGCGCAGTCCGTTGACGCTCGAACGCGTGCTCGACGGCGGCCCGCGTGCCGGTGAGCGCGCGCCCGATGCGCTCGTGCATGTGGTCGACGGCCCGCTCGGGCGTGCGCCCGGCGTCGGCTGTATTTTCGATCTGCACGATCCGGCGTTCTTTTCGCTATTCCTGCTGGTGCCGCCGTTGCCTGTCGACGACACGCCGCTCGATCCCGCTGCGAAGCATGCGCCGCCGCCGGACCCCGAAGTAGAAAAGCTTGCCGCCGAAGTCGAGCGGCTGCTGCCGAACGTGGTGCGAATCTGGCGCGTCACCGATACGACCGGCGACGGCGGCCCGGCGCTGTCCGAATCGTATGGACGCACGCGGCCGTCGTTCTATCTGGTGCGCCCGGACGGCTATATCAGCGCGCGCGGGCGCACCGGCTCGGACCTGCACGGCCTCGTGCGGCACTGCGAGACGTGGTTCGCGGTAGGCGGAGAGATCCCGGAGCGGGTGGTGCAGTGACGGGCCGCGGTCGTTAAGTAGCGCGAGCGGGGCTAAAGCGCAGCCCGCGCCGCACCCTAAGTCGCCGCGGCCTCGGCCGGCGTCAATTCCGCGCGATGCCTGACGATCGCCTCGCGCGTGAACGCCGTCAGCGCGAGACCATGCGCATCCGGCGCTTCGTCGAGTGTCGCGAGCAGCGCGCGGCGCATGCGCGGCTCCCATGAGCGGCGGATGTGCTCGGAGACGCCGGTCAGTGCTTCTTCGTGGTCGGGCATCGACTCGAAGAAATCGCCGATCCGGTTCGCCATGTCGATCAGATTCCGTATATCCATCGCTTTGCTCACTTACCCGTGGTCACCGCGGTTTCGCCAGCCTGCTCGCGCTGCTTCAGCAGTTCGAGCTGCGTGGTATTGAAGCGCGAATAGTCCTTCTGCCATTGCGACGGCTGCTCGACCGGCATCACCTGCACCGCGGTCACCTTGTATTCCGGACAGTTGGTGGCCCAGTCTGAGCTGTCGGTCGTGATCACGTTCGCGCCCGATTCGGGGAAGTGGAACGTCGTATAGACGACGCCCGGCTGCATCCGCGAGGTCACCTTCGCGCGCAGCACGGTCTGCCCCGCGCGCGATTCGATGCCGACCCAGTCGCCGGTCCTGATGCCACGTTCCTCGGCGTCGTGCGGATGCAGTTCGAGCCGGTCTTCGTCGTGCCAGCGAGAGTTCTCGGTGCGGCGTGTCTGCGCGCCGACGTTGTACTGCGACAGGATGCGCCCGGTCGTCAGCAGCAACGGGAACTTGCGCGTGACCTTTTCCGGCGACGCGATGAACTTCGTGATCACGAACTTGCCCTTGCCGCGCACGAAGGCGTCGACGTGCATCGTCGGCGTGCCGTCGGGGGCCTGCTCGTTGCACGGCCACTGGATGCTGCCCATTTCGTCGAGCTTGCGATACGACACGCCGTGGAAGGTCGGCGTGAGTTGCGCGATCTCGTCCATGATCTCGGACGGATGCGCGTAGTCCATTTCATAACCGAGCGCGCGCGACAGCAGCAGCGTGACTTCCCAGTCCGCGTAGCCGGCAAGCGGCGGCATCACTTTGCGCACGCGCGAGATGCGGCGCTCGGCGTTCGTGAAGGTGCCGTCCTTTTCGAGGAATGACGAACCCGGTAGCAGCACGTGCGCGTACTTCGCGGTCTCATTCAGGAAGATGTCCTGCACGACGATGCATTCCATCGACGACAACGCCGCCGCCACATGATGCGTGTTCGGGTCCGACTGCACGATGTCCTCGCCCTGGCAGTAGAGGCCCTTGAAGCTGCCGTGCGTCGCGGCGTCGAACATGTTCGGAATGCGCAGGCCCGGTTCGGGTTGCAGCGTCACGTTCCATGCTTCTTCGAACTGCGCGCGCACCACCGGGTCGCCGATATGGCGATAGCCCGGCAGCTCGTGCGGGAACGAACCCATGTCGCACGAGCCCTGCACGTTGTTCTGGCCGCGCAGCGGATTCACGCCGACACCTTCGCGGCCGATGTTGCCGGTTGCCATCGCGAGGTTCGCGATGCCGATCACCATCGTCGAGCCCTGCGCGTGTTCGGTCACGCCGAGACCGTAGTAGATCGCCGCATTGCCGCCGGTCGCATACAGGCGGGCGGCTTCGCGCACCTGCTGCGCGGGCACGCCGGTCACTGCTTCGGTGGCTTCCGGCGCGTTCTCCGGCAGCGTGACGAAATCGCGCCATTGCTGGAACGCGCGGGTTTCGCAGCGCTCGGCGATAAACGCATCGGCGATGAGGCCTTCGGTAACGATCACATGCGCAAGCGCGTTGATGATCGCGACATTGGTGCCGGGGCGCAACTGCAGATGGTGCGAGGCCTTCACATGCGGCGTATCGACGATATCGATACGCCGCGGATCGACGACGATCAGCTTCGCGCCTTCGCGCACGCGCCGCTTCAGACGCGAGCCGAACACCGGGTGACCGTCGGTCGGATTCGCGCCGATCACCATGATCACGTCGGCTTTGTCGACCGACGCGAAGGTTTGCGTACCCGCCGATTCGCCGATCGTCGTCTTCAGCCCATAGCCGGTCGGCGAATGGCAAACGCGCGCGCAGGTGTCGACGTTGTTGTTGCCGAACGCGGCGCGCACGAGCTTCTGCACCAGATAGGTTTCCTCGTTGGTGCAGCGCGACGACGTGATGCCGCCGATCGAATCGCGGCCGTGCTTGTCCTGGATGCGGCGGAATTCGGACGCCGCGTAGCTGATCGCTTCGTCCCAGCTGACTTCACGCCACGGGTCGGTGATCTTTGCGCGGATCATCGGCTTCGTGATGCGGTCCTTGTGCGTGGCGTAGCCCCACGCGAAGCGGCCCTTCACGCAGGCGTGGCCTTCGTTCGCCTGGCCGTTTTTATGCGGCACCATCCGCACGACCTGGTTGCCCTTCATCTCGGCCTTGAACGAGCAGCCGACGCCGCAATACGCGCAGGTCGTGACGACCGAATGCTCGGGCTGGCCGAGCATCACAACGCTCTTTTCCTGCAACGTCGCGGTCGGGCACGCGGCGACGCAGGCGCCGCACGAGACGCACTCGGAGTCCATGAACGGCTGGCTTTCGCTGGCCGCGACGCGCGATTCGAAGCCGCGCGCGGCGATCGTCAGCGCGAACGTGCCCTGGGTTTCCTCGCACGCGCGCACGCAGCGATTGCAGACGATGCACTTCGACGGGTCGTACGTGAAGTACGGATTCGATTCGTCCTTCTGGTCCTTCAGGTGATTGGCGCCGTCGAAGCCGTAGCGCACTTCGCGCAGGCCCGTTACGCCGGCCATGTCCTGCAGTTCGCAGTCGCCGTTGGCGGGACAGGTCAGGCAGTCGAGCGGGTGATCGGAGATGTACAGCTCCATCACGTTGCGGCGCAGCGACTGCAGACGGTCGGTTTGCGTGCGCACCTTCATGCCGGCTTCGACAGGCGTCGTGCACGAGGCCGGATAGCCGCGCTTGCCTTCGATCTCGACGAGGCACAGACGGCACGAGCCGAACGGTTCGAGCGAATCGGTCGCGCACAGTTTCGGCACGTTGACGCCGGCTTCGATCGCCGCGCGCATCACCGACGTGCCGGCGGGCACCGTCACCGCCTGGCCGTCGATTTCGAGCGTGACGTCGACATCCGAGTGGCGCGCGGGGGTGCCGTAGTCGGTGTTGTCGAAGAACGCGTTCGCCGCGCGCGCTTGCGCCTGCGACTTGCATGCGCAATTACCTGAGCCGCAGCCGCCGGAGAGGGAGTTGATCGTGTCGGACATAGTGGGCTCCTGAGTCAGGCTGCGGCCGCTTTGGTCGCGTGGTGGTCGGCAGCAAGACCGAAGTCTTCGGGGAAGTGATCGAGAGCGGACATCACCGGGTACGGCGTCATGCCGCCCATCGCGCACAGCGAACCGGACACCATCGTGTCGCACAGATCGCGCAGCAATTGCACCTGGCGCGTCGACGTATCGCCGTTGCGGATCCGCGCGATCACCTCGACACCGCGCGTCGAGCCGATCCGGCACGGCGTGCATTTGCCGCACGATTCGAGCGCGCAGAAGTGCATCGCGTATTGCGCGAGTTCGGCGAGATTCGACGTGTCGTCGTGCACGACCAGGCCGCCGTGGCCGATCACCGCGCCGACGGCCGCATAGGCCTCGTAGTCCATCGGAATATCCCACTGGCTTGCCGGCAGATAGGTGCCGAGCGGGCCACCTACCTGCACCGCGCGCGCCGGCCGGCCGCTCGCGGTGCCGCCACCGTATTCGTCGAGCAACTCGCGCAGCGTTACGCCGAACGCGAGTTCCACCAGGCCGCCGCGTTTGACGTTGCCGGCGAGCTGGAACGGCAGCGTGCCGCGCGAGCGGCCCATGCCGAAGTCTTTGTAGAACGCCGCGCCGCGCGCGAAGATGATCGGCACGGTGGCGAGCGTGATCACGTTGTTGATCACGGTCGGCTGGCCGTGCAGGCCGGCGAGCGCCGGCACTGGCGGCTTCGCGCGGACGATGCCGCGCTTGCCTTCGAGCGATTCGAGCAGCGCGGTTTCCTCGCCACACACATACGAGCCGGCGCCTTTCGCGACGAACAGCTCGAAGCGGTGCGCGCTCGAACCGAGCACGCTGTCGCCAAGCCAGCCGGCGGCGCGCGCGCGGGCGATTGCGGTTTCGAGCGTCGCGATCGAATGCGGATACTCGCTGCGCACGTAGATATAGCCGACCGTTGCGCCGGTCGTGACGCCCGCGATCAGCATGCCTTCGATCAGCATGTACGGATCGCTTTCCATCACGAGCCGGTCGGAGAACGTGCCCGAGTCGCCTTCGTCGGCGTTGCAGACGATGTACTTTTGCGCCGCCTTTGCGCCGCGTACTGTGCGCCATTTGATGCCGGCCGGGAACGCCGCGCCGCCGCGGCCGCGCAGCCCCGATTCGATCAGCGCTTCGCAGGCGGCGTCGCCGTCGGTTTGCAGCGCGCGGCGCAGGCCTTCGAGGCCGCCGTGCGCGACGTAGTCGTCGATCGAAAGGGGATCGGTGATACCGATGCGCGCGAAGGTCAGACGCTGCTGCTTCTTCAGATACGGGATGTCATCGACCACGCCGACGCGGCTCGCATGCTCGCCGCCGCTGATGAAGCCGGCATCGAACAGCGCGGCGACATCGCCGGCTTCGACGTTCGCATAGCCGATGCGGCCTTCCGGCGTCGCGACTTCGACGAGCGGTTCGAGCCATAACAGGCCGCGCGTACCGTTGCGGACCAGTTCGATCTCGATGCCGCGGCGCGCGGCCTCGGCCTCGATCGCCTGCGCGAGTGCATCGGCGCCGAGCGCCAGTGCCGATGAATCGCGGGGGACATAGATGCGCGTCATGCCGTCACCTCCACGCACTTGCTGGCGGCCGCGAACAGCGCGTCGAATTTCCGTGGCGACACGCGCGCGTGCAGCGTGCCGTTGATCATCATCGCCGGCGACAGCGCGCATTGGCCGAGGCAATAGACCGACTCGAGTTCGACCGTCGCGCCGGCTTCATGCGCGGCATCGAAGCGACAACCGGTGTGCGCCTCGATATGCTGCGCGAGCGCTTCGGTGCCCATGCTGCGGCACGCTTCCGCACGGCACAGCTGCACGGTGACGGGCGCGGGCGGCTGCGTGCGGAAATGGTGGTAGTAGGTGATCACGCCGTGCACTTCGGCACGCGACAGGCTCAGTGCGCGGGCTAGCGGTTCGACCGCGCGTGGCGGCACGAAGCCGAGTTCGTCCTGGATCGCGTGCAGGATTGCTAGCAGCGAGCGGCCCGGCTGCGCGTGACGTTGCACGAGCTGATCCGGCGCCATGGCGAGAGATTCGTCCAATTGGGGGCTCCTCCAAAGCGATATATGCACTTGTTATTCATAATACGTGCACGTATGCTTCGCTTATTCGATATGGTATTGCCGAACAATAGGCGGGCTGATCGGTGTGTGCAATAGGAAAGAGTTAGACATATATGATCAGGATCGAGTGTCAGGTTGAACTGGTGGTGAAGGGTGCGGACGGCCGCGAGGCCAGCCTGTCGGACGTCATGCCGCTGCTCGCGCTCGTCGACGAATCGGGCAGCATTGCGCAGGCGGCGGCGCTTAAGGGTTTGTCCTACCGGCACGCGTGGGGTTTGCTGCGCGGTATCGAGGAGCGCCTGGGCGGTCCGTTGATCGCGAAAGAGCGCGGACGCGGCTCGGTGCTGTCGGAACTGGGTCACGCGATGCTGCGCGCGCAGAAGCTCTGCGGCGAGCGGCTCGACGGCAACCTGCAGGCGCTCGCGAGCGAGGTCGCGAGTGACCTGAACCGCTGGCTCGCGCCGCCCGTCGATGACGTGCGCATCCACGCATCGCATGGCTATGCGGTGGCCGCGCTGGTGACGGCGCTGGTCGCCAACAATCTGCCGGTCGATATCAAGTACCGCGACAGCGCGGATGCGGTGAGCGCGTTGGCGCGCGGCGAATGCGATCTGGCGGGCTTTCACCTGCCGCTCGGCGAATTTCGTGCGACCTGCGCGGATACCTACCGGCGCTGGCTCGATCCGCAACGTCATGTGCTCGTGCATCTGACGCGGCGCAAGCAGGGGCTCTTCATCGGCAAGGGCAATCCGAAGCGGATCGGCGGGCTGGGCGATCTCGCGCGCGACGATATTCGTTTCGTCAATCGCCAGCCGGGCTCGGGCACGCGGATGCTGCTCGATCTCGCGCTGCGCAAACTCGGGGTGGACCCGGATCGCGTCAATGGCTATGCGTCGGCGGAACTCACGCATTCGGCGATCGCGGCATTCGTCGCGAGCGGCATGGCGGATGTCGGTTTCGGCGTGGAGCCGGCCGCGCATCACTTCGGGCTCGACTTCATTCCAATCGTCGACGAGGACTATTACTTCGCGTGCGACCGCGCACACCTCAGCCGCGCGCCGCTCGCGACGGTGATCGAGCTGCTGCGCGGCAGCGCGTTTCATCAAAGCGTCGAGCATCTCGACGGCTACGATCCGAGCGATTGCGGCAAGCTGGTGGACGTCGCCGATGGGCTTGGGGATGCGCTCGCGTGAAAGCTGGCGCGGGCGGGCGACGTGCGAAAGCTGTCGCAGGAATGTTGGCGTAAGAGGTCGTAATCATAAAAGCAGTGACGCGGGCGGCCGGTAGCGCTGCGAAGCTCGGCCGTTTCGGCTACTCTCTTGGCTTCGCTTCCGCTTTAACCACGCGCGACGTCGCGCCGAACTCCTATGAAAGCTCTTCTTCACGCATGTGCCGCGGTTGCCGCGGCAGGTGTGCTCTGCGGTACCGTCTCCGTTGCGTTCGCGCAGAATTCGCCCGGCGTACCGGGCGGCATCCTGACGGACGAATTCCGTATCAACGAGCATCCGCAGATGCCGTTCGCGGCGTCCGCGCCGTCGGACAAGTATCAGCACGGCAAACGCTCGACGGCGCGCAAGCGCGGCGATATGGGCGATCCGAACGGCTGTAATCTGCAATGCCCGAAGGACGAGTGAGGTTTCTCCCGTTGTCGGACGGTTGATGTTCGACGGTTGATCGTTGGTGTTTGATGTTTGATGTTTGATGCAACGCCGGCCTTCGCGCCGGCGTTGTGCTTTGCGGCTGCTGCCCCACAGTCGCAGTCGCGGCTTATTGAATTGAAGGGGCGGTTCGCCGATCGGGCGTTTTCTTAAGGCTTCGCGACGTGCCACATGTCCTTGAAGCCGTCTCCCTTTGCATCTCCCGCCTGCTTGTCGGCCGCGTAGCGATACAGCGGATGGCCCTTGTACGCCCATTGCTGTCGGCCGTCGGCGGCGGGGATCAACGTCCAGTCGCCTGAGGGCTTGTCCATCGATGTCGCCGTGGCCGCCGGCCAGTTGCTCATGCAGCCGCCGGTGCACGCACTCACGCCGGGCTTGGTGTCTCTGTCGAAGGTGTACAGGGTCATGCCGTCCGCGTTGACGAAGCGGCCGTTGTCCACTTTGGGTGGATCGGCGAACGCGTTGTGTTGCAGCGCGGCTAGCGCGAGCGGGGCGAGCAAGAGAATCGATTTGCGCATGATGAGGCTCCTGTATTGACGACGCGTTCGACAATGGAAGGCGCGTTTCGAGTATAGGCAGCGTGGGCTCACTCGCGGCCCGATGTCGTGCGCGCTATCGAGTGAACGGAGCGCGGAGCGAGGATATTCCGCGCGGTGGTAATGAGGTGGCTTCTGTCCGCGGTTGGACTTTGGCGATCGACCGACCGGATGCGGCCGCGGCCGCAGCAAAGAAAAACCCCGTCAACCGATGGTTGGCGGGGTTTTCGGGAAATCCTGGGTTGAGCCAGGATTGTGTGTTGGTGGAGGCGGCGGGAATCGAACCCGCGTCCAGAAGTCCTCTACGACCAGTTCTACATGTTTAGTTCTGTCTTTTGATTTAACCGCAGCGACGCGGACGAACACGCTTCGCTACGGCGATTCACTAGATTTTCGACCCGGACGTCGTGACGCCGCCAAGGCTTAACTGACGTATATGACCTCTGTCGGTATTGCTACCGGTCTTGCGACACTAGCCCGTCAGTGAACTAGGCAGAGGACGGCGGCCCTTAGGCTGCCAGTGCGAACGTATCGTCGTTTGCAGTTACGTTTTTCCCATTGATTAACGAGGTGACGGGTCCTCGACATGCCCTAGCCGCTTCGCAACCCCTGTCGAAACCAGGTCGCCCCCGCGGTTCGTTGCTCACAAGATATGAGCCAAAGTGAAATTTTACAATAGATCGACGGTCGCGTCCCGTGTTGCCTGCGATCGCCGAGGCCCGCGACTTCACAAACAACCGTGCGAGGCGCGTGCGTCAGGCAATGTCGCGCAACAGCTTCTGCAGCTCGGCTGGCGATTGAACGACGTGCTGCGCGTGCCAATGCGTCGGCGGAATATCGTTGCCGCAATAGCCGTATGCCGCGGCGACGGTTTTCATGCCGGCGGCAAAACCGGCCTGCACGTCTCGCAGATCGTCGCCGACATAGACCACACGTTCCGGCGCAACGTCCAACTCACGTGCCGCGTGCAGCAAGGGCGCGGGATGCGGCTTCGAGTGCGGGGTCGTGTCGCCGCTCACCACGCAGCCGGCGCGCTCCTCGAACCCCAGTTGCGCGACGAGCGGTTCGGTGAGCCGCGTGACCTTGTTCGTGACGATGCCCCAGCGCACGCCGCGCGCATCGAGTTCGTCGAGCACCTCGGCGATGCCGGGGAACAGCGTGGTCTCGATGCACAGATCCGCTTCGTAGTTGGCGAGAAACTCGTCGCGCATCGATGCGTATTCGTGATGGTCCGGGCCGATGCCGAACGCGCAGCCGATCAGTCCGCGCGCGCCCGCCGAGGCCAGTGGGCGCAGCTTCTCCAGCGCGACCATCTCGAGCCCACGATCGTGGCGCATTTTGTTGACGGCAGCCGCGAGATCGGGCGCGGTGTCGGCTAGCGTCCCGTCGAGGTCGAAAAGCACCGCCTGGCACAGGCCGAGCGTGTCCTCGTTGTCTTCACGTTGGGGCAGGGGAGTCGGGTCGCTCATTGTTCGTGTGGTGCGGTGTGTCGAGACAGTGGGGCGACGCTCAGACGTCGCGGCGGCAGGCGAGCATGTAATTGACGCTCGTGTCGGACGACAGCATGAAGTGCTTGCTAAGCGGGTTGTAGACGATGCCCTTGATGTCGGCTGTGCGCAGGCTGGCGGCGCGCACGAAGCCCGCGAGTTCCGACGGGCGGATGAAGCGCGCGTAGTCGTGCGTGCCCTTCGGCAGCATGCGCGCGATATATTCGGCGCCGATCACCGCGAACAGATACGACTTCATATTGCGGTTCAGCGTAGAGAAGAACACCCAGCCGCCCGGCTTCACGAGGGTCTTGCAGGCTTCGACGATCGCGGCCGGCTCGGGCACGTGCTCGAGCATTTCCATGCAGGTCACCACGTCGTAAGTGCCCGGTTCGCGGGCCGCGAGCGCCTCGGCGGCAATTTCCTCGTAATCGACGGTTACACCGCTTTCCAGGCTGTGAAGATCCGCGACGCCGAGCGCTTGCGTCGACAGGTCGATGCCCTTCACGTGGGCACCGAGACTCGCCATCGATTCCGACAGAATGCCGCCGCCGCAGCCGATATCCAGCACCTTTTTGCCCGCGAGATGCGCGTGAGTATCGATCCAGTTCAGGCGGATCGGGTTGAGTTCGTGCAGCGGCTTGAATTCGGCGTTCGGGTCCCACCACCGATGCGCGAGGTCGCTGAATTTCTGTAGTTCGTGGGGATCGGCGTTGGTCATGGCGAATGCTGCCTCGATGAGGGCGGTGAGCGGACGCTCGAGGATAAACCCTGAGTATATAGGGCGAGAGACGGGGCGGCAAAAGTGCCGCGCTCGGATTGGCGGTAGCTGCGAAAGTTCACCGCCCGAGGGCATTGCCGACCAGGTGAGCGGCTCGCGTCAGGTATTACGCACCGCGCGCGGCGTCCGAGCATAAAAAAAGCCCCGCCAGAGCGGGGCTTTCGATACTGCGGTAATTTGCAGCTTACTGCTTCGGCGTACCGACAACTTCGACTTCCACGCGGCGGTCCGGTGCGAGGCAGGCGATGAGTTGCTTGTGGTTCTTCTGGTTGCAACCGGTGGTAACCGGGTTGCGTTTGCCCTTGCCTTCCGTGTAGATACGGTTGGCTTCGACGCCCTTGCTGACCAGGAACGCCTTAACAGCTTGAGCGCGGCGCAGCGACAGACGGTCGTTGTACGCGTCCGTACCGATGCGGTCGGTGTGGCCCGTTGCAACGACGACTTCGAGGTTGATGCCTTGAATCTTCGCTGCCAGTTCGCCCAGGCGTTCCTTACCAGCCGGCTTCAGGATTGCCTTGTCGAAGTCGAACAGCGCGTCAGCTTGATACGTAATCTTTTGGCTGGTGATAGCCGGTGCCGGAGCAACCGGAGCCGGCGGGGTCGGAGCCTGAGCAACCAGCGCGCCGTCGCACTTTGCGTTGGCGGTGGCCGGCGTCCAGAATGCATCGCGCCAGCACAGCTCGTTCGTGCCGTTCATCCACACGTATTCGCCGGTACCATTCACCCAGTTGTCGTTCGTAGCTTGTCGCGACGCCGGCACCGACTGTGCCATGGCGGATGCAGCCATAACTGCGGTAGCTGCAATGAACGCGAGCTTTGAAAGTTTATTCATATTTCTCCTCTCGAAATTGAGATTACCGCAGGTTTACTGCGAGCCTGTTGACGAAGACAAGTCATACATTGCTCGAAGTATAACATTGGTGCGGAACAAAAACCGTTTGTATAGACTTCGAGCAGTGTCTGACTCTTTGTGCGTTGGCATTTTGCCATATCGTTCCCTTCCGACGAAAAAAAAATCTGTCCCCCATCAAATCCCCCTCCAATTGTGGTGCTTGCGCAACAACCGAATTCGCCTGGCAGGTCCGCCAGCTCTGGCTGAGCGGCGAATCGCGGTATGCACGAATCGAGCCCGGTCGTCGGAAAAAATGGGGTGCCGAGACGGGGCTCGCGCGCGCCCCTCTAATATGTATACGTACCGTCGTCGGGGGCAAATGCCGCCCATGTTAGAATCGCGTGATGCGTTGCGTCTGCAATGCTTACACGAAGGCGACGGTCATCCGTCGCCTTGGCATGTAAAAGATACGGATAATGGATCAATTCGCCAAAGAGACTCTGCCAATCTCCCTAGAGGAGGAAATGCGCCGTTCGTATCTCGATTACGCGATGAGCGTGATCGTAGGGCGAGCGCTTCCCGATGTCCGCGATGGCCTGAAGCCGGTGCACCGGCGCGTGCTGTACGCGATGCACGAGTTGAACAACGACTGGAACCGCGCGTACAAGAAGTCGGCGCGTATCGTCGGCGACGTGATCGGTAAGTACCATCCGCACGGCGACACGGCTGTCTACGACACCATCGTCCGGATGGCGCAGGACTTCTCGCTGCGCTACATGCTGGTGGACGGCCAGGGCAACTTCGGTTCGGTCGACGGCGACAACGCCGCGGCGATGCGCTACACAGAAATCCGCATGGCGAAGATCGGCCACGAACTGCTGGCCGACATCGACAAGGAAACGGTCGATTTCGTACCGAACTACGACGGCAGCGAGAACGAACCGGCTATCCTGCCCGCGCGCATCCCGAATCTGCTGATCAATGGTTCGTCCGGCATCGCGGTCGGCATGGCGACCAACATCCCGCCGCACAATCTCAACGAAGTCGTCGACGCCTGCCAGCATCTGCTGAAGAACCCCGAGGCGACGATCGACGAGCTGATCGAAATCATTCCCGCGCCCGATTTCCCGACCGCCGGCATCATCTACGGCGTGGCGGGCGTGCGCGACGGCTACCGCACGGGCCGCGGCCGTGTCGTGATGCGCGCGCTCACGCACTTCGAGGAAATCGACCGCGGTCAGCGCATGGCGATCATCGTCGACGAACTGCCGTACCAGGTGAACAAGCGCTCGCTGCTCGAGCGCATCGCCGAGCTCGTCAACGAGAAGAAGCTCGAAGGCATTTCCGATATCCGCGACGAATCCGACAAGAGCGGCATGCGCGTCGTGATCGAGCTGAAGCGTGGCGAAGTGCCCGAAGTCGTGCTGAATAATCTGTACAAGGCCACCCAGCTCCAGGACACCTTCGGCATGAACATGGTTGCGCTCGTCGACGGCCAGCCGAAGCTGCTGAACCTGAAGGAAATGCTGACGTGCTTCCTGTCGCATCGGCGGGAAGTGCTGACGCGGCGCACCGTCTACGAGCTGCGCAAGGCGCGCGAACGCGGCCACGTGCTCGAAGGCCTCGCGGTGGCGTTGGCCAACATCGACGAATTC
The DNA here is from genome assembly GCF_021390495.1 of Paraburkholderia sp. ZP32-5. Taxonomy (NCBI): domain Bacteria; kingdom Pseudomonadati; phylum Pseudomonadota; class Betaproteobacteria; order Burkholderiales; family Burkholderiaceae; genus Paraburkholderia; species Paraburkholderia sp. ZP32-5. The sequence continues at coordinate 3,075,409 of NZ_JAJEJP010000001.1, read as the reverse complement.
ATCGCGATCATCAAGGCCGCGCCGACCCCGCCGATCGCCAAGCAGGAACTGATGGCGCGCGCGTGGGATTCGTCGCTCGTGCGCGAGATGCTGTCGCGCGCCGAGAGCGAGAACGCGGCGGCGGGCGGTCGCGAAGCCTATCGTCCGGAGGGTCTGAACCCGTCGTTCGGCATGCAGACCGACGGCCTGTACCGTCTGTCCGACACCCAGGCGCAGGAAATCCTGCAGATGCGTTTGCAGCGCCTGACTGGTCTCGAGCAGGACAAGATCATCGGCGAGTACCGCGACGTGATGGCGCAAATCGCCGACCTGCTCGACATCCTCGCTCGCCCGGAACGCATTTCGGCGATCATCGTCGAGGAACTCACGTCGATCAAAGCCGAATTCGGCGACGCGCGCCGTTCGAAGATCGAGCTGAACGCGACCGAGCTGAACACCGAAGACCTGATCACTCCGCAGGAAATGGTCGTGACGATGTCGCACGCGGGCTACGTGAAATCGCAGCCGTTGTCCGAATATCGCGCGCAAAAGCGTGGCGGGCGCGGCAAACAGGCGACTTCCATGAAGGAAGACGACTGGATCGACACGCTGTTCATCGCCAATACCCACGATCACATCCTGTGCTTCTCGAACCGCGGGCGCGTGTACTGGGTCAAGGTCTACGAGGTTCCGCAGGGCTCGCGTAACTCGCGTGGCCGGCCGATCGTCAATATGTTCCCGCTGCAGGAAGGCGAGAAGATCACGGTCGTGCTGCCAGTCAAGGAGTTCTCGGCCGACAAGTTCGTGTTCATGGCGACCGCGTTAGGAACGGTAAAAAAGACCCCGCTGGAAGCATTCAGCCGCCCGCTGCGCAAGGGTATTATTGCGGTCGGTCTCGATGAGGGCGACTACCTGATCGGCGCGGCCATCACCGATGGTCAGCACGACGTGATGCTGTTCTCGGATTCGGGCAAGGCGGTGCGCTTCGACGAGAACGACGTTCGTCCGATGGGCCGCGAGGCGCGCGGTGTACGCGGCATGCAGCTCGAAGACGGGCAGAGCGTGATCGCGTTGCTGGTGGCCGGCGACGAGCAGCAGTCGGTGCTCACCGCGACGGAAAACGGCTTCGGCAAGCGCACGCCGATCACCGAATACACGCGTCACGGCCGCGGCACGAAGGGCATGATCGCGATCCAGACGTCGGAGCGTAACGGCAAGGTGGTCGCCGCGACGCTGGTAGACCCGGAAGCGCAGATCATGCTGATCACCACGACAGGCGTGCTGATTCGCACGCGTGTGTCGGAAATCCGTGAAATGGGGCGCGCAACCCAGGGTGTTACACTCATCAGCCTTGACGAAGGAACCAAGCTGTCCGGTCTGCAACAGGTAGCTGAGGCCGAAGGCGAATCGGAAAGCGATTCGGATAGCTCCGCCGACGGAGATGACGGCGGCGAGAGCGGCGGCACGGTTTGATTCGTGTCGGCGGTGTTTCAGTCTCAGTTAATAAGTTGAAGCTACGCTGCGAAGCCTCGCGTATCGGGCCGATACGCCTTCCAGCGCGGCGCGCGGTTCAAGTTAATTTCTCTTAGGGAGTAATGATGCAAAAACGATTCAAACAACTGATGTTGCTGGCTGCCCTCGTGCCGACCTTCGCTATGGCTCAAGCGCTGCAAAACCAGGCGCCGGCTGCTCCGGCTGCCGCAGCAGCACCGGTTGACCCGGCCAAGCAGGCTGCGATCAAGGACCTGCTCGACGCCATCGACGCACAGAAGCTGGTCGGCGCGATCGGCAACAGCGCGCAGATGCAGGCCAAGCAGCTCGTGCCGGCGATCCTGTCGGACGCGCTGAGCGAAAACAAGACGATGTCGGACAAGCAAAAGCAGGCTGCCGTCCCGTCGTTGCAGCAAAACGCAGTGCCGAAGCTGGTTGACAGCGCAGGCCAGGTGTTTGCAACCGACGCATTCCGTCAGGACGCAATGCAGGCTCAGTACGACGCGTACGCGAAGTACTACAGCACGTCGGAAATCAAGGATCTGACGACGTTCTACAAGAGCCCGACCGGCCGCAAGTTCATCCAGGTGCAAGACCAGGTTGGCCGCGACGTCGTGAACGGTCTGATGCAGAAGTACATGCCGGAATCGATCAAGGCAACGCGTGCTCAGGCCGACAAGGAAGTCGCATCGGTCAAGCCGGCTGCCGCGAAGTAATTCCATTCGCAAGGCTGCGCCGGGTTTGGCGTCAGCCGCTTTCCTGGCCCGTCCCGGAAGGCGTACCTGCTGAGCCATACGGCGTGGCGGGTTGACGGCGACAATGCCATAATGGTCGTTTGCGCACACGCGCAGACGGCCATTTTGTTTTCGGCGAGCAGTTCCGCGGATCTTTTCACCGATTTTTGCGCGATCCCCTTTTTCGCGCCCGCTTCCAGGACCCCACATGCGCGTCTTTAATTTCTCCGCCGGCCCGGCGGCCATGCCCGAAGAAGTGCTGCGTCAGGCAGCCGACGAAATGCTGAACTGGCGCGGCAGCGGCATGAGCGTGATGGAAATGAGTCATCGCGGCAAGGAGTTCATGTCGATCCACGAGGAAGCGCTGACCGATCTGCGCGAACTGCTGCAGGTGCCCGCGAGCCACCGCATTCTGTTTCTGCAGGGCGGCGGGCTCGGCGAGAATGCAATCGTGCCGATGAATCTGCTTGGCGCAAAGCCGCGCGCGGATTTCGTCGTCACCGGTTCGTGGTCGCAAAAATCGTTCAAGGAAGCGCAGAAATACGGCAGCGTGCATCTGGCCGCGACCGGCCAGACCGCGGAAGGCTTCACGCGTGCGCCGGCGCGCGCGGAATGGCAATTGTCGGACGATCCCGCCTACGTACATCTGTGCACGAACGAAACCATCCACGGCGTCGAAACCTTCGAAATTCCCGATCTCGGCGATATTCCGCTCGTCGCGGACGCGTCGTCGCACATCCTGTCGCGCCCGATGGATATCGCCAAATACGGCGTGCTGTTCGGCGGTGCGCAGAAGAATATCGGCATGGCCGGCGTGACGGTCGTGATCGTGCGCGAAGACATGCTGGAGCGCGCGATGCCGATCTGTCCGTCGGCTTTCGAATGGAAGACCGTCGCTGAGAACAATTCGATGTACAACACGCCGCCCACCTACGCGATCTATATCGCCGGGCTCGTGTTCAAGTGGTTGAAGAAGCAGGGCGGCCTCGCGGCGATGGAAGCGCGCAACCTCGAAAAGTCGAAATTGCTGTACGACACGATCGACGCGAGCAGCTTCTATCTGAACAAGGTCGAGCGTGGCTCGCGTTCGCGGATGAACGTGCCGTTTTTCCTCGCCGACGAGTCGCGCAATGAAGATTTCCTGTCCGGCGCGAAAGCGCGGGGATTGGTGCAGCTAAAGGGCCACAAGTCCGTCGGCGGCATGCGGGCGTCGATTTACAACGCCGTCCCGCTCGAAGGCGTCAAAGCGCTTGTCGAATACATGAAGGAATTCGAGCAGCGCAGCGCCTGAGTCGGTCGACTCGCAGGCGCGCGCATCTTTTCCAGCAGCTACCCGGCAGGGCCGTTTTCACGCATGGACGACGAACTCAATACCCGACTCAAACCTCTGCGCGACCGCATCGACGCGCTCGACGCGCAACTGATCGCGCTCCTCAATCAGCGCGCGTCGGTCGCGCTCGAAGTGGGCGAGGTCAAGAAACATTTCAACGCGCCGGTGTTCCGGCCCGAGCGCGAGCAGCAGGTGATCGCGCGTTTGCAGGAAATGAGCGAAGGGCCGCTCGCGAGCGAACACATCGACGCGATCTGGCGCGAGATCATGGCCGCGAGCCGCGCGCTCGAGAAGACCATCAAGGCAGCCTATCTGGGGCCGATCGGCACCTATAGCGAACAGGCGATGCACGAATACTTCGGTCAGTCGATCGAAGGATTGCCGTGCCCGTCGATCGACGAGGTGTTCCGTTCGGTCGAGGCAGGCGCCGCCGATTACGGCGTCGTGCCGGTCGAGAATTCAGCGGAAGGCGCGGTGTCGCGCACGCTGGATCTGCTGCTGCAAACGCAGCTGATTATCGGCGGCGAGCTGGCTTTGCCGATTCATCACAACCTGCTCACGCAGAACGGCCTTGCCGGCGTCACCCGCGTGTGCGCGCATGCGCAGGCGCTCGCGCAGTGCCAGCGCTGGCTGTCGACGAACGCGCCGCATCTGCAGCGTCAGGCGGTGTCGAGCAATGCGGAAGCCGCGCGGATGGCTGCCGAAGATCCGACCGTCGCGGCGATCGCCGGCGATCGCGCGGCGATCCACTACGGCCTGCAGGTCACCAACGCGCTGATCCAGGACGATCCGCACAACCGCACGCGCTTCGTGATGATCGGCAAGCAGCCGACTGGCCCGAGCGGTTACGACCAGACTTCGCTGATCGTGTCGGTGGCGAACGAGCCGGGCGCGATGGTCAAGCTGCTGGAGCCGCTCGCGCGTCACGGTGTGTCGATGACGCGTTTCGAATCGCGTCCGGCGCGCGTCGGCACGTGGGAGTACTACTTCTATATCGACGTCGAAGGCCATCGCGATGACGCGGCCGTGGCTGCCGCGCTTGCCGGTCTTGGCGAAAAGGCCGCGTTCCTGAAGATACTCGGCTCGTACCCGCGCGCCCGCTAACAGCGTGTCAGCGGTGAAGTTCGGGCGGCGTCCAGTGCGCTGCCCGGCTGCATATTCCATGTATTTCCAATCTTGATCGTCGTTCGGAGATTTTCATGACAGCGTCTTTCGGCCCTTCCTATGTGCGAGCCATCGCCCCGTATGTCGCCGGCAAGCCGATTTCGGAAGTGGCTCGCGAGTTCGGCCTCGACGAGGCGAGCATCGTCAAGCTGGCATCGAACGAGAACCCGCTCGGCATGCCGGAATCGGCGCAGCGCGCGATGGCGCAGGCGCTTGCCGATCTCGGCCGCTATCCCGATGCGAACGGTTTCGAGCTGAAAGCCGCGTTGAGCGCGCGCTACGGCGTGCCGGCCGAGTGGATCACGCTAGGCAACGGCAGCAACGACATCCTCGAACTCGCCGCGCATGCCTTCGTCGAGAAGGGGCAGTCGGTGGTGTTCTCTCAATATTCGTTCGCGGTCTATCCGCTCGCGACGCAAGGCGTCGGTGCGCGCGCGATCGCCGTGCCGGCCGTGCGTTACGGGCACGACCTCGACGCGATGCTGGCCGCGATCGCGGACGATACGCGCCTCGTGTTCGTCGCGAATCCGAACAATCCGACCGGCACGTTTATCGACGGGCCGATGCTCGAGGCGTTTCTCGATAAAGTGCCGCGTCACGTGGCCGTCGTACTCGATGAGGCCTACACCGAGTATTTGTCGGCGGACAAGCGTTATGACTCGATCGCATGGGTGCGCCGCTATCCGAACCTGCTCGTATCGCGCACGTTCTCGAAGGCGTTCGGCCTTGCGGGGCTGCGCATCGGTTTTGCGATCGCCCAGCCTGAATTGACCGATCTGCTGAACCGTCTGCGTCAGCCGTTCAACGTGAATACGCTTGCGCAGGCCGCGGCGATCGCCGCGCTGAACGACAGCGCATTTCTCGAAAAGAGCGCGGCGCTGAACGCACAAGGCTATCGCCGTCTGACCGCTGCGTTCGATGAACTCGGCCTCGAATATGTGCCGTCCGAAGGCAACTTCGTGCTCGTGCGCGTGGGCGATGACAACGCAGCCGGCAACCGCGTGAATCTTGCGTTGCTGAAGCGCGCCGTGATCGTGCGCCCGGTCGGCAATTACGGTTTGCCGCAGTGGCTGCGTGTCACGATCGGCCTGTCCGAGGAAAACGAAGCGTTCCTCGCGGCGCTCGAACAGGCGCTTGCTGAGCCTGCCGCTGCGTAAATCTCGACCCTTGACCCGCGCGTCCAGCCGGCTGCGGCGGCGCGCTTATTTTGTTGACCGACGTGGCCGCGTTTTCTTTTGACAAGCTGGTAATTTTTGGGGTCGGCCTGATCGGCGGCTCGCTCGCGCGCGCGTTGCGCGAACGCGGCGAGGTTGGCGGCACGCGCACGGTAATCGGAGTGGGGCGCAGCTCGGCGTCGAGCGAGCGTGCATTGGCGCTCGGCGTAATCGATGGCGCGGCTGCGCTGAACGACGATGCCGCGTTGCGCGACGCGCTTGCGGGCGCTGATCTGGTGCTGCTCGCGGCGCCGGTCGCTCAGACGCAATCGCTGCTCGAACGCATCGCGCCTTATCTCGATGAGGACACGGTCGTCACCGATGCGGGGAGCACCAAGTCCGACGTGGTCGCCGCGGCGCGCGCGGCGCTCGGTGCGCGGATCGGCCAGTTCGTGCCGGGCCATCCTATTGCTGGCCGTGAGTCGAGCGGCGTCGATGCGGCGTTGCCCGACCTTTACGTGAACCGCAACGTGGTGCTGTGTCCGCTGCCGGAAAACAGGCCTGAAGCGGTTGAGCACGTCGCCGCGATGTGGCGCGCCACCGGCGCGCTTGTGCGTGAGATGGCGCCACAGCAGCATGACCGTGTGTTCGCGTCGGTCAGTCATCTTCCGCATGTATTGTCGTTCGCGCTCGTCGAACAGATTCTGAATTCTCCCGACGCCGAGCTGAAATTCTCGTTCGCAGCAGGCGGTTTTCGCGACTTTACGCGCATTGCCGCGTCGAGCCCGGAAATGTGGCGCGATGTGTGCGTCGCCAACCGCGCCGCGCTGCTCGACGAACTCGATGCATACACCGCGGTGCTCGCGCGCCTGCGCGCGGCGATAGAAGCCGCCGACGGCGCCGCGCTCGAAGCTGTGTTCGTCCGCTCGCGCACCGCGCGCAGCCAATGGCAGGAGCAGCGCGCTGCTGACGGTGCCAGCGGCGGCGCGCCGAAATAACCGGAAACTGGACTCATCATGGAATTCCTCGATCTCGGACCTTTTTCCCGTGCATCCGGCACGGTTCGTTTGCCCGGCTCGAAGAGCATTTCGAACCGCGTGTTGCTGCTCGCGGCGCTTGCCGAGGGCGAGACGACCATCACGAACCTGCTCGATTCCGACGACACCCGTGTGATGCTCGATGCGCTCGAAAAGCTCGGCGTGCGTCTGAAGCGCGACGGCGACACGTGCGTCGTAACCGGCACGCGTGGCGCGTTCACCGCGCGCACGGCCGATCTGTTTCTCGGTAATGCCGGCACGGCGGTGCGTCCGCTGACCGCGGCGCTGGCTGTCAACGGTGGCGACTACTGGATTCATGGGGTGCCGCGCATGCACGAACGGCCGATCGGCGACCTCGTCGACGGCTTGCGCCAGATCGGCGCGAAGATCGACTACGAGCAGAACGACGGCTATCCACCGCTGCGGATCCGCCCCGCTCAGATCACAGTCGATGCGCCGATCCGCGTGCGCGGCGACGTGTCGAGCCAGTTCCTGACCTCGCTGCTGATGACGTTGCCGCTGCTGCGCACGGCGAGCGGTGTGACCACCGTGCAGGTCGAAGGCGAGCTGATTTCCAAGCCTTATATCGAGATCACGATCAAGTTGATGGAGCGCTTCGGCATCAAGGTCGAGCGTCATGAGTGGCACCAGTTCGTCGTGCCGGCGGGGCAGCGCTATCAGTCGCCGGGAACGATCATGGTCGAGGGCGACGCGTCGTCGGCATCGTATTTCCTTGCGGCCGGCGCGCTCGGTGGTGGCCCGCTGAAGGTCGAGGGCGTCGGCCGCGCGAGCATTCAGGGCGATGTCGGCTTTGCCGATGCGCTGATCCGCATGGGCGCGAACCTGCAGATGGGCGAGGACTGGATCGAAGTGCGCGGCGTAGGTAACGACCACGGCAAGCTCGATCCGATCGACATGGACTTCAACCTGATTCCCGACGCTGCCATGACGATCGCCGTCGCCGCGTTGTTCGCGGACGGCACGACCACGCTGCGCAACATCGCGAGCTGGCGCGTGAAGGAAACCGACCGGATCGCCGCGATGGCGACCGAACTGCGCAAGGTCGGCGCGAAAGTGCAGGAAGGCGAGGACTTTCTCGTCGTCACGCCGCCTGAAAAACTGACCCCGAATGCGTCGATCGACACCTACGACGATCACCGCATGGCGATGTGCTTTTCGCTCGTGAGCCTGGGCGGCGTACCGATCCGGATCAACGACCCGAAGTGCGTCGGCAAGACGTTCCCCGATTATTTCGAGCGCTTCATTGCGCTCGCTCAACCCTGATTCGCATGCGAATCGTCTGACGTGCGACTTTTTCGATGAAACCGACCCGTCCCTTTCACCAGACGCCCGTCATTGCGATCGACGGCCCGAGTGCCTCCGGCAAAGGCACCGTGGCCGCGATGGTCGCCGCGAACCTCGGCTTTCACCTGCTAGACAGCGGTGCGCTGTACCGCCTCGCGGCGCTCGCGAGCTTGCGCTACGGCATTGCGGCGGACGACGTCGACGAACTCGTCGGGCTGATCGACGACCTCCACATCACGTTTCGCGAAGGTCTGGCGCAACTCGACGGCATTGATGTATCGACCGATATCCGCGCCGAGGAAGTGGGCAGCCGCGCGTCGGCGATTGCCGTGCACGCCCCGGTGCGAACCGCACTGGTGGCGCGTCAGCGGGCGTTCCGCAAGGAGCCGGGGCTCGTCGCCGATGGCCGTGACATGGGCACCGTGATCTTCCATGACGCGGTGCTGAAGGTGTTTATGACCGCGAGCGTCGAGGCTCGTGCGGCACGCCGGCATAAGCAATTGATCCAAAAAGGATTTTCTGCTAATATAGATGACTTGCTCCGGGATTTGCGTGAGCGCGATGAGCGTGACAGTCAGCGCGCAGCGGCGCCACTCAAGCCCGCGGCGGATGCAAAGCTGCTTGATACCTCGGCATTGTCGATCGACCAGGTGGTCGAACAGGTGGTGCAATGGTATGAAGCGCTGGTCCCACATGCGTGACGTCGCTGTAGATGGCGCATCGGTGGTACCTCGGTTAGTCCGTTGTTGGTAGGTGCTTCGCGATGGTCGCGAAGCGTTATGTTTAACCCTTTAACCCCGCGTGGCATCGCGTGTATGCCGAAGTTGCTGTCCTAACGGTCAGCCAGGCACTGCGAACACCATGCAAATTCTGATTTTTATGTCCGACCTGCAAACCTCTACCCCGAATACCGAATCTTTTGCGGCTCTGTTCGAAGAGTCGCTGACCAAGCAGGACATGCGCGCCGGCGAAGTGATTTCCGCCGAAGTCGTGCGTGTCGACCACAACTTCGTTGTTGTCAACGCTGGTCTCAAGTCCGAAGCCTACATCCCGCTCGAAGAGTTCCTGAATGACGCGGGCGAGGTAGAAGTGCAGGCGGGCGACTTCGTTTCCGTCGCGATCGACGCGCTGGAAAACGGCTATGGCGACACGATCCTGTCGCGTGACAAGGCGAAGCGTCTGGCTTCGTGGCTGTCGCTGGAAAAGGCGCTCGACAACAACGAACTCGTGACCGGCACGATCACGGGCAAGGTCAAGGGCGGCATGACCGTGATGGTCAACGGCATCCGCGCCTTCCTGCCGGGTTCGCTGGTCGATACGCGTCCGGTCAAGGACACGACCCCGTACGAAGGCAAGACCCTCGAATTCCGCGTCATCAAGCTCGACCGCAAGCGCAACAACGTCGTGCTGTCGCGCCGCGCAGTGATCGAAGCCACGCAAGGCGAAGAGCGCGCGAAGCTGCTCGAAACGCTGAAGGAAGGCGCGATCGTTGAAGGCGTGGTCAAGAACATCACCGACTACGGCGCGTTCGTCGACCTCGGCGGTATCGACGGCCTGCTGCACATCACCGACATTGCATGGCGTCGCGTGCGTCACCCGAGCGAAGTTCTGTCGGTTGGCCAGGAAGTCACCGCGAAGATCCTCAAGTTCGACCAGGAAAAGAACCGCGTTTCGCTCGGTATCAAGCAACTGGGCGACGATCCGTGGGAAGGCATCTCGCGCCGTTACCCGTCGGGCACGCGCCTGTTCGGTAAGGTCACTAACATCACCGACTACGGCGCATTCGTCGAAGTGGAATCGGGCATCGAAGGCCTCGTCCACGTGTCGGAAATGGACTGGACCAACAAGAACGTTGCTCCGTCGAAGGTTGTCCAGCTGGGCGACGAAGTCGAAGTCATGGTTCTCGAAATCGACGAAGACCGCCGTCGTATCAGCCTCGGCATGAAGCAGTGCAAGCCGAACCCGTGGGACGACTTCAGCCGTAACTTCAAGAAGGGCGACAAGATCAGCGGCGCCATCAAGTCGATTACCGACTTCGGCGTGTTCATCGGTCTGCCGGGCGGCATCGACGGTCTGGTTCACCTGTCGGACCTGTCGTGGAGCGAAACTGGCGAAGAAGCCGTTCGCAAGTACAAGAAGGGCGACGAAGTGGAAGCGATCGTTCTTGGCATCGACGTCGAGAAAGAGCGTATTTCGCTGGGTATCAAGCAGCTCGAAGGCGACCCGTTCAGCAACTACGTTGCAATGAACGACAAGGGTTCGATCGTCGACGGTACCGTCAAGTCGATCGACGCGAAGGGTGCTGTGGTCCAGCTGTCGGGTGAAGTCGAAGGCTATCTGCGCGCTTCGGAAATCGCTCAAGACCGCGTGGAAGACGCTCGCAACGTGCTGAAGGAAGGCGACAAGGTCAACGCGATGATCATCAACATCGATCGCAAGTCGCGCGGCATCAACCTGTCGATCAAGGCGAAGGATTCGGCTGAGCAGCAGGAAGCCATCCGTGGTCTCGCTGCTTCGGATTCGAGCGCTGCTGCTACCGGCACGACGAACCTCGGCGCGCTGCTGAAGGCCAAGCTCGACGGCCAGAACCAGTAAGCCTGAGAGGTCTGCTGCAGTATGACCAAATCGGAATTGGTCGCCCAGCTGGCTACGCGATTTCCGCAGCTTGTTCTCAAAGATGCGGATTTCGCGGTGAAGACGATGCTCGATGCGATGTCGGAGGCGCTTGCCAAAGGTCATCGCATTGAAATTCGCGGCTTCGGCAGCTTCGGCTTGAACCGCCGTCCATCCCGCGTCGGACGCAATCCGAAGTCGGGCGAGAAGGTGCTGGTACCCGAGAAGTACGTACCGCACTTCAAGCCGGGCAAGGAGTTGCGTGAGCGGGTGGATCGCCGCGCGGGCGAGCCGTTGAAGGCCGAAGAGCCGGATGACGACCTGTAAATGTCCCGCTATGCGTCTTGCAGCGTGGCAAAGCTAGCGTCAGCGGCCAAAGCCAATCGGCAAAAGACCAGAAAAAGCGCCTTCGGGCGCTTTTTTTTCGTCCAATCTTCGCCGATTGCGTGCCGGGGCGTGGAATGAGCTGAGAGCCGGGCCTCCATAATCCGGGCTAGCCGACCTGACGACCGTCCGCGTGCGCATTCGCGTGGGCAGCCGTATGGATAGCCGCATTCGCGATCACGTGCCCACCGGGAGGCCTCCAACGCCCACGTCCTGCCCAGTCGCGAGGGCTTCAATTACAATACGGGTCACTTCGGCGCGGGCAACACCGTGGCGCGACGCGTCATCAAGCCGGCGTCCCCGCAACTGCCGTCAAGAGATCTATTCATGAAATTTATCGTCTGGCTGATCCGTGTCTTGGTGTTTGTGCTGCTGCTGGTGCTGGCGCTCTCCAACACGCAACCCGCTACGCTGAATTTCCTCGCCGGCTACGCCTGGTCGGCGCCGTTGATTCTGATCGGTCTGGCGTTCTTCGTGATCGGTCTGCTGGCAGGGCTGGTGTCGGCGATGCCGGCTGTTGTCCGCCTGCGCATGGAGAATGGCCGCCTCAGGCGTGAGTTGCGCGTGGCGCGCGAGACCCCGGCCGTCGTCGAACAGCCGCCGATGCCGCCGCTGATCTGAACCATCCCGTGCCGCGCGCCCGAGCGCGGCTTTTCATTTCCGCTGTTCCGCACATTGCATTAATCGCATGGATCTAGACTTCTGGTGGCTGCTCGTCATACCCGTCGCGTTCGCGTTCGGCTGGATGGCCGCGCGTTACGACCTCAAGACGCTGCTCTCCGAAAGCGCCAACCTGCCGCGTTCCTATTTCCGCGGCCTGAATTTCCTGCTCAATGAGCAGCCTGACCAGGCAATCGACGCGTTCATCGAAGTCGTCAAGCTCGACCCCGAAACGGTCGAGCTGCATTTCGCGCTCGGCAATCTGTTCCGGCGCCGCGGCGAAACAGACCGCGCGATTCGCGTGCATCAGAATCTGCTGAGCCGCGCGGATCTGCCGGTCAGCGAGCGCGACCATGCGCTCTACGAACTCGGGCAGGACTTCCTGAAGGCTGGTTTGCTCGATCGCGCGGAGGAAACCTTCAAGTCGCTTCAGGCGGGCGACTATGCATTGGGCGCGCAGCGCGCGCTGCTCACGATTTACGAAATCGAGAAGGACTGGGTCAAGTCGATCGATACCGCGCGCCATCTCGAAACGATGGGCGCGCCATCGCTCGACAAGGAAATCGCGCAGTTCCACTGCGAACTCGCACAGGAAGCGCTGCAGCAGAAAAATCCGGACGACGCCCGCCGTCAACTCGGACTCGCGTTGAAGGCGAACCCGACCAACGTGCGCGCGACGATCCTGTTCGGCGACGTCGACGCGGCCGGCGGTGCCCCGGAAGCTGCGATCGCGCAATGGCGTCGCGTCGAGGAGCAGAACCCGGCGTATCTGCCGCTTGTCGCAGAAAAGATCATGAAGGCGTACGAGGCGCTCGGCCGCGCGCAGGAAGGTGCCGATCTGCTGACCAGCTGGGTCGATCGCCATCCGAGCAACGACTTGCTCGACGTCGCGTATCAGCACGTCGCGTCGCTGCGCGGTGCCGAGGCCGCTCATGCGCTCGCGCGCGCGCAGATGCAGAAGTCGCCGAATCTGGCCGGCATGACGCGTCTGCTCGAGGCGCAGCAAGCCGTTGCGGAAGAACCACGGCGTAGCGAACTCGAGTTGATGCGCGGGCTGATTCGTCAGCGCACCAAAAATCTGCCTCGATATACATGCCAGAATTGCGGCTTCAGGGCACGGCTTTTCTACTGGCAGTGCCCGGGTTGCAGCGGCTGGGAAACCTATGCGCCGCGTCGCGTCGAACCGATCGCAGCACCGAACTGATGCCGCGCCGGCTGGCGCCGTTGCGGCGATGAAGGTACCGCCGCGGTCTCGCGAGCAAGCCGGCAGCGCCTGCGCGAGCGATTCGAAAGGGAATCCGTCGCTAAGCGCGCGCAACGTCGATCACTAGAACCTTCCACCGGAAAGCGTATGAAAATCACCATTATCGGCACGGGTTATGTGGGCCTCGTCACCGGCGCATGTCTCGCCGAAATCGGCAACGACGTGTTCTGTCTGGACGTCGATCAGCGCAAGATCGACATTCTCAATAGCGGTGGCGTACCGATTCACGAGCCGGGTCTGAAAGAAATCATCGCGCGTACGCGGGCGGCCGGCCGCATCACGTTTTCGACCGATGTCGCGGCTAGCGTCGCGCACGGTGACGTGCAGTTCATCGCGGTCGGCACGCCGCCCGACGAGGACGGCTCGGCCGACCTGCAATACGTGCTCGAGGCGGCGCGCAATATTGGCCGCACGATGAGCGGCTTCAAGGTGATCGTCGATAAATCGACGGTGCCGGTCGGCACCGCGCAGCGAGTGCGCGCGGTGATCGACGAAGAACTCGCGAAGCGCGGACTCGCGAGCAGTGGGCAGCATCGCTTTTCGGTCGTGTCGAACCCCGAGTTCCTGAAAGAAGGCGCGGCCGTCGACGACTTCATGCGCCCCGACCGCATCGTGATCGGCATTGACGATGACGAACCGGGCCAGCGCGCGCGCGAACTGATGAAGCGTCTGTACGGGCCGTTCAACCGTAATCACGAACGCACGCTGTACATGGACGTGCGCTCGGCCGAATTCACGAAATACGCGGCCAACGCGATGCTCGCCACGCGCATCTCATTCATGAACGAGATGTCGAATCTGGCGGACAAGGTCGGCGCCGATATCGAAGCGGTGCGCCGCGGCATCGGCTCCGATCCGCGCATCGGCTATCACTTCCTGTACGCGGGTTGCGGCTACGGCGGCTCGTGCTTCCCGAAGGACGTGCAGGCGCTGATCCGCACCGCGAGCGAAAGCGGCCACAATCTGCGCATTCTCGAAGCGGTCGAGGAGGTGAATCACGAGCAGAAGGACGTGCTCGTGCGCAAAATTGCCGCGAAGCTCGGCGACGATCTGAGCGGCCGCACCTTCGCGGTGTGGGGCCTCGCGTTCAAGCCGAACACGGACGACATGCGCGAGGCGCCGAGCCGTCGCGTGATCGGTGAGCTGCTTGCGCGTGGTGCGACGGTGCGCGCGTACGACCCGGTCGCGGTCGACGAAGCGCGCCGCGTGTTTGCGCTCGATCTGCATGCGGCGCCGGAGCAGCTCGAGCGCCTCACGTTCGAGAGCACGCAGAACGAAACGCTGAGCGGCGCCGACGCGCTCGTGATCGTGACCGAATGGAAGGAATTCAAGAGTCCGGATTTCGCGCATCTGAAATCGGTGCTGAAGACGCCGCTGGTTTTCGATGGCCGCAATCTGTACGAACCGGATGCGATGACCGAACTCGGCATCGACTATCACGCCATTGGACGTCCCTATGCCCAACCCTCCGAACTTCCGGCCGATGCCTGAGACCATGCCCGCCGCTTCCGCAGCCACGTCGGCGCCCGCACTCACGAAGGTGCCGCGCGCGCAGCTCAATGCGGCACGCGTGCTGGTGGTCGGCGACGTGATGCTCGACCGTTACTGGTTCGGCGACGTGAACCGCATTTCGCCGGAAGCGCCGGTGCCGGTCGTGCATGTGCAGCGTCAGGAAGATCGCCTCGGCGGTGCGGCGAACGTCGCGCGCAACGCGGTTGCGCTCGGCGCGCAGGCGGGCCTGCTGTGTGTGGTCGGCCATGACGAACCCGGCGAGCGGATCGTGCAACTGCTGGACGAAAGCGGCGTGACGCCGCATCTCGAACGCGACCCAGCGCTGCTGACGACGATCAAGCTGCGCGTCCTGTCGCGCCAGCAGCAACTGCTGCGCGTCGACTTCGAAAACTCGCCGGCGCACGAAGTGCTGCTCGCGGGTCTCGCGCGTTTCGACGACCTGCTGCCGTCGCACGACGTGATTCTGATGTCCGATTACGCGAAGGGCGGCCTCACGCACGTCACGCAGATGATCGCGCGGGCGCATGCGGCGGGTAAGCCGGTGTTGGTCGATCCGAAGGGCGACGACTGGGAACGCTATCGCGGCGCGACGCTGATCACGCCGAATCGCGCGGAGCTTCGCGAGGTCGTCGGGCAGTGGAAGTCGGAGGAAGATCTGATCGCGCGTGTCGCGAAGCTGCGTGCCGAGCTCGACTTCGAGGCGCTGCTGCTGACGCGCTCGGAAGAGGGCATGACGCTGTTCTCCGATGCCGGCATGCTGCACGCATCGGCCGTTGCACGCGAAGTGTATGATGTATCGGGCGCGGGCGACACCGTGATCGCGACGCTCGCCGCGATGCTCGGCGCGGGCCTTTCTCTCGTCGATGCAGTCGGGCTCGCGAATCGCGCTGCCGGCATCGTGGTCGGCAAGCTCGGCACCGCCACTGTCGATTACGACGAACTCTTTTCCTGATACAGCCCGCCGGGCCCCGCCGTCCTGACGGATCAGCGGGCTCGCGCGAAGCCTCGACCGCACCTGTCGATCGAAGTGAGCTCCTTCACGCGCTGACTTCGATCTCATGCAACGCTCACTATCGCAGGATCATCATGACCGTCATCGTCACCGGCGCGGCCGGTTTTATCGGCAGCAATCTCGTGAAGGCGCTCAACGAACGCGGCGAACAACGCATCATCGCCGTCGACAACCTCACGCGCGCGGACAAGTTCAAGAATCTGGTCGACTGCGAAATCGACGATTATCTCGACAAGACCGAATTCGTCGAGCGCTTCAAGCGCGGCGACTTCGGCAAGGTGCGCGCGATCTTCCACGAAGGCGCCTGCTCGGACACGATGGAAACCGACGGCCGCTACATGATGGACAACAACTACCGCTATAGCCGCGACGTGCTCGACGTATGCCTCGCACAGAACATCCAGTTCCTGTACGCGTCGTCGGCGGCCACGTATGGCGGCTCGAGCCGCTTCGTCGAGGAGCGCGAGGTCGAGCAGCCGCTCAACGTGTACGGCTATTCGAAGTTCCTGTTCGATCAGGTGATCCGTCGCGTGTTGCCTACCGCGAAGAGCCAGATCGCGGGCTTTCGCTATTTCAACGTGTACGGTCCGCGCGAAACGCACAAGGCGCGCATGGCGTCGGTCGCGTTTCACAACTTCAACCAGTTCCGCGCCGAGGGCAAGGTCAAGCTGTTCGGCGAATACAACGGCTATGCGGCCGGCGAGCAGACGCGCGATTTCGTTTCGGTCGAAGACGTGGTGAAGGTCAACCTGTTCTTCTTCGACAACCCGGACAAGTCGGGCATCTTCAACCTGGGCAGCGGCCGCGCGCAACCGTTCAACGACATCGCGAGCACGGTGGTCAACACACTGCGCTCGCTGAACAACGAGCCGGCGCTGTCGCTCGCGGAGCTCGTGCAACGCGGGCTGATCGAATACATTCCGTTCCCCGACGCGCTGCGCGGCAAATATCAATGCTTTACGCAGGCCGATCAATCGAAGCTGCGCGCGGCCGGCTACGATGCGCCGTTTTTGAGCGTGCAGGAAGGTGTCGATCGCTACGTACATTGGCTATTCGGCCAGGTGTAAATATTTCGCAAGCCTCTTTAAACTGGAATCTCCTGGCCGGTGATGGTCGCCGGCCAGTGGCAACAGGGAGATTCCAATATGTTTCGAAAAGTACTGGTTACCGCGGCTATGCTGGCCGCTTTCGGCCACGCGTATGCGGCGGTCGACGTCAACACCGCTAACGAAGATGCGCTGCGCGGCATCCGGGGTATCGGTCCCGCCAAAGCGAAAGCCATTCTCGACGAGCGCGCCGCTCACGGTCCGTTCAAGGACGCGGCCGATCTCGGCAAGCGCGTCAAGGGCATGGGCGGGCATACCGTCGAGCGCCTGCAAGCGGAGGGTCTCGCTGTCGGTCCGGCTGGCGCGACTGCTGGCGCGCAGGTTGCGGCGGCGGCACCGGCCAGCGGCGCGGCCGTTCCGGCCGCCGCGCAGAAAAGCGGCGCCACGGTGGCGGTGAAGAAATAAGTCGATGCGGGCCGTGCGTGCGTAATGGCTCCGCGCTTCCCCGAGTTGGGCTTGCAGGCGCGTACGGTCCGCCCATTTTTCCGCTTCATTTTCTGTTTCGTTTTCTCCTTCGTGGTCGGAGTGTGCTCACACTCCTTCAGCTGTCATCCGTGACTGGCTCCCGCGGTCTTCGGCCGCGGGCTTTTTGCGAGCCCGATAGATGCATCCATGCGAGCAGCAGGGCTGCGCGGCAGCATCGGGGAGGGTGGTTTAGAATCGATGGATTAAATCCCATCCCGCATTGACAGCTTTTGAACCCGAGATATGGCATACAAAACGATTGAAGACACGATTGGCAATACGCCGCTCGTGCAACTCGTCCGCCTCGTCGATGACGAGATCCGCGGACGCAACAACGTAGTCCTCGCGAAGCTCGAGGGCAACAATCCCGCGGGATCGGTGAAGGACCGCCCGGCGTTGTCGATGATCAAGAAAGCGGAAGCGCGCGGGCGTATCAAGCCGGGCGACACGTTGATCGAATCGACCAGCGGTAACACCGGCATCGCATTGGCCATGGCTGCCGCGGTGCGCGGCTACAAGATGGTGCTGATCATGCCGGAGGATCTGTCGGTCGAGCGCCGTCAGAGCATGGCCGCTTACGGTGCGCAGATCGTGCTCACGCCGGTCAAGGGCGGAATGGAATATGCGCGCGATCTGGCCGAACAGATGCAGCGCGAAGGCAAGGGCATCATCCTCGATCAATTCGCGAACCCGGACAATCCGGCCGCGCATATCGAAGGCACGGGCCCGGAAATCTGGCGCGACACCGAAGGGCGCATCACGCATTTCGTGTCGTCGATGGGCACGACCGGCACGATCATGGGCGTGTCGACGTATCTGAAAACGCAGAACCAGCAGATCGAGATCATCGGCGCGCAGCCGGAAGAGGGCTCGCGGATCCCGGGTATCCGCAAATGGCCCGAAGCCTATCTGCCGAAGATTTTCGACCGCAGCCGCGTCGATCGCGTCGAGAACGTCAGTCAGGCCGCGGCCGAGGCGATGGCGCGTCGGATGGCGTCGGTTGAAGGGATATTCGCCGGCATCTCGTCGGGTGGCGCATGTGAAGTCGCACTGCGTATCGCTCGTCAGGTCGAGAACGCGACGATCGTGTTCATCGTGTGCGACCGTGGCGATCGTTATCTGTCCACCGGTGTGTTTCCTGCGTAAGAGCAACAGCGAGCGCACGGTCGCGATCGTACGCCGCCAATAAAAAGCGCCGGTCGAGCCGGCGCTTTTTATATCCTTCTACTTCGATTTCAACGCGAAGCGCACACGGCGCCGCGCGGCAAAACTCACTGCGAGTCGGAGTCCGACTGATCCGTTGGGCTCTGCGGCGACGTGGCGCCATTGTTGACCGCCTTCGCGGCATTGACTGCATCGAGCGCTTCCATCTGCGCTTTCACCTTCTCGCCGAGTTGATACACCGCGAGCGCATAGAAGAAGCTGCGGTTGTAACGCGTGAGCACATAGAAGTTCTTCAGTCCCAACACGAACTCGGTGCCACGTCCCGGCGACGGCAGATCGACCACCGTCACCGGCGTACTCGCTTCGGCGGCGACATCTACATTCGGCTCGTTCAGCACGAGTCCCGCGCGCAGCAATTGAGCGAGCGGCCAGCGCGGCTCCGGCTGACCGTCCGCGGCGGCCTGCGCAACGCCTAGGCTGCCGATGTCCGAGCCGATGCGCCACACCACCGGGCGACCGCTTTCCCAGCCGTTCTGCCGCAGATAATTCGCGACACTGCCGATCGCATCGGCCTCGCTCGTGCGCAGATCGATACCCTTGCCGCCGTCGTAGTTCACCGCGTATTGCGTGATGCTGCTCGGCAGGAACTGCGGAATGCCGATCGCGCCGGTGTACGAACCGAGCACCGTAGTGGGGTCGATCTGGGCGTCGCGCGTCCACACCAGATAGTCTTCGAGATTCTTGCGGAAAGTCGCCTGGCGATCCGCGCGATTGGCGGTGTTCGGATAGTCGAAGCTGAGCGTGGTCAATGCATCGAGCACGCGGAAGTTGCCCATGTAGCGACCGTAAATCGTTTCGACGCCGATAATGCCGACGATCACCTCCGGCGGCACGCCGAATTCCTGATACGCGCGCTGCAGCGTGGCCTGGTTCTCGCGCCAGAACTGCACACCGGCATTGATCCGCACCGGGTCCAGAAAGCGTGCCTGATACGCGCGCCAGTTCTTGACCGTCGGCGACGTCGACGGCGTGACGAGCTTCACCGCGGTCGTCGAGTAGCTGACGCGGGAAAAGAGCGCGTGCAGCGCGGCTTCATCGAAGTCGTAGCGCGCCACCATGTCGTTGATGAACGCATCGACATTGGCGTTGTTCGCATAGCGCTGCGGAATGATTTCTTCCTCGAAGGTCTGCCCTTGCGGCACGGCCTGCTGAGGCTGGCCCTGCGCGACCAGTACCGGCGGCCTCTTCGTGGCGCTTTGCGCGCTCACCGGAGCGCTTGCGATGAACATGCACGATGCGACGGACAGGGAGGCTGTGAGGGTGCCGAGGCGCAGCCGGTTACGTGGGGATCGTGCGGACAGAGCAAGCTTGACGGTCATGGTGAGCAGTAAGCGCGATGCGTAAGAGACGGGAAGAGCCAGGAGCGAACAGCGAGTAACGACACTGATAAACGGCAAACGGGTCGAGGCAGTATACCCGACGGCTTTTGCGAAACCGTGCCGAATGTGCGACAGCGGCGCGCTGTGGTAACTTGATAAATATTGACGCGCCACAGGGCGCGCCTCGATGGAGACACGCCGCGATGCATCGAATGCGCGCGACGTAAAACAGACGCACAACACAGCTATGGCAACAGGCTTCTATTCTCACGCTGACTGTCTGCTGCACGACATGGGGCAGTGGCATCCCGAGTGTCCGGCGCGGCTGCAGGCGATCGAAGATCAGCTGATCGCGAGCCGCATCGACGCGCTGATCGAGCGCGAATCGCCGCCGCTCGCCGACGAAGCCGCGCTGCTGCGTGTGCATACGCAGGCCCACGTCGACTACATTCGCAGCTGTTCGCCCGCCACCGGCACGGCGGAAATCGATCCCGACACGACGATGAACCCGCATACGCTGCAGGCCGCATTGCGCGCGGCCGGCGCGGCGGTCGCGGCGACCGACGCGGTGATCGAAGGGCGTTACGACAATGCATTCTGCAGCGTGCGTCCGCCGGGCCATCACGCGGAGCCGGCGCGCGCGATGGGCTTCTGCTTTTTCAACAACGTCGCGATTGCCGCGCGTCATGCGCTCGACGTGCATGGCCTCGCGCGCGTCGCGATCATCGACTTCGACGTGCATCACGGCAACGGCACCGAGGCCGCGTTCAGCGGCGACTCGCGCGTGCTGATGTGCAGCATCTTTCAGCATCCGTTCTATCCGTACAGCGGCGCCGACAACCAGGCGCCCAATATGTGCAACGTGCCGATGCCGGCGCGCTCGAACGGCATGGCCGTACGCGAGGCGGTCGACATGCTGTGGCTGCCGCGCCTGCATGATTTCAAGCCGGAGATGCTGTTCATCTCGGCGGGCTTCGACGCGCATCGCGAAGATGATCTTGGCAACATGGGACTCGTCGAGGACGATTACGCATGGATCACCGATCAGATGCGCGAAGTCGCGAAGCGCTATGCGCGCGGGCGCATCGTCAGTTGTCTCGAAGGCGGCTATAACCTGTCGGCGCTTGGGCGCAGCGTGGTGGCGCATGTGCGGGCGCTAGCGGGGATTTGAAGCAGCGATGTTGATCGCGCCGCGGGTTGATCGGTGGCAATGAGCAGCGAAAGCGAGCGGTGAAAAAGAGCGGCGACATAGCCCGGCATGCTGAGATCAACTTCAACGAAGCGCAACGAGGAGCAAGCGATGAATGCCAGTCCCGCCAGCACCGGCAACGTCTCGCTGGTCGAAATCGAGCACGATGCGTATCACGTGCCGGGTGTCGTGCGCGTGACGATGAACCGGCCGGATGCGTTCAACGCGCTGTCCGAGGCATTGCTCGATGAATTGCAGCAAGCGTTGAACGGCATCGCGCGAACCGATGCGCGCGTGGTCGTGATCGCCGGCGCGGGGCGGGCGTTCTGCGCCGGGCACGATCTGAAGGAGATGCGCGCAGCGCCGTCGCTCGCGTATTACCAGCAGCTCTTTGCACGCTGCACGAAGCTGATGATGACGATCCAGCGCATGCCGCAGCCGGTGATCGCGCGCGTGCAAGGCATCGCGACCGCGGCCGGTTGCCAGCTCGTCGCGATGTGCGATCTCGCGGTTGCCGCCGATACCGCGCGCTTCGCGGTATCGGGCGTGAATCTCGGGCTCTTCTGCGCGACACCGTCGGTGCCGCTGTCGCGCAATCTGTCGCGCAAGGCGGCGCTCGAAATGCTGCTGACCGGCGATTTCATCGATGCCGCGCAGGCGCAGCAGCAGGGTCTCGTGAACCGCGTGGCGCCGGCCGGTGCGCTCGACGAGGAAGTCGCGCGGCTCGCCGCGAGTATCTGCGCGAAACCGGCCGAGGCGGTGAGTGCGGGCAAGGGCCTTTTCTATCGTCAGCTCGAAATGGGCATCGAGGCCGCGTATCAGTTGGCGGGTCAGACGATGGCCTGCAACATGATGGATGACTCGGCACTCGAGGGCGTGCAGGCGTTCATCGACAAACGCGCGCCGGACTGGAAGCGCTAGGTGCCGGCAGGTAGGTGTCGGCGCGTTAGCGGCTTCACGGTGAGTCTTTCGTCGTCGAAGACCTGGCAGGCGAGTGGCCGGCAATGGCACGCAGCGTGTGCCTGGGTCTTCAGACAAATTCCCGAGCCGTCACGTCACAAACCACTACCCGAGCGCGGCTTGCATACCGCCTGAGCGCCACACCCCACCTCATCCACTGCGCCTCACAGCCCGCTGTTCAATCCACTCGACCAACGCATCGATCACCCGATCGCGATCGAGGTCGTTCATCGTCTCGTGATAGCTGCCCTCGTGCAGGGTCAGCGTCTTGTCCGGCGAGCCCGCATGCGCGCCGAACTCCCGGCTGCCTTCCGGCTCGGTGAGTTTGTCCTCGGTGCCGTGAAAGACGAGCAGCGGCATTCGCAGCCCCGCGCGACCGCGTTCGATCCGTGCCATCGCGAGCAGCAACTCGGCGCCGGTGCGCGCCGGAATCGCGCCGTGATGCACGAGCGGATCGTTGCGATTGGCCTTGACGATCGGCTCCAGCCGCGACAGCAGCGCGGCGTCGATCTTCATCGCCGGGAACGACGGGTAGAGCCGGCTGATCAGCTGGCTCAGGTTCAGCATCCATTTCGGCACGTCGCGGCCCGGCGCGAGCGCGGGGCTCGACAGGATCAGACCGGCGAGGCGCCGGCCGCTGGTATCGGCGCGTTCGATCGCATACAGCGCGGCCACCGCGCCGCCCATGCTGTGACCCATCAAAAAAAGTGGCGCGCAGCTTTGCGCGGCGGTGTCGAGCAGCGCCTGCGCATCGAGCAGGTACTCGTCGAAGCGCTTCACATAGGCACGCTTGCCGGGCGCGTGGCCGTGGCCGCGCAGATCGATCGCGACCAGTTCGATGCCCGTCGGATTGAGCCGCCCGGCCAGCGCCGCGTAGCGGCCCGCATGCTCAGCGAGACCGTGCAGCAACGCGATCGTCGCGCGCGTCGGTCCGTTCGACGGCCAGCGATACAACGGCAATTCGACGCCGTCGGCGGTCGTGACCGACGTATGCCGAGGCGCGTCGTTATTGAGACTGCCGGCGCTCGCGCGCACGGTATGGCTCGAAGAGGTCTGCATGGCGGCCGCATGGTTCGAAGGGATGTGGCCCGATCATAGTCGCAGCGGCGACGCGCACGCGAGCCTTTGCGCCGCGTGTGATCCTTTAATGCCTTCAGGTTATGAAAAGATCGGAATTGATTATTAAAGAGTATGTCGACGCTGCGGTAGAATGGCGGCCTTAAATCCCAATAAAAGCAACGGCGGCCGCCTGTCGGGAGCACTTGCTCGCCGGCAGCCTCCGCCGTTTCGTTTTTCATGATCGAAATACGCAATATCTGCCAGCGATTTGCCGGGCCACGGGGCTGGGTCGAGGCACTGCACAACGTCAATCTGTCGATTCCCGCGGGCGAGGTGTTCGGCATCATCGGCCGCAGCGGCGCGGGCAAGAGCACCCTCGTGCGCACGATCAATCTGCTGACCCGGCCGTCCGAAGGCAATATCGTCGTCAATGGCCGTGATCTGACGACGCCGCCCGCCGCGCAATTGCGCGACGCGCGCCGCGAGATCGGCATGATCTTCCAGCACTTCAATCTGCTGTCCTCGCGCACCGTGTACGGGAACGTCGCGCTGCCGCTCGAACTCGCCGGCATGAAGCGGGATGAAATCGAGGCGCACGTGCTGCCGCTGCTTGATCTGGTCGGGCTGTCCGCACAGAAGGACCGCTATCCGGCGCAGATCAGCGGCGGACAGAAACAGCGCGTGGGCATCGCGCGCGCACTCGCAAGCAAGCCGAAGGTGCTGCTGTCGGACGAGGCGACCTCCGCGCTCGATCCCGAAACCACCCGCGCGATTCTCGATCTGCTCAAGCGCATCAACCGCGAACTGAACCTGACGATCGTCCTGATTACGCACCAGATGGACGTGATCAAGCAGGTCTGCGATCGCGTCGCGGTGCTCGACGCGGGGCGCGTCGTCGAAGAAGGCAAGGTCATCGACGTGTTCCTGCAGCCGCGTCACGAAGTGACGCGCGCGCTGATCGGCGACGTGATCGCGCAGGACCTGCCGCCGGCGATGAAAGCGCGCGTCGCGCAGCGCCTGAAAACCGGCAGTGGTCATCTGTTGCGCCTTGCGTTCACGGGCTCCGGTGTCGATCAGCCGATCCTGTCGGAAACGATTCGCCGTTACGAACTCGACTTCAATATCCTGCATGGCCAGATCGACGAGATCCAGGGACAGGCGTTCGGCTCGCTCGCGGTGCTGGCGGGCGGTGAGCCGACGAAGGTCGCGCAGGCGCTGACGTTCCTGCGCGAACAGGGTGTGGTGGTGGAGGAGCTGTCGCATGTTGAGTGAAATGTTCGATATGTTCGTGCAGTCGTTCTGGGAAACGCTCGTGATGGTGGGCGTGTCCGGACTGATCGGCGCGGTGGCCGGTGTGCCACTCGGCGTGCTGCTGTATTTGACCGATCGTCAGGGCGTGCTCGAGAACGTCGCGGTGAATCGCGTGATGGGCGTGATCGTCAATGCGGTGCGCTCAACGCCGTTCATCATCCTGCTGGTCGCGGTGATTCCGTTCACGCGGCTCGTCGTCGGTTCGTCGATCGGCACCGCGGCGGCCATCGTGCCGCTGACGATCGCCGCCGCGCCGTTCATCGCGCGCCTCGTTGAAACCGCGTTGCGCGAGGTCGATCGCGGGCTGATCGAAGCGGCTCAGGCGATGGGCGCGACTACCAGCCAGATCGTCTTCAAGGTGCTGCTGCCGGAATCGCTGCCGGGTGTGATCGCGGGACTCACGATCACGTTCGTGTCGCTGGTCGGCTATTCGGCGATGGCCGGCGCGATCGGCGGCGGCGGTCTCGGCGACCTCGGTATCCGCTACGGCTATCAGCGCTTCCTGCCGGAAGTGATGCTGGCGGTCGTGCTGATCCTGATCGTGTTCGTGCAACTCGTGCAGTCGTTTGGAGATTGGCTCGTGCGTCGTCTGAGCCACAAATAAACAAGGGCTAACTCACAAAAGCCCGCTTATCGATTTGGAAAGGTCCACCATGCAACGTCGCTTCATTCTCAAGCTCGCCGCCGCGCTCGGCGCGGCAACGCTGTTCGCCACCACCGCGGCGCACGCGGAAGACACGATCAAGGTCGGCGTGACCGGCGGTCCGCACGCGCAGATCATGGACGTCGTGAAGACCGTCGCCGCGAAGAACGGCCTGAATATCAAGATCGTCGAATTCTCCGATTACGTGCAGCCGAATGCGGCGCTGGCCGGCGGCGATCTGGATGCGAACAGCTACCAGCACGACCCGTATCTCGAAGCGCAGGTGAAGGACCGCGGCTACAAGCTGATCCGTATCGCGGATACGGTCACGTACCCGATGGGTATCTATTCGAAGAAGGTGAAGTCGCTCGCCGAATTGCAGCCGGGCGCGAAGATCGCGGTGCCGAACGATCCGACCAACGGCGGCCGCGCGCTTCTGTTGCTGCAGAAGCAGGGGCTACTGAAGCTGCGCGCCGACGCGGGACTGAAGGCGACGCCGCTCGACATCGTCGAGAACCCCAAAAAGCTGAAGATTGTCGAACTCGACGCCGCGCAGATTCCGCGCTCGCTGGGTGACGTCGACGCCGCCGCGATCAACACCAATTTCGCGATGGAAGCCGGCCTGAAGCCGAAGCAGGATGCGATCGCGATCGAAGACCCGAAGGGGCCGTACGTGAACATCATCGCGATCCGAGAAGCCGACCGGAACAAGCCGTGGGTTGCGAAGCTGGTCGCGGCCTACCATTCGCCGGAAGTGAAGCAGTTCGTCGACAGCAAGTTCGGCGGCTCGGTGATCACCGCCTGGTAATCCCGGCGGCGCACCGTGGATCTCGCAAAAACAACATGGCGGCAAAGCGGACGAGGGTCTCAGTTGAAACCCGGGGTTGTCTCCCGGGTTTTTTGGAGACTAAAATAGAACGATCGTTCGATATTGCCGTCACGCCGCAAGGGAGCGATATCCTTGTACCCAAGCACCCGCGACAGGCTGCCGGGAGGGCAGTCGCTATAATGTTCGTCGGGTTGACGTATTCGTAACTTTGGAGCGTGTGCATGAAAATTCTGGTGCCAGTCAAAAGAGTGGTCGACTACAACGTGAAAGTCCGCGTGAAATCGGACGGCACGGGTGTCGACATTGCGAACGTGAAGATGTCGATGAATCCGTTCGACGAAATCGCGGTTGAAGAGGCCGTGCGTCTGAAGGAAGCGGGCGTCGCGACGGAAGTGATCGCGGTGTCGGCCGGTGTCACGCAGGCGCAGGAAACGCTGCGCACCGCGCTGGCAATCGGCGCCGATCGCGCGATCCTGATCGAATCGGGCGAAGAACTGCAGCCGCTGGCGGTCGCCAAGTTGCTGAAGGCGCTGGTCGACAAGGAGCAGCCGCAACTGGTGATCCTCGGCAAGCAGGCAATCGACGACGACTCGAATCAGACCGGCCAGATGCTCGCCGCGCTCGCGAATCTGCCGCAGGCGACGTTCGCATCGAAGGTGACTGTGGCCGATGGCAAGGCAACGGTCGCGCGTGAAGTGGACGGCGGCGCGGAAACGCTGTCGCTGACATTGCCGGCCGTGGTCACGACCGATCTGCGCCTCAATGAGCCGCGCTACGTGACGTTGCCGAACATCATGAAGGCCAAGAAAAAGCCGCTGGAAACGCTCAAGCCCGAAGACCTCGGCGTCGATGTCACGCCGCGTCTGAAGACGCTGAAAGTCGCCGAGCCGCCCAAGCGCTCCGCCGGTGTGAAGGTGCCGGACGTGAAGACGCTGGTCGAGAAGCTGAAGACCGAAGCGAAGGTGCTTTAAGCAGAACGGGAGACAGAGCAAATGACGAATCTGGTAATTGCAGAACACGACAATCAGTCGATCAAGGCCGCGACGCTGAACACGATCGCAGCGGCGCAGAAGGTCGGCGGTGATATTCACGTGCTGGTCGCGGGACACAACGCGCAAGCCGCGGCCGACGCGGCAGCGAAGATCGCCGGCGTCAGCAAGGTGCTGCTGGCCGACGCGCCGCAACTGGCCGCAGGCCTCGCGGAAAACGTCGAAGCGACGGTGCTGAACATCGCGAAGAACTACTCGCACATCCTCGCGCCGGCTACCGCCTACGGCAAGAACATCGCGCCGCGTATCGCGGCGAAGCTCGACGTCGCGCAGATCAGCGACATCACCGCAGTGGATTCCGCCGATACGTTCGAGCGTCCGATATACGCGGGCAATGCGATCGCGACCGTTCAATCGCAGGATCCGATCAAGGTGATCACCGTGCGCTCGACCGGCTTCGATGCCGTCGCGGCCGAAGGTGGCAGCGCGGCGGTCGAGAAGATCGAAGCCGCCGCCGATACGGGCATCTCGCAGTTCGTGAGCCGTGAAGTGACGAAGCTCGATCGCCCGGAACTGACGAGCGCGAAGATCATCGTGTCGGGCGGCCGGGGTCTGGGCAACGGCGAGAACTACACGAAGGTGCTCGAGCCGCTGGCCGACAAGCTCGGCGCGGCGCTTGGCGCATCGCGCGCCGC
Organism: Paraburkholderia sp. ZP32-5; assembly: GCF_021390495.1. Lineage (NCBI taxonomy): Bacteria > Pseudomonadati > Pseudomonadota > Betaproteobacteria > Burkholderiales > Burkholderiaceae > Paraburkholderia > Paraburkholderia sp. ZP32-5. The sequence goes on along the minus strand of NZ_JAJEJP010000001.1, from coordinate 3,047,981 downwards.
AGTCGATGCGGGCTTCGTGCCGAATGACTACCAGGTCGGTCAGACCGGCAAGATCGTCGCGCCGCAGCTGTATGTGGCGGTCGGCATCTCGGGTGCGATCCAGCATCTGGCCGGGATGAAGGACTCGAAGGTGATCGTCGCGATCAACAAGGATCCGGAAGCGCCGATTTTCAGCGTCGCTGATTACGGTCTGGTCGGTGATCTGTTTGCCGTCGTGCCGGAACTCGTGAACGAACTCGGCTAAGCGCGGCGGCGCCGGCAAACCCGGGCAATCTGGAGCCGGCCGCTGACAGCAAGCGAAGGGCGCAGGACCGACCAAGTCCAGCGCCCTTTTTTCATTTCAACGGAGGAGACCCAACATGAGCTACACGGCGCCCATCAAGGACATGCTGTTCGTGATGAAAGAACTGGCCGGACTCGAACAGATTGCGACGCTGCCCGGCTTCGAAGACGCGAATCTCGATACAGCGCAGGCCGTGCTCGAAGAGTCGGCCAAGTTGTGCGGCGAAGTGCTCGCACCGCTGAACGTCGAAGGTGATCGCAATCCGAGCAGCTGGAAGGATGGCGTCGTCACCGCGACGCCGGGTTTTCGCGACGCGTTTCGTCAGTTCGCCGACGGCGGCTGGCAAGGCGTGCAGCATCCGCTCGACTATGAAGGGCAGGGTCTGCCGAAGCTGATCGCGACGCCGTGCGTCGAAATGCTGAACGCGTCGAACCTGTCGTTTGCGCTGTGCCCGTTGTTGACCGATGGAGCGATCGAGGCGCTGCTGACCGCCGGCAGTGAGGCGCAAAAACAGACTTTCGTGCCGAAGCTGATTTCAGGCGAATGGACCGGCACGATGAACCTGACCGAGCCGCAGGCCGGTTCCGATCTCGCGCTCGTGCGCACGCGCGCCGAGCCGCAGCCCGATGGTTCGTTCAAACTGTTCGGCACGAAGATTTTCATCACGTGGGGCGAGCACGATATGGCGAAAAATATCGTGCATCTGGTGCTCGCGCGCACGCCCAATGCGCCCGACGGCGTGAAGGGCATTTCGCTCTTTCTCGTGCCGAAGTTTCTCGTCAACGAAGAAGGTTCGGTGGGCGAGCGTAACGACGTTCATTGCGTGTCGATCGAGCACAAGCTCGGCATCAAGGCGAGCCCGTCCGCGGTGCTGCAGTTCGGCGATCACGGCGGCGCGATCGGCCAGTTGATCGGCGAAGAAAATCGCGGTCTCGAATACATGTTCATCATGATGAACGCCGCGCGTTTCGCGGTGGGCATGCAGGGCGTCGCCGTGTCGGACCGTGCATACCAGAAGGCGGTCGCGTACGCGAAGGAGCGCGTGCAGAGCCGTCCCGTCGATGGCTCCGCGAAGCAGCCGGTCGCGATCATCCAGCACCCGGACGTGCGCCGCATGCTGTCGACGATGCGCTGCCTGACCGAAGCATCGCGCGCGCTCGCCTATGTCGCGGCTTCTCATTGCGACCTCGCGCATCGTCATCCGGATGACGCAGTGCGCGCCGCGCATCAGGCGATTTACGAATACCTGGTGCCGATCGTGAAAGGCTGGAGCACCGAGCTGTCGGTCGACGTCGCGAGCCTCGGCGTGCAGGTGCATGGCGGCATGGGATTCATCGAGGAAACCGGTGCCGCGCAGTACTACCGCGACGCACGCATCCTGCCGATCTATGAAGGCACGACCGCAATTCAGGCCAACGACCTGATCGGCCGCAAGACGCTGCGCGACGGCGGCAAGGTCGCGAAGGAACTGCTCGCCGATATCGCCTCAACGGTTGACGCGCTCGGTGCGGAGCAGGGCGCGGCGTACGCGTCGATGAAGACGCAGCTCGCGGACGGACATCGTGCGCTCGCCGCCGTGGTCGATTTCGTCGTCGCGAATGCGAAGGACGATCCGAACGCGGTGTTCGCCGGCAGCGTGCCGTATCTGAAGCTCGCGGGCATCGTGCTCGGCGGCTGGCAGATGGCGCGCGCGTTGCTCGCCGCCGCGGCGAAGCGCGACGAAGACCCTACGTTTTACGGTGCGAAGATCGCGACCGCGCGGTTCTACGCGGAGCACGTGCTGCCGCAAGCAGCGGCGCTCGAAGTGGCGATCGTCAGCGCGAAGGGAGGCGAGGGTGTGCTGGCGCTGTCGGAAGATCAGTTCTGACACGGTGCGTCGCTTGCGACGAATGTCTTTGAACCAGAAATGAAAACGGCGCCTCGCGAGGCGCCGTTTGTTTTTTACATGGCTCTGTTACCGCATGTGCGAGATTTGCCCGCTAGCGGCCTCATTCAGGCATAAGCCGGCCGATGCTCGGCGGCCGTCTCCCCGAGATAGCGATGCACCGACAGATCGTCCGCGCGAATGGCGGGCTGCTTGCCCGACATCACATCGGCGAGCAGTTGGCCCGAGCCGCACGACATCGTCCAGCCGAGCGTGCCGTGGCCGGTGTTCAGGAACAGATTCGGCACCCGCGTGCGGCCGACGATCGGCGTGCCGTCCGGCGTCATCGGACGCAGGCCGGTCCAGAACGTCGCCTTCGACGTGTCGCCGCCGCCAGGGAACAGGTCGTTCACACACAGTTCCAGCGTTTCGCGGCGCGCGCGACGCAATGATTTGTCGAAACCGACGATCTCGGCCATCCCGCCAACGCGGATCCGGTCGTCGAAGCGCGTGATCGCGATCTTGTAAGTCTCGTCGAGCACGGTCGATACCGGTGCGGCCGCAGCGTCGACGATCGGCGCGGTGATCGAATAGCCCTTCAGCGGGTAGACCGGAATCTTCACGATGCCGTCGAGGAAGCGCGTCGAGTATGAACCGAGCGCGACGACGAACGAATCCGCGCGCACCAGTTCACTGCCGCACTGCACGCCGGCGATGCGGTCGCCCGCCATCGCGAGCGCGTCGATCGACGTGTTGTAGCGGAACTTGACGCCGAGTTCTTCGGCGAGCGCGGCGAGCCGCGTCGTGAACATCTGGCAGTCGCCGGTTTCGTCGCCAGGCAGGCGCAGGCCGCCGGTCAGCTTGTGCGATACGGCGGCGAGCGCCGGTTCGGCTTTCGCGAGCTCGGCCGCGGACAGCAGTTCGTACGGCACGTTCGCGTCCTGCAGCACGGCGATGTCTTTCGCGGCGCCGTCGAACTGTTGCTGCGTGCGGAACACCTGCAGCGTGCCGCCCGTGCGGCCTTCATACTGGATGCCGGTTTCCGCGCGCAACGCTTGCAGGCAATCGCGGCTGTACTCGGCGAGCCGCACCATGCGGCCCTTGTTCACCGCGTAGCGCGACGCCGTGCAGTTCTGCAGCATCTGCCACATCCATTGCAGCTGGAAGGTCGTACCGTCGAGACGGATCGCGAGCGGCGCATGCTTCTGGAACATCCATTTGACGGCCTTCAGCGGCACGCCCGGCGCCGCCCACGGCGACGCGTAGCCCGGCGAAATCTGGCCCGCGTTGGCGAAGCTGGTTTCGAGCGCCGGGCCGGCCTCGCGATCGATGACGGTCACTTCGTGACCGGCGCGCGCGAGGTAATACGCACTCGTTACGCCAACGACGCCACTGCCCAGAACGACGACTCGCATAGCTGCTCCAGAGATTCGGAAAAGGTTGTTGGGGTAAGCCGTTCGCGGCGGGATCGGGTCGTGCTCGGTTCAACCAGGGTTCAACGAGCTGCGACCTGTTGCGATATGCGGATTACCCAGTGTTAACCGCTATACTATTAACAGTCATGTAGGTTTTGTTATTGTATTTTCATAATTTTCAGCAAAATCACTATGCGTACTCAGCGCCAGCCCGTGCGGGCCCTCGACAAACTGGATCACAAGATTCTGCGGCTACTGCAGCAGGACGGCCGGATGGCGATGAAAGACCTCGCGGAGCAGGTCGGGCTGTCGGTGACGCCTTGCATCGAGCGAGTCAAGCGGATGGAGCGCGATGGCGTGATCACCGGCTATTACGCACGCGTGAACCCGGCCGAGCTGGGCGCGGCGCTGCTGGTGTTCGTCGAGATCACGCTCGACCACAAGAGCGGCAACATGTTCGACCAGTTCCGGCGCGAGGTGCAGAAGATTCCGGAGGTGCTCGAATGCCATCTGGTGTCGGGCGATTTCGACTATCTGATCAAGGCGCGCATCGGCGAAATGGCGGACTACCGCAAGCTGCTCGGCGACATCCTGCTGCAACTGCCGGGGGCGGTGCAGTCGAAGAGCTATGTGGTGATGGAAGAGATCAAGGAGACCTTGACGATCCCGGTGGGGGATTAACAGGGAGTCCATTGTCTCGGCGTAGACGCAGGGCTCGACAAACGGCGTAAACACTGTATATTTATACAGGTATTTTGCGTCTTTTTGCCCTCGCCGTGGATGATCCCGACACCCCCGCTGTTCCGGAATTTACGATTGCGCCACCCGCGCCGCGCAAGGGGCGCGGCGCGGTCACGAATCTGCAAGGCCGCTACGAAGTCGACCAGCGCGAAGCCGTCGACGACGGCTGGCAAGCCGATGAGGAAGACGGCGAACCGAAGGCCTTGCGCACGCAGGTGTTCGAGGAGCGCGCGAAAACGATCCTCACGCGCAACGCATCGCCGGATATCCCGTTCAGCGTGTCGCTCAATCCGTATCGCGGCTGCGAGCATGGTTGCATCTATTGCTTCGCGCGGCCCACGCACAGCTACCTGGGGCTATCGCCGGGGCTCGACTTCGAAAGCCGCATCTACGCGAAGATCAACGCGCCGGAGTTGCTGGAGCGGGAACTGTCGAAGAAGTCATACGTGCCCGAACCCATTGCGCTGGGCGTCGCCACCGATGCATGGCAGCCGGCCGAACGCGATCTGCGCCTCACGCGCCGAGTGATCGAGGTGCTCAGCGAACGCAACCAGCCGTTCGCGGCCATCACCAAATCGTCGCTGATCGAGCGCGATATCGACCTGCTGGCGCCAATGGCCGCGCGCGGGCAGTTCATGGCGGCCATCACGATCACCACGCTCGATGCCGACATCGCACGCACGCTCGAACCGCGCGCGGCTACGCCGTCGCGCCGCCTGCGTGCGATCCGCACGCTCAGCGAGGCGGGCATTCCGGTCGGCGTCAGCATTGCGCCGGTAATCCCGTTCGTCACCGAACCCGATCTGGAGCGGGTGCTCGAAGCATGCGCGGAGGCAGGCGCGAGCAACGCGAGCTACATCGTGTTGCGGCTGCCGTGGGAAGTCGCGCCGCTGTTCAAAGATTGGCTCACCGCGCATTTCCCCGATCGGGCTGATCGTGTGATGAGCCGTGTGCGCGATATGCGCGGCGGCAAGGACTACGATTCGTCGTTCTCGACCCGCATGAAGGGCGAGGGCCTGTGGGCGGATCTGCTCAAGCAGCGCTTTCACAAGGCCGTGCGTCGTTTGGGCTTGAATGAGCGCGACCGCGGAATTCTCGATATGTCGCACTTTCGGCGGATCGAGCCATCGCGTGATGCGGAGCAGACTTCGGCGCCGTCGCGTGACAATCCGCAACTGCGGCTTTTTTAGCGTGCGTCACACTGATGGCGTCTCGCAGGCTTGCTACTGCGAGATCGCTTTCGCCGCTTCAACCTGCGTTTCGAAGTAGGTCTGAAAAGCGATCGCGAGGCCGGTCATCAGCAGGAAGGCGCCGAATAGCAGCGAAAAGATCACGACGAAGATGACGGCCCAGCCGGAGCGGCTTTTGCGTTGCGTGTGCGCGTTGAATTGCGCGTCCCATTTTTCGTCCGGACGCAGTCCGTAGACGAGCGCGGCGAGGAACGCGGCGAATAGCGACACAGCGCCGATGAAAGCGAGCACCCAGCCGAGTACCGATGCGCGTTCGGTGGCTACCAGCAGCATCACGCCAGGAATGCCTGTTAGCGTGCCGATCAGATGCGCCCAGCCGTAAATATCCCGCGTGCCGTACAGATAGAAGCGATGGGCGCCGAGACTGCCGAGGAGAAACGCCAGCGCGGCGGTAATCGTCTTGGATCTGAAGCGCGGGGAGGTCGAGGCAGCGATGGACATAAACGCGTGGGCAGAGTGACAGGCGGTCAAAAAATGGGCGCGCGGGGTAGCGCGGGCCGACGCGCATTCTACGCTCGCCGGTCGTGCGTGGGCATATAGCAGCGGGTTAGTGTGGGAGGTGAAGCGCGCGGGCTGGCCGCGTGTCGGTCGTTGCCGTCAACTACAGCCGGCTCGCGGCGACGCATTTTCCTTTGTGTGGCCGCGAGATCGCCGGTTTTCGTCGCTGAAATTGCTGCGCCGGCATTGTCGGCATCCCGATGCGCTAAGGCGCCGTATAGGTGACGCGATAGATCGCGCCGGCGTAATCGTCGCTGATCAGCAGCGATCCGTCGGGTAGCGGCATCACGTCGGCGGGGCGTCCCCAGACCGCCTCGCCGGGTTGCAGCCAGCCTTCGGCGAACACTTGCTGGCGTGCGTGGCTGCCGTCCGGATCGACGATCACGCGCACGACCCGATAGCCGACCTTCTTGCTGCGGTTCCACGAGCCGTGTTCCGCAATGAAGATGTTGTTCCGGTAGTCGGCGGGAAACATCGGCCCGTCGTAAAAGCGCATGCCGAGCGCCGCGACGTGCGCGCCGAGTTTGGCGACAGGCGGGGTGAACCCGCTGCACGGATGGTCCTTGCCGAATTCGGGGTCGGCTATGTCGCCGCCATGGCAGTAGGGGAAGCCGAAATCCATACCGACCCTTGGCGCGCGGTTGAGTTTGTCGCTTGGGATATCGTCGCCGAGCAGGTCGCGGCCGTTGTCGGTGAACCACAGTTCGTGCGTGACGGGATGCCACGCGAAGCCGACCGTATTGCGTATGCCGTGCGCGATGACCTCATAGTGGCTACCGTCCGGATCCATGCGGCCGAGCAGCGCAAACCGGTCCCGATCCCGCTCGCAGACGTTGCACGGTGCGCCTTGGGGCACATACAGCTTGCCGTCCGGTCCGAACGCGATGAACTTCCAGCCGTGGTGCGTTTCGGTAGGCAACTGATCAGTGACGACGACCGGCTTCGGCGGGTCGTTCAGATGGGAATCGATCGCATCGAAGCGCACGATTTTCGACACGGCGGACACATACAGCGTGCCGTCATGCCACGCCACGCCCGCCGGCATTTGCAGGCCGGAAGCGATCACGTGGCGGCTCGCGACGTGCCCGTCGCGCAACTCAAGCGCGTAGACATTCCCTTCGAGACTGCCTACATAAAGGATGCCTTGTGGCGAAAGGGTCATAGCGCGCGCGCCCGGGACCTCGTCGGACAGCACGTCGATATGAAAGCCCGGCGGAAGTCTGATTTTCCCGATGGGTAACGCGGCCGTTGCCGATAGCGCATGCGCGGCCAGCATGATTGCGGGCATCGCGCGCAAAATCTGGCTTCGCGCGGCGCGGAGAAATCTGGCGAGACGCACCGAAAAGGCAAAAAAAGCGGGTAGAAACTGCAGGGACGGCAGACGTTCCACAGGCACTCCTTCGGGTGATCCGGGTATTGGGAGGGCGTTTGAACGGGGTTCGCGAGCCCGTCGTCGCCGGCCGGCGCGGCAGCCTCGTTCAGTTTATCCCGGTAAGTGTTTGTTATGGCGTCAGTTTCCCGCTATAATCGCGTGTTTCAGTCGTTCCGAACCCCGGTTTTCAAGGATTCTAGTATGGTCATCATCCGCTTGGCTCGTGGCGGCTCCAAGAAGCGCCCGTTCTACAACATCGTCGCCACTGACTCGCGTAGCCGCCGTGACGGCCGTTTCATCGAGCGCGTCGGTTTCTACAACCCGGTCGCTACGAAGGGCGAGTCCCTGCGTATCGCTCAGGATCGTCTGACGTATTGGCAAGGCGTTGGCGCGCAACTGTCGCCGACCGTCGAGCGTCTCGTGAAGGAAGCGCAAAAGGCGCAGCCGGCTGCTTAAAAATGGCAGCATGCATGCGTATCGCCGGCAACTCGTGCAGCCTGCGCGGGCAGTTCGATACGCAAACTGTTTTACTGAAGCAGACGCCAGTATTGGCGGCGAAGTTGTCTTCGAGGTCATCCCATGTCTGAGCGTGATTCCGGCAGTTCTGATCGCGCCAGAGCAGGTTCCCGCGGGAAGGCGTCTGGTCAGGCATCGTTTGGTGCATTCGTCCGCAAGCCGGTCGAACGACCCGACGACAAGGCGAAAGCCTCTGTAGCGAACGCCGCTTCCGAAGCTGCAGAAATGCGCGCGGAAACGGCGGCAAGCTGGCCGGCTGATGCCATCGAGGTCGGCGCAATTGTCGATGCTTACGGTCTCAAAGGCTGGGTCAAGGTGGCTGCCCATGCGGATGCCGGGCAAGGCGGCGACGCCCTGCTGAGCGCAAAGCGCTGGTGGCTGCTGAAAGGCCAGGAGCGTCGATCGGCGCCGTCTTTGCATGCCAAAACGCACGGCGACAGCGTGGTTGCCAGTCTGGGTGGCATTACTGATCGTGATGCAGCGTTGGCGTGGCGTGGTTGTCGCGTGTACATCAGCCGCAGCGAATTCCCGGCTCTCGGGGCCGACGAATTCTACTGGGTCGATCTGATCGGTCTGGACGTCGTGAACCTCGCTGGACTTAATCTCGGCAAGGTCGCTGGCATGATCGACAACAGTGTGCAGTCGGTGCTGCGGGTCGAATATCCTGCAACGGACAAAAGCGGTAAGCCGGTAGCCGGCGAACGTTTGATTCCGTTTGTTGGGGTCTATGTCAAAACGGTTGACCAGGCGGCAAAGCAGATCGTCGTCGACTGGGAAGCTGATTATTAAAATCTTTCATTGAACGGAGAGAGCGATGCAGTTCGATGTCGTGACGCTCTTTCCGGAGATGTTCCGCGCGCTGACCGACTGGGGTATTACCAGCAGGGCAGCGAAGCAGGAGCGCTATGGGTTGCGGACGTGGAATCCACGTGATTTCACCACCGACAACTACCGCACGATCGACGATCGCCCGTACGGCGGTGGCCCTGGCATGGTGATGCTGGCCAAACCGCTCGAAGCGGCGATCGGCGCCGCGAAAGCGGCCCAGGCGGAGCAGGGCATTGCCGAGTCACGTGTCGTGATGATGTCGCCGCAAGGCGCTACGTTGAATCACGAGCGCGTCATGAAGTTCGCGGCCGAGCCCGGCTTGATCCTGTTGTGCGGGCGCTATGAAGCGATCGACCAGCGTCTGCTGGATCGCGTTGTTGATGAGGAAGTCAGTCTTGGCGACTTCGTACTGTCGGGTGGTGAACTGCCGGCGATGGCGTTGATGGACGCGGTCGTACGTCAGCTGCCTGGTGTGCTGAACGATTCGCAGTCGGCGGTGCAGGACAGTTTCGTCGACGTGTTGCTCGATTGTCCGCATTACACGCGTCCCGAAGAATATGAGGGCGTGCGGGTGCCCGATGTATTGCTCGGTGGCCATCATGCGGAAATCGAAGTGTGGCGCCGGCGCGAAGCGCTGCGTAACACGCTGAACAAACGGCCCGATCTGATCGTGAAGGCCAGAAAGAACAGGATGTTGAGCCGTGCCGATGAGGCATGGCTCGCAAGTCTCGCGAAGGAAGAGCCGAAGGCCTGAGGCCTTCGGTCTTTCGAGCGGACATGAGGCGGCGTCGTACATGCGTGTGCGGCGCCAGATGTGAACCCATCCTCTATCGGGGCCGTAGCCGAACGCAGCGGGGTAACTCGCAGGAAAGCAGCGTAAGGCAGGTACGAACGCCGACAAGATGGATCTAGGAGTCAGTGATGAATCTGATTGCAAAACTCGAGCAGGAAGAAATCGCGCGCGTTCTCGGCGAAAAGACCATTCCCGATTTTAATCCGGGTGATACGGTCATCGTTAGCGTGAACGTGGTTGAAGGCACGCGTAAGCGTGTGCAGGCTTACGAAGGCGTCGTGATCGCCAAGCGTAACCGTGGTCTGAATTCGTCGTTCATCGTCCGTAAGATTTCGTCGGGCGAAGGCGTCGAGCGTACGTTCCAGACGTATTCGCCGCTGCTGGCGAGCATCGTCGTCAAGCGTCGTGGCGATGTGCGTCGTGCGAAGCTGTACTACCTGCGCGAGCGTTCGGGCAAGTCGGCTCGAATCAAGGAAAAGCTGGTCTCGAAAGACCGCGCTGCTTCCCAAGCGTAAATGCTGTAAGAAAAAGCACCCCTCGCGGGTGCTTTTTTGTTTGCCAGGTCAAAATAGCGGCATGTCCCCGCTCATCAGAGAGACCCGTTGATCCGCCCCGTCTTTGAGCCCGAGTCCTTGCCTGTCGTCGCGACGGGCGCCGATCTGCCGCCGGTGGCCGGCGAGCGTCTTACGCCCGATGCGTTGCGAGCGCGTTTCGAACGCCGTTTTGCCTGGACACCGGAGAAAATCGCCGACGCGCCGTGGCGCAATACCAATGTCGACCCGCGGGTGGCCGCGGTACTGGTGCCGCTCGTGGTCCGCGAGCACGGTCTGACTGTACTTCTCACGCAGCGTGCGGACCATCTGAACGATCATGCCGGTCAGGTGAGTTTTCCCGGCGGCCGCCAGGAACCGTTCGATGCGGACGCGATCGCAACGGCGCTGCGAGAAGCACAGGAAGAAGTCGGTCTCGATGCGTCGCATGTGGAAATTCTCGGCGCGTTACCTGACTATCTGACCGGTACGGGCTTTTGCGTGTCGCCGGTGATCGGCCTCGTGCATCCGCCGTTTGCGCTGAAGATCGACACGTTCGAAGTGGCCGAGGTTTTCGAAGTGCCGCTGGCGTTCCTGATGAACCCGGCCAATCACGAAGAGCGGCTGTTTCGCTACGAAGGCGGCGAGCGACGCTTTTTCGCGATGCCATATCCGCGCGCCGAATCAGAGGAAGTCGCGGACCGCGCGCAGCAACGCGACACCGCCCAGGTGGTGCAGGCAAGCGCGGAGACAGACGCTCCCACAGCCGTTCAAGGCCATCATTTCATCTGGGGTGCGACGGCGGCGATGCTGCGCAACCTCTATCGTTTTCTCGCCGCATAAGCCGACTACGCGCGTTGCGCCTGCGAAGTTGCGCGGACGACGCAGTGGCCGCGGGTTTGTCCGCGTCCGCGCTCAGTCGCATCCGACCCTGTGCTATCGTTATAAAACAATCGTAAAAACTCAAAAAGCACGGCGCATCGCATGACTTTTTTCTCCGTATTGCTGGCTCTGATCATTGAACAGATACGCGCGCTGTCACCGACCAATCCGGTGTCCGCGTTGCTTCAATACCATGCGGAGTCGGCAGCGCACGGATTCGATGCCGGCAAGCAACGACATGGTCTGCTTGCGTGGCTGGTGGTCGTGGTGCCCTGGACGCTCGTGGTCGCGCTCGTCTACTACGTGCTGTATCACATTCACTTCCTGCTCGCGTTCGCGTGGAACGTCGTCGTGCTGTACTTGACGCTTGGTTTCAGGCAGTTCAGCCATTACTTCACCGATATCCATCTCGCGTTGAACAACGACGACGTGCCGCGCGCGCGCGAAATTCTCAACGAGTGGACCGGGCTCGATACCGTCGATATGCCGGTCAGCGAGATCGTGCGTCACACGCTGATTCATGCGGTGGTCGCATCGCACCGCCATGTGTTCGGCGTGTTCTTCTGGTTCCTGATTCCGTTCGGCCCCGCGGGCGCCGTGCTGTACCGGTGCGCCGAATATCTGGCGCGCGCATGGGCGCGGCCGGCCGATGATCGTACCGTGGCGTTTTCGAGCTTTGCGCAGCGCGCGTTCTTCGTGATCGACTGGGTGCCGGCGCGGCTGACATCGCTGGGTTTTGCGATCGTCGGCAATTTCGAGGATGCGATTTACGCGTGGCGCAACCACGCGAGGCAGTGGCCCAATGCGAACGACGGCGTGTTGCTCGCCGCCGGCAGTGGTGCGCTTGGCGCGCGCCTTGCCGGACCGCTCGCGGAGCCGTCGAGTCTCGACGCGCTGGCGACTGGCGACGGCGGCCCGATGCAGGTCGGCGACGACTGCACGCCACGCACGCTGCAATCGGCGGTGGGTCTCGTGTGGCGCGCGGTCATCCTGTGGATGATCCTGCTGCTGATGCTGACCATCGCGGTGTGGCTCGCTTGATGTGATCTAGCAATCCGAGCGCGGCAGCATCTGGAAAAAACAGGCTTTGTGACGATGTCGTTGGGTCAGGCAACTGACTCAACGGCATTTCTCTTTTCAGCCACGTCCTGAGTGTTGCGTTTCCGATAACCGTGACTGACACCTCACGCACCCCTCGCCACAAAGCCGCCGCGCCCCGCAACATCACCCCTTCAACGGATCTCTTTCCGTCCCGCATTGCCAGCACACGGTGAACTGCGCCTCCAGCATCTCGCCGCATTGCTGACACTGCCAGCCCGGCGCGTCCGCCGCGGGTCCTCGCGATGCCGCTTCGATCAAACGCCGTGCGATTGCTTCATCGCGCTCGTCGACGAGCCACAGTTCCGGCGCGCACTGATCGGCCGGAATCTCGCCCAGCGCGCCGTTCAAATAGCGGTTATGCAGTTCGCACGCGATGCCCGCGGTCGCGAGTACGTTGACCCAATGCTGCCCGGTAATCAGGTTCGGCGCGCACATCAGCTTCATATCAGCGGACGATCTGGCTTGCCTCATGCACGAGCTGCGCATACAGCGCATGCCGTTCGCGACGGATGCGGCCGTCGGCGACCGCTTCGAGAATCGCGCAGCCGGGTTCGTGCAGATGATGGCAGTTATAGAAGCGGCAGTTTGGCAGCAGCGGCCGGAACTCGGGGAACGCGCGCTCGAGCCGCCCTTCGGTCAGGTGATGCAAGCCGAACTCCTGGAAGCCCGGCGAATCGATCAGCGCTCCAGCCGAACCGATGACGGCCGCCGCGCCGTCATTGGCCGGCAGCGGATAGAGCCGCGTGAACGTCGTGGTATGACGCCCGCTGTTCAGCGCGGTCGAAATCTCGCGTGTCGCGACATCGGCATCCGGAATCAACAGGTTCACGAGCGTCGACTTGCCCATCCCCGACTGGCCGAGCAGCAGCGTCGCGTGACCGTGCAAATGCTCGGTCAGTGCCGCGCGTGCGGTGTCGGGCTGCATCCGGATCGACACTTCGAGCACCGGATAGCCGAGCGCGCGATACGGTTCGAGCCGCCTGCGCGCGCCGTCCAGAGCGTCGGTGACGTCGATCTTGTTCAGCACGATCAGCGGCTTCAACTCGTTCGCCTCGGCGGCGACGAGTGCGCGGCCGAGCAGATCCTCGCTGAAATGCGGCTCGGTCGCGAGCACGATCAGCAACTGATCGAGATTCGCGGCGAACAGCTTCGACTTGTACTGATCCGAGCGATACAGCAGGTTGCGCCGCTCGCCGATTTCGACGATCACGCCCTGGTCCGCGGAAGTCGGCTCGTAGATCACGCGATCACCGACCGCGACCTCGCTGCGCTTGCCGCGCGGAAAGCATTGCAGCAGCGCGCCGCCGTGCTCGGGCGCGACCAGATAGTGGCGGCCATGCGCGGCGACTACGAGCCCGCCGATGCGCGCGCCGTGCGCGCCGGCCGCGGCGGCTGAAGCGCGCGCCGTCTTCTTCGGGGCGCGGCCGCTCATGCGTGCCGCAACAGTCGATCGATCCGCTGCGAGGCCGGCGGATGCGAATAGTAGAACGCGGTATAGAGCGGATCGGGCGTCAGCGTCGACGCGTTGTCCTCATACAGCTTGACGAGCGCGTTGACGAGATCCTGCGCGTCGGTCTGCGTCGCGGCGAACGCATCGGCTTCGAACTCGTGCTTGCGCGAGCTGAGGCTGCCGAGCGGCGTGACGAAGAACATGAACACCGGCAGCGCGAGGAAAAACAGTATCAGTGCGAGCCCGCTATTGCCGCCGACGAGCGACGGCCGCACGCCGAGCCCCTCGTAGAACCATACGCAGCGCGACAGCCAGCCGAGCAGCGCGAGCATCGCGAGGCTGATCGCGAACGTGACGAGCATGCGTTTCATCACATGACGGCGCTTGAAGTGGCCGAGTTCGTGCGCGAGCACCGCTTCGATTTCGCGGCCAGACAGACGCGCGAGCAGCGTGTCGAAGAACACGATGCGCTTGCTCGCGCCGAAGCCGGTGAAGTACGCGTTGCCATGCGCCGAGCGGCGGCTGCCGTCCATCACGAACAGGCCCTTCGCGGCGAAGCCGCAGCGCTTCATCAATGCCTCGATGCGGTTGACGAGCGCTTCGTCCTTCAGCGGCTCGAACTTGTTGAACAGCGGCGCGATAAAGGTCGGGAAAATCAACAGGCCGAACATCTGGAACGCGACCCACACGACCCACGCCCACAGCCACCAGAGATCGCCCGCGCGGTTCATCAGCCACAGCACGACAAACAGCAGCGGCAGACCGAACGCGATGCCGAGCAGCGTGCCCTTCACGCGATCGAGCACGAACAGGCGCTTGCTCATGCGGTTAAAGCCGAAGCGTTGCTCGACCACGAATTGCCGGTAGTAATCGAATGGCAGATCGATCGCGCTGGTGATCGCGATCACGGCGGCGACGAGCGCGATCTGGTCGACGTAGTCGCGGCCGAGCCAGTCGGAGATCGCGAAATCGAGCATCTGCACGCCGCCGAGCAGCGTGAGCCAGATCAGCACGGCCGCGCCGACGACGATCTCGATCATCGCGAGCCGCGTGCGCTCGACGGTGTAATCGGCCGCGCGCTGATGCGCGGTGAGCGCGATGGTGGTCGCGAACTGGCTCGGCACCTGTTCGCGGTGGGCGGCAACGAAGCGGATCTGCCGCGACGCGAGCCAGAGTTTGGTGCCGACCATCGCTACGACGGCGACGACGAACAGGACGGTGAAGTACAGGGTAGGCATCCGGGGATTCCGTGGTATCTATGCGAGAATTATATGTTTCTTCCCGCTTCGCGGCGGGAGGATACGGCCTGATTAGCGGCTCGATCAGCGGTTCAGGCTCGAGCTTCGAGCGAAGACGCTTCGAACGCGGACGCTTCAAGTCGCCCGGCGCGGCCGGGCCGCCAGCAAACCGCGAATCCATTTCAAACCAACACGCGCCGCGGCGCGCGGACTTTTAGCGAAGCCCATCGCCCGGCCCTCAGGGTTGCCTTCATGACTGACATCCTCGCATTCACCGAACAGCCGCCGCTCGTGCGCAGCGACATGAATCTCGTCTGGCTGGACATGGAAATGACCGGGCTCGAGCCCGACACTGACCGCATCATCGAGATCGCGGTCGTGGTAACGAATTCGACGCTCGACAGGATGGTCGAAGGGCCGGTGCTCGCGATTCATCAGAGCGACGAGACGCTGGCGAAAATGGATGAGTGGAATCAGAACACGCATGGCCGCTCGGGACTGATCGGCCGCGTGAAGGCGTCGACGGTCAGCGAAGCCGACGCCACCGAGCAGATCCGCGAATTTCTCGGCCAGTACGTGCCGCCGGGCAAATCGCCGATGTGCGGCAACTCGATCTGCCAGGACCGCCGCTTCATGGCGCGCTGGATGCCGGATCTGGAGCGTTTCTTCCACTATCGCAACCTCGACGTGAGCACGCTGAAGGAATTGTGCCGCCGCTGGCAGCCGGCTATTTACAAGGGTTTCCAGAAGCGCGCGATGCATACGGCGCTGGCCGATATCCACGAGTCGATCGACGAACTGAAGTACTACCGCGAGCACTTCCTCGTGCCGTCGCAGCCGGCCCCGGACGCCGCCGCGAGCGACAAATAATCGTCAAATAGCCGGCAAATAAGCGCGAGGGTCCGCGCCGGCCCTAACCCTGCCGTGGAGCGCGCACCGCGCTCTTCGGCCGGAACGCCTTCACCACGTCGGCGTTGGTTTCCACATACGGGCCGCCGATCAGGTCGATGCAGTAGGGCACCGCGGTGAAAATCCCCGGCACCTTGACCGTGTTGGCATCATTGGCATCGCGCAGGCCTTCGAGCGTTTCCCTGATCGACTTCGGCTGCCCCGGCAGATTGATGATCAGCGCGGCATGCCCGGCCGTTTCGCGGATTACCGCAGCCTGGCGCGACAGGATCGCGGTCGGCACGAAATTCAGGCTGATCTGCCGCATCTGCTCGCCGAAGCCGGGCATTTCCTTCGTCCCGACCGCAAGCGTTGCCTCCGGCGTCACGTCGCGGCGCGCCGGGCCGGTGCCGCCCGTGGTCAGCACCAGATCGCAGCCGAGTTCGTCGACCAGTTCGATGAGTGTTGCCGAGATCGTCGGCGCGTCGTCCTGAATCAGCCGGGTGACCGCCTGCCATGGCGAGCTCAGTGCCGCGCCGAGCCAGTCCTGCAGCGCCGGGATGCCCTTGTCCTCATACTGGCCAGTCGACGCGCGATCGCTGATCGACACGAGGCCGATCACGATTTCATCGGGATGGTTGCGCTGCGTGCGTTGCTCAGGCTTCGCGGTCGTCATCGTCGTCTTCCGGAGGGAGGTCTGCGTGATGCGCGTCGCCGGCATCGGCCTCATCGTCCGCGCCGGCCGCGCTCTTGATCCACTGGAACAGTTCGCGGAAGTAGCGCGGCGGCTTGTTCTGCTGCGCTTCCTTGCGCGCGTTGCGGATCAGCGTGCGGCCCTCTTGCGGATCGGCGTTCGGATGCCGGCGGATGAATTCGGTCAGCGCGGCGTCGTCAGCGAGCAGTTTCTCGCGAGTGCGTTCGATCCAGTGCAGCTTCGCCGTTTCCGCCTTGTTGACGCCCTTGTAGGTGTCGAGCGCGGTGCGCAGCGCGGCGGTTTCCGTGTCCAGCAGCGAGCGCATCACGCGGCCGACGTACTGCACCTGGCGGCGCTTGCCCTCGTGATCGGTGATGCGGCGCGCCTCGCGCACCGCATCGTCGAGCTTTTCAGGCATCGGCATGCGCTTGAGCGCGTCCTTGGGCAGCGCGATCAGCTCCGAGCCCAGATCCTGCAGCGCCTGCATTTCGCGCTTGACCTGGGATTTGCTCGGACGGTCGTAACCGTTCTCGTCGACTTCCGTCACGACGGATTCGATCGGTTGAATGCGGGTTTTGCGTGTCATGGCGCGTATTGTAACGTGCCGCGCCCGTCCGGCCTGAACCGCTCCTCGTCGGTTTGCGCCGATTTGCGCCGCCTCGTGGCGGGCCATCGTGGTCCATCCTCGCGCCACGCAAGCGAGCCTTCGGCGGCCCCGAACAAAGTCCGCGCCGAGCCCACGTATCGTGCCGCGAATGCCAGGTGCGGCGCCGCGTACCTTGCTATGATCGCGGGATGCATTTCTTCCGCACTGATGCGTCGATGCGCACGCCTTCGCGTGGCATCGGGCGAACACGGTGCGCATACCCAGGGCCGCGCGGCCCCGAACAGGACGGCAACGACAATGGCAGCAGACATGGACGTCAAGCAGCGCTTTTTTCCGCATACCCAGGATGAACTGAAGGAAATCGCCTCGGACATCCTCCGTCACGCGAAGGCGCTCGGCGGCACCGACGCCGCAACCGAAATCTCCGAGGGCGACGGCCTGTCGGTCTCGGTGCGCCGCGGCGAAGTCGAGACGATCGAGCACAACCGCGACAAGATGGTCGGCGTGACGGTGTTCATCGGCAACAAGCGCGGCAACGCGAGCACGTCGGACTTCTCGCCGCAGGCATTGAAAGATACGGTCGCGGCGGCCTACAACATCGCGCGCTTCACCGCCGAAGACGATTGCGCGGGCCTCGCCGAAGCCGAACTGCTCGAAACCGCACCGCGCGATCTCGATCTGTATCACCCGTGGAATCTGTCCGCCGACGAAGCGGTCGAAATCGCGCGCCGCGCCGAAGACGCCGCGTTCGCGACCGATCCGCAAATCAAGAACTCGGAAGGCGCGAGCGTATCGGCGCAGCACTCGCAGTTCGTGCTGGCGACCTCGCGCGGCTTCCTCGCCGGCTATCCGTATTCGCGCCACTACATCGCGTGCGCGCCGATCGCCGGCAGCGGCCGCAACATGCAGCGCGACGACTGGTACACGTCGACGCGCAGCGCCGACGAACTCGCGAATCCCGAAGCGGTCGGCCGCTATGCCGCGCAGCGCGCGCTCGCGCGTATCGGCGCGCGCGGGCTCGATACGCGCAAGGTGCCGGTGCTGTTCGAGGCGCCGCTCGCGGCCGGTCTGCTCGGCGCATTCGTGCAGGCGACGAGCGGCGGTGCGCTGTATCGCAAGACTTCGTTCCTGGTCGACAGTCTCGGCAAGCCGGTGTTCGCGCCGCACGTGCAGGTAGTCGAGGATCCGCACGTCGCGCGCGCGATGGGCAGCGCGCCGTTCGACGAAGAAGGCGTGCGCACGCGCCAGCGCTCGGTCGTCAAGGATGGTGTGGTCGAGGGCTACTTCCTGTCCACGTACTCGGCGCGCAAGCTCGGCATGCAGACCACCGGCAACGCGGGCGGCTCGCACAATCTGTCGCTGCTCAGCAGCAACACGCGTCCTGAAGACGACTTCGAGGAAATGCTGAAAAAACTCGGCACCGGTCTGCTGCTGACCGAACTGATGGGGCAGGGCGTCAACTACGTGACCGGCGACTACTCGCGCGGTGCGTCGGGCTTCTGGGTCGAGAACGGCAAGATCCAGTATCCGGTCGAGGAAATCACGGTCGCGAGCACGCTGCAGGAGATGTTCCGCCATATCGTCGCGATCGGCTCGGACACGATCACGCGCGGCACGAAGCAGATCGGCTCGGTGCTGATCGAGAAGATGACGATCGCGGGGCAGTAAGCCGCGAGAACTGCGCGGGGTGCATGACTCCGCGAGACCGGCAGCTACCGGCAGTAATAAAAAAAACGCCACGCAACGAAACTTGCGTGGCGTTTTTCATTGGCACGTTGCGTGGCGCCGCGTCGTGTTGCGCCGCTCGATCAGACCCGCTGCCGCGACCCTCAGACGTCCCGGCGCTGATACGTGACGAACGCGTAGTCGAAATCGTTCGGCGCGTTCGAGTGATGCGCTTCGCGCGCGATCTCTTCCCACAGGTTTTTGTCGATCGCGGGGAAGGTCGCGTCGCCGTCGAAGTCGGCGGCAATCTCGGTGACGATCAGCTTGTCCGCGTGACGCAGCCCTTCCTCGTACAACTGCGCGCCGCCAATCAGAAACGCTTGCGGCGCCTGATCCTGCGCGGCGAGCCGCAGCGCGTCGTCGAGATTGGTGGCGGTGTCGCAACCCTGAAAGCGCCGTGAGGCATCGCGCGTCACGACGATATTGCGGCGTCCCGGAAGTGGCCGGCCGATCGACTCATGCGTCTTGCGCCCCATGATGATGGGCGCGCCCATCGTCGTGCGCTTGAAGAACCTGAGGTCTTCGGGCAGTCGCCAGGGCAACTCGTTGTCGCGGCCGATCACGCCGTTACTGGCGCGAGCGACGATCAGGGTGAGCGTCGTCATCGAATGGGAAAAGGGAGGGTAACCGGGCGATTCTACCCGACGCGCTCTTACCCACTCCGCTCACCCGCGCTCTCATCCGTGCTCTCACCCCCGCGCCGGCTCGTCCGCCGCCGGTGCTCCCTTGTCATCGGCGCCACCCGGCTCGCGCAAGCCATGCACGCCCATCAACCGATACAGCGTGACCCGCGAAATATTCAAGTCCGTCGCCGCCTCGTTCAGGCGGTGCCGATGGCGCAGCAATGCCGCCTCGATCGCGCGTTTCTCCGCGGCCTCGCGCACCTGCGTGAGCGTCATGCTTTCCTGCTCGGTGAAGCCGGCCAGATCGAGATCCTCGGCGGAAATCAGCTTGTTCTCGGCCATTACGATCGCGCGGCGCACGCGGTTGATCAACTCGCGCACATTGCCTGGCCAGTTGTAGTTGTAAAGCGCTTCGATTGCCGACGGCGTGAAGCCGCGAATCTTGCGCGCGTTGTCGGTCTTGAACTTGTGCAGGATGTGATGCGCGAGAATTTCGATGTCCTTGCCGCGCGCGCGCAGCGGCGGCTCGTCGACGCGCAGCACGCACAGCCGATGAAACAGGTCGGCGCGGAACTGGCCGTCGCGCATCGCGCAGTCGAGATCGACGTGAGTCGCCGAGATGATCCGCACGTCGACCGGAATCGACTCGCGCCCGCCCAGCCGCTCGATCTTGCCTTCCTGCAGGAAGCGCAGCAGGCTCGCCTGGCTCTCCAGCGGTAGATCGCCGATTTCGTCGAGAAACAGCGTGCCGCCATCGGCGGCTTCGACGCTGCCGATCTTGCGCTGATTCGCGCCGGTAAACGCGCCGCGCTCGTAGCCGAACAGCTCCGATTGCAGCAGATGATGCGGAATCGCGCCGCAGTTGATCGCCGTGAACATCGCCTTGCGGCGCGGCGAGCGCTCGTGGATCGCGAGCGCGGTCAGCTCCTTGCCGGTGCCCGATTCGCCGGAGATGAACACGCTCGCGTCGGTGTTCGCGACCTTGCGGATCGTCCGAAAGAGCTGCTGCATCGCCTCGCAGGTGCCGACCATTTCCTCGTCGCCGGATTCGCTGACGGGCGGCGCGACTTCCGGATCGCACAGCGTGACCATGCCGAACGCGTGGGCGGCGAGGTAATCGATCGTCGCGTGCGCGACCGGCAGCTTGACGAAGTCGAAGCAGTAGTGGCGCACCAGCCGCCGCACCAGCGGATCGTTGAGCCGCTCGGCGCTCGCGAGCGCGATCCAGCCGACCTGCTGCTGACGCAGGCTGGTCTCGAGCCCGCCGATGTCGCGCGGCGCGAAGCTCGCCAGATCGACGATGCCCGCGCAGGCCATATCGGGCTTCACGAGCCGGCCGAGTTCGTGCGCGGAGCGCGCGGCAACGACCCGCCAGCCGCGGCTTTTCAGATGCGCGACGAGGGTTTCGTCCGGCGTGCGCGCGACGTACAGCAACTGGCGCTCGAGTTGCGCATGTTCGGCGGGCGCGGCCGCGCAGGCGGCTACGCGGCGCACCGCCGCCATCGGCAGATCCGGCGCGCCGTCCGCCAGCGAATGAGCGGCCGAGTCGGCTGATGAATCGGTGGGTGAGCTGGTCGGCAAATAAGCAGATGCATCGGCGGGCAGCGCACCGCCGCGCTCCTTCGGCGACGCGAGCGACAGATGCGATCCCGCTGCCGCCACGGAGCCCACACTGGTCAGATGAGGTGATTCACGCACGTTCGACCTCGCATCGTTGGACAGCTTAGAAGGTGTAGGGAAACCGCAGCCCGACCACGAAGTTCGGCGCATCGGGCGTGAGCCCGATCGATACTGCGCCGTTGATGGTCAGGTGCTTGTTCACCACGTGGTTCAAGCCAAAATTCATTACCGCGGCCGTCGTTTCGCTGCCCGGCACGCCGGTGTAGGAGCCGCCCGGCGCACGGGTCTTCGATTCGGGTTCGAGCGCCATCGTGAACGAGATGCTGGCCGAATCCTTGTCGGAGAACGCCAGCGCGACGCCGCCGCCGAACTGCACGATGTCGCCGAGCTTGACCGTCGCCGGTTCGACCTGCCCCTCTACCGACGAGATGTCCGCGAACGAACGCGCGATGTTGTACGTATAGGAAACGCTACCGAACAGTACGACCGGGTCGTAGGTCTTCAGCACCGACACGCCCGCCGTGATGTTCCAGAAGCCGGTGCCGGTCGGCAGCTCGGTCGGCGCGACCAGATTGGTGTTGTTCGCGTCGATCTGCACGACCTTCTGGCCGAACGGCGAGCTGCCGGTCGGCGCCTTGAAGCGCAGGCTGCCGACCACGTCCGGCATGCTGTTGGTTTCCTTCAGGAACTGGTAGTAGATGCCGAAGTTCACGTCGCCGATGTCGTGGCTCGACACCGTCGCGTCCGACAGCGTGCTGGCCGCGCCGCCCGCGCCGCCGACGATGAAGTTGCTGCGCCGGTAGATGTACGGCACGTCGACGTCGACGCTGATCCGGTCGGTCAGGCCGTAGCGCGTGTCGAGGTCCGCCATCAACTGGTGCGACTTGGTCTGGCCGAGATTGATGTTGCCGAGAAAGATCGCATCGAGCGCGAGGAAGCCCGACAACTGCAGTTGGCGTCGATCGTAGTAGGTATCGCTGATACCGAAGTCCATCGTCAGCTTGTGGTCGAACAGCGGCGCGTGCTCGCGCTGCACGACCGCCTGCTCGGCCTGGGTGCGCACCGGCTCGGCCGCGCGCTGGGTCTGGCCGACCGCGCCGCTGCCGTCGGTGGCCGGCGGCAGGCCGCCCGGGCCGCTGCTCGCGGTGTTGCCGGCACTGCTGCCGTCGGGCGACGGCGGATTGACCGGCACGCCGGTCGCGGTGCCCGTGGCACCGCCCGGCGCGGGCGCGCCTGGCGTTGCCTGCGCGAGCGGCGGCAACGGCATCGGCAGACCGTCGGCGCCGGGCTGCTCGGCGACCGCCTCGCTGCCCGCGGGCGCGCCGGTGCCCGGCATGCCGCGGCCGCGCTGCGCCATCTCGAGCTGCGTGACCTGGCGCTCGAGTGAATGGATTTGCCGCTGCTGTTCGTCGACGACCCGCATCAGAGTATTCAGTCTGTCTTCCAGAGATTGACCGGCGAGCGCCTGCGCGCTCGCCGTCTGCGAAAGGGCGCATAGCATGACGGCGGCCGGAATGGCCGCCAGCGCCATGCGCGGCGCCCTGGTCGATAACACGTTTTTCATCTTCTTACTCCCCCGGTGGTCCGGCCGCGCGCTCCGACTGCCGAGTGCGCGGCCGTGTCTTCCCTGCATGTGCTGCCGGCGGCGGGTGGCGGCCCGCCTTCATCTCCTGTTTTGCAGTGCCTGTAGTACGCCGAGCTGGCGAAGCATCGCGGCCGACATCTGCTGGGTTTGCAGATGCAGTTGCAGGGCGTTGGCGACTTGCTGGTTATTGCCTGCAATCTGCAGCAGCTGGGCGATCTGTCCGCTGCCCGGCGCGATAGTCTGGGTGGCGAGCCCAGCGGGTGTCTGCAGCGCGACGCTGACGCCGCCGCTGCCGAACGAAATGCCGGCTTTTACCGAGCCGGTCGAATTGCTGGCCATCGCCGACGGTGCGGTGGCGGGGCCGGCGGGTGTCATCGCGCTGTTGCTGAAATCGATCAACGCTGAGTTGGTGCCGCTGTTGCGGTCGCCGGCCACCTGGGTGATCTGCGACACGCCGTTCACGCTGATGCTCTGGCCGCCGCTGACGGACGCATTGGGGTTGGCGCCCCAATCGCCGCCGTTGCCCGCATGGCCACCGTGGCCGCCGCGGCCGTACGAGCCGCCGGTTACGCTCGCCGACGTGCTGACGGAACTCGTCATCTGGCCGGCGCGGTTACGCGTGGCGCTGAGCGATCCCTCGGCGAGCGCGTTGACGCCGTTGGGCAAGTGCCATTGCGAAATGACGTTGAGCACGAAGCCGGAGATCATCGTCGCGCCGGCGTACTTGCCGGTCTGGGTCGCGAGCACGTCGTCGCCGACGAGCTGCACCTTGAGCGGCGCGGCCGCGGGATCGCGCGGCGCGGAAAGCTCGAGCGTCGGCGGCGAGGCGGCGCCGTCCGACGCATAGGCCACGCCGCTTGCGCCGCAGGCGGCGGCGCAGAGGACGAACCCGAGCGGATTGAGGAGTGACTTCATGATGGGTTCAGAACATGTCTGCCTTGTTCAAGCCGTACTCGAAAAAGGGCGTCGCGGCGGTGCCGGCTGCTAGCGCGTTGGCGCGCAGCTTCAACGCGAGCGACTCGTTGTCCTGCAACAGCGGTGAATCCTCCCTGAAGGGTTTGCCGAGGACCGCGAACACGAGACCGTTCCAGGTCTTCGCGAAGTCCTCTTCGAGCACGATGCGATTGCCGAGCGCCGGATCCGCGATGAACACGCGGCCGTCCTGCGCATGCTTGACGATCACGAAATGCTCGTACCCGTCGATGTTCATCAGGACCATCACGGGGATCTGAAGGTGGTGGAGCGCGTCGACGTTGACGCGAAAACCGCGGCCGCGCAGACCGATGGTCTCGACGAAGTGCTTCATGTCGAGCATCGAAAAGCCGTTCTTGACGACGACTTCCGGCGTGGAGAAAACCATCATCCGGCTGATCAGTTCGGTTTCCGGAATGTCGATCCCGTAGCCGTACTTGAGGAGGGTGGCGAGCGCCGCCGCGCCGCAGCTGTAGTCGAACTGCTGACTGACGACATGGCTGTAGCGCAGGTCTTTCATCGAACGGATCGGTTTTTTCAGCGGCACGCCCATCAACGTGGACGTGTCGATGCTCGACTGTGCGGCGGCGTAATCCGCGCACAGCGCGCAGCCTGCCAGCGCCACGACGAAACGTAGCGCCGGGAACACCTTCAACCCGGTCATGCTGGTCTCCTGCCCGATTCGCGCCGGCGGCTTCTGCGGCCGCCGGCGCGTCCTTCGACTGCTGTCCCGCTTCTGCCCGCCTGTCGACGGTGCTGCGCCGGCGCCTTACTTGCCGCTGTTCAGCGCCGCGATCGCCAGACCGTTGTGCTGCAGGTTGCCCGCGCCGCCGGCGATGTTCACGCCGATGTTGCCGGACGCGCCGTGCAGCGTGTCGTTGCCGAGCATCGCGGTGCCCTGGAATTGCCCGTGGACCGTCATGGCGGCGGTCTGCGAGTTGTCATCCGTGGCGTCCATCGCGGTCGTCATCGCCTTGCCCGGCGAGGTCGTCGTCACGGCGCCGGCAAGGCTGTTGTTCTGCACGTTGCCGATACCGGATGCGACGTTCACGCCGACGTTGCCCGTTACTCCCGCCAGCGAGCCGTTGCCGACCGACGCGTTGAGGTTGAAGTTGTTGATCCGGGCGCTGCCGCTGGTGGACTGGCTGTTGAAGACCTGCGCATTGCCGAACACGTTGCCGATGTCGACCGAGGCGAGCGACACGTCGTTGCTTTGCGCGTTGCTGATGCCTTCCGCGATGTTCACGCCGAGGTTGCCCGACACGTTGGTGGCCGCGTTGGTGCCGGTCGTCGCAGTCAGCGTGCCGGCTGCCTGGGTGTTGATGTGCTCGGTGACCGAGCCGCGAGTCGTCACGTCGGTGGTGGCCATCGTCGCGTCGACACCCCATGCGGCGCCGTATGCGTCGCTCGACGACGAACGGCTGCGCGTGTAGCCCGACGAGTGTTCGCCGACCGCCGCGAAGCCGGAGCCTTCGTTGGCGCTATAGCCCCAGGCGCGGCCCTGTCCGGATGCTTCGCTGGCTTCGAAGCCACCGGCTACACCCGACGCGTTCGAATAGCTCGATTCGTTGTAGCCGGCGTGCAGACCCGCGCCCGCGCTGAACGAACCATTGCCGTGCGACGGCGTGTTGTGGACGTTGTAGTTGTAGCCGCCACCGATCGAGCCGCCCGCCGCGATATGGGCGCCGGAATTCTGGCTCGTGTGCGAGAAGCCGCCCGCGATGCCCGCTGCCTGCTGGCTCGTTTCATAGCCGCCGCCCGTCACGCTGGCGCTCTGATTGCCGTACGCATAGCCGGCCGAGGCCTGGAAGCCCTGCGAGCCGGAGCTCGAACTCGAGTGGCTCTGGGTCGTGAACGCGAACGCCGCGCCGGCGCCTTTGACCGAACTCGAGTGGTTGTTGTAGCTCGTCGTGATGGAGCCGGTCCGATAGCTCTGCGCCTGCGGATCGAGCGTCGCGTTCACGTTGACCGACTGGTTGTTGTTGATCACCGCGCCGGCCGTGCTCGATACGTGCACGCAGCCATACAGTCCAACCATCCCTTCCACGCCGACCATCTCGCCCACGGCCGTGGTGTTGAACAGGAAGGCTTTGGGCGGCGCGGCCAACGCGCTGCCGGATGCGACGACGAGAACGGCTGCGGCAATAAGAGTGCGCTTCATGATTCGCTCCGATACTTAAGTGTGGTCAGTTAAAAAAAGTGCCCGCCGGGGGACGGAGCACAAAACTGTTTGCCGTGGCATTACCGGCGCCGGCTGCCTGGTTGATCTGCACGATTCCGGTCGCATTCCTGAAGGCATTGCTGGAAATGTTGGCCTCGCGGACGTCGCGAATCGAGCTGGACTGCCCCAGACTCCCGTTTCTCGGGGCCGTCGCGGATAGCTCACTATCCGGGACGGTCTCGACTCCGAGCGCCGCAGTGCCCACCTGGGTGCTGTTGCGCTGCAGATTTCCTGCTCCGGCCGACTGGTTCACCAGCACCGCGCCGGAAGTATTCAAAAAGGCGTTGGCTTCGATCGAGGCCTGTGCGCGCGTGACGTTCGCGGCCACCGACGCGCTTTGCACACTCGCGTTCGCGTTGCCGGCGACCGTGCCGTTGTTGCCATTAGTCACCGTGATCTGGTTGGCCTGCGCGTTGTCGAGCCCGGCCGTTTCATTGACCGTGAACGCGCCGGTGACGCCGGCGCCCGCGCCGGTGCCGATCGTCGCGGTCGCGCCGATCACCGGCACGTTCTGCGACTGTGCTTGAGGCTGTGCTTGCGCATGTGCCTGAGTTGCGGCGAAGGCTGCCCACGCGATGCATGCGCATAGCGAAGCGCGGCGCGGCGATTGCGTCAGTGCGCCGGACCACAGGGTGGCGAAGGGGCTCATTTCATCCCTCCGAGTGCGCCGCCGAGCACGTTCGACAACGGCGCGAGCGCGCCCGTCACCGACGAGCTGATCGTGCCGCCGATCCCCGGCGCCGGCGCGCCGATGCCGCCGGCGTTCAGCGCGACATTGCTGCCGGTCGCCTTGCCGCTGAGAATCTGCGCGACCGCCTGCATGCCGGTGCCGTTCAACACGCCGCCCTGGGCGACACCAGTGGAGCCGTGCGCGTTGGTCAGATCGGAGTCGCCGACGAGCGTGGCGATCGCCGGGTTGAACGAGTTGGCCGGGAACGTGGTGGCGCGCACACCGACCGGGTCCTGGTCGCGTGGTACGGGAACGAATGCGTCGCGCGGCGTGACGTTGCGCTCGACGATGATGTCGCCCGGATTGGCGACCTGTTCGGCGCATGCGGGACCGGCCAGGGTCGCGCTGAAGAGTGCGGCGAGAATCGTGGCGCCGGCCACCAGCGCACCCCGGTTGGCGCGCGCGCCGTCCAGCGACGCCGCCGGCGGCCAGAAGGCGCGCGGCGTCTGAAGGTTGGTAGTCATGTTCCGGTCCTTTCCCTGTTGTGCCCTGAGGTGCCCTGACTCCCGCCGGCCTGCCGTGTCTGATGCTTGCGTAGGCGGCGCGGCGCCGGTCCTGCACTGCTTGTGGTTCTGTCTGGTGCTGGCTACTTTCTCTGGTACGTCGCGACGTTGCCCTGGGCGGCGCGCGCGGCGTCGACCGGCACGGGCAGCGGCGAGGGCGGGGCGATCTCGTCCCACAACGTCACCTGGTTGCCGCCGCCTTGCATCAGCCGCGGCGTTGCGGCGACCATCAACATGCCGACCGCGCCGCCGCGTTGCCGCGACAGCACCTGGTCGTCGAGCGAAATATCGTTCACCGCTGCAGCATCGTCGGGTGTGCTGGTCGGATTCGCGGCGAGCTGGTTGTTGCTATCCGTGGTGGCGAGCGCGGCGGGTTGCTCATTGGCTGAAGAGGTGCCGGGCGCATCGCTGGATTCCGCCAGCGTGGCGGATCCGGCCGGCGCGGCTTGTGCGGTCTGGGCACTCGCGGCGGGCGCCAGCGCGCTTAACGCGAGCGCCGCGCAGATCGCGAAATATGAGGTCCGGCCAATCAGATCGATGCGGAAAACGAGGCGCATGATGTTGTCTCCCCTGGTGCACGCCATTTAGCGAAACATGTGCCATCGGTCGCAATCCTTTGATGCGTCTGGACATGACCGACATAACGGGGAGTAATGCGCGCGAAATCGGAAAAAAACGTTTCAGCGCTGAAACGGCGCAGCAGAAAATACCTATAATTCGTTAAACCGAAAGGTACGAACTACCTTGCGGCGAAACATCAGTAAAAGCGCTTCCAGTAATGTTTTATTTGTCGGCTGAATAAATCGTTGTGGTGTGGCTGAAACCCTGATGGATAAAGGATCCCCGATTAAATTCGCATAATTGTTTTCGAACTCGCGCACGTATAGTAAGCTCTCGAAAACGGCTTTGAATTTTTAAAAAAGGCCCATAACAGGTCGTCTCAAACACACACGCCGCTTTCTTGGGGATCAGCTGTCCGCACGGAATGGAATGGCCGTTCGGTTTTTGCGATTTGCGAATTCCGAATGAGTCAGCGTGTCTGAACCGCAGTTTCAGGTGCATGCGTCATCCTTAACGTTCGTTGACGAGAGGATCTGAATAATGGAACCCGCAACGCGGCAACTGATTTACGTTTCGCGCGATCCTAGCGCGGAGCTGAATACGCGTTTTCTGCAGCGTGGCTGGCATGTCGAAGTCGTAGGATCCGCGCGCGATGCGCGCCGGGCGGTTCGCGCCGGAATGGCCGCGGGCGGCCTGCTTGATCTTTCCAGCGATTTCCAGCCGCACGAAATCGCTGCTTTCGAATCCTGCCTGACCATGCCGAATGTCGGCTGGGTCGCGGCCACCACGCCGGGACAATTGCAGGACGCCGCGTTGCGCCGGCTCGTGCGCGACTACTGTTTCGATTACGTCACGGTGCCGTATTCGGGCGATCGCATCGTCGATTCGGTCGGCCACGCGTACGGGATGATCTCGCTGAGCGAAAGCGCGGCGCATGACGGCTCGCAGGGTGCCGAAGGCGAGATGGTCGGCTCGTGCGACGCGATGCTCGCGTTGTTCCGTTCGATTCGCAAAGTCGCGATGACCGACGCGCCGGTGTTCATCTCCGGCGAATCGGGCACCGGCAAGGAACTCACGGCGGTGGCGATTCACGAGCGCTCGGCGCGTCGAAACGCGCCGTTCGTGCCGATCAACTGCGGTGCGATTCCGCCGCATCTGCTGCAATCCGAGCTGTTTGGCTATGAGCGTGGTGCGTTCACCGGCGCGAATCAACGCAAGATCGGCCGCGTTGAAGCGGCCAATGGCGGCACGCTGTTTCTCGATGAAATCGGCGATCTGCCGCTGGAGAGCCAGGCGAGCCTGCTGCGCTTTTTGCAAGAGCGCAAGGTCGAACGGCTCGGCGGACACACGGCGATCGATGTCGATGTGCGGATCATCTCGGCCACCCATGTGGACATGACCGCGGCGATGATCGAAGGGCGTTTCCGCTCGGACCTCTATCACCGTCTGTGCGTGTTGCAGATCGACGAGCCGCCGCTGCGCGCGCGCGGCAAGGACATCGAACTGCTCGCGCGCCACATGCTCGAGCGTTTCAAGAAAGATGCGAGCCGCCGCTTGCGCGGCTTCGCGCCCGATGCGATCGCGGCACTGCATAACTACGGCTGGCCGGGCAACGTGCGTGAGCTGATCAACCGGGTACGGCGCGCGATCGTGATGTCGGAAGGACGCGCAATCACCGCGCGCGATCTCGAACTTGCCGAGTATGTGGAGATCGTGCCGGTGTCGCTCGCGCAGGCGCGCGAAGCGGCCGAACGGCAGGCGATCGAGCTTGCGTTGCTGCGTCATCGCGGGCGGCTTGGCGACGCGGCGCAGGAGCTTGGTATCTCGCGCGTCACGCTGTACCGGCTGCTGTGCTCGCATGGGATGCGGCATATGGAAAGCGAGCCGATGTCGGCGCCGCATGGCGATTTGCCGGCTTCGGTACAGCATCTTTGAGTGTGTGAAGGCGCGGTGCGGGGCCGCGCCGTGAGCATCCGTTGCCGCGCGGCTGAAGGGCATTGAGGCGCCGCGTGGTCGTTGCCGGATGGTTCCGCTATGTTGACGGGTTGAGCTTGGGTGCGGCGAGATGTTCGCCGCGCATCAGCACAGCATGTCATTGCCGCTTTTCACCTTATCGCGCCGTTGCGCGCGTCCATGTCGGTCGGTGTATGTCCCTTCGCAGAGCTTCTTCGCGTCGCGGACTTCTCCGCTTGAACGTCTCCCTTCGATTGACCGATGCCATACGCCATCGCGAGGCGTCGTCCGGTCGCGCTTGTTAGAATCGAGTTTTGCCCAATTTCGTGGCGCGTGGCCGTGCCTCGTCGAAGGAAACCGCATGAAACAATACCTGGAGCTCGTTCGCACGATTCTCGATACCGGCTCGTGGCAGGAGAACCGCACCGGCATCCGCACCATCAGCATGCCGGGTGCGATGCTGCGTTTCGATCTGCAGCAAGGCTTCCCCGCGGTCACCACGAAGAAGCTCGCGTTCAAGTCGGCGATCGGCGAACTGATCGGGTTTCTGCGCGCATCGCGCAGTGCCGCGGATTTCCGCGCGCTCGGCTGCAAGGTGTGGGACGGCAACGCGAACCAGAACGAGCAGTGGCTCGCTAATCCGTATCGCGAAGGCCCTGACGATCTCGGCGACGTGTATGGCGTGCAATGGCGCCAATGGCCCGCGTACAAGGTGCTCGACGCCGGCGCGAGCGCGCAGCTCGCCGATGCGCAGGCGCGCGGTTTTCGCGTGATCACGCAGTTCGACGAAGATGGCCGCTCGAAAGTGCTGCTGTACAAGGCGATCGATCAGTTGCGTCAGTGCCTCGATACGATCATGCGCAATCCCGCCGATCGACGCATTCTGTTTCACGCGTGGAATCCGGCGGCACTCGACCAGATCGCGCTGCCGGCCTGCCATCTGCTTTACCAGTTCCTGCCGAACGTCGCGCGCCGCGAAATTTCGCTGTGTCTGTACATCCGCAGCAACGACGTCGGGCTCGGCACGCCGTTCAATCTGACCGAGGGCGCGGCGCTGTTGCATCTGGTCGGACGCCTGACCGGTTATACGCCGCGCTGGTTCAGCTACTTCATCGGCGACGCGCACATCTACGAGAATCAGCTCGACATGCTGCAGCAGCAGCTGACGCGCGAACCGTACGAGAGTCCCCAGCTCGCGATTTCGGAGCGTGTGCCCGAGTATGCGAAAACCGGCGTGTACGAGCCGGAATGGCTCGAGAAGATCGAGCCGGCGGATTTCTCGCTGGTCGGCTATCGGCACCACGAGCCGCTGACGGCGCCGATGGCGATCTGATGCGGTGTGACGACGGGCTGTAGCGCCTGCGTCCCATGTTAAAAAACCCCGCGATCCGTTTGGATTGCGGGGTTTTTTTATTGCCGCTGCTTGTATCGCTTCACGCGTGCTGCTGTGCCGGCGACGGCGGCGCCACTCAGATCGCTCAGCCCTTGTGATGCTCGTCGTGATTGCCGCCGCCGTGCTGCTCGGCATGCTGCGGCTGCGGTTGCGCGCGCTGCTGCTGAACCTGCTGCGGACGCGGTTCAGCGCGGGGCTGCTGCATCTGCGGCCGTTGCTCGATATGCGGCTGCTGGACCTGCTGCTGCTGCGGTTCGGGGCGCGGCTGCTGCATCGGCTGAGGACGCGGCTGCTGCGCTTGCTGGAACTGCGGTTCGGGCCGTGCTGGTTGCTCGCGGGGCGGGTGCCGCATCGGCTGCGGACGCGCGTCGAAACGCGGCTGCTGGGCCTGCTGTTGCGGCTCGGCATGCGGCGGCGCCTGCATCGGTTGCATTGGCTGCGCACGGCCCTCCGGCTGACGCGCCTGCTGCTGCGCGGCTGCATTCTCAGGCGGATGCGCGACGCCAAGCTGCGGCTGATTACCCGGCTGATCCGCACGCGGCGTCTGCTGGGCCATCGGCGGATGCGGCCGCGTCCAGGCCGGCTCGGATCGTCCGACTGCGCCCCATTGCTGGGGGGCGCCGTGCTGCTGCGCGCCGGCTTGCGCCGCGGCAAGCGGATTCCCGCCGCCCGGCTGCGGTGGCCGCGGCACGCCGTTGGACGGATGTCCGTCGGCGGGTCCGGCTTGTGCCGCTTGTCCTGCCTGTCCCGTTCTTCCCCCCGGCTCCCTTTGTTCCACCTGACCCGGCTGCGGCGGACGCCCATTGCCGGCCATCGACGGCGGCATACCCGGCCGCGCTTGCGGCGCGTCGCCGTGCGAGCCCGGTGCCAGCCCGTCGGCGGGCCGCTGCCCAGCCTGCTCGATACCATGCGGCGCGCCAGGCGTACCCGGCGTCCCCGCGGCCATTCCCGGCGGCCGACCCGGCACATGAGACTGCACGACCCGCACTCTCGCGATCGGTGCCGCGCCGGGCGCCCCAGTCATATGCGCGGGCACCGAAGTCCGCACGACCGGCTGACCGCCCCCCGGCACGCGTCCGCCGCTTTGCGCGAAGCGCTGCGCGAGGTCGTCGCGGTACGCGGCCGGCATCGCCGGATTGCGCGTCGCGACGACCGGCCGCGCGGCAACGCTCACCGGCGGCCGATAGTTCGCGCGCCGCAAATCGGAGCCGAAGCTCTCGCGCACCGGCGCAATCCCCGGTGCGCCGGGGTTGATCCGCGCGTTGTGCCACTGCCGTGGATCGACCTTCTGCGCGAAGCGTCCGACCGGCTGGCCATGCACGAAGGCCGTCGCCGGCACCGCCGTCAGGCCGCCGCGCGCGTGATAGTTCACGTACGTGTTGTGAATATTCACGTCACGGTGATAGTCATTGACGATGGTCGCGCGGTTCACGCGGTTGTAGTAGCCGGGGCTCCAACGGTCGTGGCCGCCCCAATGCGGATGCCACGGTTCGCCCGGGCCGAGCGGGAACCAGGCGACGCCGGCCGCGATCGCCCCGCCGATCGCCAGATTCACACCCCAGTCGACGCCGCCATCATCGTCGCCGACGAACGCCACCAGCGCGGGCGCATAGACCGGCGGCGGTGCTTCGGCTTCGAGCGGGCCCGGCACCCATGCCCAACTGTCGTCGAACTGCACCCAGCGGCCGTAGTGGTAGGGCGCGAAGCCCCACGGCTGATCGTCGACCCAGGTCCAGCCCCACGGCGCCTGCCACACCCAGTGACCGTCGTGATACGGCGCCCAGCCGGCCGGCGTCGCGCGCGGCGTCCACACCTCGCCGTACTGCGGGGTGTCGCGCCACGTGCCGTTGGCATCGAGGTCTTCATAGCCGGGGATATCGCGCGATACGTAGCGCGCCGATACCGAGCGGTCTTCGGTGGCGTCGCGGCTGGCGGCCCACTGATCGAGTTCGTCGGGCGCCGGCGCGCGCGCGTCGGCGAGCTGTTGCAGGTTGGTGCCGGCGAAGC
Organism: Paraburkholderia sp. ZP32-5; assembly: GCF_021390495.1. Taxonomy (NCBI): domain Bacteria; kingdom Pseudomonadati; phylum Pseudomonadota; class Betaproteobacteria; order Burkholderiales; family Burkholderiaceae; genus Paraburkholderia; species Paraburkholderia sp. ZP32-5. The sequence goes on along the minus strand of NZ_JAJEJP010000001.1, from coordinate 3,015,138 downwards.
GGATCTGCTGGCCCGCCGCAAGCGGCACCTGGCCGCCGTCGCCGTATGCGATCGCGCTGCCGTCGCGCACGGTGACCGTGGTGCTGCTGCCGTCCGGCGCGACGTCGACGCGATAGTCGCCGGGGCCGTTCACGCCGAGCGCCAGGTTCGGCGTGTCGATTTCATACGACGAGCCGGGCGCGACTTCGCGCACGTGCGTCGACAGCGTGCCTTGCGCGACTTTCAGTTGAGCGCTGGTGTCGTCGAGATTGAGCACGTCGAGGTTGGTGTTCTGGCCGAGGCGGATCGCGGTCGAGCCGATGTGAAGCTCGGAACGCGCGTTCTGGTCGTTCCACAACTGGTCGCCGGTGGTGAGCGGGCGGTTGATCTGAGCGTACGACCAGTCGGTCGCGCCGGCGGGCTCGGTGGTCACGGCGCCGGCCGTGTAGTTCAGACGCGCGATGCGTCCCGGCGGATCGCCGTCCGGCGCGGTGGCGGCGGTGGCCGCCGTGGGCGGCGCGGATTCGATCTGCTGGGCGAATCCGGCTTGCGCGGCCAGCGCGAGGACAGCGGCCGCGATCAGCGTATAGCCGGCAATCCGGCGTTGGGGCGTGGGTTGCCGCGTGGGCTGGGTAGCGTGCGTAGGGTGCGTAGCGTGTGTCATGACTGGTCTCCGGCGGACGCGGCAATCGGCCGGATCCGTTCAGTCACTGTACCTGCCGCGCATGTTTCAAGACCTCCACATTTGTAAGGTGGATTCGCTGGCATGTAACAAAAGGTCTCGTGGGGCCAGCGAGGCGGGGCGTCGCTTCACCCGGGCGCGATCGGGACAAAATCAGCGTGCGGTCCGGGGATGCCGCATGCGCTTCGGGGGCCGCTGGCTGCGCCACGAGCGCATCGTTCGCCGGTATTTCTCCGATGAAACGGCCCCTTTAGTACGATCAAACGGTTCATTCGGCGAGGAACGCATCGAAGTAGCGATGGCCGGCCGGCGTGATCCGCAGCACGCGTGGGCGCTCGGTCCGTTCGACCCAGCCGTGCGCGGACCACGTATCGAGCAGCGCCGCGCCGAGCGCGCCGCCCAGGTGCGGGCGGCGCACGCTCCAGTCCGGGCAGGTGCACGCGAAGCGTCGGCGGCGGCTCTGTTGCGCGGACAGATCGATACCCCAGTCGGCGAAGCGGGCGGCGCCCTGCGCGGTCGCCTCCAGCGATGCGCCGTGCTGCGTCAGTAGACCGCGCTCGAGCATCCTTTCGAACATCCGCACCGACAGTTCGCCGGCCATATGGTCGTAGCAGGTGCGCGCATAGCGCATCTCGACCGGCACCGTGCGTGCGGGGCGCGGCGCGGCCCGCTGCGGCGCGCTGACCTGCGCGACGTTGGCGAGCGCTTCGATCGACGCGGCAATCTCCGGCGACGCGATCCGGAAATAGCGATGCCGCCCGCGCACCTCGGCCGCGAGCAGCCCGCCGTCGGTGAGGCGCGCCAGGTGGGCGCTGGCCGCCGACGGCGACAGCCCGGCGATCATCGTCAATTCGCCGGCGGGGCGGGCGCTGCCGTCCATCAGCGCCCATAGCATCGCGGCGCGGCCGGGATCGGCAAGCAGCGCGCCGATACGGCTCAAGCCGGGGAAATGGTTGTGGTCGTCGGTGATGGGGGACGTCATCGTGGGGCCTCCTGGTGCGGCGGCGAAGCGTGCCGTCATGGTCTCCACTGTATCGGGTCGTGGGATTCGATGTTTCAGGTTGGGGTGAACGATGGAATGCGGAGAGGGCGGGGCGGGTTGAGGTCGGCGCGAGTCCCCAATCCGCCGCGATTCCCCCACAAGCCGCCCCGCACTCCGCGTTCCCACGTCGTATCCTGCCGGCAGGCTAAAATTGAGATCTGTCTTCGCAGGAATAGCTCGTGATGAAAATTCTTTTGGCCGTTGCCGCGACGGTTCTGCTGTTCAGCGCGTGCGCTCAGGGTGGTGCCGGCCCCGGTTCGGCGGGCAGCGGCAGCATCACCATGTACGGAACAATCGACGAAGGCATCAGCGTCCGTAACTAGCGCGACGCACGGCCAGTTCACGTTCGGGCGCGCGCCTGAACATCGGACGTATGAACTTCGCGTCGCTGCTCGGCCTGGCACGGCGCGGCTCGGGGGCGTTTTGGTCATGCGCGAGCCGCGAACGCGCTCGGTCCGGCGCCATGAACTGACATCCGCAACTCGTCAAAGCATTTCAAAAAACCCCGGCGCCGCCGCTCTCCGCAGCCACCAATCGCGCTGCCCTTTCCCGCGACACTGCGCCGCACGCAATATTGCGCTCGTATAATCGCCCCCTTTCAATGCATCCGATTGACCGGAGTCAAGATGAGCACTCTTCCCGCAGCACCGATGGACCGTTCGGAAACCACTTTCCGCTTTCTCGCCGAGCCGACCTCCGTCAACTTCGGTGGCAAGGTGCACGGCGGCGCGCTGATGAAGTGGATCGACGAGACCGCCTACGCGTGCGCGGCGGTATGGTCGGGGCGCTATTGCGTGACGGTCAGCGTCGGCAACATCCGTTTTCGCCGGCCGATCCTCGTTGGCAATCTCGTCGAATTGCGCGCGCGTGTCGTCGCGACGGGCCGCACCAGCATGCATATCCACGTGTCGGTGCAGGCGGGCGATCCGAAGGGCGGAGAGCTGCTGCAGACCACCGACTGTCTCGTCGTGATGGTCGCGGTCAATGAGAACGGCAGTCCGGTGCCGGTGCCGTCATTCGTGCCGCAGACCGACGAGCACCATCGCCTTGCCAAGTACGCGATGGATGTAAAGGAAGCGCTCGACGCGATCGTCGAGCTGAAGCCGGAAGGCGTCGCGCAGGGGAAAATCTGACGGTAGTGCGGTAGTGCGGTAGTGCGGTAGTGCAGGCAGCGGCTGGCAGCTCGCCGTGTCGCGGCCCGCACGTGATTCGCAGCAGCCGCCGCTAGATAAGCAGCCGCGTAAGCGGCGGTCGCGAGGCGGGGAGCAATTGCCACCTAACTCGCGCGATGCGATATACCCAAGGCGCAAGCCCGCCATTCAGGCCGCGCAATCCGACGAGTGCCGCCGAGCCGACTGCTGCAAGCACGGCGGAACCTCCATCAGATCATCCGCGCGAGCTTCAGATACTCAACTCGCCACTCACCCCGCCGTACGCCCCACCATATCGTTCGGCCGCACCCACTCATCGAACTGCTGCTCGCTGACATAGCCGAGCGCCAGCGCCGACGCCTTCAGCGTCGTGCCTTCCTTGTGCGCCTTCTTCGCGATCTGCGCGGCCTTGTCGTAGCCGATGTGCGGATTGAGCGCTGTCACCAGCATCAGCGATTCGTTGAGCAACGTATCGATGCGCTCGCGATTCGGCTCGATGCCGACCGCGCAGTTGTCGTTGAAGCTCTGCGCGCCGTCGGCGAGCAGGCGCACCGACTGCAGCACGTTGTGCGCGATCATCGGGCGGAACACGTTCAGCTCGAAGTTGCCGCTCGCACCGCCGATATTCACCGCGACGTCGTTGCCGAACACCTGCGCGCACAGCATCGTCAGCGCTTCGGACTGGGTCGGGTTGACCTTGCCCGGCATGATCGAGCTGCCCGGCTCGTTTTCCGGAATCGACAGCTCGCCGAGACCGCAGCGCGGGCCGCTGGCGAGCCAGCGGATGTCGTTGGCGATCTTGTTCAGGCTCGCCGCGACTGTCTTCAGCGCGCCGTGCGCGAACACCAGCGCATCGGCGCCGGCCATCACCTCGAACTTGTTCGGCGCCGACACGAACGGCAGGCCGGTCAGCTTGCCGATCGCCGCGGCGACGTTGTCCGCGAACTTCGGATGCGCGTTCAGCCCGGTGCCGACCGCGGTGCCGCCCTGCGCCAGTTCGTACAGATGCGGCAGCGCCGACTCGACGTGACGGATGCCGTGGTCGAGCTGCGCGACATAGCCCGAAAACTCCTGGCCGAGCGTCAGCGGCGTCGCGTCCTGCAGGTGCGTGCGGCCGATCTTGACGATGCCGTCGAACGCCTTCGCCTTGCCGTCGAGCGTATTGCGCAGCGTCTTCAGCGCCGGCTGTAGATGCTTGACGATCGCGTACGCGGCGGCCACGTGCATCGCGGTCGGAAACACGTCGTTCGACGATTGACCGCGATTGACGTCGTCGTTCGGATGCACCTTGCGCGCTTCGCCGCGCTCGCCGCCGAGCAGCTCGCTCGCGCGATTCGCGATCACTTCGTTCAGGTTCATGTTGGTCTGCGTACCGGAACCCGTCTGCCACACGGCCAGCGGAAATTCGCCCGCATGCTTGCCGTCGATGATCTCGTCGGCCGCCTGCATGATCGCGCGGGCCTTCTGTTCGTCGAGCACGCCGAGACCGAGATTGACCTCGGCCGCCGAGCGCTTGATCACGGCCAGCGCGGTGATCAGTTCGGGCGATTGCTTCTCGGTCGAAATCTTGAAGTTCTGCAGCGAGCGCTGCGTTTGCGCGCCCCACAGGCGAGCGTTCGGCACGGCGATTTCGCCGAACGTGTCGCGTTCCATGCGTACGTCTTCAGTCATGTTTCACTCCGGTGTTCAAAGTTCAGAGTTGACGGGCAATAACGAGAATAGACCCGTTAGCGCGTTGCGGTAAAAACCTGCTTGCGGATCGAAAATGTAGGTGCGCTTCTCGCCGTTTTCGACGTCGGTCCACACGAGCGGCGACAGCGGCGCGCCGATCGAGCGCAGATACGCGAGCTGCGCCTGATCGGCGAGCGTCACGTGATAGCTTTCGCTCGGCTGGATCGCGCGCGCGAAGATTTGCGCGACCTGATTCGCGAGCTCCGGGCTATGGATCACGAGCGCGAGTTCGGTGTTCAGATTCGCCGAACGCGGGTCGAGATTCATCGAGCCGATCACGAGAATCTGGTGGTCGATCACGTAGGTCTTCGCGTGCAGACTCGCGCGCGAGCGCGAGCCCGCGAAGCTCATCGGCGCCTGCGCATCCGGCTTGAATTCATACAGATCGACGCCGGCCTTCAGCAGCGGCACGCGATACGGGCTGTAGCCGGCCTGCACGGCGACCGCATCGGTCGCGGCAAGCGAATTGGTCAGCACCGCGATGTGGATGCCGCGCTGGGTCAGTTCGCTGGCCGCCTTCACGCCCGCGTCGTGCGGCACGAAGTACGGCGACACGACGAGGAAGTCGTGCCGCGCGTCGCTCATCAGTTCGCGCAGCCGCTGCATCGGCGGGCTCACGTAATCCGGTGACGGGTGCTCGATCTTCTCCGGCAGATCCGCCTTGAATTCGGCCGGCGCCCAGGTCAGGCCCAACTGCTCGCTCGTGATCTGCGCGGCGAGCGGCGTCGCGTTCAGCGGCTTGGCGTTGTACGGATCGGCATTGGTGCGCCAGTGCTGGCGCAGGTCGTCGCGCGTCTGGTCGAGTTCCTTCGCATCGAACTTCTGCTTGTTCAGCACGCGCAGCGGATAGGCGAGGCTGCTGTTCCAGTAGTCGTCGAAACTCGCCGACACATCCGCGACGATCGGGCCCGCCGCGAGCACGTCGAGGTCGCGGAACTGCAGCGTGTCGCTCGCGCTGAAGTATTCGTCGCCGAGATTGCGCCCGCCGACGATCGCCAACTGGTTGTCCGCGATCATCGCCTTGTTGTGCATGCGGCGCGTGAAGTGACCGATCTGCGTGAACAGATTGGTGGTGCGCTCGAACATGCCTTCCTGCGCGCTGCCGAACGGATTGAACACGCGAATCTCGATGTTCTCGTGCGTGTTCAGCCCCGCCATCACGCGGTCGATGTCCTTGAAGTTCAGATCGTCGACGAGCATGCGCACGCGCACGCCGTGATCGGCCGCATACAGCGCGGCGCCGAGCAGCAGCTTGCCGGTGGTGTCCTCGTTGGCGATGTAGTACTGCATGTCGAGGGTCTTCGTCGCCGCGCGCGCAAGCGCGATGCGCATCTGCAGCGCGTCGGTGCCGCTCGACAGCACGCGAAAGCCCGATTGCTGTGGATGTTTCGCTTCGAGCGGCGCGAGCGCGTGACGCAATGGGGTGTCGGCGCTTGCGGGCAGCGCGTGCGTGAGTTCGCGATCGAATGCGGTGGCGGGTGGGCGGGTCGCGCAGGCGGTCAGAAATGCCGCCGTACAGCACAGCAGGAAAAAAAGTCTCGTGGTGCCGAATGCCCGCTGGCGGCTCAGTGTGTTCTGGTTCTGTTCGAGATGCCCCTGCACGTGGTGTTCTCCCTTTTGATCGCAAGCGTCTCGTGACGGCTAGCGCGTGCGCCTGGCGCGCGCTGTCGAGAAATGCATTCTAAGGGGGAATCGGCTGGTGGTTCCGGTTCGCCGGCATGGGCAGGATGGTCAGGCTTTGGCGGGCTGGCGACGAGTGGCCGCGCGGCGGCCGGCGTGTCGTGTCATGCCGCCGCGATCGTGGAAACCACCATCGCGGCGCATGAAGCGCGCAGTGCACAGTGCCGTGCTGTGATTAGCCGCGCTGCGCGACGCCCTGCGCGCGCTCACCATCGGCATGCGTCGAGCCCTTGGCCGGGCGCCCCGCCCAGACGCCCGCGAGCAACGAGCCCGACAGGTTGTGCCACACCGAGAACAGCGCGCCCGGCAACGCCGCGAGCGGCGTGAAGTACAGCTTGCCGAGCGTCGCGGCGAGGCCGGAGTTCTGCATGCCGACTTCGATCGCGAGCGTACGGCAGATCGCTTCGTCGAAGCCGAGCAGGCGCCCGCCCCAGTAACCGCCGAGCAGGCCGATGCCGTTGTGCAGCACCACGCCGAGCATCACGACGAGGCCGACCGACGCAATGCTCTTCTGCGTGCCGCCGACCACCGCGCCGATGATCAGCACGATCGCGACCATCGATATCAGCGGCAGGATCGGTTCGATCGCGCGCACGAGCTTGCGGAACAGATGGTTGACGACGAGACCGACGACGATCGGTAGCGCGACGATCTGCAGGATGCTCATCAGCATGCCGTGCACGTCGACGACGATCGACGCGTCGACGTAAAGCCGCGTGAGCAGCGGCGTCGCGAATACGCCGACAAGCGTCGACAGCGCGCTGATCGTCACCGACAACGCGACATCGCCGCGCGCCAGATAGATCATCACGTTCGACGCGGTGCCGCTCGCGACGCTGCCGACCAGCACCATGCCGGCGGTCAGGTCGGGCGGCATGCGCAGCGCCTTGGCGATGCCCCACGCGGCGAGCGGCATCACGAGGTAGTGCAGCACGATGCCGGCGATCACCGGCGCGGGACGCGTGAACACGCGCAGGAAGTCGGAAGCGGACAGCGTGACGCCCATCGCCAGCATGATGATCGTCAGCAGCGTCGTGACGTGCGGCGCGACGCCGGAGAACGACGCGGGCGAGAAGTAGGCGGCGATCGAGACGAGCACGGCCCAGAGCGGGAACAGGCGGGTGACGCGGGCAAGCATGGCGCGGAGGTCCTTGGTTATGTTTTATCGCGAGAAAGCGGGGCCGCGGCGCGCGCTTGCGCCGTGGCCGGCCGGTGCGTGGCACCAGGTGGGCGAACGCCGGCGTGCCGCGGCCGGCATTTTACCGTTTGCAGGAAGTGCTTCAGGAAGGGCGCGCGCGTCGCCGGGGCGTGCGGCTGTGGAGCTTCGAGGTCTGGTCGATGCGAGCGGCCGTTATCGGGGGCGGATTCAACCGGTCGATGCAACGATTTGGTTAAATCGCTCAGCCGGCGTATCGAAGTCTAGTGTTTTTCGGGGACGTTCGTTGAGCCGCCTGGCGACGGCATCCAGTCCGGCCTGTGAGTAAGCAGACAGATCAGTACCCTTGGGGAAGTATTGCCTCAGAAGCCCATTCGTATTTTCGTTCGAACCGCGTTGCCAGGGATGATGTGGGTCGCAGAAATAGACCTCAATGTCGGTTGCAACGCTAAAGCGGTGGTGCTCCGCCATTTCCGATCCCCTGTCCCACGTCAGCGATCTATAGAGTTCTCTCGGGAGTTTGCTGGCGTGTCGTATCAGCGCGTCGACCACAGCCGCAGAATCCTTGCTGGGCACTTTTACCAGCATCACGAATCGACTTTGACGTTCGACGAGAGTTGCAATCTGGCTCGTCGCGTTGCCATACAGCAAGTCACCTTCCCAGTGCCCAGGTATTGCGCGATCCTCCGCCGTCGCGGGGCGTTCACTGATCGACACGGCGTCGCGAATGTTCGTGCGACCCTCAGTTTTCAGTGTGTGATGACGGGATCGGCGCATGGTTCGAAAGCGTCGCAAGTGCTCAAGCAGTTCTTTTTTCAGGGCACCACGAGCTTGAATATAGAGGCTCCGGTAGATTGTCTCGTGCGACACCAGATAGTCCTTGTTGACCGCATAAGCATGCCTGAGCCAACCGGCAATCTGCTCAGGGGACCACTGCAACTTCAGCTTTGCAGCGACAACTCGCGCCAGCGTCTGGTTTCGCATAAGTTTGCAAACCTTCGGCCGTCGTGCCCGCTGCCACGCGATCGCATCCGCCTGGCTTGCCCGATAGCCCTGGCTGCCCCCGTTGCGCTGCAACTCACGACTTATAGTGGAAGGGGCGCGTCCCAGCCTGGCTGCTATTGACCGGATCGACAATCCGGACACCAGTGAACGGGAAATCTCCTCGCGCTCCGCGAGCGTCAATGCCTGTGGCGCACGGTGCCTTTGCGGCGGCTGGATGCCACCGTTCTCCGATAGTATTCGCTGAATCGAAGAATGGCCCCGATCAAACAGTTTGGCAATCTGATGAATCGTATCGCCCTTGCGCCATCGGTCCCACATCAGCGCTTTCTGGGTCTCGGAGTAATAAATTCTCGGTCGCTGTTTCATTTGCAACTCCTCCGCTGCTCACGCAGATTCTAGGTGTTGCATCGACCGGTTGAATCCGTCGGCGTTATCGGCCGCTATCGTGCGTTCAAACCGACGTGGCCGGCGGCGTAACCGGAGCGGCCGGCACCTGCCGCAAGCTCAGCTTGTGGAATCGCAAGGTCATCAGCACCGCGACGCTCGCGAGCCCGGCCGCGAGACCCCACCACAGACCGCGCGCGCCGAGCCCGAAGTGAAACGCGAGCGTATAGCCGGTCGGAAAGCCGACCACCCAGTAGCCGAACGACGCGGCGATCATCGGCACGCGCGTGTCCTTCAGGCCGCGCAGGCACCCTGAACCGACCGTCTGCATGCCGTCGACGATCTGGAAAATCGCGGCCACGCCGAGCAGCGAGCTGGCGAGCGCGACGGTCGGCGCGTTGGCCGGGTCGTCGAGGTGCAGATACAGACCCACGATCCAGTGCGGCGCGGTGATCAGCACGATCCCCGACATCGTCATGAAGCCGACGCCGAGCGCAAGCGCGACGAAGCCCGCATGGCGCGCGGCGAGCGGCTGGCCGGCGCCGGCCCAATAGCCGACCCGCACGTTGGCCGCCTGGCCGATCGCGAGCGGCACCATGAACGCGACCGATGCGACATTCAGCGCGATCTGGTGCGCGGCCAGTTGCGATTCGCCGAGCAGGCCGACCATCAGGCCGGTCGCGAGAAACAGCGTCGACTCGACCCCGTAGGTAATCGCGACCGGCCAGCCGATGCCGAACAGTTCGCCCATCAGCGGCAGCTTCGGCCGTGTCGCGACGACGAAATGTTTGAAACGCGGCCGCAGATGCAGCAGCGCCATCAGCACGAGCGCGGTTAGCCACACGGTAATCGTGGTCGCCGCCGCCGAGCCGAGAAAACCGAGCCGCGGCAAGCCGTACGCGCCGTGGATCAGCCCGTAATTCAGAAAGCCGTTCACGCCGACGCTGATGATCGAGACCCACAGCAGCCGGCGCGCGGCGCCGATCGCCGGCAGAAACGAGCGCATCAGGCCGACGCCGATCAGGCTCGCGGGCGCGCCCCAGCGCAGCACCGCCGCGTATTTGCCGACGTTGTGCGCGAGCAGGCCGGGCTCGCCGAACGCGAGCAGGATCTGCGACGCGAACGACAGCAGGATGAACGCCGGCACCGCCAGCAACACCGACAACAGGAAACCGGTCCAGTAGATATGCGGCACGCGGCCGTCTTCCTGCGCGCCGCGCGCGTGCGCGACGCTGACGCTGACCGAGGTCAGCACGCCTTGCAGCAGCGTGACGACAACGAAAAAGAGGTTGGCGCCGAGGCCGCCGGCGGCGAGCGCGTCGGGGCCGAGCGAGCCGAGCAGGATCGTGTCGGTGACGCTCATCGCCATCTGCGACAGCTGCGCGATCGCGAGCGGCGCGGCGAGCCGCGCGGTATCGGCCGCGTGGCGGGAGAAGGTCGGCGGCCGGCTGGCCGCCCGGACAAAGCCGGATTGGGTCATGAAAAACGCTTTGGCGGCGGAAGGTGGTGACAGCGAAGCGCAGATGGCGAAAGCGGCGGTGCGCAGTTGAACCTTTGCGCGCTCGTTGGTTTCACGCGTCTGGCGGGCAGTGAGCGCCGGGGAAGCCGTCGCGCGTCGACGGGCCGCGTGCGGCCGACTCTGCTGGCCGATGGCGTAATCCGTCGTTTAGCTGTCGAAACCGACAGCTTATTGCCTGGCCTGACCGATGTCGATGGCGAACGCACGATGATGGTGCGCGGCGATGTCGCCAATCGTTGGGTTGCGCCGGGATGCCCGGCGCGGCGGATGACTTCGCGATGCCGTCAGCGTTGACGAACGGAATTCAGCCGCTTTCACCGCGCGTTAGCCCTCATGTACCGCGATTCGCGTATCGCCGAGCAGCACCACCTGGCCCGCGCGGATCTTGCACGTTTTACGCGTTTCGACACGGCCATCGACCATGACCGCGCCGTCGGCGACCATCATTTTCGCGGAGCCGCCGCTGTCGGCGAGGCCCGTTATCTTCAGAAGGTTGTGCAGTTCGACGTAGTCGCCGGTGAGTGTGAAATTCAGGTTGGGCATGGTGTTTGCACCTTCAGGCAAGGGCGCGGTCGAGATTCTCGGCCGGGTTGCAGCCGGGTTTGCGGCAGGGGTTCGGCATCATAAGCCAAGCCGCGAGCAAGTCCAGCCTGGAAGCGGCGCTGCGGTGCCGCGTCGCCTGTCAGCGACGCGGACACCGGCGCCCGCAAGCAATTGAAAGCAGATGTTATGCACATGTCGGAAAGTGAAACGCTCCGTAACAGCGATCGTCGAGAACGAATTTCACTCCTAAAGTGCAGTCTGCAAGCAAAGCTCGCTGGATATCCGGGATCGATCCCCGGCCGAACCGCCAGCGATGCGTAGACCGGGCGAGGCGCGCGGGACATCCCGTTATCGCGATGCCGGACTGTTCGCCCGCGTCACCACAACCTTTAGAGAGGATAGCCATGACCCAGATCCGTTCGCTCCTGATCGGTACCGCTCTCAGTGCTTTTGCCGCGACGGCCGCCGTTGCCCAGACCGCACAGCCGCCCGCGGGTCCCGGCGCGCAGGCGCAACTCCAGGCGCAAGGCGCTGCCGGCGTCGCGCCTGCCACGCAGGGTCTGCAGGTCCCGCCGCCGTCCGCGCCGACGATGCAGCCGGATGTGGCGCCCGCCGCCCAAGGGGTGCAGCCGCCCCCGCCGCCGAGCCGTCTGACGGCGTCGGGCTCGCCCGATCCGCTGGTACAGAAGCGCGATGCCGATGCGAAGGCCAATGCCGAGTATCGCGCGTCGAAGCAGGCGTCGAAGGCCGAAATGAAGGCACAGCAAAAGGCTGCGAAGGATCAGTACAAGGCGCAGGTGCGCGGCGCGAAACTGAACCAGAAGGCCGACAAGCAGACCGCCAATAACTCAATGAAGATGGAGATGGAAGGGCAGGCGGCTCAGGCCGATGGCGCTGACGTCAAGCATTAAGCCTTGCTGGTTCGGCGCCGGGGGTCTCGATGAGGCTCCGGCGCCGTGGCTGGAGGGCCACTCGGGCTACTCGACTATCAGGGCGCAGTAAAAGCAGCCCCGACGGGGCGCTGGAGGCTTGCGTGTCTGGCGATTGTCGGGCGCCGCGTCGCGCATTACGCACGTGCAACGTGCGTGTTTCACATCAGGGAGGAATCGGATGAACACTAATAACATTACGAAAAAGCGGCTTTACGCGGCGCTGATCACGGCGTGTCTGTCGTCGGCCGTCTTCGCGCAGACGAGCGAACCGGCCGCGACGCCCGCCACGCATGCGGACAAGAAGGCCGCCAAGGCGCAGGCCAAGGCCGATAAAAAGGCGGCGGTCGCGCAAGCCAAGGCCGACAAGTCGAAGACCGATGCGCAGGCTGACGCCGACAAGGCTAATGCCGATGCCAATCTGAAGGACGCGAAGAAGCAGTAGCGTGTGCGGGACCGGCGACCGGCGCGCTGCCGCTCGCCATCCGGATGTCCGTCGGCGCGTGTCACGGCGCATCTGGTAGCCCTTCTTTCCCGAATCATCCACGCATCACCCCGCCGCAAAAAAGGGCGCTTGTCGCCGTGAGTTGTATGGATATACAGTATGCGTCGCATCCTGAATCCATCCACGCGCAAACCGATCCGTGTCCACCGTCGCCGAATCCGCTCCGCCGTTCGATACCGCCGCCTGGCTCGCGAAGCTCAACGACGCGCAACGCGAAGCCGTCGAATATGGCACCGAAACGCCTGACGCGCCGCCCGGCGCGTTGCTGGTGATCGCGGGCGCCGGCTCCGGCAAGACCAATACGCTCGCGCATCGCGTCGCCAATCTGGTGGTGAAGGGTGTCGACCCGCATCGCATCCTGCTGCTGACCTTCTCCCGTCGCGCCGCGCTCGAAATGATCCGCCGCGTCACGCGCATCACGGCCGCGGCAACCGCCACGGCAGGCGCGCCCGGCGTGGGTGCCGCACTCGCGCAAGGGCTCATGTGGTCGGGCACCTTCCATAGCGTCGGTGCGCGGCTGCTGCGCGAATACGCCGATCTGATCGGTCTCGCACCGGCGTTCACGATCAACGACCGCGAAGATTCCGCCGATCTGATGAATCTCGTGCGCCACGAGCTGGGGCTGTCGGCGAAAGAGCGACGCTTCCCAGCCAAGGGCACCTGCTTTGCGATCTACTCGCGTGTCGTCAATACGGGCGCGTCGCTCGGCCAGGTACTCGATACCGCGTTTCCGTGGTGCCGCGAGTGGGAGGACGATCTGCGCCGGCTGTTCGCCGCGTATGTCGACGCGAAGCAGAAACAGAGCGTGCTCGACTACGACGACCTGCTGCTCTACTGGTCGCATATGGCCGCGGAGCCGACGATTGCCGCCGATATGTCGGCGCGTTTCGATCACGTGCTCGTCGACGAATACCAGGATACGAACCGTCTGCAGGCGTCGATCCTGCTCGCGCTGAAACCCGATGGCCGCGGCCTGACCGTGGTCGGTGACGACGCGCAGTCCATCTATTCGTTTCGCGGCGCGACCGTGCGCAATATCCTCGATTTCCCCGCGCAGTTCGATCCGCCTGCGCGCCAGGTCACGCTCGAACGCAACTATCGGTCAAGTGCGCCGATTCTCGCCGCATCGAACGCGGTGATCGAGCTCGCGAGCGAGCGCTATACGAAGAATCTGTGGACCGATAAAGCGTCGGCGCAGCGCCCGCGTCTGGTGACGGTCGCCGATGAAGCCGCGCAGGCCCGCTACGTGGTCGAACAGGTGCTCGAAGCGCGCGAACAGGGGATGAAGCTGAAGTCGCAGGCGGTGCTGTTTCGCGCCGCGCATCACAGCGCCGCGCTCGAGATCGAGCTGACCCGCCGCAACATCCCGTTCGTCAAATTCGGCGGCCTCAAGTTTCTCGATTCGGTGCACGTGAAGGACGTGCTCGCGGTGCTGCGCTGGGCCGAGAATCCGCGCGACCGCGTCGCCGGCTTTCGCGTCGTGCAGTTGCTGCCGGGCGTCGGGCCGGCCACCGCCGCGAAGCTGCTCGACGAAATCGTCGCGCGCGCGGGGAGCGGTGATCCGGTCGCGACCGCCGGCGGCGCGCTGGCCGCGTTTGCCGCGCCCGCGCGGGCGCAGGAAGACTGGCATCCGTTCGTCAAGCTGATGTCGAGCGTGTACGGGCGCCAGACGCCGTGGCCCGCCGAGTTCGAAATGGTGCGGCGCTGGTACGAGCCGCATCTGGAGCGCAATCACGAGGATGCCGCGATCCGTCACGCGGACGTGCTGCAGATGGAGAGCATCGCGGGTACCTATCCGTCGCGCGAGCGTTTTCTGACCGAGCTGACGCTCGATCCGCCCGATGCAACCAGCGACGAATCCGGCGTGCCGCTGATCGACGAGGACTATCTGATTCTGTCGACGATCCATTCGGCGAAGGGGCAGGAGTGGCGCAACGTGTTCGTGCTGAATGGCGTCGACGGCTGCATCCCATCCGATCTCGGCACCGGCAGCGACGAGGAAATCGACGAGGAGCGGCGCCTGCTCTATGTGGCGATGACGCGCGCGAAGGAAGACCTGCACATCGTCGTGCCGCAGCGCTTTTACGTGCACAACCAGACCCATCTGGGCGACCGTCACGTGTGGGCGTCGCGTACGCGCTTCATCACGACGCCGATGCTGCCGTTATTCGATGCCTATGCGTGGCCGCGAGTGCCGGTGGCGAGCGCGCCGAGCGCGGCGGGGCTCGCCGCCGCCGCGCAGGCGAAGATCGAGATCGCGGCGAAGCTCAGGAAGATGTGGGATTGAGTGCGCGGGGGTGGCGCGGGTCGAAGGTTGGGGCGCGCCCTTGATGCATTGGTTGGTCGGGTAGATTCAGCAGCGGTTCGCTGTTCTGTGTTCAGACGCGGCGGCAGACGAAGCCGCCCGACCGTCGGGTTGCCGGCCTCCGGCCTGGCGGCGCGCACCGCCAGGCGCTGCGCGACTATCGCTGTTGCTGCTGTTGTTGCTGCGCGACCGGACTCGGGGGTACGAAGAAATTGCGCAGCCACGACGCGAGCCGCGAGAACACGTCGTTCGGTTCCTCGACGAAAATCTCCGGCTTCAGCAACCGCAGATACTCCATGATCTGCTGCGCTTCCTGCTTCTGGAACGTGCCGTGCGAAATGCCGAGACGCAGCAGGCCGCGCAGCTCGCCGAGCTTTTCGCGCGCGGTACTGCCTACGCTCGTCTCGCACGCGACCTTCGCCTCATAGACGCGCTGACGCAGCGATTCGACGAGCCGCCATGCCGGCGTCTGCATCGCTTCCTCGAGCGCCTGGATGTCCTGCACCGCGCTCTTGATCTGCGCCGAGAGCGGATCGACCAGTGTCGTATCGCCTTCGGCTTCCTTGACGATCGCCGCGGCCCAGTCGCGGCATTGCTTGGCCAGCTCCTCCGGGGTCCATTCCGAACGCGCGGCGAAGCCGAAGCCGAACTCGGTCGCCTGCCGCATCAGGATCGCGACGACGTCCGGAAACTCCTTGTCGAGCGTGCGCTTGGCCCACGCGTACTGGCCGCCCTGCAGCATTCGCTGAACCGCGTGCTCGGTCAGCGGCACCATGTTGTCGAGCAGTTTCGCACGCAAAAAATCCTCAAACGACGGCGTCGCGAACTGCGGATCGAGCTTCAGCGATACGCGCAGAAAAGCCTCGAAATCCTTGCGCAGCGACGCGACGGTCTCGTCCTTGAGCTTGAGGGTGATTTGACCCATGTGTTATCCCATTTGATCCAGCCGTGCGGCGCGAGCCGTCGCGTTACTGCCCCGTCGCACACGGACCGGGGCGACGCGGCGCCCGCTACCGGCGCGGTTGATGCCAGCCTGTTGCCGCCTGAGCTGCGGGACGAATCCCGATGGGCGGACCTCGACTGCATATCGGCGGAATAGGGGGAAACTTGAGGGTGTGCCACGCGGTGGACGGGTGCTTTGGAGGGAACGCTCGGGTCGCGGCGCGCTCGCTTACTTCAGCACCACGCATTGCCAGACGAAGAACACGCTCAGTCCGACCGCGATCGTCAGCAGCGGCCGGCGCGTCAGCGCACTAACGGCGACGGCGGCGAGCGCGCCGACCAGCTGCGGATTGCGCCAGTTCAGTTCGGCATTGGCGCCGTGCGGCGAAACCGCCATCGGCACGATGATCGCGGTCAGCACGGTGACCGGCACGAAGCCGAGCGCAGTGCGTACGAGCGGCGGAAATACCAGCCGGTCGCCGAGCACGAATACGGCCGCGCGTATCAGCCAGGTAATGGCCGCCATCCCGACGATCAGAACGACATAGCTCATCGCGTGGCCTCCGCGGTACGGCGTGCGCCGCGCAGGTTCAGACGCGAACTCGACAGCAGCACGCCGACGGCGACGCCCGCGAACACCGCGCCGAGCAGGCCGAGCTTGTACGGCCACGCCTGCCAGAAAAACGCCAGCGTGCCCGCGGTCGCGGCCGCCGCGATATAGCGCAGCGCGACCAGCTGCGGCACGACGATCGCGATAAAGGTTGCGACCATCGCGAAGTCGAGACCGAGCGACCGCAAGCCCGGGAACGCCGCGCCGAACAGCAGGCCGGCGACAGTCCACAACTGCCAGTTCAGATACATCGCGAGCCCGGCGCCGAAGAAGTAGTACGGACCGACGGTGCCCGGCTCGCGGTGCCGGTAGTGCTCCCATGCGACCGCGAAAACCTCGTCGGTGAGCAGCGCGCCGAGTGCCCAGCGCCAGCGTGCCGGCAGATGCGCGACGTGCGGCGCGAGCGTCGCGCTGTACAGCACGTGACGCAGATTGACGACGAGCGTGGTCGCCCAGATCACCGCGAAACTCGCGTGTCCGGCGATCAGGCCGAGAGCGATGAACTGCGCGGAGCCGGCGAAGACGATCAGCGACATCAACTGGCCGTGCCACAGATGCAGCGGCCCGGACGCGACGAGCGTGCCGAAAATGACGCCGAACGGCGCGGCGCCAACCATCATTGGGATGATGTCGCGCGCGCCGGCGGTGAATTCTTTGAGATGGCCTGAGCGGGTTGGCCGGCCGTGGGTGGAATCGATCAAACTAGCCTCCTTGATTGTGGAAGCATAGCGGCGCGGGGGTGGGGCGGGCTTGTACGTTCTTGCGGTGCGGGAGGTTGGGGTGTGTTTGAGGGCGGCGGCTGGCGGTTGGGTTCGTGGGGTTGTGCGGGGTGGTGCAAGCTAGTCTTTAGCGATGGGTTCCTTGCCATTGCCCGGGCGGCACGCCGAACATACGCCGGAAATGCCGCGTGAAATGACTCTGATCGGTAAAGCCGCTCGCGGCGGCGACATCGGTGACGGAGATGCCGGCGCGCAGCGGCGCGAGAGCGCGCTGCAAGCGCACCTGGTTGCGCCACGCGTGCGGCGGAAGACCGGTCGATTGCGTGAACAGACGCGCCGCGTGAAACGGCGACAGACCCGCCGCCTGCGCGACTTCCGCGAGCGTGACGGGCTCGATGAGATCCCCGGTCAGGCGTTCCTGCATCAACGCGACACGCGTGTCGTCGGTGGCGAGGCGCTTGGACGCGGGAGACGTCTGCGAATAGCGCACCAGCAGCGTGGACAGTGCATCGAGCATCGCGGCTTCGGCGGCGAGGGCGTCGTTGCCCGCTTCGAGCAGACGGTGCGCGTGAGCGAGACGTGCCGCGAGATCGGGGTCGCGGATCACCCCGGGCTCGAACCACGGCAAGGCTTGCGGCTTGCCGGCGATTTCGTCGGCAAGCTCGCGTAGGAAGTCGACCGGCGCATACATCACGCGATACTGCCAGCCGTCGTCGACCGCCTTCGATCCTGTATGCAACTCGCCAGGATTGATGATCGGCACGCTGCCCGCTTCCGCGACGTAGTGCTCGCCGCGATACCGATAGCACTCCGCGCCCGCGACGATCACCGGAATCGTGTACGCGTCGTGCCAATGCGGCGCGAACTCGTGGTCGCGGTATTCAGCGGTGAGCAGATCCGCGCCGGGCAGAAGCGGCGTGCGCCAGTAGCGGGCGGAATCGCGGAAACGACGGGTGGCGGTCATGACAAAAATCCGGCTGGACCGGTCAGTGTAGCGCGTCGTGGACGCGCGCGGCGACGGTGCGGTCGACCGTCGCCGCGCGACGCGCCCTTTTCTCATTTGACGGGGATCGTCGTGCCCGGCGGCATCGGCACGGCGCTGACGCTGTTTTTCGCACTGCCGCTGACGACGCGATCGCTGTAGGTCAGATAGACGAGCGCGTTGCGCTTCGTGTCGACCACGCGCACGACGTGCAGCGACTTGAAGATCAGCGACATGCTCACCGAAAACACGTCGTCCTTCTGTTTGACGGGCCCGGTGAAATGCAGCGGCGCGATCTGACGGCACGCGATCGACGCCTCGGTCGGATCCTCGGCGATGCCGAGCGTACCTTTGACGCCACCGGTTCGCGCCCGCGACACATAGCAGGTGACGCCCTGCACGACGGGGTCGTCATAAGCCTCGACGACCACGCGATCGGAACCGGTGACGTGGAAATTCGTATTGACGCTGGCGACTTCTTCGCCTTGCGCCGAAGACAGCAGCAGCGCGCCGGACGCGGCGAGCGCGATGCGTAGCGAGGTGGATTTCATGAGCTTGCCCGGTTGAGTGCGTGGAATCAGGTGGGGGAGCACGGAATGCGCGAGGTGTGTTTGCAACGACGTTGCCATCGTATACCGGCGCGGACAACGTCACGCAAACCTGCATACCCAGTGTGACGAACGGGAACCGGAGTCGACGATTTACCGCATGCGTGCAACGTGTATCGAATGCGCCGCATGCGGCAAGCGCGGGTCGCGCAAAGGCCGGATATGCAAAAGCCGAGCGCGAAAACAAAAAGGCCCGCACGGATGCGGGCCTTTCAAAATCTTGGCTCCTCGACCTGGGCTCGAACCAGGGACCTACGGATTAACAGTCCGGCGCTCTACCGACTGAGCTATCGAGGAACAGCAGTACAACTTGATCTACATAAAAAAACCCGTCTTGGTTAACGGGCTTTTGAAATTCTTGGCTCCTCGACCTGGGCTCGAACCAGGGACCTACGGATTAACAGTCCGGCGCTCTACCGACTGAGCTATCGAGGAACAGAACAACAACAGCAGAGAAGCGGAATTGTAGGAGCAAATTCAGCACCTGTCAATACCCCGCGCTGAGCCTGATTTGATTCGACATCAGGCAGGGTACATGGCAGCCTGGCGCTTAGCGCGCGAGCAGTGCGAGCTTTTCCTTCACGTCCTTGAATTCGTCGGCTTCCGGCAGCGGCGCCTTGGTCTTCGTGATGCTCGGCCAGTTCTTCGCCAGATCGGCGTTCAGCGCGATGAAGTCCTGCTGATCGCCCGGCACGTCTTCTTCGGCGTAAATGGCGTTCACCGGGCATTCGGCCACGCACACGGCGCAGTCGATACATTCATCGGGGTCGATCGCGAGGAAGTTGGGACCTTCGCGAAAGCAGTCCACCGGGCACACATCGACGCAGTCGGTATAGCGGCACTTGATGCAGCTTTCGGTCACAACGTGAGTCATTCAGGCAGCTCCTGCATGCGGAATCAGGGAAGGCGCGAACGCCAAAAACGCTATTGTAACGTAACGTCAAGAGGTGTATGAAGCGCCGCGCAGTGCGTCTTATATACGTTTTAGTGATTAGTTTATGGGGCGTCGCGCAAGCGCGCCGACGGCACGCTGGATGCGGGCACATTCGGGTAACATGCGTCAGATTGGCGCGTACGGCTGCCGTACGCGCATCCGTTGAAGGGGCCCGCGAGCCCTCCCGTTTTCCGGCGGTCCAGTTCGTACCATCATGATTATTACTTCGCTGCTCGATACCGATCTGTACAAGTTCACGATGATGCAGGTGGTGTTGCATCACTTCCCCGCCGCGAACGTGGAGTACCGCTTCCGTTGCCGCACGCCGAATGTCGATCTGGTGCCGTACATCGGCGAGATTCGCGATGAAGTGCGCAAGCTGTGCGAATTGCGTTTTAGTGACGGCGAGCTCGACTACCTGCGGCGCATGCGCTTCATCAAGGGCGACTTCATCGAGTTCCTCGCGCTCTTCCACCTGAACGAGAAGTACATTTCGATTACGCCTTCGCCGAAGGGCAACGGCGAGATCGACATCGACATCAAGGGGCCGTGGCTGCATACGATCCTCTTCGAGATTCCGGTGCTCGCGATCGTCAACGAAGTCTATTTCCGCAACACGCAGCAAACGCCGGATTACAGCGAAGGGCGCGGCCGTCTGGTCGAGAAGATCCAACTGCTCGGCGCGCGGCCGGAATTCGCCGATTGCAAGATCGCCGATTACGGCACGCGCCGGCGCTTCTCGAAGCAATGGCACGAGGAAGTGATCCTCACGCTGAAGGACGGCCTCGGCGAACAGTTTGCCGGCACGAGCAACGTCTTTTATGCGATGAAACACAGCCTCACGCCGCTCGGCACGATGGCGCATGAGTACCTGCAGGCTTGCCAGGCGCTCGGCCCGCGGCTGCGGGACTCGCAGATATTCGGCTTCGAGATGTGGGCGAAGGAGTATCGCGGCGACCTCGGGATCGCGCTCTCCGATGTCTACGGAATGCAGGCGTTTCTGCGCGATTTCGACATGTACTTCTGCAAGCTGTTCGACGGCGCGCGCCACGATTCCGGCGATCCGTTCGATTGGGGCGAGCGCCTGCTCAAGCACTACGAGGACAACCGCTGCGACCCGCGTACGAAGATTCTCGTTTTTTCCGACGCGCTTGACATTCCCAAGGTGCTGCAACTTTACGAACGCTTTCGTGGCCGCTGCAAGCTCGCGTTCGGCGTGGGCACCAATCTGACCAACGACCTCGGCTACAACCCGCTGCAGATCGTCATCAAGATGGTTCGCTGCAATGGTCAGCCGGTTGCGAAGCTGTCGGACTCGCCGGGCAAGAACATGTGCGAGGACAAGGCCTATCTCGCGTATCTGCGCCAGGTGTTCGGCATCGCGCAGCCTGATGAAGAGGCAGTGAAGTAGCGCGCTTGTCGGGTCATGGTTCGTGCATCGGTTGTTCACCTCGCGGTTGATGTGGGTTTGGCGCGGTAACTAGTGTCGCCGCGCTCGGGACGCGCGGCAATATGCCATTCGGCCAGGGTGTGGACGGCGGGGGCGGCCGGTATAATCCTCGCCATCTCGTCGCCATTTGGCACGGCTGTCGACACGAGGATTTCGCACATGGACACATCGATTGCCCGCCGCAACATCCTGGCGCGTATCCGCGCCGCGCAAGGGCGTGAACCCGAGCCATCCGCGTCCGAACGCGAAGCCGCGGCGGACTACCTCGCGCGTCATCCCGCCGGTCCGCGTCCGGACATGCCTACCGATCTCTGCACGCGCTTCATCGAAGAAGCGCGGAAAATGGCGACCACCGTCGACACCGTTCAATCTCTCGCCGACGTACCCGCCGCCGCGCATCGCTATCTGACCGAGCAAGGCTTGCCGCTGCAGGCCATCGCATGGCAAACGCTGCGCGAGCTGCGCTGGGCCGACGCGGGCCTCGCCGTCGAATTTCGAAAACCTCAAGACAACGACGCGGTAGGTCTCACCGGCTGCTTCTGCGCGACGGCGGAGACCGGCACGCTGGTGCTGCTGTCCGGACCGGAAACATATGCGTCGGCCGGGCTGCTGCCGGAGACGCATATCGCGATCGTGCCGGCGTCGCGCATCGTCGCGGGTCACGAAGAGGCGTTCTGCCTGATTCGCAAGGAACGCGGCGAGTTGCCGCGCGCGGTCAATTTCGTCTCCGGCCCGTCGCGCACCGGCGATATCGAACAGACCATCGTACTGGGCGCGCACGGCCCTTACCGAGTGCATGCAATCGTCGTTCAGGGTGCCTGAGGCGCGCGCGCGGCGGCGACGCAACGCACTTACGGCTCATGCGCTAGAGGCGGTAGATGCGGGACAGGAAGCGCAGGCGGCGCCCCGCTATCGCACTTGCCAAGGCGGAACGAAAAGGCGCAGCGGCGGACGCGCGAGCCTGTGGCTGACCGTTGCATCGATGCTCGCGTTCTGGGCGCCGCCGACATGGGCTGCGATGCCCAACGGTGCCACGCTTTCGGCGCTATGGGGCATGCCGTTCGCGGGCATGCTGCTGTCGATCGCACTGTTTCCGCTGATTGCGCCCGCTCTCTGGCATCACCATTTCGGCAAGATCGCGGCGGGATGGGCGCTCGCGTTCCTCGTCCCATTCGCATTTCAGTTCGAGGCCGCCGGGGCGCTCAGCGCGCTCGCGCATGCGCTGTTCGACGAGTACATCCCGTTCATCATTCTGCTGACCGCGCTCTACACCGTCGCGGGTGGCATCTGCGTGCGCGGTAATCTGCACGGTACTCCGCGCCTGAACACCGCGCTGCTCGCGCTCGGCACGCTGCTCGCGAGCGTGATGGGCACCACCGGCGCGGCCATGCTGCTGATCCGCCCATTGCTGCGCGCGAACGACAATCGCCGCCACGTGACGCACGTCGCCGTGTTCTTCATCTTTCTCGTCGCGAACGTCGGCGGCGCGCTGTCGCCGCTCGGCGACCCGCCGCTGTTCCTCGGCTTCCTCGAGGGCGTGAGTTTTTTCTGGACCACCGTGCATCTGGCCGCGCCGATGCTGTTCGTCAGCGGCGTGCTGCTCGCGATCTTCTACGCGCTCGATTCGTTTTACTTCCATCGGCGTGAGGAAGCGCACTCGTCATTTCTCGATCCAACGCCGGACAGCGGGCCGCTCGGCATCGATGGCAAGATCAATTTCGTGCTTCTCGCCGCGGTGATCGGGCTCGTGCTGATGAGCGGGCTGTGGCGGCCGCAGGTAGCGTTCGACGTATTGGGCACGCACGTCGCGTTGCAGAACATCGTGCGCGATGTCGCGCTGATTGGTGTCACGTTGCTGTCGCTTGCGTTGACGCCGCGCGCCGCCCGCGCGGGCAACGATTTCGATTGGGCGCCGATCGAGGAAGTCGCCAAACTGTTCGCCGGTATCTTCGTGACGATCGTGCCGGTCATCATGATGCTGCGTGCGAGCGAGGCTGGCGCATTCGCGGGCGTGGTCCATCTGGTCAACGCGCCGTCAGGCGAGCCGCGCGACATCATGTACTTCTGGGCGACCGGCCTGCTATCTTCGTTTCTCGACAACGCGCCGACTTATCTCGTGTTCTTCAACCTGGCCGGCGGCGATGCGCAGACCTTGATGACGACCGGCGCGACCACGCTCGCGGCGATTTCGGCCGGCGCGGTGTTCATGGGCGCGAACACGTATATCGGCAATGCGCCGAACTTCATGGTGAAGGCGATCGCGCAGTCGCGCGGCGTGCGCATGCCGAGTTTTTTTGCGTATATGGGCTGGTCCGGCGCGGTGCTGTTGCCGCTTTTCGCGCTGACCGGCTGGCTCTTTTTTCGACATTGATTGCGACGCCGACGCGGCCCCGCTCGACGCGCCATACGGAGAATTGCGATGCAGAAGATCCTCGTTGCCCGTTCGATCTTTCCGGATGTGATCGACCGGCTCAAACAGTATTTCGACGTCGACTGGAACCCCGGCGACGTGTTGTCCGCCGACGAACTGAAGCGCCGTCTCGCTGACAAAGATGGCGCGCTGACCGCCGGCGAGATGATCGACGCGGGCGTGCTTGCCGCGGCGCCCCGCCTGCGCGTCGTGTCGAACATGGCGGTCGGCTACAACAACTTCGACATGGCCGCGTTGAACGCGGCCAACGTGCTCGGCACCAATACGCCGGACGTCCTGAACGAATCGACCGCCGATTTCGGTTGGGCGCTGATGATGGCCACCGCGCGCCGCATCGCCGAATCGGAGCACTGGTTGCGCGCCGGGCATTGGCAGAAGTGGAGCTACGACAGCTTTCTCGGTAGCGATCTGTATGGCTCGACTCTCGGCGTGATCGGCATGGGCCGCATCGGCCAGGCGCTCGCGCGGCGCGCACAAGGCTTCAATATGCGGGTCATCTATCACAACCGTTCGCGCGTCGCGCCGCAGATCGAGGCCGAACTGAACGCCGAGTATGCGTCGAAAGAGGACCTGTTGCGGCACGCCGATCACGTCGTGCTGGTGCTGCCGTACTCGCGGGAAAGTCATCACACGATCGGCGCGGCCGAACTCGCGCTGATGAAGCCGACCGCGACGCTCACCAATATCGCGCGCGGCGGTATCGTCGACGATGCGGCGCTCGCCGAGGCATTGCGTGACAAGCGCATCGCGGCGGCCGGTCTCGACGTGTTCGAGGGCGAGCCCCAGCTGAATCCGGCACTGCTCACCGTGCCGAATATCGTGCTGACGCCGCATATCGCGAGTGCAACCGAAACTACTCGTCGCGCGATGGCGAATCTCGCCGCGGACAACCTGATCGCGGCGCTCGGCGAAGGGCCGCGCGCCGGTCAGCCGCCGAACCCGATCAATCCCGACGTGCTCGGCAAGGCGCGTTCATGACGATGATTCTGGTGGCGGCCGTCGCGGTACTGGCGGTTGCATTGGTGATTGCACTCGCGCTGCTGATGCGCGGCAACCATCGCGCGGAACAGGACGAGCAGTTCGAGTCGCTCAACGAACGTCTCGATGTCGCGACGGACGCGCAGGCGCATGCGTACGAACGGCTCGAGCGCCAGTTGCGCAACGACATCGGTGAGACGGCGCGGGTGTCGCGCACCGAGCAAAGCAGCGGCTTCGCGCATTTTCAGCAGACGCTCGCCGCGCAACTCGGCAGCATGACGACGGTTCAGAGCGGCAAGATCGACGGCTTCGCGCAGCAACTCGACGCGGTGCGTCAGAGCCTGCAAGTGCAGGCCCAGCAGGCGCGAGACGAGCAGGGTCGCTCGCTGAAACAGTTCGGCGACACGCTGAGCCTGCAACTCGGGCAGCTCACCGAGGCGAACGATCGGCGCTTTGCCGAGGTACGCGCGACGATCGAACAGCGTCTGAAGGACATCGAGGCGAACAACGCGGCGCGGCTCGAGGAAATGCGCCGTACCGTCGATGAAAAGCTGCACGCGACGCTCGAACAGCGTCTCGGTGAGTCGTTCAAGCTCGTCTCCGATCGCCTCGAGCAGGTGCATCGTGGGCTGGGCGAAATGCAGACGCTGGCGGCCGGCGTCGGCGATCTGAAGCGCGTGCTCACCAATGTGAAGACCCGTGGCACGTGGGGCGAAGTGCAGCTCGAAGCCTTGCTCGAACAGCTGCTGACCGCCGACCAATATGCGAAGAACGTCGCGACCGTGCCGAAGAGTGCCGATCGCGTCGAGTTCGCAATTCGTCTGCCGGGACGCCCGGAACCGGGCGGAGCGAGCACGCCCGTATGGCTGCCGATCGACGCCAAATTTCCGCGCGAGGACTACGAGCGGCTGATCGAAGCGCAGGAGCGGGCCGATCCTGCCGCGGTCGAAGAAGCGTCGCGCGCGCTCGAAGCGCGGATTCGTGCGGAGGCGCGCACGATCGCGGAAAAGTACGTGGCGCCGCCGCACACGACCGACTTCGCGCTGCTATTCCTGCCGACCGAAGGTTTGTACGCGGAGGTGCTGCGTCGGCCGGGACTCACGGATCTGCTACAGCGCGACTATCGCGTGACGATCGCCGGGCCCACCACGCTGACCGCGCTGCTCAACAGTCTGCAGATGGGTTTCCGCACTCTCGCGATCGAGCGGCGTTCGAGCGAGGTGTGGCAGGTGCTTGGCGCGGTGAAAACGGAGTTCGGCAAATTCGGCGACGTGCTCGCGAAGACGAAAGCGCAACTCGAAACCGTCACGCGCTCGATCGAAGCCGCGGAAACACGCACGCGCATGATGAATCGCAAGTTGCGCGACGTCGAAGCGTTGCCGGGCGACGAGGCGAGCGGCTTGCTCGGCGACGCGCTTTCGGGCGTGGAGCCCGACGAGAAGTGAGCAATGGCGCGTTGGCAGCGGCGCGGCCGAGCCGGTTGCCGCGCGTATTACGCTTCTTCCGGCGCGTCGGTCAGATGGATTTCGATGCCGCCGAAGCGCGACGCAACCCAGTTGTACGCATGGCAGGCAATCCACAGCAGCACGAAACCGAGAATCGCGTTGAGCAGCAGTGCGCTGAACACGGTGCTCAGTTCCACCGAGCCGTAACGCACGAATGCGACCACCACGCCGAGCAGCACGATCGGCACCGAGAACGTCAGGTAGACGAGGATCAGTGCTTTGGCCGTCTGTCCGGGTGCGATGAACGAGATCTGTTTTTTCATGTAAGTCAAACCCGTGTGTCGTAATGGTTGTGGGTGAATACCGGTGATGGGCGAGTGGTGAGCGCGTGATGGCTGGCGATGCGTCGCGCGTGCGTCAGATCAGACCGTCGAACAGCATGATCGAAACTGACTCTCCAGCCGCAATGTCGCCTTCGTCGTGGCCGAGCGCGATAAAGCAGTTCGCTTCGCTCATCGAACTCAGCACGCCCGAGCTTTGCGAGCCGGTCGGCGTGACGTGCCAGTGTCCACGTGCATCCTGTTCGGCGACGCCGCGCAGGAATTCGGTGCGGCCCGCGCGTTTGCGCAGCGCCTCGCGGCTCGTCGCATGAATCACCGGTAGGGGGCGCGGCGTCGCGCCGGCCATCAGCAGCAGCGCGTCGCGCACGATCTGGTAGAACGTCACCATCACGGCGACCGGGTTGCCCGGCAAGCCGAAGAATAGCGCGGGTTGGCCTACGCCGGGCTGCGCGCCGGACCACACGCGGCCGAACGCGAGCGGCCGGCCGGGGCGCATCGCGAGGCTCCAGAACGCGACATCGCCGAATGTCTGCAGCAGCTGTTTCGTGAAATCGGCCTCGCCGACCGATACGCCGCCCGACGTCAGCACCACGTCGGCGCTCGAAGCGGCACTGCGCAGCGCCGCTTCGAGCGCGGCTGGTTCGTCGCGCACGACGCCGAGATCGAGCGCATCGACGTTCAGTCGGCGCAGCATCGCGAATAACGTGTAGCGGTTGCTGTCGTACACCGAGCCGGCGTCGAGAGGCTCGCCGAGCGAGCGCAACTCGTCGCCGGTCGAAAAAAACGCGACCCGCAAGCGCCGGCGCACGCTGACTTCGCCGATGCCGAGCGATGCAAGTAGACCGAGGTCCGACGCGCGCACGATGCGCCCGGCGCGTAGCGCGATCTGGCCTTGGGCGAGGTCTTCGCCGGCGCGGCGGCGGTTCGCGCCCGCGACCGCCGCGTTGGCGGCAAAGCGGATCGAGGCGGTGCCGGCGTTTCGTTCCACCCGCTCCTGCGGCACCACGGTGTCGCAATCATTGGGCATACAGGCACCCGTCATCACGCGTACGCACTGGTTCGCCGCGACGCGGCCCGCGAACGGATGACCGGCAAGCGCCTTGCCGGCGACCGCCAGCTCGATGTTTCTCATGCCATTTTGCGCGTTGCCGGCGAGCGCCGCGCGATTGAACGCGTAGCCGTCCATCGCGGAGTTGTCGTGCGCGGGGACGTCGATCGGCGACACGATGTCGACGGCAAGCACCCGGTCGAGCGCATCGCGCAACGCCACGCGCTCAACGGCCGCGACCGGCGTCGCCCACTGCCGGACAATCGCCTGAGCGGCCGAAACGGGAAGCGCGTGAGGATCGTACTGCGCGACGCAGCGGGAAAAGTCGTTGAGCGTGGTCATGAAGGGCTGGGCGTCGCGACCGGAGACGGGCGCGGCTATCGCCGCGCGGCCAAGGCGGATGTCAGCCGGGGCCTCGATTACGTTCGAGGTCGGCGAGTTCTTGTAACGAGTTGGCATTGTAGAACGGGCGCTCATCGGTAAAGACGACTTCGACCGTCTTGTGGCGCGCGTACCACGCGCGGACCTTGCGTTCGCCGGCGGCCAGAAACGCCGCGAGGTCGTCTGCCAGCGTGGTGCGCATCAGCGCGAACACCGGGTGCAGCGACGTGTCGCCGTGGGCGTCGATGGTGGTCACCGTCGCGAGGTCGGCCTGGTTCGCGTCCAGCGCCTGCGCGAGTCGCGTGGCGAGGTCGGCGGGCAGCCATGGCGAGTCGCAAGGCGCGCTGAGCAGACAGGCGGTGCTCGCCGAGCGCAGGCCGGCGAGTATGCCCGCGAGCGGCCCGGGAAAGTCGGGCAGCGTGTCGGCGAGGACCTTCGCGTGGTACGGCGCGCCGAGCGTGGCGTAGATATCGGGATGGCGGTTCGCGCTGATCAGCAGCGCGCCGGTTTGCGGCGCGAGGCGCTTCATCACGTGGGCGGCGAGCGGCTCGCCGTGCAGCGGTTGCAGGCCCTTGTCGACGCCGCCCATGCGTCTGCCGCGGCCGCCCGCGAGCACGAGGCCGGTGATCTGTTCGCGAGTGGTTTGCATGGGCCGGCCGCTCAACCGCCGATGTAGGACATTTCGACACGACGTCCGGCCGGTTCGCCTGGATCGGCCGGCTGGCTGCCGCGCAACTGCGAATAGCGGTCGCTGCGGCCTTGCCAGATTTCGGCGATGGCCGTGGCGATTTCGGCCTCGCTGGCGCCGCCGCGCAGCAACGCGCGCAGATCGTGGCCAGTCGATGCGAACAGGCACAGATACAGCTTGCCTTCCGTCGACAGACGCGCGCGCGTGCAATCACCGCAAAACGCGCGCGTGACGCTCGAAATCACGCCGATTTCGCCGCCGCCATCGACGTAGCCCCAGCGCTGCGCGGTCTCGGCGGCGCTGTGCGCTTCGAGCGGGGCCAGCGGGAAGTGCGCGGCGATGCGCGTGACGACATCGGCGGACGGCAGCACTTCGGTCATGTTCCAGCCGTTCGACGTGCCGACGTCCATGTATTCGATGAAGCGCAGCACCGCACCCGAGCCTTTGAAATGACGCGCCATCGGCACGATTTCGCTGTCGTTGGTGCCGCGTTTGACGACCATGTTCACCTTGACCGGCGCGAGGCCGACTGCATGCGCGGCGGCGATGCCGTCGAGCACGTCGGCGACCGCGAAGTCTGCGTCGTTCATGCGGCGAAAGAGGGCGTCGTCGAGCGCGTCGAGGCTGACGGTTACGCGGGTGAGCCCGGCGTCCTTGAGGCTTTGCGCCTTGCGCGCGAGCAGCGAACCGTTGGTGGTCAGTGTGAGATCGAGCGGGCGGCCCGCCGGCGTGGTCAGACGGGACAGACGTTCGATCAGGAATTCGAGATTCTTGCGCAGCAGCGGTTCGCCGCCGGTCAGACGGATTTTCTCGACGCCATGCGCGACGAAGTGCTGCGCGAGCCGTTCGATCTCCTCGAAGCTCAGCAGCGCGCTGTGCGGCAGGAACGCATAGTCTTTGTCGAACACCGCACGCGGCATGCAGTAGACGCAGCGGAAATTGCAGCGATCCGTCACCGAGATGCGCAGATCGCGCAGTGGCCGCGCGAGCGTATCGTGCAGCACGCCGCTAGGCGTCTGCGTCGGGCCGGTGATAACCGGCGCCGCACTGAGGTCGGCAACAGGGATGATGCGTCGGGACATGAAATGCTTCGTCGGATGCGTAAAACAGACAGCGGAATATCCATTTTATCGGAAATGGCCGCGACGGCAGGCACGCCGCGGGCGCTGTCGGGGTATACGGGGGGGCCGCATGACGCCGCCGCTGCCGGAGACTGCTTCGGCCGGCACGCGCGGAAATGAAAAAGCCCGCCGGGGAGGGCGGGCTTTTTACTGGCAACGACGCGCGTTACTGCGGATGCTTGATCGTTTCGATCTGCTGCATCGGCGCGTTGTCGGCCGGCGGCAGCGACTTGCGTTCACGGATGACGCGCGGCGGCTTGACCGTTTGCGCCGCCGCTTCCTGCGCGGCGCGAAGCTTGTCGGCGTCGGTGTTCACCCAGATCAGGCCGGCCTGTTCGAGGATCGGCTGCAGTGCTTCGGCCGATGCCGTGCCGCGCGCGGGAGCTTGCGGTGCCTGCTGCGGGGCTTGCGGGGCCGGCTCGACCTGGACCGCGACCGGAGCCGCGACTGTGATCGAAGCAGGCTCGACCGTCACCGGTTCCGCCGTGACGGCCGGGTGCGGCTCGGCGATCTCGGCTTGCGGCGCGGGCTCGACTGCCGGTGCCGCGACGACCGTGGCCGGAGCCGCGGTTTCGAGCGGAGCCGGCGCGGCTTGCGCTTCAGCGTGGATTGCCGGCGGCGCTTCGATGGCCGGTGTAACCACCGGAGCTTCGGCGCCTGCGACTGGTTCGACCAGCGAAACCGTCTCGCTGGCGGCCGGCGCGGCCTCGGCCGCGACAGGTGCCTCAGCCGGCGCTTGCGCGGCCGGCTCTACAGCGGGCGGTTCCACGGCAGCGGGGGCTGCCGGAGCCTGTTCGACAGGCACGACCTTTTCGGTCTTCGCAGCGCTTTCCGCGGCTAGTGCCGGGGTTTCGGCTGCCGCATGCAGCTCGGTCACGACCACGGTTTCCGTTGCAACGGCGGCGACCACCACTTCGACCGGTGTCACGTCCGTCGCTTCGCTTCGCTCGACCTGGCGTTCGACCGGCTGCGCGGCGCGCAGCGGGGCGTCGTCGTTCGCACCGGCGTGATCGCCTTCGGCTTCCGCGACATCCGCCGCGAGGTTGCCGTTGACGTCCTCTTCACGCTCGCGACGGCCGCCGCGACGACCGCGCCGGCGACGACGACGCTCTTCGCCGTCACGCGCGACCGCTTCCTGATCGATCGGTGCGCCGTTTTCGCCAATGGCTGCCTGGTTGCGTGCCAGTTCGTCCGCGGCTTGCGCGTCGGTTTGCGTCAACGCTGCGGCGGTTTCCACCTGCGGCTTGCGACGCTCACCGCGCTCGCCACGTTCTGCGCGCTCACCACGTTCACGGCGTTCGCCACGTTCCTGACGCTCGGCGCGTGCCGCGCCTTCGACGGCTTCCGTACGCTCGGCGCCACGGCCGTCGCGTTCGCGGCCTTCGCGTGCCTCACGCGGCTCGCGAGCTTCGCGCGGTTCACGGCCTTCACGGGCCTCACGCGGTTCACGATTGCCGCGCGGCTCGCGGCCTTCACGCGCCTCCCGGCCTTCGCGCTCCTCGCGACGCTGCGACGGCTGCTGGCCTTGTGCCTGACGGCCACCCGCGACGCCTTCGCCGCGTGCTGCCGTGTCACGGCTGCCCGCGGTGCCACGGCGGTTGCGGTTGCGATCGCCGCCACGCTCGCCGGTGCGCTCACCCCGCTCCGTGCGCTCACCGCGCGCCGGACGGGCAGGCTTCTCGGTCGCGGCCGGCGCGGCGGGTGCCGGCGCGGCCGGCTGCATGCCGAACAGATTCTTCAGCCAGCCGATGAAGCCGCCGCTTGCCGGCGTGACCGCGACCGGAGCCGGTGTGGCCGCCGGGCGAACCGGCGCGCTCGGCGCCGGCTTCTCGGGCGTGATGCCCTTGACCGCCGCTTCCTGCTTCGGCTTCACTTCCTCGCTGCGCTTGCTGTAGCCGGTTTCCGATTCGAGCTCGCGGGCTGCTTCCTCGGCCATCTTCCACGACGCGCGCGGGTCGTCGAGACGCGCGTCGTCGTGACGCAGGCGCTCGAGCTTGTAATGCGGCGTATCGAGGTGCTTGTTCGGGATCAGTACGACATTGACCTTGAAACGCGATTCGATCTTGTTGATTTCGGCGCGCTTCTCGTTCAACAGGAAGGCGGTCACTTCGACCGGCACCTGGCAATGGATCGCCGCGGTGTTTTCCTTCATCGCTTCTTCCTGAATGATCCGCAGCACTTGCAGCGCGGACGATTCGGTATCGCGGATGTGGCCCGTGCCGTTGCAGCGCGGGCAGGTCACGTGGCTGCCTTCCGACAGCGCCGGGCGCAGACGCTGGCGCGACAGCTCCATCAGGCCGAAGCGCGAGATCTTGCCCATCTGGACGCGCGCGCGGTCGTGCTTGAGCGCGTCTTTCAGACGCTGCTCGACTTCGCGCTGGCTCTTGGCCGATTCCATGTCGATGAAGTCGATCACGATCAGGCCGCCCAGGTCGCGCAGACGCAACTGGCGGGCGACTTCGTCGGCGGCTTCGAGGTTCGTGCGCGCGGCCGTTTCCTCGATGTCCGCGCCCTTGGTCGCGCGTGCCGAGTTCACGTCGATCGCGACGAGCGCCTCGGTGTGGTCGATCACGATCGCGCCGCCCGACGGCAGCGGTACCGTGCGCGAGTATGCGGTTTCGATCTGGTGCTCGATCTGGAAGCGCGAGAACAGCGGCACGTCGTCGTGATACCGCTTCACCTTGCTGACATTGTCCGGCATCACGATATCCATGAAGGCGCGTGCCTGGTCATGGATTTCGGTGGTGTCGATCAGGATTTCGCCGATGTCGGGCTGGAAGTAGTCGCGAATCGCGCGAATCACGAGGCTCGATTCGAGATAAATCAGCATCGGCTGACCGCTCGTTCCGCTTTGCGACGCGGCTTCGATCGCGCGCCACAGCTGCATCAGGTAGTTCAGGTCCCACTGCAGTTCTTCGGCGCTACGACCGATGCCGGCCGTGCGCGCGATGATGCTCATGCCTTCCGGAAGTTGCAGCTGCGCCATGGTTTCGCGCAGTTCCTGACGGTCGTCGCCTTCGATCCGGCGCGACACGCCGCCGCCGCGCGGGTTGTTCGGCATCAGCACCAGATAGCGGCCGGCGAGCGAGATGAAGGTGGTCAGGGCCGCACCCTTGTTGCCACGTTCTTCTTTTTCGACCTGGACGATCAGTTCCTGACCTTCCTTGAGCGCGTCCTGAATGCGTGCGGAACGCATATCGACGCCATCGCGGAAGTATTGGCGGGCGACTTCCTTGAACGGCAGGAAGCCGTGGCGGTCTTCGCCGTAGTTGACGAAGCAGGCTTCGAGCGAAGGCTCGATGCGGGTGATGATGCCCTTGTAAATATTGCCTTTGCGCTGTTCGCGCCCGGCGGTTTCGATGTCGATATCGATGAGTTTTTGCCCATCGACGATGGCGACGCGCAGTTCTTCCTGCTGCGTCGCGTTGAACAACATTCGTTTCATTGAACGGCTCCAGAGCGGCCTCGCCGGCCCGGGCTCGCGCGGTTGTCAGTCGCGAAAGCTGGGACGGGCGGCGGCGTGCCGCGTCTTATTGTGATTTCACAAGCACGCTGGAGCGGGAAAGATGGCGGGAGAATTGCCTGAGAGGGCCCGGGCCCGTCAAAAACGGACACGGTGCCGCAGGGCACAGCGAACACGGCTTCAAATCATGACCTGACACGCCCCGGTTTGCCGGCAGACCTTCACAAGCGTTCGTCCTGTCGTGCCGGCGCGCCAACTGGGCGCACGAGCGAACGACGAAAGCCGGGTCATGCCGCAACGGGAAGTTCGCGCAGGCGGCGCGTCTTTTCCTGCTGAGGGGTGTCTCGTTTCATTTTTTGACGTCGCCATGTCTTGCACTTTCTACAAGACGCCTCGGGCGCACGCCGTATTTTCGCAACTTGCAGCTTCGTCCGGCAGGGCGTCATACCACCCGGACCGCAAAGCTGAAAGCTAAATTCTTTTTTACCAAAATTCCGCTACCGCGAAGCCGACCTTGACCGAACGCGCCTGTGGGCGCCGTCCCTGCCGGGCACTGACTTCGTGCGTGCAACTCGTTGCATCTCATTTTGAGGGTGAGCAACCAGACCCCGGCGCAAGTAAAATAACGGTTTAATCGCTTGCGCCTTCGCAATCCATCCGCATTCCGGACGCTGTGCGGACACTGCACCGGCCGCCGCGGACTGCTGGGCAAATTATATTCAGAATGAAAGAGTTAGGCAAAACATCCCAGAGATCGGTTGCAAGCGTGGTCGCGAGCGACCAGGTCTCGCTGATTGAAATCGACGACAGCTCGGCCGGACAGCGCATCGACAATTTCTTGCTGCGCGTGTGCAAGGGCGTGCCGAAAAGCCATATTTATCGCATTTTGCGCAGCGGCGAAGTGCGCGTGAACAAGGGCCGGATCGATGCGCAGTACCGCCTCGAAGTCGGCGATCTGGTGCGCGTGCCGCCGATCCGCGTCGCACAACCTAATGAAACCGTCGCGCCACCGCCCGTTCCCGCCGGCGGTTTTCCGATTCTTTTCGAAGACGAACATCTGCTCGTGATCGACAAGCCGGCCGGCGTCGCGGTCCACGGCGGCAGCGGCGTCGCATTCGGGGTGATCGAACAGTTGCGCGGCGCGCGCCCGCAGGCGAAATTCCTCGAACTCGTGCATCGGCTCGATCGTGAAACCTCCGGCGTGTTGATGCTCGCGAAAAAGCGGGCCGCGCTCGTCAATCTGCACGAACAGATCCGCGATAACCGGATCGACAAGCGTTACTACGCGTGCGTGCACGGCGAATGGGCGGCCGACTGGGGGCGCCGTCGCGCCGTGAAAGAGCCGCTGCACAAATACCTGACCGCGGATGGCGAGCGCCGTGTGCGCGTGCAGGCGGACGGACTCGCATCGCATACGGTCTTCAATCTGGTCGATCGCTGGCCGGGCTACGCGTTGCTGGAGGCCGAACTGAAGACGGGGCGCACGCACCAGATCCGCGTTCACCTGCAACATCTGGAGCTGCCGATCGTCGGCGACGCTAAGTACGGCGATTTCGCACTGAACAAGGCGCTTGCACGCGCCAACGCGATGCCGGGCATCAAGCGCATGTTTCTGCACGCTTACCGGTTGAAGCTCACGCATCCGGCCACGGGCGCGCCGCTGCAGCTGGAAGCGCCGCTGCCGGCCGACTGCCGCGGCTTCATCGAACAACTCAACGAACTACGGACTGGGTCTAACCCGGAGACCACACTGCATGGCTAGAGAGCAATTTGACCTGATCGTGTTTGACTGGGACGGCACGCTGATGGACTCGACCGCGCACATCACGCGCAGCATCCAGGCGGCATGCCGCGACCTCGGCTTGCCGGTTCCCGCCGACGAAGCCGCAAGCTACGTGATCGGCCTCGGCCTGCGCGACGCGCTGCAGCTGGCTGCGCCGACGCTCGATCCGGCCGACTATCCGCGGCTTTCGGAGCGCTACCGCTTCCATTATCTGGTGAAGGATCAGACCACTGAGCTGTTCCCCGGCGTGCGGGAGATGCTGCAGGAATTGCGCGATCTCGGCTATCTGCTGGCTGTCGCGACCGGCAAGAGCCGCGTCGGCTTGAACCGCGCGCTCGACCAGGCGCGCTTGACGAGCCTGTTCGACGGTACGCGCTGCGCGGACGAAACATTCTCGAAACCCCATCCCGCTATGCTGCATGAACTTACCCGCGAATTGGGGCAGGATACGGCGCGCACAGTGATGATCGGCGACACGACACATGACCTGCAGATGGCGATCAACGCCGGCGTGGCGGGGATTGGCGTCACTTATGGCGCGCATCCAGCCAATTCGCTGAGCGCGATGGAGCCGAAATTCGTCGCATCGAGCATCAGCGACCTGTCCGGGTGGCTGCGGGAGAACGCATGAGCGCCGACGCTGGGAGTCCCGTAGCCTCGGCCGCCGCGGACGCCGTGCGCATCTGTGCGGCTGGCGAACTGGCGGACGGGGGTATCGGCATCCGCCGCGACGCGCGGATCGGCGAGCAGGACGTCGTCGTGTTCTTTATCCGCTACGATGGCCGCGTCTACGGCTACCTGAACCGTTGCGCCCACGTGCCAATGGAACTCGACTGGTCGGAGGGACAGTTCTTCGAATCGTCCGGCTTATACTTGATGTGCGCGACACATGGCGCGATTTACGCGCCAGATACCGGCAAATGCGTGGGCGGCCCGTGCCGCGGCGGCCGATTGCGCCCCGTGCAGGTCGAGGAGCGCGAGACGCCCGAAGGCCGGGCGGTTTTCTGGCTGCCTGACGGCGAGTTGCTGCCGATCATCCCCTGATTTTTCTCTTTCCATCTATCCACTGCCCGCATGTCCGACAATCTGACCCCCGAGAAGGATCCTGCACCGGGCGGCCGTTCCCGCCTGCCCAATACCGAGCCGGGCTGGGAGCGGGCCGCGCTCGAGCGCATCGCGCTGGCGGCAATCACTGAGCAGCGCGCGGCGCGGCGCTGGCGGATTTTCTTCCGTTTTGTGTTCCTCGCGGTTCTCGCGGTGATCGTATGGGGCGCGCTAAATGTTTCAGGCGAGCGCGTCGCGACCACCGGGCGGCACACGGCGATGGTGACGCTAGACGGTGAAATCGCGGCGGATACGAATGCAAACGCCGAAGATATCAACACCGCGCTCGATACCGCGTTCGAGGATTCCGGCACTGCCGGCGTCATCCTGTATTGCAACAGCCCGGGTGGCAGCCCGGTGCAGGCCGGCATCATCAATAGCGAAATTCGCCGGTTGCGCGGCAAATATCCGTCGATTCCGCTGTATGCGGTGGTTGGCGACATGTGTGCGTCAGGCGGCTATTACGCGGCGGCAGCGGCGGACAAGATCTATGTCGACAAGGCGAGTATCGTCGGCTCGATCGGCGTGCTGATGGATGGCTTTGGGTTTACTGGCCTGATGGATAAGCTCGGAATCCAGCGCCGGCTGCACACGTCGGGCGAGAACAAGGGATTTTTCGATCCGTTCTCGCCGGAAACGCCGAAGATGGACGAACATGCGCAGGCCATGCTCGATCAGATCCACGCGCAGTTCATCGACGCGGTTCGCCAGGGCCGGGGCAAACGCCTGCACGAGACGCCGGATATGTTCTCGGGCCTGTTCTGGACCGGTCAGAAGAGCGTCGAACTCGGTCTCGCCGACGGCTTCGGCGACCAGGACTACGTTGCGCGCGAAATCTTCAAGGCGCCGGATATCGTCGATTACACAGTCAAAGAAAGCATTACGGACCGCGTTGCACGCAAGTTCGGCGCCGCGGTTGGTGCTGGCGCGATGCGGGCGATGGCGCTTGGTGCGAAACTCAGCCTGCATTGATCTGGCTAATATAAAAAGCCCGCGCAATCGTCCTTCTCGATTTGCGCGGGCTTCGTCATATAGTTGCACGGTTTTCGCGTAACCGGTCTGCGTGTGCCGATAGCGGATGTCGCTCAGGCCGCCAGAATCAGAAAGATGGCCGGCCGTTTGTGCAGGTCCATCTCCGGCTTTTTCTTCCAGTCGGCTACGGTTCGGCTCGCGATGGTTTCCGTCGGCAGCGTGAGGTCGACAGCCACGCATACCAGTGTCGATGGTGCGCAAGTCGCAAGCAGCGTATCGAGCAGCGCGCGGTTGCGGTAAGGCGTTTCAATAAAAATCTGCGTCTGCTTGCCTTTGCGTGACTGTTGTTCCAGATCGCGCAGGCGTTTGGCGCGCTCGGCGGCGTCGACGGGCAGGTAGCCGTGGAATGCAAAGCTCTGGCCGTTCAGCCCCGACGCCATCAGCGCGAGCAGGATCGAACTCGGGCCGACCAGCGGCACGACTTTCACGCCACGCTCGTGAGCGCGGCGTACCAGCAACGCGCCGGGGTCCGCGACCGCCGGGCAGCCAGCCTCGGAGACGAGCCCCGCGTCGGTGCCTGCAAGCAGCGGCGCGAGCAGCCTGTCGATTTCGCCAGCCGGTGTATTGACGTTCAGTTCGCGAATCTCGATTTCCTGGATTGGCCGCTCGGTGCCGACTTTCTTCAGGAATGCGCGCGTGGTTTTCGCGTTTTCGCCGATGTAATAGTGCAGCGACGCCGCGCGGGCGCGGACCGGCGCGGGCAGCACGAACTCGAGCGCGCTCGCGCCGCCTTCTCCGAGCGTGTTCGGAATCAGGTACAGCGTACCGTTCATAGCGCCTCCAGTAGTGGGTAACCGGCCGCGAGCAACATGCGCGACAGCGCGATCAGCGGCAGACCGACCAGCGCGGTCGGGTCGTCGGAATGGATGGCCTCCAGCAGCGCGATGCCGAGTCCTTCGGATTTGGCGCTGCCAGCCACGTCATACGGCGTTTCGGCGCGCAGATAGGCGTCGAGCGCTGCGTCCGGCAGATTGCGAAAACGCACGCGGGTGATCACGTCGACGGTTTGCGCGGTGTCCGTCGCGCTGTCGAACAGGCACAGCGCGCTATGGAACAGCACTTCGCGGCCGCGCATCGCCTGCAGTTGCGCGAGTGCCTTATCGTGCGTGCCGGGCTTGCCGATCTGCAGGCCGTCATAGGTGGCGACCTGGTCGGAGCCGATCACGAGCGCGGCTTCGTCCGCCCCAAGCCCTTTGGCCACCGTGCGGGCCTTGGCTTCGGATAGCCGCAGCGCGGTGACCTCGGGCATTTCGCCGGCGAGCGGTGTTTCGTCGATTGCAGGTACGACGACGTCGAATGGCACGCGCAGGCGTTCGAGAAGTTCACGGCGATACCGTGAACTCGACGCCAGAATCAGGCGTGGCGGGCGTTTGAGGGAATCAGGCATGGTTAGGCGAAAGCTAGGGAGGCGGGTCGTACGGGGTCGTGCGCGTACGGGCTTAAGTGTTTGACTCGAAAAGACAAAACGGATATGATTTTGGGCTTTTCACGGTATGCTTGCGCTTCAGGATTCAGGCGCGTTCAGCGGCTTGCGGTGGCCTGAAAGGCCGAACAGGATTGAAGAACGCAGTGGCCGCGAATCCCGCCGGCTGTCTCGCAAACCGGTTTATCTCCGCGCTGGCTTGCCGTCGCGGACCACCCCGGCAACATGCTTGCCGACGCAGGAGCGCGCATGACTCAACATCCTGGCAAACCTGCAGGTCTGTCCGACCCGCATGAACTCGATCTGTTCGAATTTGCGCGGAGCGGGCGTCAGGCCGCGGGTGTCGTGCGCGTCTCGCAACTGCCGCGCATGTTAAACGAAGTCCCTGCGGAAGCGCCAGATCGCGATACCACGTTCACGTGGCAAGCCGAAGGAGCGACGCAGCCGGAATTGCAGGACGACGGCACCGAAGGTCCGCAGCCTTATCTGAGGCTGGCGATTCACGGTGCAGCGTGGCTTGAATGTCAGCGGTGCCTGACGCCGTATTCGCAGGCGTTCAACGTCGATGCAACTTACCGGGTCGTCAACACGGAGGCGGAAGCCGAAGAGTTTCCGCTCGACGAGGATGAAGTCGAGGTGATCGTGGGCTCGCGCCAGTTCGATCTCATCGACTTGATCGAAGAAGAGTTGCTGCTTTCTTTGCCGCTTGTGCCCAAGCACGAAGTCTGTCCCGAAGTGCACGAGAGCCTTGTTTCGGGCGCGGACGGCAACGAAGGCGAGAGCGATGAAGCAGTGCAGGGCGAGGCTGCTGAAGGCGGCGAGTCCGAGAAGCGTAATCCGTTCGCGGCGCTCGAAAGTCTCAAGCGCGAGGAGCCCGGCGGCAAGAAGCACTAAACAGTTGCAGAGGAGCGCGATGCGGGCGCATTGGCCAATCGGCCAGTGGCGGAGACCATATCGGGCTGTGTTAGAATTCGGAAAATTTTTAGGAGTTAGTCATGGCAGTTCAACAAAACAAGAAGTCGCCGTCGAAGCGAGGCATGCACCGTTCGCACGATTTCCTGACGGCAGCGCCGCTGGCCGTTGAGCCGAGCACCGGCGAAGTGCATCTGCGTCACCACATCAGCCCGAACGGCTACTATCGCGGCAAGAAAGTCGTCAAGACGAAGAACGACTAATCGTTCACTGCGATGCGCCCTGTGGCGTTTCGCGTAGCGATCGGCTCGCTTGACATTTTCCCGGTTCGGCAAAAAGGCGGCATTCAACTGCCGCTTTTTTGTGCCTGAAATTCGTCGCACTCCATGACAGTAAAGCTCACGATAGATTGCATGGGAGGCGACCACGGCCCGTCCGTGACCGTTCCCGCTGCCGTCAACTTCGTTCGTTCGCATCCCGACGCGCATCTGTTGCTCGTCGGCATTGAAACTGCGATTCGTGCGCAGCTGAAGAAGTTGAAGGCTCAGGATCTGCCGGCGCTGACCGTCGTGCCCGCTTCCGAGGTCGTCGCGATGGACGACCCGGTCGAGGTCGCGCTGCGCAAGAAAAAAGATTCGTCGATGCGCGTGGCGCTGAATCGCGTCAAGGAAGGCGAGGCGCAAGCCTGCATTTCCGCCGGCAACACCGGCGCATTGATGGCGGTCTCCCGCTATGTGCTCAAAACACTGTCGGGCATCGAACGCCCGGCTATCGCGTTTGCACTCCCCAATCCCCACGGCTACACGATGATGCTCGACCTGGGCGCCAACGTCGACTGCGAGCCGCAGCACTTGCTGCAGTTCGCCGAGATGGGGCACGCGCTCGTGTCCGCGCTCGAGGGCAAGGAGCGGCCCACCATCGGGCTGCTCAACATCGGCGAAGAAGTCATCAAGGGTAACGACATCATCAAACGTGCCGGCGAACTGCTGCGCGCGAGTACACTGAACTTTCACGGCAACGTCGAAGGTGACGACATCTACAAGGGCACCGTCGACGTAATCGTCTGCGACGGCTTTGTCGGCAACGTCGCGCTGAAGACTTCGGAAGGTCTCGCGCAGATGCTCTCCAATATCATCAAGGAAGAGTTCGGCCGCTCGTGGCTCACCAAGGTGATGGCGGTGCTCGCGCTGCCGGTATTGATGCGTTTCAAGAAACGCGTCGATCATCGGCAATACAACGGTGCCGCGCTGCTCGGCTTGCGCGGTCTGGTGATAAAAAGCCACGGTTCCGCCGATGCCTACGCGTTTGAGTGGGCCATCAAACGCGGGTATGATGCCGTCAAAAACGGCGTGCTGGAGCGCCTTGCGCGAGCAATGGAAGAGAACGCGGGTTCTCTCGAACAGGCGGCGCGCGACGCAAGCGGTGCGGGTCACGCAAGCCCGATCGCAGGCCAGCCGGCCGAGCCCTACGCTGCGCAATCCTCGAAGGCATAATGGCTCAATCCACTATCTATTCCCGTGTGCTGGGTACCGGCAGCTATCTGCCGCCGCAGCGCGTCACCAATCAGGATCTGGCCGAGCGTCTCGCAAAGCAGGGTGTCGAGACGAGCGACGAATGGATCGTCGCGCGCACGGGCATCCATGCGCGTCACTTCGCCGATCCGGACGTCACGACCAGCGACCTCGCGCTGATCGCGTCGCAGCGCGCGATCGAAGCGGCGGACATCGATCCGCAGTCCATCGACCTGATCGTCGTCGCTACGTCTACGCCTGACTTCGTCTTTCCGAGCACGGCCTGCCTGCTGCAGAACAAGCTCGGCATCAAGAACAACGGCGCCGCGTTCGACATACAGGCCGTGTGCTCCGGCTTCGCATATGCGGTAGCGACGGTGGACAGCCTGATCCGCAGCGGCCAGCATCGCACGGCGCTCGTGATCGGCGCGGAGACCTTCTCGCGGATTCTCGACTTCAACGACCGTACCACCTGCGTGCTGTTCGGCGATGGCGCGGGCGCAGTGATCCTGCAGGCGTCGGACGAGGCGGGCGTGCTGTCGAGCGCACTGCACGCGGACGGCAGCTATTCGAATATTCTCTGCACGCCGGGTAACGTGAATGGCGGCGTGGTCGCCGGCAGCGCGTTCCTGCACATGGACGGCCAGGCGGTGTTCAAGCTCGCGGTCAACGTGCTCGAGAAAGTCGCGATCGAAGCGCTCGAGAAAGCCGATCTGAAACCTGAGCAGATCGACTGGTTGATTCCGCATCAGGCCAATATTCGCATCATGCAAAGTACCTGCCGCAAGCTTGGTTTGCCGCAGGAGCGCATGGTGGTCACCGTGGGCGAGCACGGCAATACGTCGGCGGCGTCCATTCCGCTCGCATTCGACGTCGCGGTGCGCGACGGTCGCATCAAGCGCGGCCAGAACGTGCTGATCGAAGGCGTCGGCGGCGGCTTCACATGGGGTGCGTCGGTCATTCGCTACTGAGCGCGACGACACATCGCGGGGCGCTGCGGGTCGAGCAGGCGCAAAGCTCGCGTTCATGGCCGCCGCGCACGGCGGCCGCATCCGATTAAACCGATTTTGGGGACGATATGAAATTCGCGTTCGTTTTTCCTGGGCAGGGCTCGCAGGCGGTCGGCATGCTCAATGCATTTGCCGATCACGCACTCGTGCGCGAGACGGTTCAGGAAGCCTCCGACGCACTCAATCAGGACCTCGGCAAACTGATCGCCGAAGGTCCTGCCGAAGATCTCAATCTCACCACCAACACCCAGCCGGTCATGCTGACCGCGGCCTACGCGGTCTACCGCGCGTGGCGGCAGGCGGGCGGCCCGGCGCCGGCGATCGTCGCCGGTCATAGCCTTGGCGAATACACTGCGCTCGTCGCGGCGGGCGCGCTCGCGTTTCGCGACGCGGTGCCGCTCGTGCGGTTCCGTGCGCAGGCGATGCAAACGGCGGTGCCGGTGGGCGTTGGCGGCATGGCCGCGATTCTCGGTCTCGACGACGACACGGTGCGCGCGGTCTGCGCGGAAGCGTCGGCGGCTGGGGTCGTCGAGGCCGTCAATTTCAACGCGCCGGCGCAGGTCGTGATCGCGGGCCACAAGGCCGCGGTCGAGAAGGCTTGCGAAGTTGCGAAGACGAAGGGTGCGAAGCGCGCGCTGCCGTTGCCGGTCTCGGCGCCGTTCCACTCGTCGCTGCTCAAGCCCGCGTCGGATCAGTTGCGCGAATATCTCGCGAGCGTCGAAATACAGGTGCCGTCGATTCCCGTCATCAACAACGTCGACGTCGCGGTGGTCAACGAACCCGCCGCGATCAAGGACGCGCTGGTACGCCAGGCGGCCGGTCCGGTACGGTGGGTCGAATGCGTTCAGGCGATGGCTGCGCAGGGTGTCACGCACGTGATCGAGTGCGGCCCGGGCAAGGTCCTTGCCGGTCTGACCAAGCGTATCGACGGCAATCTCGTCGGCGCATCGTTGTTCGATGCAGCGTCGCTCGAAGAAACACTGAAACTCGTGACGGCAGGCTGAACTCGCCATTCGCCGACAAAGCGCACCGACGAAGTGGTGTCGCGAGCGCGGTGGCATTTCGTCACCAGAATCAGCAAGAATCAATCAGCCCGCTTGGCGGGCATCCGGACTGACAGATGGAAAAGACTCTCGACAAGCAGATCGCAATCGTGACAGGCGCGTCGCGCGGCATTGGCCGTGCGATCGCAATGGAACTGGCGCGCCAGGGCGCGACGGTCATCGGCACCGCGACCAGCGAAAGCGGCGCGGCCGCGATCACCGAAGCGTTCAATGCGGCCGGCGTTAACGGCCGCGGTGCAGTGCTCAACGTCAATGACGCGGCCGCGGCGGAAGCGCTGATCGACGGCACGGTCAAGGAATTCGGCGCGCTGCACGTGCTCGTGAACAACGCCGGCATCACGCAGGATCAACTGGCGATGCGTATGAAGGACGACGACTGGGACGCGGTGATCGACACTAATCTGAAGTCGGTGTTCCGGCTGTCGCGCGCGGTGCTGCGTCCGATGATGAAGGCCAAGGGTGGCCGCATCATCAACATCACGTCGGTGGTCGGCTCGGCCGGCAACCCGGGACAAATCAACTACGCGGCCGCGAAGGCCGGCGTCGCCGGCATGACCCGTGCGCTCGCGCGCGAGATAGGGAGCCGCGGCATCACCGTCAACTGCGTCGCCCCGGGTTTCATCGATACCGATATGACGAAGGCGCTGCCCGAAGAACAGCACACCGTGCTGAAAACGCAGATTCCGCTCGGCCGTCTCGGCAGCCCGGAAGACATCGCGCATGCGGTCGCATTTCTCGCGTCGCCGCAGGCGGGCTACATCACCGGTACGACGCTGCACGTGAACGGCGGCATGTACATGCAATAGCCGATTCCGGTTACTATCCGCGCCTTGATGCGTTTGCAGAAGCATGGGGGCGCATGCCTTGACAGGAACCCGATGCGCCGCTTTTTTGCCGGGTCAAACCTGATAAAATGCGCGCACCTGTATTTTTGAACTTCTTTTCCCTTGGAGGGGTAATGGACAATATCGAACAGCGCGTCAAGAAGATCGTCGCGGAACAACTGGGCGTTGCGGAAGCGGAAATCAAGAACGAAGCGTCGTTCGTGAACGATCTCGGCGCCGACTCGCTCGACACCGTCGAGCTCGTGATGGCCCTCGAAGACGAATTCGGCATGGAAATTCCGGATGAAGAAGCCGAGAAGATCACTACCGTTCAGCAAGCGATCGACTACGCTCGCGCGAACGTCAAGGCCTAAGGTCATTCGCGCCTGCGTTTCTGCATTGGCGGCGCATGACGCCCTGCCGCGCCATGTGCTGGCGCCAGCGGGGCGGGTGCTTTGCACCGCGCTGCTTGCCATGCGGGAGCCTGCGATGCTGACTGCGCATTTTTCCGCGCGATTGCCGACTTAAACAGCCACAGGGCACACAGGGCAGACTCCTGTGGCCGCTGTGGCTTTTGCTTTTGTCATCTATGAAAAAGGGGTTACCGTGAGCCGCCGTCGTGTTGTCGTTACAGGCCTGGGGCTGATTTCGCCTGTTGGCAATAATGTTGCCGATGGCTGGGCCAATCTGGTCGCCGGCAAGTCTGGTATTGCCAATATCACGAAGTTCGATGCGTCGAACTTTTCGACTCGTTTCGCCGGCGAGGTGAAGGGTTTCAATATCGAGGACTACATCCCCGGTAAGGAAGCACGCCATATGGATACGTTCATCCATTACGGCGTGGCTGCGGGCATCCAGGCGATGCAGGACAGCGGCCTCGAAGTCACCGACGAGAATTCAGAGCGTATCGGCGTGGTAGTCGGTTCGGGCATCGGCGGTCTGCCGATGATCG
This sequence comes from Paraburkholderia sp. ZP32-5, assembly GCF_021390495.1. Classification (NCBI taxonomy): domain Bacteria; kingdom Pseudomonadati; phylum Pseudomonadota; class Betaproteobacteria; order Burkholderiales; family Burkholderiaceae; genus Paraburkholderia; species Paraburkholderia sp. ZP32-5. The sequence continues at coordinate 2,970,771 of NZ_JAJEJP010000001.1, read as the reverse complement.
AGGTCACGCAGACCGAACTGCTCAATCGTGGCCCGCGCCGTATTTCGCCGTTCTTCGTGCCGGCTTCGATCATCAACATGATCTCCGGCCATCTGTCGATCAAGTTCGGCATCAAGGGTCCGAATCTGTCGATCGTCACCGCGTGTACGACCGGTCTGCACTGCATCGGCGAGGCTTCCCGTCTGATCGAATACGGCGATGCCGACGTGATGATCGCGGGTGGCGCGGAATCGACCGTGTCGCCGCTCGGTATCGGCGGCTTTGCGGCGGCGCGTGCGCTGTCGCAACGCAACGACGATCCGGCAACCGCGAGCCGTCCGTGGGACAAGGACCGCGACGGCTTCGTGCTGGGCGAGGGTGCTGGCGTGATGGTGCTCGAAGAGTACGAGCACGCGAAGGCGCGCGGCGCGAAGATCTACGCGGAAATCGGCGGCTACGGCATGAGCGGCGACGCGTATCACATGACCGCTCCGCTCGAAGACGGTGACGGCGCCCGCCGCTGCATGCTGGCCGCGCTGAAAAACGCCGGCATCAATACCGACGAAGTGACTTACCTGAACGCGCACGGCACCTCCACGCAGCTCGGCGACCTCGCCGAAACGACCGGCATCAAGCGCGCGTTCGGCGACCACGCCAAAAACATGGTCGTGAACTCGACCAAGTCGATGACGGGTCACCTGCTGGGCGGCGCTGGCGGTCTGGAGTCGGTATTCACGGTGCTCGCCGTGCATCACCAGATCTCGCCTCCGACCATCAATATCTTCGACCAGGACCCGGCCTGCGATCTCGACTACTGTGCGAACACCGCGCGGGAGATGAAGATCGACATCGCGCTGAAGAACTCATTCGGGTTCGGCGGCACGAACGGCACGCTGGTGTTCAAGCGCGCCTGATCGACTGATAACGGGTGACGCGCCAGTCGACGACGCCGGCCTTGCCGGCGCTTTCCCCCGAAACGGCAACGTTGGACAGGGCGACGCAGCGGATTGCGCTGCGTCGCTCGGTTGCGTTGCGCGCCGTGTTGGGGGCTTTCGTACTGATTGCGACATTTGCCGTCCATAGCCGTCTCGCGTCGCATCTGGACGCGGGGCGGGCTGCTCTGTTGACACTTGCCGTAGCGGCGCTGCTTGCGCTGTGCGCGGCAAGATATGACGCGGCGCAGCCGCGCGTGCTGCAAATCGGACGGGACGGACTTTCCGTCTGGAACGAGGCGGGAGTGCTACTCGCGCAGGGGAGTATCGTCGGCTGTGCGCAGTGGTCCGGCCTTTTACTTTCTCTCGCACTTCAACCAGAGGGTCGCCGAACGGGCACGCGGTTGACTGGCTTTCGCGCTCGCGTGCACACCGTGCTACTGCCCGCCGATGCGCTGCCGGCCCCTGTTTTTCGTGAGCTTTCCGTGCTTGGCCGGCGTGCCGCCGGCGCCTGACTGTAACGACTGTAACCGCTGTTACCGTAGTAACGTCCCCTTATGAGGGGGACGCTACAATGGTCCCCCGCCATGCGCCCTATAGTTAACGGATTTATCAGGTGAGCGAAAAAGAAATTGATCAGGTGCTGGTCGAGCGCGTCCAGAAGGGCGACAAGGCCGCGTTCGAGCTTCTGGTCTCCAAATACCACCGTAAGATTCTCCGGCTGATTTCGCGCCTCGTGCGGGATCCCGCCGAAGTCGAAGACGTCGCGCAGGACGCCTTCATCAAGGCGTATCGTGCGTTGCCGCAGTTTCGCGGGGAATCGGCGTTCTATACGTGGTTGTACCGGATTGCGGTCAACACCGCGAAGAACTACCTTGCCACCCAGGGCCGTCGGGCGCCCACTTCGACCGAAGCGGATGCTGAAGAAGCTGAAACTTTCTCGGACGCCGACCAACTAAGGGATATCAACACGCCTGAGTCGATGTTGATGAGCAAACAGATCGCCGAGACGGTCAATGCTGCGATGGCGGTTTTACCGGAAGAATTGCGCACCGCCATTACTCTTCGAGAAATTGAGGGTTTGAGCTACGAGGAAATCGCTGAGATGATGGGTTGCCCAATCGGCACGGTCAGATCACGAATTTTCCGCGCTCGCGAGGCCATTGCGGCAAAATTGCGTCCATTGCTTGACACACCTGAAGGCAAGCGCTGGTAAGCTCCAAAGCGTCCAGCCGGCCGAGCGGGGCATAGGTGCAATATCTGGATTAGTGGTGTCACTACGGGGTATTTGTAAAGATGGGGAGCATCATGGGGTCGGTCTCGATGCAATCGCAAGCGGGTTCGCGCGGCGAGCGTCTGTCCGCTGTCGTCGACGGTGAACTGTTCGATGAAGAGCACTTGAACCTGGACAAGTTTCTTTCCGGACTCGACGGCGAGGATCATGCCGCCTGGTCGAGCTACCATCTGATCGGCGACGCGTTGCGTTCCGACGAGCTGGCGATCAGCCCGGCAAGGAGCAGCGCATTTCTGAGCGGTTTCGCCGCCCGTCTCGACAGCGAGCCGCATGTGCTGGCGCCGGCAGCGGTCCGTTCCACGACTGTTACGCGCCATCTGCTTGGGCTACGCCGCCGTGTCGTACCGGCTTTTGCGGTTGCCGCCGCCGCAGCCACGCTGACGTGGATCGTCGTGCCGCAATTGCAGGGTGTGCCGGGCGGTTCGGGCGCGCAACTGGCGTCGCGCGGCGACGCGGTGCAGCGCGTCGCGATGGCGTCGGTGCCGGGGCAACCGTCGCAAGACGCCAACATCATTCGCGACGCCAGTCTCGATCAATACCTCGAAGCTCACCAGCAGTTCGCGCAACAGCCGGCCATGGCGGGCTCGATGCCGGTGATTCGCGCTGCTTCAGTCTCCACGCAGGGCCAATAGTTTGATGCAGACTTCGCGGTTGAATAAAACGACTATCTGGGGGCGGTTGCCGGCATTTCTGTTCTGCGCAGCCGTGATGTTGTCCGCTACACCGCGGGTCTTTGCACAAGCCGAGGATCCAGCCGCCGCCCATCGTAGCGCGGCGGAACTGCTCGATCGCATTCATCAGGCCGCCCAGCAGCAGAACTACGAGGGCGCGTTTGTCTATCAGCGCGGCGATTTCGTACAGACGTCGCGTATCGCCCATTATTCGACTCACACGGACGGCCAGTTCGAGCAACTCGAGAGTCTCGACGGCAAGCCGCGCAAGATGCTGCGGCACAACGACGATATGTTCACGTTCGTGCCGGAGCGACATCTCGTCGTCGTCGAAAAGCGCCAGAACAAGGACTCTTTCCCCGCGCTGCTGGCGGTGGACGGCGAGCAGGTGTTGTCCGTCTACGAGCCGAAGATGCTCGGCGATGACCGTGTCGCGGGTGTCGATAGCGTCGTGATGGAGCTCGATCCGAAGGACGCATATCGTTTCGCGTACAAGCTGTGGGCCGACAAAAAGACTGGCCTGCTGCTGCGCGCGCAAACCCTCGACCCGAGCGGTCAGGTCCTCGAACAACTGTCTTTTTCACAAGTCCGCATCGGCGTGCCGGTCGACAAGGCTGGCATCGTCAACGGCATTCGCAATCTGGCGGGGTGGACGGTCGTGCACCCGCCGGTTGAGCCGGTGGACATGGCCGCGCAGGGCTGGCAGATCACGCCGTCGGTGCCGGGCTTCCGGATGATCCGCCAGTTGCGCCGCCCGATGGCGTCGCGCGAGGCGGGGCAGCCGCCCATTCCGGTCGATCAGGCGGTATTTTCCGACGGCCTCGCAGCCATTTCGGTATTCGTCGAGCCGGTGGAAAACAATTCGCGCAAGGAAGGCACGGGCAATAGTGGCGCGACGCACGTACTGGTCAAGCGCCAGGGCAACTTCTGGATTACCCTGCTTGGCGAAGTGCCCCAAACCACATTGCAGCAATTTGCGTCTGCCATAGAATACAAAGCTCCGAAGTAACCCTTCCGAATCCTGAAATCCCTCGGCTTGCTACGATATGACGACTTTTTCGGTGCGCAAATTCCTCGCGGCCGTAGTGGTAGCGGCATGTTTGCCGCTTGTGCCGCATATGGCCTCGGCGGCGCCCGCTGCCAATCTGCCCGACTTCACTGATCTCGTCGACAAGGTCGGCCCGGCGGTCGTCAACATTCGCACGACGACGCGCGTGTCGAACGGCGGTGCCCGGGGCGGCTTGCCGCCGGGCATGGACGACGGTGACATGTCGGAGTTTTTCCGCCGCTTCTTCGGCATTCCAATGCCGCAGTCGCCGCAATCCCCGGGGGTGCCGCGTGGCGGCGATAACGGTGGCAGCGGCGGCAGCGGTGGCGGCAGCGGCGGTAGTCAGGACACACCGGACAACAACGATCCCGAGCAGAACAGTGGGGTCGGCTCGGGCTTCATCCTGTCCGCGGACGGCTACGTGATGACCAATGCGCACGTCGTCGACGATGCAGACACCATTTACGTGACGCTGACCGACAAGCGCGAATTCAAGGCGAAGCTGATCGGCGTCGACGACCGCACCGACGTCGCGGTCGTCAAGATCAATGCGTCGAACCTGCCGACCATCACGATCGGCGATTCGAACAAGGTGCGCGTCGGCGAATGGGTCGTGGCGATTGGCTCGCCGTTCGGCCTCGAGAACACGGTGACAGCCGGCATCGTCAGCGCGAAGGGGCGCGACACCGGCGATTATCTGCCGTTCATCCAGACCGACGTGGCCGTCAATCCGGGCAACTCGGGCGGTCCGTTGATCAACATGCAGGGCGAGGTGATCGGCATCAACTCGCAGATCTATAGCCGCACCGGCGGTTTCATGGGCATTTCGTTTGCGATTCCGATCGACGAAGCAATGCGCGTGGCCGATCAGTTGAAGAGTTCGGGCAAGGTGGTGCGCGGTCGGATCGCGGTTGCGATCGGCGAAGTGACAAAAGATGTCGCCGATTCGCTCGGCTTGCCGAAGGCGCAAGGCGCGCTCGTCAGCAGTGTCGAGCCGGGCGGCCCGGCGGATAAGGCTGGCGTGCAGCCTGGCGACATCATCCTGAAGTTCAACGGCCATTCGGTCGACACCGCGACCGACCTGCCACGCATGGTCGGCGATACGAAGCCGGGTACGAAGACGACGCTCACGGTATGGCGCAAGGGCCAGACGCACGAGTTGCCGGTCACGATCGCCGAAATGCAGCCGGACAAGGTGGCGAAGGCCGATCAGAAGAAGCCGCAGGCGCCGAAGCAGCGCGCGACGAATGCGCTCGGCATAGCCGTCAGCGATATTCCGGCCGATCAGCAGAAGGACCTGAAGATCCACAACGGCGTGCAGATCGATGCGGTCGATGGCCCGGCCGTGCGCGTCGGATTGCAGAAGGGTGACATCATTCTGCGGGTCGGCGACACCGATATCACGAGCGCGAAGCAGTTCGACGACGTGACCTCGCATCTCGATCCGCAGAAGATGGTCGCGTTGCTGGTCCGCCGTGGTGACAACACGCAGTTCGTGCCGGTCCGTCCGCGCGCGCCGAAATGACGAAGACGGCATCGCTCACGCTCTACGGGCGCGCGTGGTGCCACCTGTGCGACGACATGCACGCCGCGCTCGAGTCATTGCTGGTCGAGTTCGGCGCGCAACTGACCGTGATCGACGTCGACACCGATCCGCTACTGGAAGCACGTTATAACGAGCTGGTGCCGGTTCTCGTGTGCGACGGCATCGAGTTGTGCCACTACCATCTCGACGAGACGGCGGTGCGTGCGGCACTGGCTGCATACGCATCGCGAGCGGCCACGGCGTCCTGATGTCGTCCGCATCGAATTTCTCGCATCTGCCGCGTTCTCTTTGCGCCCTGCGCCCCGGCTTTGCAAGATGCGCCGGCCGATAGCCTTTTCGGCTAAAATAGATAGGTTTTTCACCTACTTACAAGGCGTGCTCCGCTATTGTCCGGGCGCGCCTTTTCGCTTGATCGGCACTGAATGGATCATATTCGTAACTTCTCGATCATTGCGCACATCGACCATGGCAAGTCGACGCTCGCCGATCGCATCATCCAGATTTGCGGCGGCCTGTCCGACCGCGAAATGGAAGCTCAAGTGCTCGACTCGATGGATCTCGAGCGCGAACGCGGCATCACTATCAAGGCACAAACCGCCGCACTGACGTATCGCGCTCGCGACGGGCGCGTCTATAACCTGAACATGATCGACACGCCGGGCCACGTCGACTTCTCGTACGAAGTCAGTCGCTCGCTGTCGGCGTGCGAAGGCGCGCTGCTCGTCGTCGATGCGAGCCAGGGCGTTGAAGCGCAAACCGTTGCCAACTGCTACACGGCGATCGAACTTGGCGTCGAAGTGGTTCCGGTGCTCAACAAGATCGACCTGCCGGCGGCTAATCCCGAAAACGCGATCGCCGAAATCGAGGACGTGATCGGCATCGACGCGACCGATGCGACCCATTGCAGCGCGAAGACCGGCCTGGGCGTCGAGGACGTGCTGGAAGCGCTGATTGCGAAAGTACCGCCGCCGGAGGGCAATCCGGAAGCGCCGCTGCAAGCACTGATCATCGACTCCTGGTTCGACAACTACGTCGGCGTCGTGATGCTCGTGCGTATCGTCAACGGCACGCTGCGTCCAAAGGACAGGATCCGTCTGATGGCGACCGGCGCGCAATATCCGGTCGAGCACATTGGCGTGTTCACGCCGAAATCGAAGAATCTCGAGGTTTTGTCGGCAGGGCAGGTGGGCTTCATCATCGCCGGCATCAAGGAACTCGCGGCGGCGAAGGTCGGCGACACGGTCACGCTCGTGAACCAGCCGGCCGCCGAGCCGCTGCCGGGCTTCAAGGAAGTGAAACCGCAGGTGTTCGCGGGCCTCTATCCGGTCGAAGCGAACCAGTATGACGCGCTGCGCGACTCGCTCGAAAAGCTGAAGCTGAACGACGCATCGCTGCAATACGAGCCGGAAGTATCACAGGCGCTCGGTTTCGGTTTCCGTTGTGGTTTCCTCGGTCTGTTGCACATGGAAATCGTGCAGGAACGTCTCGAACGCGAATTCGACATGGACCTGATCACCACGGCGCCGACGGTGGTCTACGAAGTCCTGCAGCGCGACGGCACGACGCTGATGGTCGAGAATCCGGCCAAGATGCCGGAGCCGCCGAAGATCGAAGAGGTGCGCGAGCCGATCGTCACCGTGAACCTGTACATGCCGCAGGACTATGTCGGTGCGGTGATCACGCTCTGCACGCAGAAACGCGGCAACCAGATCAACATGCAGTACCACGGCCGTCAGGTTCAGCTCACGTATGAAATCCCGATGGGCGAGGTCGTGCTCGATTTCTTCGATCGTCTGAAGTCGATCTCGCGCGGCTATGCGTCGATGGATTACGAGTTCAAGGAATATCGCGCGTCCGACGTCGTCAAGGTCGACATGCTGATCAACGGCGACAAGGTCGACGCGCTGTCGGTGATCGTGCACCGTTCGCAGAGCCAGTACCGCGGCCGCGAAGTGGCGGCGAAGATGCGCGAACTGATTCCGCGCCAGATGTACGACGTGGCCGTGCAAGCGACGATCGGCTCGAACATCATTGCGCGCGAAAACATTAAAGCGTTGCGTAAGAACGTGCTGGCAAAATGCTACGGCGGTGACATTACGCGTAAGAAGAAGCTGCTCGAAAAGCAGAAGGCAGGCAAGAAGCGAATGAAGCAGGTGGGCTCGGTCGAGATTCCGCAAGAGGCTTTCCTCGCGATTCTGCGTGTCGAAGACAAATAAGCTGAATAACGGAACCCTATGAATTTTGCGCTGATTCTTTTTGTGCTCGTCGTTTTGACGGGCGTCGCATGGGTCGCGGACAAACTGGTTTTCCTGCCGAAACGGCGCCGCGCTGCGGAAGCCGCGGTCGCCGAATTCGACCGTCAACAGGAGCGCGTCGGCGAACGTTTCGCCGATGAGAACGCAGCGCAAACGCGCGCACGTCTGCGCGACGACAAGCTGCGTCAACCGTGGTGGCTCGAATACACGGCGAGCTTTTTCCCGGTGATTCTGGTGGTGTTCGTGGTGCGCTCGTTCGTGGTCGAACCGTTCAAGATTCCTTCGGGCTCGATGGTGCCGACGCTGCTGGTGGGCGATTTCATCCTCGTCAATAAATTCGAATACGGCCTGCGTTTGCCGATCACCAACACCAAGGTCACCGAGGGCCGTCCGGTCCAGCGTGGCGATGTGGTGGTGTTCCGCTATCCGAAGGACGAGTCGGTCGATTACATCAAGCGCGTAATCGGTCTGCCGGGCGACGTGATCGAGTATCAGGACAAGAAACTCACGATCAACGGCAAACCGGTGCCCGAAACACCGCTGCCCGATTACCTCGATGAGGAACGCCTCGGTTACGCGAAGCAGTTTGAGGAAGATATCGACGGTCGCAAGAACGCGATTCTGAATAATCCGGCGGTGCCGCCGTTTATCGTCGGCGCCGAAGATTATCCGTATCGCGACAACTGCACGTACAACGCGCGCGGCGTGATCTGCAAGGTGCCTCCGGGCAACTACTTCATGATGGGCGACAACCGCGATAACAGCGCGGACAGTCGTTACTGGGGTTTTGCGCCGGATCGCAATATCGTTGGCCGCGCATTTTTCGTCTGGATGAACTTCAGCGATTTGGGACGCATTGGCTCATTTCATTGAGTCAGGCGATTGATCGCTTCGTGATTGCTGTACGCACGCCGCGCGCGTCACCGGTATCCGGTCAGATCGCTCGCGGCGTGTTTGTTGGCACGCTACTTTAAGAATTCGCGGTAACGTCGCTTCACCACGCTTTTTCCGCACGCGCCCCGCGTTTCCGCCCGGTCCGGCGCCCGCGTTATACTCTGCCCCATGCCCCTATCTCCGTTGGAAAGCCGTTTGCGCTACGAATTTCGCAATGCGGAATTGTTGCGCCAGGCTTTAACGCACCGCAGTCATAGCTCCACGCATAACGAACGGCTCGAATTTCTCGGCGACTCCGTTCTGAACTGCGCGGTGGCTGCGCTTTTGTTCCAACGTTTCGGCAAACTGGACGAAGGCGACCTGTCCCGCGTGCGCGCCAATCTGGTCAAACAGCAGTCGCTCTACGAAATCGCTCAGGCACTCAATATCTCCGAAGGGCTGCGGCTTGGCGAGGGCGAGCTGCGCAGCGGCGGCTTCCGTCGCCCGTCGATCCTCGCGGATACGCTCGAAGCCGTGCTGGGCGCGATATTCCTCGATGGCGGATTCGAGGCCGCACAGACGGTCATCAAGCGGCTTTACGTCCCGATTCTCGACCACATCGATCCGCGCACGCTCGGTAAGGATGCGAAGACGTTGCTGCAGGAGTATCTGCAAGGTCACAAGATTGCGTTGCCGACTTACACCGTGGTCGCTACCCATGGTGCGGCGCACAATCAGCAGTTCGAAGTCGAATGCACGGTGCCGAAGCTCGACGTGAAGGTATCCGGTTCTGGCGCGAGCCGGCGCGCTGCGGAGCAGGCGGCGGCGAAAAAGGCGCTCGACGAAGTGATGGCCGCTGCGCCAGCGCTGGTCGCAAAGCCGAAGCGTTCGAAGGGCGCGCGCGCCGCGAAAAACGCCGAGCTGGAGTTCGTCCCTGGCGTGACCGGTGTCCAGACCGCGCTCGATTTGCGCACGCCGGAACGGAAGAGCGAGCGCGGCGCGGCGCGCACGGCGGCCACGTCGACCACGGCTGAAGTGCATGTCGACAAGCCGGCTACCGAAAAGCCCGCCGTTGAGAAATCCGTAACCGAGCGCGCCGCGCCGGTTGCAGCGGGCGCGCCGCTGGCGGTGATCCGCGCCGCGCACGTCGAATACAGTGCGCAGGACAAGGCGGAGCGCGCCGACAAGATCGAGCGTGCTGACCGCGCAGTCATCCACGGAAGCGACAAAGCCGCCGAAAAGCCGGCCGACAAGCCCGCGGACCATCCCGCCCCGGACAAAACTCCCGACCTGAAAGCCCAGGCCCAGGCCCAGGCCCCGGCCCCGGCCCCGGCACGCGGCGCGGACCGTCAGCGCAGCCGCGACGCCGCCCCGAACGCCACCGCCGCGCCGGTGACGGCCGCACAGGTCGTGCCGGCGTCGGGGCGCGCCGAACACGAACCCGGCGTTGCCGACGCGGTGCAAACGCGCGTCGCCGATGCGGGCCATTGATTGCCATCGGCGCGCGCATCCCGCGAGCCGAACAAACCTGCTGTAGTCCGAATATGAACGCTCCCACCCCCACTGGTTTTCGCTGCGGCATGGTCGCGATCGTCGGCCGCCCGAACGTCGGCAAATCCACGCTGATGAACGCGCTGGTCGGCCAGAAAGTCAGTATCACGTCGCGCAAGGCGCAGACCACGCGCCATCGCATCACGGGCATCAACACGATCGACGACGCGCAGTACATCTTTGTCGATACGCCCGGTTTCCAGACCAAGCACAGCGGCGCGCTGAATCGTTCGCTCAATCGCGCGGTCACCTCGACGCTGACCTCGGTCGACGCGATTCTGTTCGTGATCGAGGCCGGCCGTTTCGGTCCGGACGATCAGAGAGTGCTCGACCTGATCCCCGCGAAGGTGCCGACGCTGCTGATCGCGAACAAACTCGATCGCGTGTCGGATAAGGACTCGCTGTTCCCGTTCATGCAGCAGATGAGCGCGCTGCGTGAGTTCAACGAGATCGTGCCGCTGTCGGCGAAGAATATCGACGACATCAAGCGCTTGATGGCGACCGTCAAGCCGTTCCTGCCCGAAGGCGAGCCGATCTATGGCGAGGACGATCTGACCGATCGCAGCGAGCGCTTCCTTGCCGCCGAAATCCTGCGCGAAAAAGTGTTCCGCTGGACCGGTGACGAACTGCCGTACACGAGTACCGTGCTGATCGAAAAATTCGAGACCGAGGGGCGTCTGCGCCGCATTTTCGCGACGATTCTCGTCGATCGCGACACCCACAAGGCGATGATCATCGGCCAGAAGGGCGCCAAGCTGAAGCAGATCAGCACCGAGGCACGTCTGGACATGGCGAAGCTGTTCGACGGTCCGGTGTACCTGGAGACCTTCGTCAAGGTGAAGAGCGGCTGGGCCGACAACGAAGCCGGGCTTCGTGCGTATGGGTACGAATGACGCGTGGATGACGCTGAATTCCGACGCTGCGCCGGACGAACCGGAGCAGGAACCGTTGCGGCCCGCGCGTAGCGCGCGGAAATCCACCGCGAAAAATTCATCGGCGGGTACGGCCGCCGTTGCCGCCTCCGACAGCGCGCCACGCAAAACGGCCGCGCGCCGCGCGCCGCGCACTCCGTCATCCGAATACCGGATCAGCGAGCAGCCCGCGTTCGTGCTACATAGCTACCCGTATCGCGAGACCAGTCTGATCATCGACGTGCTGTCGCGCGATCACGGCCGTCTCGCGCTGGTCGCGAAGGGCGCGAAGCGCCCGCACTCCGCGCTGCGCGGCGTGTTGCAGACCTTCCAGCCGCTGTCGCTCGCGTGGTCGGGCAGATCCGAGGTACGCACGCTGACCGGCGCCGAATGGGTCGGCGGCATGCTGCCGCTGGCCGGCGACGCACTGCTGTGCGGCTTTTACGTCAACGAACTGCTGGTCAAATTCTGCGCGCGCGAAGATCCGCATCCGCAACTATTCCATCACTATGTCGTCACGCTGACTCGGCTCGCGCACGACGAACCGCCGGTGCAGGTGCTGCGCTCATTCGAGCGCGTGCTGCTGCGCGAGACCGGTTATGCGATGGCGCTCGATCGCACCGTCGCGCGCAAAGCGGTATCGGCGGAAGGGCGCTATGTGTTCGATCCCGAGCGCGGCGTGCGTGAAGCATCGGACGAATGGCCCGCGCAATGGCCGGTGATATCGGGCCAAACCTTGCTCGATATGGAAAAGGACGATTACCATCGAGCGCAGACCGTCTCGCAAAGCAAAACGCTGATGCGCTTTCTGCTCAACACCTATCTCGGCGGCGCGCCGCTTGCGACCCGTCAGATCCTGATCGACCTGCAGAACCTATGAGCTTCTTTCTTACCTCGCCGACCGTGATCGATCTCGGCGTGAACATCGACCACGTCGCCACGCTGCGCAACGCGCGCGGCACGTCCTATCCCGATCCGATCCGCGCCGCGCTGATGGCCGAGGAGGCCGGCGCCGACGTGATCACGCTGCATCTGCGCGAGGACCGCCGCCATATCGTCGATGCCGACGTGCGCAAACTGCGCCCGTTGTTGAAAACACGCATGAATCTCGAGTGCGCGGTCACGCAGGAAATGCTCGACATCGCGTGCGACGTGCAGCCGCACGATGTCTGCCTCGTGCCGGAAAAGCGTCAGGAACTGACGACCGAAGGCGGTCTCGACGTCGCCGGCCAGTTCGACGCGGTGCGCGCGGCGTGCCGGCAGCTTGCGGACGCCAACTCGCGCGTGTCGCTGTTTATCGACCCCGACGAGGCGCAGATTCGCGCCGCGCATGAGGCCGGCGCGCCGGTGATCGAGTTGCACACCGGCCGCTACGCGGAAGCGCACGATCCCGCCGAACAGCAGCGCGAATATGAGCGCGTCGTGCGCGCAGTCGAATTCGGCGCGACGCTGGGTCTGAAGGTGAACGCGGGTCACGGTCTGCATTACACGAACGTGCAGCAGATCGCCGCGATCGACGGGATCGTCGAACTCAATATCGGTCACGCGATCGTCGCGCACGCGATCTTCGCGGGCTGGGACAACGCGGTGCGCGAGATGAAGGCGATCATGGTCGCCGCCCGTCTCGGCGCGCGTGGCTGAACTGACGATAGGGACGCGCGCATGGCGATCTACGGTATCGGTACCGACGTCGTTCAGGTGAGCCGCGTGGCCGCGGTGATGACGCGCACCAACGGCCGGTTCGCGCAGAAGGTGCTCGGCCCCGACGAACTGCGCGTCTATCACGCGCGGCAGGCCCGCTCGGCGGCGCGCGGCCTCGCGTTTCTGGCGACGCGCTTCTCGGCGAAAGAAGCGTTTTCGAAGGCGATCGGCCTCGGCATGCACTGGCCGATGACCTGGCGTGCGCTGCAAACGCTCAACAAGCCGAGCGGCGAGCCGATGGTGGTCGCCTCCGGCGAACTGGCCGACTGGCTCGCCGCGCGCGGCATCACCGCGCGGGTGACGATCAGCGACGAGCGGGATTACGCGGTGTCGTTCGTGATCGCGGAGACCGCAGAGACCTCTAAGACCGTGCAGCCTGGCGAGGCAGCGGCTTCGTCCGCTGAGTCCGCAGAATCCACGCCCAAGCCGCCGTCCGCACAATCAGCCACCGAATAAAACATTGAACGCGGCGTTGGCTGCCGCGTTTGTCCTCGCCTTAGCGACTTCTTTCCTGCGGAATCCGATGAAAACCACACCCGGACCGGTGATGCTCGACGTGGTCGGCAAAACGCTGAACCGCGATGACCGGCGTCGCCTCGCTCATCCGATGACTGGCGGCGTGATCCTGTTTGCGCGCCACTACGAGAACCGCGCGCAACTGGTCGCGCTGACCGATGCAATCCGCGCGATCCGTCCGGATCTGCTGATCGCCGTCGATCATGAAGGCGGTCGCGTGCAGCGCTTTCGCACCGACGGCTTCACGGTGCTGCCGTCGATGGGCAAGCTCGGCACGTTGTGGGATCACGACGTACTGCAGGCAACCAAGGTCGCGACCGCGGTCGGCTATGTTCTCGCCGCGGAGTTGCGCGCCTGCGGCATCGACATGAGCTTCACGCCGGTGCTCGACCTCGACTACGGACATTCGCAGGTGATCGGCGATCGGGCGTTTCACCGCGACCCGCGCGTGGTTGCGATGCTCGCGAAGAGCCTGAACCACGGCCTCGCGCTCGCGGGCATGAGCAACTGCGGCAAGCACTTTCCGGGGCATGGCTTCGCGCAGGCGGACTCGCATGTCGCGATGCCGGTCGACGAGCGTTCGCTCGACGCGATCCTGCGCGAGGACGTCGCGCCGTACGATTGGCTTGGCTTGTCACTCGGCGCGGTATTGCCCGCGCATGTCGTCTATCCGAAGGTCGATGCGAAACCTGCGGGTTTTTCGCGCGTCTGGCTGCAGGATATTTTGCGCGGCAAGCTCGGTTTCGAAGGCGCGATTTTCAGCGACGATCTGTCGATGGAGGCCGCGCGCCAGGGCGGCACGCTGACCGAAGCCGCGAGCGCCGCGCTTGAAGCCGGCTGCGACATGGTGTTGATCTGCAATCAGCCGCACGAAGCGGAGAAGGTGCTCGATGGGCTGCGCTTCGAGCCGTCGAAGGAATCGCGCCGGCGCCTGAAGCGCATGCGACCGCGCGGCGAAGCGCTCAAATGGGACAAGCTGATGGACGAGGCGAGATATCGGCAAGCGCGGGAACTGATGCGCGGTGCGTTTGCCTAGACGGCTCGCCTGCACCGTTCGCACGAAAAAATGGCGCCTTGAAGCAATTCAGATTCAAGGCGCCATTTTTATTGGCTTCGCTCTTCGATGGTCTTCGAGCTTCGGCGGGCAGCCCACGCTAAGCCCGCAAGGCTCAGTTCAACCGCATGCGCTGCAACTTGTTGTACAGCGTTTTCGGACTGATGCCCAGCAACGATGCCGCGCGATGCCGCGTGCCGCCGACCGCGTCGAGCGTCGCGCGAATCAGCATTTCCTCGACGTCCGCGAGCGGCGTGCCGACCGTTACCTGCACGCGGCTGCCATTCAGATCGCGGCCGTTCGCGGTGCCGGTCTCATCAGCGCGCAACGACTCGAGCACGTCGCCGGACGCCTGATACGCGCGCCGCACGCGCTCCTGCAATTCGCGCACGTTGCCGGGCCAGTCGTAGGTCGCGCATTCGTGCAGGAAATTCGGCGCTGCCTGCTTCGCGGCGTCCGCCGTGCCACGCGCGGCGGCTTCCTGATTCATTTCGTCGACGACTGCCTGCGCGATCAGCACCGCATCGTCCGCGCGTTCGCGCAACGGTGGGAGCGTTATCGCGGCGGCTTCGAGGCGCAGCGCGAGGTCCTGATGCAGGCTGCCTTCCGCGACTGCCGCGCGCGGCGCCTTGCGTGTCGACGCGACGAGCCGGAAGTCGGTCACGACCTGGTTGGTGCCGCCGACCCGCATGAACGTCTGCGAATCGAGCGCGCGCAACAGCGCTTCCTGCTGCGCGCGCGGCAGCTCGGTAATTTCGTTGATGAACAACGTGCCGCCGCTCGCCTGTTCGAAAAGACCCGCCTCGCGCTGCTCGGCGCCGCCGAATGCGCCGCGCTCGTGACCGAACAGCACGCTCTCGAGCGAACGATCGAGCGCACCGGCGCCCGCGTCGCGGCAATCGAACGTGATGAACGGTCCTTTGCGGCGCCGGCTCATGTCGTGCAGCGTGCGCGCGGCAACCTGCTTGCCGGTGCCGGCTTCGCCGGAGATCAGCACGGCGGCTTCGGTCGGCGCCAGATGTTCGATCGTGTCGTACACATGCTGGATGGCGCCGCTGCGGCCGAGCATCGAACCAAAGCGGCCGAGTTGTCGCAGCGATGCGCGCAGTGTCTGCACTTCCTCCGTCAGTTCGTACGGACGTGGAATGCGTGCGAGCAGACTGCGCAGGCGCGGAATATTGACCGGCTTCAGCAGATAGTCCCAGATGCCGTGCCGCAGGCCCTCGATCGCGCTCTCGACCGTCGCGTTGCCGGTCATGACGATCACGGGCAACGCGCCGCCCGGTGGATGCGCGGGCAGATGCTGCAGCAGATCAAGACCGCTGCCGTCCGGCAGATTCAGGTCGACCAGCACGACGTCGGGAATGAAGCGCGTCAGCGCTCCGCGGGCTTCGGCGAGCGTGGTCGCGGTGTCGACGGAGAAGCCGTCGGCCGCGAGAATCGCGGACAGCCCGGAGAGGCTATTAGGATCGTCTTCAACAATCAGTGCGTGTGGCATGGCGAGCGCAATTTTTAGATGGATGAAATGTCCGTGGCGCCGGCAAGCTGGATGATGGCGCGCAGCGCGGACTCTGAGGGGCTCGATAACGGCTCGTTACGGCTGATTCGCCGGCTATTAAGCACGGCGGCCGGCCTGGGCCGCTTCGCGTTGTGCGGGTGGACGCCCGTAGTGCCTCCACGGGTTCGGTCAGAAATCCCGGTTGCTATCGAAAAACCGGCGCACTTCGAGTTCAGCTTCTTCACGGGTTCTGCCATAGCGTTCCTGAATCAGGCCGGCGAGTTTGTCGGCGCGGCCTTCGGCCTTCGTCAGTTCGTCATCTGTCAGTTCACCCCACGCGGCCTTGGCTTTGCCGACGATCTGTTTCCACTTGCCTTCAGCGATGTCGTTGTTCATGGTGCCTCCCGGTTGAGTAATACGCGGTTCTTAGCGTTTCTCATGAGAAGCATGGACTGTGCCAAAAATATTTTCTTAGCCAGATCAATGATTTGCGTTACGCGAGATGCGAAATCGGCGTGTCGCAATGGTAATTTTTTCGAGAAGCGGTCCGGTAAAGTTTTCCTAAACCATACACAAAGGGACAAAAAAGAAAAAGCGCCCAATTTTGGGCGCTTTTTTTTGCGCGCCGGCGGAAAGGCCGACGCTGGGGGCTGATGACGCTAGCTGGCGCTTATGCGCGGCTGCGGTACTCGTGCGTACGCGTATCGATTTCGATCTTGTCGCCGATGTTGCAGAAGAGCGGCACTTGCAGTTCGAAGCCGGTGTTCAGCTTGGCGTTCTTCAGCACCTTGCCCGACGACGTGTCGCCCTTGACGGCCGGTTCCGTGTAGATGATTTCGCGGACCAGCGTGGTCGGCAGTTCGACCGAGATTGCCTTCTCGTTGTAGAACACGACTTCGCAAGCCATGCCGTCTTCGAGATAGTGCAGCGCGTCGCCCATCATTTCGGCTTCGACTTCGTACTGGTTGTAGTCGGCGTCCATGAACACGTACATCGGGTCGGCAAAGTACGAGTAGGTCACTTCCTTGCGCTCGAGCACGACGACGTCGAACTTGTCGTCTGCCTTGTACACGGTTTCCATGCCTGCGCCGGTCAGCAGGTTCTTGAACTTCATCTTGACGACGGCGGAGTTGCGGCCCGACTTGTTGTATTCGGCCTTCTGCACGACCATGGCGTCAGAGCCGATCATCACGACGTTGCCGGTGCGGAGTTCCTGTGCGGTCTTCATAAAACTGTCCTGTACGAGATAAATTGCTTGACTGTTGCTCAACGGCATACGGCGCAAGCGGCTTCGGCGTTTCCCACACCGCTTGCTGCGCACCGCATGAGGCGGTGCTGCCCGGATGCGTGAAACGGAACCGGTTTGCGGAGAAGATCAGGAAGGGCTGCCTACGCAGCCTGACGATGCCCGATCATTCCACCTGCTACCTGCTTCTTACCCTGTGCGGGCGTGTACACGAGTGGCGCCGATTCGCAAACAGACTGCAACATACGTCCCTTTTTTGACATTCGCGTGCCCGACACCAAAGTGTCGTGACTCGCGATGTGTGTTTCCACCTAGGAAGTGATCAGCCGGGCTGACCACATGGCGTTGCCGGAATCGGGCCGCGCTTGCGTCGTCGGCCGTTGGATAACCGCTTATTTTAACTGACTTTTTGCGAATGAGGTCAGATTTCCAGCGAGATCGCCGACTTGCGCAAGCTCGGTCGCCCACTCGGCGGCGCGTTGCTTCAGGGCCGGATAGTGGCGCTGAAATTGCGCCCAGTCCGGCTGGCCCGCGCCGTTCCAGGCGTGCCAGAAACTCTTCAGCGCAGCGCGCGCATCGGCGGGCAGTGTGCGCGTGTAGTGCGCGAGCGCGGCATCAAGCTTCGGCAGATGCGCGTCGTCCGCTTGCGGATAGATGTGCCAGACGAACGGTCTGGCAGCCCATTGGGCGCGCACGAAGGAATCTTCGCCGCGCACGAAATTGACGTCGCTCGCCCACAGCAGCGCGTCGTAGCCGGGCTGCTCGGTAAAAGCCAGAGCATGGGCGCTGAGATTGCCGCGCGTCGCCTGCGTGCCCGCGGCAAACGACGGCAGCCCGAAAAAGCGTGCAAGTGCGCCGGAGATACGTCCTTCCGGCACAAGCAGTACGACGGGGTTTGCGCCGTCGCGCCATTGTTCGAGCAGGCTGTCGACGGCGGGATTTTCGTACGCGAACAGCGACACCACGGTCGCATCGGCGGGAGGGGGCGCACGGCCCGTGGTCTCCAGCCACCAGGCGGCGCGCGCCGTCGCAGAATCTTCGAATGCGGTGCGCGCCGTGTCGAGATTCCGTTCCTTCAGGACGCCACCGGTGCCGGGCCCGAGCCCAGGAAAAAAGAACGTCTTGCTGAGCGGATAACGCGGATGAGGCGACGGCCGCAAGTGGAAATCCGCGACCCAATCTTCGGCGCTCAGATATTCGAGGTTGACCCAGAGTGGCGCGCGCGCTCGCTCGGCCATCGCCGCGATATACACGGGCGGCAGTTCGCAGGCGAATGCCTCGATCACGACGTCGGCGACTTCGAGCGTATCGCCTGCATGAGCCGGTTCGTGCCAGTGTTCGATGACGATGCCGTCGAGCATCTGCCGCGCCCGATCGAGCGCGAGCGATGGGCATAGCTTGCGAAACGCGTGCAGATCGTCGACGAACACGCGCACCTGCCAGCCATGCTCGTTCGTGAGCTGGCGCGCGAGGCGCCAGCAGACGCCGATATCGCCGAAATTATCGATCACCGCGCAAAAGATATCGCAGGCAATCGGAGGCGCGGACGCGGAATTGGCAGAGGCGAGGGTGGACATGACGGTTCGGGCATCCTGGCGGGCTCCGGCGACACGGAGCGGGGTTCGAACCAGCGCGGAATGTTCTAAACTGGCGATTCTAAAGCCTTGCTCGCGATCGCGCGTGCCTGCTTTGCATGAAACGGTAGGAGGCGACGCGAGGCGACACGAACCGATTCAGGCGGCGGCGCGTATGACGCGATGAGCACCCTACGTGTCGTGCCGGCGAACAGGCAAAATACCGCGCAACCTGCGATGCAACAAGCGATCCGGCAGCGACCTGGCGCGACACCGTCCCACCCAATCGACCCCGCATGACCGAACCCGAAGCAACCGACGCCCCCGACGCTTTCGAGCCCAAAAAGGTGCTCGCCCAACTGCCGCACAGGCCGGGCGTCTACCGCTATTACGACACCCATGGCACGGTGCTCTACGTGGGCAAGGCGCGCGATCTGAAGAAGCGCGTATCGAGCTACTTCACGAAGACGCAACTGTCGCCGCGCATCGCGATGATGGTCACGCGCATCGCGCGGATCGAGACGACGGTCACGCGCTCCGAGGCCGAAGCGCTGCTGCTCGAAAACAATCTGATCAAGGCGCTGACGCCGCGTTACAACATCCTGTTTCGCGACGACAAGTCGTATCCGTATCTGAAGCTGACCGGCCACAAGTTTCCGCGCATGGCCTATTACCGCGGTTCGGTCGATCGTAAGAACCAGTATTTCGGGCCGTTTCCGAGCGCGTGGGCGGTGCGCGAAAGCATCCAGATCCTGCAGCGCGTGTTCCAGTTGCGTACCTGCGAAGACTCGGTGTTCAACAACCGTACGCGGCCGTGTCTGTTGCATCAGATCGGCCGCTGCACCGCGCCGTGCGTCGGCAACATCGACGAGGAAGATTACGCGCGCGACGTCGCCAACGCCTCGCGCTTTCTGCTCGGCCGGCAGGGCGAGGTGATGAAGGAACTCGAGCAGAAGATGCATGCGTTCGCGAGCGAGCTGAAGTTCGAGCAGGCCGCGGCGGTGCGCAACCAGATGAGTTCGCTGTCGACGGTGCTGCATCAGCAGGCGATCGAAGTCGGCAGCGACAGCGACGTCGACATTCTCGCGGTGGTCGCGCTGGGCGGACGCGTCTGCGTGAATCTCGCGATGGTGCGCGGCGGGCGACATCTTGGCGACAAGGCGTATTTCCCCGCGCACGTCGAGAGCGCGTTGACCGCTGAGGAAGGCGGGCTCGAAGACGAGGGCGACGAACGGGCACCGGTTGATACGAGCGCAGCCAGCGGTGATGTCGAAGAGGACACCGCGGATGTGGCGTACGCATCGGCCACCATTGTCGACGCGCTTGCGCTCGCCGCGGACATGCCTTCCGAGGACGAGCAAGCGGGCGACGTGGAAGAGGAAGCTGATGCTGACGAGGAAGCCGAAGCTGCCGAAGCAGATAACGCCGACGCTGCTACCGAAGTTGCCGGCACGGATGCTGCGCGTTCAAAGCGCAGCAAAGGCCGCGCATCGGGCGGCATCGAATCCGAAGTGCTCGAAGCGTTCATCGCTCAGCATTACCTTGGCAATCGCGTGCCGCCGGTTCTGGTGGTCAGCCATGCGCCCGCGCGCGAACTCGTCGACGTGCTGATCGAGCAGGCGGGCCACAAGGTGACGGTGTTGCGTCAGCCGCAAGGACAGCGGCGCGCGTGGCTCGCGATGGCCGAGCAGAACGCCCGGCTCGCGCTCGCCCGGCTGCTGTCGGAACAGGGTTCGCAACAGGCCCGCACGCGCGCGTTGACCGACACGCTCAGCATGGAGTGCGAAGACCTCGCGCATCTGCGCATCGAATGCTTCGACATCAGTCACACGATGGGCGAGGCGACCCAGGCGTCGTGCGTCGTGTTTCACCATCACAAGATGCAGTCGGCCGAGTACCGGCGCTACAACATCACCGGCATTACGCCGGGCGACGATTACGCGGCGATGCGTCAGGTGCTCACGCGCCGCTACGAGAAGATGGTCGCGCAAGCCGCCGCGAATGCCGCCGATGAAGCCGCCGAAGCGCAAAGCGACGCGGCCGCGGATCCATCGCTCGCCGCCGATGCCGCCGCGCCTGCCGCGGCGGGTGGTGTGCTGCCGACCATCGTGCTGATCGACGGCGGCAAGGGCCAGGTTGAAATCGCGCGTCAGGTGTTTACGGAGCTCGGACTCGATACCGGCATGCTGGTCGGCGTCGCGAAGGGCGAGGGCCGCAAGGTCGGTCTCGAGACGCTGATTTTCGCCGACGGCCGCGCGCCGCTCGAACTTGGCAAGGAAAGCGCCGCGCTGATGCTGGTCGCGCAGATCCGCGACGAAGCGCACCGCTTCGCGATTACCGGCATGCGCGCGAAGCGCGCCAAAACGCGCCAGACTTCGCGGCTCGAAGAGCTCGAAGGCGTCGGGGCGAAGCGGCGTCAGCGCCTGCTTGCGCGGTTTGGCGGGCTGCGCGGCGTGGTGGCCGCGAGCGTCGAGGATCTGGCGAGCGTCGAAGGCATTTCGCAGGCGCTCGCCGAGCAGATTTACCGGCAATTGCATTGAGCGTGGCGCGGTGCGCGGAGTCGTCTCGCGCGGCCCGGCGCAGTGTCGCGAGCCCACCGCTACGCCCGAGCCGCGTTGCTTGTGACAGGCCTTGTGACACGGCACAATTGCAACTCACTCGTCAGACGCTGCGCCTACCCCATGCCGTTTAATTTCCCGATATTCCTGACCTGGCTGCGGATCGTGCTGATTCCGCTCGTCGTCGGTGTGTTCTATCTGCCCGACATGATGATGAGCCCCGCGCACCGCAACCTCGCAGCCGCGACGATTTTCATTCTGGCTGCGCTCACCGACTGGTTCGACGGCTATCTGGCCCGCAAATGGAATCAGACCTCGGCGTTCGGCGCGTTTCTCGACCCGGTTGCCGACAAGCTGATGGTAACGGCGGCGCTGCTCGTGCTGGTGCAACTCACGCGCATCGATTCGGCGATCGCACTCGTAATCGTGGGGCGCGAAATCGCGATCTCGGCGTTGCGCGAATGGATGGCGCAGATCGGCGCGTCGAAGAGCGTCGCGGTGAATTCGCTCGGCAAGTTCAAAACCGCGTGCCAGATGATTGCGATTCCGATGTTGCTGTTCTACGGTCCGTTGCCGCTTGGCGGCGCTCTAACGGTCGATACGCGCGTGTGGGGCTTATGGCTCATCTACCTGGCCGCGTTCCTGACGATCTGGTCGATGCTCTATTACATGAAGCTCGCGTGGCCGCAGATTCGTGAGCGCGGCGGCATCGCGTGAAGGTGTGAAGAGCGAGTATCCAGAGCGGGGAAGTGCGCTCGGACCCCATCGAAATTGGAGAGAAATATTTCTATAAAAAGAGAGGGGCAAAGGGGCTTGACACGTTTCAGCCGCTTCTCCATAATCTCGTTTCTCCGATGCACGCAACGCGAAACACCGGAAGCAGTAATAAGGCAGTAGCAGTAAATGCAGTTCAATGCGGGAGTAGCTCAGTTGGTAGAGCGCAACCTTGCCAAGGTTGAGGTCGCGAGTTCGAGCCTCGTCTCCCGCTCCAGTTTTTAAAGCATTGCGTTGTTTGGCGAAGTAGAAAATGCAGCGCAGTGTGAAGCAGTTCAATGCGGGAGTAGCTCAGTTGGTAGAGCGCAACCTTGCCAAGGTTGAGGTCGCGAGTTCGAGCCTCGTCTCCCGCTCCATACATCAGGGGAAGCAACGCTTCCCTTTTTGTTTGGAAGGCCGGTCGTTCTGATCTTTACAGAGCTTCGGTTCTTCTGGTTTCCACCAGATAAATCTGTGAATCGGTGTTTAGATTCCAGTCCGCTTGCGGCGCGATAGCAAAGCGGTTATGCAGCGGCCTGCAAAGCCGTTTAGGCCGGTTCGACTCCGGCTCGCGCCTCCAGTCGTTGATGTAAAGAAAAGCCCCGACTTGTCGGGGCTTTTCTTTTTTCTTTCTGATTTCATCCCAATCAGAAGTTGATCGCGGATTTGATCGATTGAACAGCGGCGTTGTTCAGCACGTAGTAATTGTCTTGAGGCGTGCCGCCGCCGAGCGGTGCGATCTGCAGCGTCGTGCCGTCCTTGATGACATAGCCCGCATAGATGCCCCCGTTGTACTGGAAGTAGACGCGATAGTCGGTGGTGGGCCCATTGAGCGGGGTGTTGGACACCCATGCGCGCACACCGGCCAGCGTCACGATCTGTCCATCGGTGAGCTGATACGTCTTGTTGTCCGTCGTGCTTGCGTACGGGAAGAGGCTCTCAAGCGTCGAGATCGTTGCCGAACAGGGCGTCGGATTGTTACTCGTCGTGGCGGGTGCGGTGCAGTCGTAGGTGAACAACTCGTCTCCAACCACGTGCCTGACGACCTTCACGTAGGCCGATCCCGATTCCCAATTCGCCTGTTTGTTATACAGCGGCTGGCCGTTGAGCGTATTCGTCAGCGCTCCTATCGCGCTATTCGTAAAGAGTTCGGACGGAGAGGCTGAAATCAGGCCGCTGAGTTGCACAACGCTGTAACTGGTGCCGAGTACCGTGCGGACCACGGTCTTGCCATCGGTAGCCAGATAGTCGATTTGTACGTTGGGTCCCGTGTAACTAACCTGAGCTTGTCCCGGTATACCGCCGCCATAGATCGCGCCGTTGATGACGAAGCGATCCTGCACGCTCGCCGGCGCTTTTAGTGTCGATGACAGGGATGTGAGCGTCTCGGTCAAAGTTTGTGTGCCATTTGCCGGGCTCTGAGGGATGCTCGAATCCTCGCTGAAAAAACGGCTGTCAGTGCCGATGCTCACGGTGTTCGTCGACAATGTCGTGAACGTGAAGCTGGATTCGAGAAAGTGCAGTCCACCGTTTGACGCTAGTGCAAAGCTCTCGTAGTTCTTCTGCGCATCGCTCAGATTTGCGGTGGCAGCCGCAGATCCCGAGCCACTCGACGAACCTCCTCCGCCACATGCCGACAATAAAAATGCGCTCGCCGCAAACAGAGCGGCATGTCTATTTACCATTTGCCTTTTATATTCTTTCATTTGCATTTTATTTTCTTTCGGATTTATTTGATGATTATTAAATGCCACTGAATTCCGCGTGGGGTGGCGCTATTCTAGCGTTGCTCGTGTAAAGTGCCGGTCAACCGAGTATCTTTTTAAAGACTCATCATCGAGTATTCTGCCTAATTGCCGTTATTATTTATTCGCTACGCATCAGCGCTGCATTCACTATGAAAACAATCAGAACAGCCGCCACTCTGTTGAGTCTCGGTTTGCCTTTCGCGGCCATCGCGCAATCGGCACCGGCTCCCGACGTCAAGACCGGAGATTCCTGGACGTACACGATGACGACCGAGAAAGGACCGTCGGGATGGACTCAGACGCACGATCAGCTGACGGTGCTGCGCACGACGTCGTCGCACATTTACTACGAATCGAAGACGGCGGGTTCGACGCAGGCGCCGAAGGAACTCATCGCCGGCGCGGACTGGAGCCGCGAGCGCAGCGTGAACGGCACGGAAACGGTCGTGAATCGGCCGTTGGCGTTTCCGTTGTCGCCGGGCAAGACGTGGAATATCGATTACACCGAGCAGCATCCGAACCCGATGTTCGCCTCGCAGAAATGGAACTCGCAGTATCGGGTGACAGGAACGGAAGCCGTCGAGGTGCCGGCGGGAAAATTCCAGGCAATCAAGATCGAGGCCGAGGGCGACTGGCTCGCGCAGGCCGAGCCGCGGCAGACGGTCACGCAGGCCGCACAGGTCGAGCAGGGCGACACCACGATAATCACGCATGCACAGAAAACCGGTCCTGTTCCGACGACCGGGCGCACGTATAAGGCGTTCTGGTATGTGCCGGAAGTTGGCCGATGGGTTAAATCGGTGGAAGAATATTACGGCAGTAATGGAGTGCGAAATGCACGCTATACGACGGAACTCGAATCGTTCAAGAAGGGCGGTCAATAAACCGGTTATCGGCATTTGATACGTCGACGGATTTTCAGGCGTATCGCTATTTGCGAATCGTCCTATTGTTTTAATCTGTTTGCCGCGCTTTCGAGCGGGTTCGTGACAAAGAAAACGATTGCGGATCGAGCGGCGCGACTTGATGCATTCGCGCGCCGCACTCGAACCGGGCGATAAAATCACTGCATCCTCATCGCCCGTTTTCACCGAAACCGCATGTACCTGCAACTCACCGGCACACAGATTCGCCTGCTCGGCTCGATGCATCTCTTTCCCGCGACGAGCCGCCGCACGCCGCCGTGGGTCGCCGAAGCCTATGACTGGGCCGACGCGCTGATCTTCGAATCCGATCCGGCGACTATCCTGCCGTTTCTGAAAGCCGACGCGCCACCTCGCGCCGCGCAATTGCAGCCGTTGATGAGCGCGGATGCATGGACGCAACTACGCACGCTCTGGCCCGCCGAAGGCCCGCTCGCGCCGCTCGATGATCTGCGCCCGTGGGCCGCGCTGATCTGCGCGCCGACGCTGCTACAGCAGGTCGTCGAAGGCGTCGAGCCGCGTATGCTGCGCTCCGCGAACGCCGAGGCCAAGCCCTATCGATATCTGGAGACCGCGCCGGCGGTGGCTGCCGCGCTGGCGTCAATTCCGCTCGACGCATTGGCTGCCGCACTCGCACTGCTGATGACCGATCACAGCGAGCCGCAGCGCACGCTCGAACTGATGCACGCGGCGTGGCTGGAAGGCGACCTGCACGCGGTGCAGCGCATCGCCGCCGAATCGCCGATGTTCAATCTGCCCGGCATCCGTCAAGCGGTACTGGATGTGCGCAATCGCGCGCGGGCAGCGCGGCTCGAAAGCCTGCTCGACACGGCCGAGCGCACGCTCGTGGTCGTCGGCGCGTTGCATCTGTGCGGCCCCGGCAATCTGATCGAATGTCTCGCGCGACCTGTCGAACCGGTGTACTGAGCACGCGCGCAAAACAACCCGCCGGCTTACGTTTTTAAAACATCGACGCCTCGCTACAGCCGCGCGCTCCAGCCGCACGCTAGCCATTTCACCGATTCCGCATCCCGCTATGTGGCTATAAACTAAGCGCTCACCACTCCAATCACTGACGCCATCGCGGAACATCCCATGCTCGTGCCACCGATGCCCTGCAACGAAAGCGCCCGTCTCGATGCACTCCACGCGCTGCATATTCTCGACACGTCGCCGGAGGAGCGCTTCGATCGTCTGACCCGCCTCGCGCGGCGGATCTTCAGCGTGCCGATTGCGGTCGTGAGCCTCGTCGATGCGAACCGGCAGTGGTTCAA
Source organism: Paraburkholderia sp. ZP32-5 (assembly GCF_021390495.1). Taxonomy (NCBI): domain Bacteria; kingdom Pseudomonadati; phylum Pseudomonadota; class Betaproteobacteria; order Burkholderiales; family Burkholderiaceae; genus Paraburkholderia; species Paraburkholderia sp. ZP32-5. The sequence continues at coordinate 2,944,866 of NZ_JAJEJP010000001.1, read as the reverse complement.
ATCATGCATTGGACTCGAGACGAGCGAAACACCGCGCGACGTGTCGTTTTGCGCGCACGCGATTCTCGGCGACGAAATTCTGATGGTGCCCGATACGTTCGCCGACGAGCGGTTCCGTGACAATCCATTGGTGACTGGCGAACCGAACATCCGTTTCTATGCGGGCTGTCCGCTGACGATTACGAACGGCGGCAAGGCAGGCACGCTGTGTCTGATCGACGTGAAGCCGCGCGTGCTCGATGCCGAGGAGCGCGCATTGCTGCACGATCTCGCGCGCATGGCCGAACAGGAACTGACCGCGGTCCAGCTTGCCACGCTCGATGACCTCACGCTGCTGTCGAACCGGCGTGGTTTCGAAGCGCTCGCGCAGCACGCGCTGAGCGTCTGCAAGCGGATGGGCAAGCCGGCGTCGCTGCTGTTCTTCGATCTGAACGACTTCAAACAGATCAACGACAACCTGGGTCATGCGGAGGGCGACCGTGCATTGCAGAGCTTCGCCGAGGTTTTGCGTACCGCGCTGCGCGAAAGCGATGTGATCGGCCGCCTCGGTGGCGACGAATTCGTCGCGTTGCTGAGCGGCGCGAGCAACACGGAAACGCAGGAAGTGACGCAGCGTCTCGCGCAATTGCTCGATGAGCGCAATGACGAGACAGCGCGCGGCTATCAGATCCGCTTCAGCGTAGGGCAGGTGTCGTACGAGCCGGCGCGGCATGGCTCGGTCGCCGAGCTGCTCGCGGCCGCCGACGCGGCGATGTACAGCCATAAACAGGCGTCGAAGGCGCGTTCGGCGCGGCATAGCTGACGCGTAGCTGGGTGGCGGCTCAGTAGCGGCTGAGTGGCGGCTGTTCGCGCGATGTCCGCGCGGCCCGCTGGCTCATCCGCGCAATAGCCCGCCGCTGGTGGGCGCGGCATAATTGCAGATCGTTGCCACGCGCCGTCGCGCATTTTTTCTGAAAGCCCTTGATGACTGATTCGCAGCAAACCGCCGCCGAGCGGCTCGCCCAACTCGAATGGCGCTGGAAGCCCTTCACGGAACTCACGAGCATCGAAGTCTATGACATGCTCGCCGCGCGCAGCGCGGTGTTCGTCGTCGAACAGAACTGTGTGTATGGCGATATCGACGGGCTCGACATGCAAGCCTGGCATCTGCTCGCTTACGGTACCGGCGTCGATCCGGCCTTGCCGCCGCTCGCCGCGTATCTGCGGGTGTTGTTGCCGGATGCGTCGGATGCGGACGTACGTATCGGCCGTGTGCTGACCACCGTGCCGTTTCGTGGCATCGGTCTCGGCAATGCGATGCTCGAACGCTCGATTGCGCGGATTCGCGCGCAATGGCCCGATACGCCAATCCGTCTGCACGCGCAGGCGCATCTGCAAGGCTTCTACGGTGCGTTCGGTTTCACGCCGGTGTCGGAGATTCATGACGAGGACGGCATCCCGCATGTGTGGATGCGCTCGGCCTGAGTTCGGCGCTGAGCGCGAGCATCCGGCCGATTCGCGGCCGCGCTCGGCAGCATTCAGCAGCGCGTATCAGCGCTGCCCATTCGCCGCGGTCGACGCTCCGTGCGCGATGCCACGCACCGCTTGAGTCCGCCGTTCGCCGCGCAACCGTCCTCGCGCCGATAGACGCATCCAGTGACGCAGCGCGATCAGCGCGCCGATCACGCTCATCATCGAACCCGGAATCCACAGCAATAGCCCGCCGATCTGCTGGTCGCGCAGCGGGCTCAGCCACGTGAACGCGCGGCCGCAAATCGAATAGATCGGATACAGCTCGTGCGGCGTGAAGAAGATAAACGCGCCAAGGATGATCTGCGGCGGAATCGCGGCGATCACGACGAGCACGCGCTTGCCGGGCGACAGACGCGCCGGCGGCGCCGGACGCGGATCGAGCACGAGCCACCAGAACAGCAGGCCGTCGATCACCATGCTCCAGTTCATCACGCGATAGGTGCGCCAGTCGAGCATCGCGATGAAATGAATCGGCGACATCAGCCAGAAATAAATCAGCCCGACAAACAGCGTGACCGCGACGACCGGATGCATGACGACGTCGACTGCCTTGCGCACGAGCGGCATCTGTAGCGTGGGGCGTAGAAAGTGCTGCCGCCAGCGCGACGGAATACCCGCGCGTAATGCGGCGCCCGGATACGACAGCGCGATGAAGAACGGCCCGAGGTGATGCAGCACCAGATGCTGCAGGCGATGCATGAAGAACTCGTGCTCGAAGAAATAATCGAGCCGGGTGTGCAGCACGACATAGAGCGCCACCAGCCCGAACCAGAACGACAACTTGCGCGACAGCGAGATCCGCGCCTTGCGCGCGCCACGCACGAACAGGATCGCGGGCACCAGCAACGCGATCACGACGGTCGGTGAAAACTCCCAGGGATCGAGCCAGTAGAGCAGGTTCATGGCGATGGCGATCGCGCGTTGGACGGATGCCCCGGTTACTTGGTCTGGGCCGGCGACTTCACGGCGAACGGCGCCGTCAACGTTTCGCCGTCGGAGAACTTCAGCGTCAGATGGACGGTGTCACCGGGCGCGACCTTGTGCTTCGCGCCTTCGAGCATCACGTGATAGCCGCCTGGCGCGATCGCGGCCTGGCCATGCGCGGGCACTGTCAGCTTGTCGACCATCACCATTTTTTGCGACGAGCCGTTCGATACCGTCTGATGCAGCATCGCGTCGCCATAGTCGTCGCTCGAAATATCGACGAGGTCGACCGGCTTGTCGCTCGCGTTAACCAGCGTCACATAGCCCGCGGCGGGCAGGTTGTTCGGCAGCCAGCGCACCCAGGCGTCCTTGACGCTGATCGCATGGGCGTCCGCCGCGTGCGCGGCCGACGCGATGTAAAACGGCAGCGCGAGCGCGCCGACGAGGGAAGCGAACGTTTTGAGCTTGGTCGTCATGACGGGGTAAAAGAAGGATCAGGATTGGTCATCGATGATGCGGCGCAGGTCCTGCGCGATCGCATCGGGCGTGTCGTGATCAGTGGCCAGCAGGCGCGCATGGCCCTGGCTATCGAACACGTAGACGGCGGAACTGTGGGTGACTTCGTAATTGCCCTTCGGGTCGCGCTTTTCCATCTGATAGGCAACGCGGTAGCGCTTCGCCAGCGACTCGATCTGCCAGTCGGTGCCGGTCAGGCCTTCCGCGTGCTGCGCGTCGAAGGCGCCGACGTAGTCGTGCAACGCTTGCGGCGTATCGCGCGCGGGATCGACGGTGATGAACAGAATGCGAACTTTCTGGGCATCGGGGCCGAGTTTGTCGAGTACCTGCATCAACCGGCCCATCGTTTCCGGGCACACGTCGGGGCAGTGCGTATAGCCGAAATAGACCAGCGACGCGCGGCCCTTGAATGAGTCGCCGGTGACGGGGCGACCGTCGTCGCCAGTCAGCTCGAACGACAGATCGGGCAGGTGACCGGTCACATCGGTCAGGTGCCACGGTTCGGTGTGCCGCGTACAGCCTGTCAGTGCGGTCACTGCAACCAGCGTGCCCAAGGTCGCGCAGACGGTGAATCGGCGAAGGGGCAAACGTGCAAACCACCGCGTAAATCGCTGAGACAAGGCTCGGGGCAGGTTAGGGCGCGGCTGGCAGGTCGGAAGGATTGGGAACAAAACAGGGCTCAATGACTCGATTGAGGAACAGGTAACGCGAATCAACGAAACAGGGATGCAGCGCTGCGATTCGATTTGATCGTACTGCGGCGGATTCGCGCGTAGCGCGATAAGTGACAGCGCGCAACGATGCGCATGAGGGGCCGCAACGCTTCGCGTGGCAGCGACTGTAGCGCAAAATCGCGGACAGCGTGACGCGGCGCGCCGGGCGCGGGCCTTGCGGGGGCAATTTGACGCAGGCGGCTGAAAGCTCGCTGTAGCGGGATCGTTTCGCATTTGAACGTGATCGGCGCGAGCGGGAGCGCGCATTGCCCGCCGCGCTTGAGCTCCAGCTTACTTTCTCGAAAAATTGACGGATGCGCGGTAAGATGCGCACACTTTTCCGGCCGCAGAAGGCTGAAAGGCGAACCCAGGTGATACAGGCACTTCCGGCTGTTCTGTCTCCAAGCGAGACGGCATTCTTCTTCGATTTCGACGGCACGCTCGCCGAACTTGCCCCCACGCCGGACGGCGTGCTGGTGCAACCGCGCGTGATCGAGTTGCTGCGCGAATTGCGCAGTCTGACGAATGGCGCGGTCGCGGTGGTCTCGGGACGCGGCATCGACAGCATCGACAATTTTCTCGGCATGCCCGATCTGCCGGTGGCCGGATTGCACGGCGCCGAGCGGCGCGACGCGAACGGCGACACGCAGCGTATCGGCTTTCACGACGAACGGCTGCTGCGCATGGAGCAGGTGCTTGCGCAGGTCGTCAACGAACATCCGGGCATGCTGCTCGAGATCAAAGGTGCGGCGCTCGCGCTGCACTACCGGAATGCGCCGGATCGCGAGCCCATCGCGCGTGAGGCGACCGAGCGGCTGGTCGCGGATTATCCCGGTTCTTACGTGCTGCAGCCGGGCAAGATGGTCTACGAAATCAAGCCGAAGGATGTCGACAAAGGCCGCGCCACGCGCGCGTTTCTCGACGAGTTGCCGTTCGCCGGGCGCACGCCGGTGTTCGCCGGCGACGATCTGACGGACGAGAAGGGTTTCGCGGTCGTCAATGAACGTGGCGGCCTGTCGATCAAGGTCGGCGCCGGCGAGACGATGGCGCGCACGCGCATCGATTCGGTGAGCGCGCTGCTCGACTGGCTCGCAACGATTGTCGCGGCGGCGCGCTCAGCATGATGCCGGCGCCGCATCGCCGAACGAAAACAACAACTAGCCTCGGGAATCGCGCTTCATGAGCCGACTGATCATTGTTTCGAACCGGGTAGCGCCTATCTCGGAGGGCGGCCCGGCGGCGGGCGGTCTGGCGGTTGGCGTCTATGACGCGCTGAAGGAAACCGGCGGCATGTGGTTCGGCTGGAGCGGCGACGTGCTGGGTTCAGGCCAGCCGCAGATCAAGGTCGAAGAGCGCGGCCCGGTGACCTTCGCGACCGTCGCGCTGATGCGCCGCGACTATGACCAGTACTACCGCGGCTTTTCGAATGCGACGCTGTGGCCCGCGTTTCACTATCGCGCCGATCTGCTGCATTACGACCGGCACGACTTCGGCGGCTACTGCCGCGTCAATGCATGGCTCGCGCAGCAATTGGTGCCGCTGCTGCGCGACGACGATGTGATCTGGGTCCACGACTATCATCTGATCCCGTTTGCACAGGCGCTGCGCGCATCCGGCGTCAAGAATCGCATCGGCTTTTTCCTGCACATTCCGTTTCCCGCGTCGCAAGTGCTGCTGGCGGTGCCGCCGCATCGCGAACTCGTCGAGGCGTTGTGTTCGTTCGATCTGCTCGGTTTCCAGACCGGTCCCGATCTGCGCGCGTTCTGCGACTACATCGTCAACGAGGCGGGCGGCTCGATCGATGCGTCGGGCAAGGGCCCGCTCACGGTCAATGCGTTCGGCCGCACGTTGCGCGCGTCGGCGTATCCGATCGGCGTTTATCCGGACGAAATCGCCGAACTCGCGAAGGCGGGCGAGCGCGGCAAGCCGGTGCGCACGATGAAGGCGACGCTGCATTCGCGCAAGCTGATCATGAGCGTCGACCGGCTCGATTATTCGAAGGGGCTGGTCGAGCGCTTTCGCGCGTTCGAGCGGCTGCTCGAACATACGGCCGCACAGCGCAACAAGGTGTCGTTCCTGCAGATCGCGCCGCCGACGCGCGCCGACTTGCACGCGTATCAGGACATCCGGCTACAGCTCGAAGGCGAATCGGGGCGTATCAACGGACGCTTCGCCGAGCTCGACTGGACGCCGATTCTCTATATTCACAAGCAGTACGAGCGCTCGGTGTTGGCGGCGCTGTTTCGCACCGCGCACGTCGGCTATGTGACGCCGTTGCGCGACGGTATGAATCTCGTCGCGAAGGAGTATGTGTCGGCGCAGGATCCGGACGACCCAGGCGTGCTGGTGCTGTCACGCTTTGCCGGCGCGGCGCAGGAACTGGGGGGCGCGCTGATCGTCAACCCGGTCGATATCGACGGCATGGCCGAGGCGCTCGCGACGGCGCTCGGTATGCCGCTCGCCGAGCGCCAGGCGCGCTACCACGACATGATGGCGCAGCTGCGCGAGAACAACGTGTCGGTGTGGCGCGACAACTTCATGCGCGATCTGCAGGCCGTCGATGGTGCGAAGCCCAAGCGAGCCGGCAAGGCCGCCGTGGCGGGCGCGGCGCGCAAGAAGGCGGCGCGTGAGCGCGTGACCGGTTAAGCGAACGAGCCAAGTAAAAAGCCGCTCCTGGGAGCGGCTTTTTTTGTGTCGACAGCACAAGCGATTCGAACGCGTCAGGCCACGTGCTGTTCGTCGACCTTCTTGCCGCCGATATGCAGCGTCTGGCCCTTGCCATACTGCTTCGCGAGCAGGTCCCGATAGAGGCCCGGACGTTGGCGCAATTCTTCCGGCGAGCCGTCGTCGATAACCTTGCCCGCGCTCATCACGATGATCCGGTCGAAGTTGTTCAACGTCGACAGGCGGTGGGCGATCGCGATCACCGTGCGGCCGACCATCAGCCGGTCGAGCGCCTTCTGGATCGCTTCTTCCGAGGCGCTGTCGAGCGCCGACGTGGCTTCGTCGAGCAACAGGATCGGTGCGTTCTTGAGGATCGCGCGCGCAATCGCGATGCGCTGGCGCTGGCCACCGGAAAGCTTCACGCCGCGGTCGCCGACGATCGTGTCATAGCCTTCCGGCATCGCTTCGATAAAGTCCGCGCAGCGTGCTTCGCGCGCGGCCGCCAGCACTTCCTCGCGGCTCGCCTCGGGGCGTCCATAGGCGATGTTCTCGTACACCGAACGATGGAACAGCGAGATGTCCTGCGGCACCAGCGCGATCGCGTGGCGCAGGCTGTCCTGCGTAATCGACGCGATATCCTGGCCGTCGATCTTGATCGCGCCGCCCTGGGTTTCGTAAAAGCGCTGCAGCAGCGCGAGCACCGTCGATTTGCCGGCCCCCGACTTGCCGATCAGGCCGACGCGCTGGCCGGGTTCGATATTCAGGTCGAAGTGATCGAGAATCGCGCGGCGGCGCGGATAGGCGAACGTGACGTTGTCGAACGTGACCCGGCCGCCTTGCGGTACGAGTTCGGTCGCGTCGTCGCGGTCGGGCATACCGTGCGGTTCGAGCAGGGTGCGCACGGCTTCCGCGAGCCGCGCGATGTGCTGCGTAACGTCGACGAGCGCGACCGCCAGATCGCGCGTGCCATGCAGAATCGTAAAGCCGAGCGAGCTGACGAGCACGATGTCGCCTGACGTGGCGCGACCCTGGTCCCACAGCCACAGCGCCCAGCCGAGCAGCCCGGCCGACAGCAGCGCGGTGATCACCGCGTGCAGCAAACGCAGCTTTTCCAGATAGAGCAGGCTTTGCTGGCGCGCGTCCATTTCGGACTTGACCGTCGCCGCGAAGCGCCGCTGTTCGCGAAACGTCATGCCGAACGCGCGCACGAGGCCCATGTTGCTGATCACGTCGACGAGTTCGCCATCGACCGAGGCCGCCTTGGTCGCGAAAGTGTGATGACGTGCCGACCCGCGCCCCGCGAGCTTGTACAACACGACCGACAGGATCGCCGAGCACAGCATCAGGCCGGCCGCCATCAATGGATTGACCGAAATGATCATCACGATCGCGCCGAGCACCGCGATGCAGGGCGGCAACACGTTCCACGCGGTGGTGTTCTCGGCGGTGTAGACGGCGTTCGAAGTCGCGGTGATCCGGCTGGCGAGCATGCCGGGCTGCTTCTCGGCGTAATAGGTGGGCGAATGGCCGCTCAGGTACTGAAACAGGTCGCGCCTCAGGTCGCCCGTCACGGCGACGAAGGTATGCGCGGCGACCCAGCCGCCGACCCGCCATAGCAGGTTATCGGCGGCGATCAGGCCGACGAGGATTGCGAACGCACCCCACAGCGGGCCGGGATGATGCCGGCCGCCACCGAGCACGTCGATCAGGTGTTTAATCGCGTATTGCGAAGCGAGCGCGCAGCCCACGGCCGCGAACACGCTGCACAGCACGATCGCGTGGGCGAGCGGGTGACGGCGGATAAAGCGGAAGAGAAACGCAAGCGGCCGGTGCGCATAGCTCGCGAGCTTTGCGTCCTGGGCGTTACGCTCGGCGATAGTCAAGTGTTCCAAAATTGAGCTGGGGTCGATGTGTTGCTGGTTGCACGCAAAGCGTGGGCCATCCGGAAAACATGGCTGTCCGCGAAGCCGATGCTTCGCATTGTAAACATGCAAAGACGATTGCGCCCTGTGAATCCGGGCATTGGCGCGACTCATTTCGCGATGGAGCTCCGCGATCCGTCATGTTTGAACGCCCGGCTGGCCGGTGTTCCCACGCAGAGAGCGGAAAATTTCGGGATATAATTACAGTTTGCATTCAACCGGGCCGTGACATTTCTTCAATCCATGCCGGCAAAGTTGATGTACAGAGCTTACAGATGCCGCTAGCAGGTCCGCGGACAGAACCAGTTGCCACTGTAGAACTGTCTTATAAAACAAGGGTTTGCAAAGTGTTGCGTCTTTGTAACAACGTAAAGACTTTGAAATGTCGTGGCGCGGCAAGAATCCGGGCACTGATAATGCGTGCTCGTTAGCCCGGCAAATTTTCTGACAGTTTGTCAACGTAGGTGGCGCGTGCACGTTTACTCGCACATGCGCAGACGGTGACCTACTGGTCTGGGCTCAAAACCCAAGCGATCAATCGCAGGATTTCTCGAAAGAATCAGGCCCGCGCCGGCATCTCCGGCCAGACTGCCCTGGCGAGCAAGCGAGTCGCTTTTTCCAAACGCAGTACCTTTGCCTGATTTTTTACTAGGAGTTCGTCATTATGCGAATCGCTCAAATCGCTCCGTTGCACGAGGCGGTTCCTCCCAAGCTGTACGGTGGTACGGAACGCGTGGTGTCCTATCTGACTGAAGCGCTGGTCGCGCAGGGCCACGACGTCACGCTGTTCGCCAGCGGCGATTCGCAAACTTCGGCGAAGCTCGAAGCATTCTGGCCGCAGGCACTGCGCCTCGACCCGACGATCCGCGACGTGATGGCGCCGCACATGCTGCTGCTCGAAGAAGTGCGCCGCCGCGCGGACGAATTCGACGTGCTGCACTTCCATATCGACTACTACCCGTTCTCGCTGTTCGCGCGTCAGCCGGTGCCGTTCGTGACCACGATGCACGGCCGTCTCGATCTGCCGGAACTGCAGCCCATCTTCAATACGTTCAAGGACGTGCCGGTCGTGTCGATTTCCGACAACCAGCGCATCCCGCTGCCGCAAGCGAACTGGCTGCAAACCGTCTATCACGGTCTGCCGGAAGACGTGCTCACGCCGATCCCCGGCGTCGAACCGGGCTACCTCGCGTTCCTGGGCCGTGTCTCGCCGGAGAAGGGTCTCGACCGCGCGATCCGCATCGCCGGCCAGGCAGGCATGAAGCTCAAGGTTGCCGCCAAGATCGACAAGGCCGACCGCGCCTATTACGAAGAAGTGATCAAGCCGTTGATGGCGCTCCCGCACGTCGAGTACATCGGCGAAATCGGCGAAGCCGAAAAGCGTGAGTTCCTCGGCAACGCGCATGCGCTGGTGTTCCCGATCGACTGGCCGGAGCCCTTCGGTCTGGTGATGATCGAAGCAATGGCCTGCGGCACGCCGGTGATCGCGTTCAATCGCGGCTCGGTGCCGGAAGTGATCGAAAACGGCGTGTCGGGTTTCGTCGTCGAGGACGAAATCAGCGCGGTCGCGGCGCTCAAGCGTCTGCACACGCTGCCGCGCGCCGGCGTGCGCAGCGCGTTCGAAGCACGTTTCTCGTCCAAGGTGATGGCGAAGAACTACGTCGCGACGTACGAAGAGCTGCTGCGCCGCAAGCACCGCACGGTGCTGCGCGAAGTCAATGCGGGCTAAGTGGCGGATGACTCGCCGCGGTTCGCACTGGATTCGAAGTAGATAAAACTGGCGGCGGGAATCGGTTGCATTGTTCCTTTGCCGCTTTCAACGCCCCGTCGGTACCTGGCCGGCGGGGCGTTGTTGCATGCGCGCCGCGTTTTTCGTCGGTGCAGACTGGAAAATGCGGGATTCCGCGCGGCGCGAACGAGCTAGTCTCGGTAATATCCCTATAATTGCCGTGCCGCAAATTGGGCTGCGACGCCCCCGACGACAGGAGGATGCCTTGGCGAGAACGAAAGAGACGCGTGCGAACGCCGCGCCCGGCGCCGGAACGATTTTTACGTTGCGCGCCATCGGTCTCGTGCTCGGCGCCCGCTGGCTTTTCTCGATGTCGCAGATGAACCTGACGGCCGCCGTGACTTCGATGGCGTCCTCGCCGTGGGCGTGCATCAATCTCGTCTTCCTGTTTCTGCTGATTTTCCTGCCGGGCGCGCGCGCGATTGCCGAGCGTCCGTTCCACCCGCTGCCGCAATGGCTGCGTCAGGCGCTGCGCCTGTTCGCCTTTCTCGGATTCCTGTTTGCGGTGTGGTCGGTTGGCGCGTTCGTCGCGAGCGCCGGCTGGCGACGCGCGATGCAAGCGGTCGCCGCCACCAATGGTTGGCTGCTCGCCGCGCCAGTGCTTTACGCGATCGTGGTCTGGATCTGCCGGCCGTTGCCGTTGTGGCGCACCAATGTCGCTGCGCGGCGTTTCGCGATTGGCCGCTATGCGGTGTCGCTCGATCCGGTCACGCGCACTGTCGTCGTGTGGGCAGAGCGGCGCAAGGTCGGGCAATACGATGCACGTGAATTGTCGGTGCGCTGGGCGAGCGAGGGGCACACGCGCTCGATGCCAGCGCCCACTCCCGCGGTTGTGTTCGGCGCGGCGGGAGAGGCGAGTGCATCGGCGGCGCCGAGGGGTTCGGTGGCGGCACCGTCGCTTGCGCGCAGCGCCTTTGGCGTGCGTCCGAAAGTCGAATTGCTATGGGATTCCCCCGCCGCCGCGGGTCATAACCGGCAAACCGTCTTCCGTGCGGCGCTGACGACCGAAGGCGACCGGGTGGCCGCGCGCGCGCTCGATACGACGCTGCGGCAAGTTTGACGCCGCGCGCTTTGTGCTGTCGACCACATCGCGTGGCCGCTGGAGGCATCCCGAAGCGAAGCTTCGCCGATAATGCAGTCATAACGCCCGGTGCGTGAGCGCGGGCGAGCCGGACACACATCGATCGTGTCGCGTCTTTCGCAGGAGTCGCTATGCTGGTTCGCTGGTTGCTTGCCGCTCTACATCTGCTCGCTTATGGTTTCGCGCTCGCGTCGATTCTCCGGCGCACGTGGTCGCTGCGTCGCGCGTCGGTGCCCGCCGCGTTGCGTTCCGTGTTTCGCGCGGATACGCGTTGGGGACTCTCCGCGCTGGTGCTGATCGTCACCGGCCTGATGCGTGCGTTCGGCGGTTACGAGAAGGGCGCCGACTACTATCTGCATGAACCGCTCTTTCACGTGAAGATGACGCTGCTCGTGCTTATTCTGATTCTCGAGGTGCCGACGATGCTCGGCCTGATGCGCTGGCGAGCGTCGGTTCGGGGCGGGGCCGTGCCGGATCTGAAGAAGGCGCGTTCGTACGCGCATTTCAGTGTGATCCAGACGGTGCTATTGGTCCTGATGGTGTTCGCCGCAACGGGGATGGCGCGCGGCATCGGCTTGCCGGCCGGCGTGGTGTAGCGCGGCGGCCTCAATTCGTGTTGGGGAGCGGCGCTGACCGCGGCGCCTCTCCCTCCGGTTACCTCGTCGCTCAGCATGCCAACCGGCGCATGCCTTTGTAGCGCTAGCCGACCAGCAAACCCGAATCGTCGACCTGATCCGGCTTGATGCTCGCGGTCTCGCGCACGAGGTCCTGCTCGCCGAGACCCTTGATCAACTCCAGAGCCTGGCGCTCGAAGAGTCGCCGGTACAGACCGTTGTCGCGGCGGATCAGCGCGTCGTGGCTGCCTTCCTCGATCACCTTACCCTTGTCCAGCACCAGCAGCCGGTCCAGCGCGCGCACCGTCGACAGCCGATGCGCGACGACCAGCGTCGTGCGGCCTTGCATCAGCCGCTCCATCGCGCGCTGGATCAGCACTTCGCTTTCGCTGTCGAGGCTCGAGGTGGCTTCGTCGAGAATCAGGATCGGCGCGTCGGCGAGAAACGCCCGCGCGATCGCGACGCGCTGACGCTCGCCGCCCGATAGCTTGATCCCGCGTTCGCCGACCAGCGTGTCGTAGCCGTTGGGCAACGCGACGATGAAGTCGTGCGCGCTTGCGAGCCGCGCGGCTCGCTCGATGTCGGCGCGGCTCGCGCCGGGCCGGCTGTACGCGATGTTCTCGGCGAGCGAGCGGTGAAACAGCACCGGTTCCTGCTGGACGATCGCGATCTGGCTGCGCAGCGACGCTTGCCGTACCTGCGCGATGTCCTGACCATCGATCGTGATCCGGCCGCCTGAAATATCGTGCAGACGCTGAATCAGCTTGATGAAGGTCGTCTTGCCCGAGCCCGAATGCCCGACCAGTCCCACGCGCTCGCCCGGCGCGATGCGCACGGAGAAGTCGTCGTAGAGCGGCCGGCTGTGCGCGCCATAGTGAAACGACACGTGCTCGAAGCGGATCTCGCCGTTGCTGATCGCAATGGGTCGGGCGCCGGCGCGGTCCTCGATGCCGAGCGACTGACTTTCGAGCGACACGAGTTCCTCCATGTCGTTGACCGAGCGCTGCAGATTGCGGATGTGCATGCCGATGTCGCGCAGATAGCCTTGCAGCATGAAGAACATCGTCAACGCGAACGTGATGTCGCCGACGCTCGCTTCACCGCGCTTCCACAGCAGCAGCGCCACACCGAGAATGGCCGCCTGGATCGCGGCCATCATGCCGCCCTGCAAGCCGCCATTGAGCGTGCCGCGCGCCCACATGCGGCGGGTGCGGCGCCGCCATTTGCCGATCACGTGCGCAAGCCGTGCTTCTTCGCGCACTTCGGCACCGAAGGCCTTGACGACGCCATTGCAGCTGACCGCGTCGGCCAGCGCGCCGCCCATGCGCGTGTCCCACGCGTTCGCGAGGCGCGCGGCCGGCGCGACGAAGCCGAGCGACACGGCGACCGTCACGACGATATACAGCATCGAGCCCGTGCCAACGACGACGCCCATCATCGGCCAACGCCAGCCCAGCAGCGCAGTCGCGCCGACGAGCATCACGAGCGACGGCAGCAGTGCGATCAGCAGCGTGTCGTTGAGCAGGTCGAGCGCCCACATGCCGCGCGTGATTTTGCGCACCGTGGAACCGGCGAAGCTGTTGGCGTGCCAGTCGGTCGAAAAGCGCTGTACGCGATGAAACGCGCTCGCGGCGATCTCGCTCATCATCTTCAGCGTGAAGCGGATGATGTTGAAGTAGACGCCCTGGCGCAGCAACGTCGCGGTCACACCGAGCGCGGCGAGCGTGCCGAAAGCTTCGAGCGCGTGGTGCCACGTGCGCCCGGACGATGCCGGTCCGGACGCGATCGCGTCGACGAGGCGCCCGGCGAACATCGGTGTCAGGATGTCCGCGAACGCGGCGCACAGCGCGAGCGCCACGATCGCGACGATGCACCACGGTTGCCGCGCCCAGTGACGGAAGGTGAAGCCGAGGACGTCCTTGAAGGCTTGTCCGCGAAAGTCGAGTTTTTTCTTGATGGCCATTTGCTACAACCCGGTGACGCGCAAGCGCACCGAGGTTCCAGTCAGAAGCGAAAGAGAGACAGTCGGCGTATCGATGCCGGATTGCGTGGCGCCAGGCGCACGACAAGGTGCAGCGATAACTGCAAGACAGACTGTCGGAAATGGATGCAGCGCGCTCTCTCGAGGCAGACCCGCATCGGCGACGACACTGCGACGTTAAGGCCGCATCTGCCGTGTCGGGCAGGCCGACGGTCGCGGGACCCTGCAAGGAAGCGCGCGATGCACTGCGAACATGTGACGCCTCCCTGTGATGGTTTGAGGTGGAGAAACCGGACCAAGCCGGGTGGGACGAATGCCCAGAAGCCGAATATATCAGCAGTGCAGGGCGCTCGCAAACCTACGAGTTCGCGGTGTCGGAGAGCGTCGCGGGTCGGAAAGACAGCTTCACTGCCGCGCGCTGCGGAAATAGAAAAAGGGCCTACGCACTGCTGCGTAAGCCCTTTAGTCTTCGGTGATCGACACACCAAGAATCTGGTGGGTAGTACTGGGATCGAACCAGTGACCCCTGCCGTGTGAAGGCAGTGCTCTACCGCTGAGCTAACCACCCGAAGAGATTGAGATTATGTCAGGCTTTTACAGGTTCGTCCAGGACTTTTTAAGTAGTTTGCTCATCGGTTGCCGGAGCCGGTTCGAAGCGCCACACGCTTGCACCTTTGTTCGCTTTGTCGAGGTCGTCGAGCACTGCTTCGTGCGCGGCGATTTCATCAACATTCGCGGCGATCACGAGCAGTTCCAGCGACTCCAACGCGACGCGCGGCGCATGAGTATCGGTGCTGGTCTGCGCGTCGCCAAGCATATCGATGACGAGGCTTTCCTGGCCGCGCGTCATCGCCAGATAGACTTCCGCGAGCAGTTCCGAGTCGAGCAGCGCGCCGTGCAGCGTGCGGTGTGCGTTGCTGATGCCGAAGCGGTCGCACAACGCATCGAGTGAATTGCGTTTGCCGGGGAACATCTGCTTCGCTTGCGCGAGCGTGTCGATGATCTCGCCGCAGTGCTTGCTCACCGGCGGCAGTCCAAGCATCGCAAACTCGACGTCGAGAAAGCCGATGTCGAACGGCGCGTTGTGAATGATCAGATCCGCGCCCTGGATGAAGTCGCGAAACTGGTCGATGATCTCGCCGAACTTCGGTTTGTCGCTCAAAAACTCGGTGGTCAGTCCGTGCACGGCAAGCGCGCCCGGATCGCTGTCGCGTTCGGGATTGATATAGAAGTGCAGGTTATTGCCGGTGAGCCGGCGGTTCACCAGCTCGACGCAACCGAGTTCGAGAATCCGGTCGCCGCCGCGGGCGTTAAGGCCGGTCGTTTCGGTATCGAGGATGAGTTGACGCATGTCGGATTAGCCTGCTTCGAGAAAATTGCAGCAAAAAAGAGAAGGCGCCGATTGCGACGTACGTTGTCGCCGCAATCCGCCAGCTGGCTACATCTGCGCGAGCGACGCGACACCGCGATTGGCGAGCTGATCGGCGCGCTCGTTTTCCGGATGCCCATTATGGCCGCGCACCCAGCGCCATTCGACTTCATGTTGCGCGACGAGCGCATCGAGCCGCTTCCACAAATCAGAGTTCTTCACCGGCTGCTTCGCCGCGGTGATCCAGCCTTTCTTCTTCCAGCCGTGGATCCACTCGCTGATGCCTTTCTGCACGTACTGCGAATCGGTATGGACGATCACGTTGCATGGCCGCTTCAGCGCCTCGAGCGCGGCGATGACGCCCATCAGTTCCATCCGGTTGTTGGTCGTGTTGGCTTCGCCGCCGAACAGTTCTTTTTCCTGGCCGCCGAAGCGCAGCAGCGCGCCCCAGCCGCCCGGGCCGGGATTGCCCTTGCAGGCGCCGTCGGTATAAATGTCGATGTGATCGGGAGTCATTCGATGTGATTGCGTGTATTCGGTGTGGCAGCTGGCGCGAGGCCCGTGGCGAGCACGGGTTTTTTTACCTTGAGCGGCCCGACGAGGCGCATGCCGCGCACGCGCTTGATCGCCTTGATCATGTAGGTTGCGCCGAAAATCGGCCACCAGCGGTCGCCGGCGGCTTCCATGAAGCCGTAGCGCGAGAGCCACTGATCGCTCGCGAGCGGCGGACGATAGCAGCCAAAGCGTCCGCGTTCAAGGTCGAAGCCTAACAGTTTGATCCAGTCCTTCAGGCGCGTGAACGCGATCAGGTCGACGGCGGCGGGCACGAACGGGCGGCCTGCCATTTTGCCCATCGATTGCCGCACGCCCCACAGCGACAACGAATTGAAGCCGAGGATGATCAGTTGCCCTTCTGGCATCAGCACGCGCTCGGCTTCGCGTAGCAGCCGATGCGGGTCGCTGGTGAATTCCAGCGTGTGCGGCATCACGATCAGATCGACGCTCTGCGCTTCGAACGGCAGGTCGAGCAGATCGCACCAGACCGCGCTGCGTCCGCCCGGCGCGTGCAAGCCGGCGGCGCCTTGTGGGTCGCCGCCAACGCCGGCCGGGCGCGCGGCGCGAGGATACGTGTACGGCGCGCTGGTTCCGCTCGCGGCATCGAGCACGAGGCCGCGACACGGCATACGGTTTTCGCGCAGTGCGTCGAGTTGCGGCAGCCCGAGTTGCAACGCGTGATAGCCGAACACGTCCGACACCACGCGATCGAGCTGGGTCTGCTCCCAGTCGAGCACGTAGCGGCCGGGCGGTGAGTCCGTCCAGGCGGGCCAGTCTATAATCGCTCGGTCAGTCATATCAAGAATGCGTCGCCTATGAATGCGCTCGAGTACGTACCGGTCCCGGCGTTTGAAGACAATTACATCTGGGTCATTGCCGACGGACACCACGCGGTCGTCGTCGATCCGGGCGATGCCGCCCCTGTGCGCGCCTATCTGGCTCAACGAGGATTGCGGTTGAGCGCTATTTTACTCACGCACCATCATCAAGACCACGTCGGTGGATTGGCCGATCTGCTGAATGGCCAGCCCGTACCGGTCTACGGGCCCGCCGGAGAAGCGATCGAGCGTGTCACGCATCGTCTGGAAAACGGCGATCGCGTGACGATCGCGGCGCCCGCGCTCGAATTCAGCGTGCTCGACGTGCCCGGTCACACGAGCGGGCACATCGCCTATTTCCAGGCGGCGGACCCGCGTGGCACGCCGCACGTGTTTTGCGGCGACACGCTGTTCGCCTGCGGCTGCGGCCGGCTGTTCGAGGGCACGCCGGAGCAGATGCTCACGTCGCTCGATGCGCTCGCCGCGCTGCCCGGCGCGACCGAAGTGCATTGCGCGCACGAGTACACGCTGTCGAACATCCGTTTCGCGCTTGCCTGCGAGCCGCACAACGCCGAGCTGCAAGCCTGGCGTGACACGGCGACCGATCTGCGCGCGCGCCACGTGCCGACGCTGCCGACCACGATCGCCCACGAGCGCGCGGTGAATCCGTTCCTGCGCGCCGGCGAACCGGAGGTACAGGCGAGCTTGCGCGAGCAGTTGCACGAAACGGTGCCTGATCGTCTGACGGCCTTTACGCTGATGCGCGAATGGAAAAATCGCTTCCGTTGAAGTGACGCATTCGGCCGTTCCTCACGCGATGAATCGGAAAAATTCGCCAAGCCCAAGATTTGGTTGATTTTTTTCTCGATTTTCCAATTGACGGAAACGATGCCGTTTCGTACTATCGGCTGCAAATTCCAGCCCTTGTGGAAGCCGAGACGTTCATGCGATTTATCTTAAGTGCGTTGTTGGTCCTGACACTCGCCGCCTGCGCGAGTCAAGGACCGACGACGAATGCCAACAGCCCCGCCAGCCAGCAAGCCGTAGCCGACGCCCTCCGCAAAAGCGCCACCGCTAAAGAAACCATCAATGTCGATCAGGGCTCCGTCGATCAGTTGACGAGCCCGGACGCCGATCTATGGAGCCGCATCCGGCGCGGCTTCCAGATGCCGGACCTGCAAACCGACCTCGTCGACATGCAGCTCAACTGGTATCTGCAGCGTCCCGACTACGTGCAGCGCATGACCGAGCGCTCGCAGAAATACCTGTATCACATCGTCGAGGAGCTCGAAGCGCGCCATATGCCGACCGAGCTCGCGTTGCTGCCGTTCATCGAATCCGCGTATAGCCCGCAGGCACTATCGGTCGCGAAGGCCGCCGGCATGTGGCAGTTCATGCCCGGCACCGGCCGCACCTACAACCTCAAGCAGAACATGTGGCAGGACGAGCGCCGCGACGTGCTCGCGTCGACCAGCGCCGCGCTCGACTATCTGTCGAACCTGCACGACATGTTCGGCGACTGGCAGCTCGCGCTCGCCGCGTACAACTGGGGTGAGGGCAACGTTCAGCGGGCGATCGCGCGTAACGAGGCGGCGGGTCTGCCCACCGACTACCTGAGCCTGCGCATGCCGAACGAGACGCGCAACTACGTGCCGAAGCTGCAGGCGGTCAAGAACATCGTGATGAATCCGCAGATGTACGGGCTCACGCTGCCGGCGATTCCGAACCACCCGTACTTCGTGACGGTGACCACGTCGCACGACATCGACGTCGACGTCGCCGCGCGGCTCGCCAATATGTCGACTGACGAATTCCGTTCGCTGAACCCGTCGTTCAGGAAGCCGGTGATTCTCGGCGCGACCCAGCCGCAGATTCTGCTGCCGTTCGATAACGCCTCCGCGTTCGAGCGCAATCTGAAGGCGTATTCCGGATCGCTGTCGTCGTGGACCACCTATACGGTCGACCAGCGCGCAACGCCGGCGGCGATCGCGCAGAAGATCGGCGTCGACGCCGACACGCTGATGGAAGTGAACAAGATTCCGGTCGGCATGCGTCTGAAGCCGGGCTCGACGATCGTCGTGCCGCGCGGCTCGGACGATGACGAAGACATCAGCGCCGACGTCGCGGAAAGCGCGGTGCTCGCGATGGAGCCCGACGTTCCCGACACGCGCAAGATGCTGATTCGCGTGCGCCGCAACCAGCCGATGGCTGCGATCGCGGTGCGCTATGGTGTATCGGTCGGTCAGTTGAAGGCGTGGAACAAGACGCATCGCGATCAGGTGTCGCGCGGTCAGGTGATCGTGCTGCACGTGCCGGTCGGCAAAGCAGTGCCGAGCGAGCCGGGGCCGGAAAAGATCGCCACCGACGTACAGGGCGGCGGCGTCCAGAAGATCGGTACCCATGTCGCAGACACGTCCAGCGAATCGCGCTACGATAAAAAGAAAGGGCACAGCCGTTCAGCGATCGTCAAGGTGTCCGAGCCGGCTGGCAAGGCTGCCAGCGCGAGCAAGCCGGCGGCGCCCGCCGCCAGCAAGGGCAAGGTGACGAAAGTGTCGGCGTCTACGTCCGGCAAGGCGTCGAAGGCCGCGGCAGAGAGCCGCCCGAAGACCGCGGCCAACGCGAAGAAGAAGGGCAAGTAGACCAATAGCGGCTCCCACGGTAGTGACCACATGCGTTGCGGGGGCAGCGCATGGATTGCGCTCCGATCACGCACCGTGTTCTTCCAACGCCGTCACCCGAGGTGACGGCGTTTTTCATTGTGCAGACGTTTCAGGCGTGTTTGCCGCATTTCCTTTATTGTTCGTGCTTTGGCCGCGCCGGTAGCATCCGCTGCCGACCGTGCCGATACCTCCGGGCTTCACGCTATTTCCTCGCTCATGTCGTCAACCCAACTGCGCGTCTTTCTGCTTTTCTCCGCCGGCTATTTCGTTTCCTACGTGTTTCGCGGCGTCAATCTTGGCTTCGCGCCGTTCATCACGCACGATCTCGGCCTGTCGGCCGCCGATCTGGGCGTGTTGACCAGCCTCTATTTCCTCGGTTTCGCCGGCGCGCAGATTCCAGCGGGGGTGCTGCTCGATCACTTCGGCACACGGCGCGTGACGGCCGCCACGCTGCTTTTCGCGGCGCTCGGCATCTGGGTGTTCGGCGCCGCGCAGAGCCTCGGCATGATGATGATCGGGCGCTTGCTGATCGGCGTTGGCGTGTCGGTGTGCCTCGGTGCCGCGTTCAAGGCGCTTGCGCAGCATTTTCCCGCCGCTCGCCTGCCGCTGATGAACGGGCTCGTGATGGCGATAGGCGGCTTCGGCGGCGTGATGGTGGGCTCGCCGCTCACGTGGGTCCTTGGCTTCGCAAGCTGGCGCGCGGTCTGCATCGGGCTAGGTGTGCTGACGGTGACGGTGGCGCTTGCACAGTGGACGCTCGCGCCGGACGCGCGAGAAACCCATCGTCAGACGAGTATCGGCGCGCAGTTCAAAGGCACGTGGGATATTTTGCGCAGCGCGGCGTTCTGGAAAATCGCGTCGTTTTCGGTCGTCACGCAAGGCGTTTTTTACGCGATGCAGTCGCTGTGGGTGGGTGCGTGGCTGCGCGACGTGCAAGGCTTCGAGCCGCATGAAGCCGCCGCGCTCGTGTCGATTCTCGGCGTCGCGATGATGGCTGGTTGTGTCGGTTTCGGCGCGGCCGCGCGGAGCCTGGAGCGACTCGGCGTGTCGCTGTATGCGTTCTGCGGCATCGGCATGGCGCTTTACGTGCTCACGCAACTGCTGATCATGTTCAACGCACCGCTGCCCGCCAGCTTGCTGTGGGCGGCATACGGCATTTTCGGCGGGACCGGCATTCTGAGCTACGCGGTGATGGCGCGACACTTCCCGGCGCAGATGATCGGCCGCGTCAACACGACGCTGACGCTGATTCTTTTTCTGCTGATTTTTGGCTTTCAGATCGGCGTTGGCGCGGTGCTGTCACACTGGCCGGCGAGCGACGGGCATTATCCGCCGGTCGCGCATCTGACCGCCTGGGAAATTCTGGTCGCGTTGCAGGTGCTGAGCGCGATCTGGTATGTGCTGCCGGGCCGCCAGCTTGCCGGCCCGGCCGAAATGCGCGCCGAGCAGGAGGCCTGAGCGCGGTCTGACAAGGCTTCGATCCCCGGTCGAAGCCTTATCGCGAGAGTCGCGTCCCACTTGGGATTTGGAGGGAGGGGCGGTTTCAGGCTATAATTCCAAGGTTTGAGCTTATCAACCCGCACCCTAGCGCCTACCTCTCCCACACCGTTCATCCGCCGCGCTCCAATGGCGTAGCAAGAAGGGCCCACACACAGTCGAGCCGTCCACACAATGGACTTATCGCGCCCCTTGCAGCGTTACCGGCAGCACGCGAGCGAGTCTGCGCGCACGTCCCGGATGTGATCCAACGATGTGATTCGCTGCGGCTCGCAACCGGATAGACAGGTCGGCAACAGGGTGTTCCCCCAAGGAGTCTCCCGTGTTGCCGTCATTTTCTCCCGCTCTTCTCGCGCTCGCCGACGGCACGGTCTTTCGTGGTTATTCGATCGGCGCCCCCGGGCATACCATTGGCGAAGTCGTGTTCAACACGGCCATCACGGGCTATCAGGAAATCCTGACTGACCCGAGCTACGCGCGCCAGATCGTCACCCTCACGTATCCGCATATCGGCAACGTCGGCGTGAACGCCGAAGACGTCGAAGCGACGAAAGTCCATGCCGCCGGCCTGATCATTCGTGATCTGCCAGTTCTCGCGTCGAACTTCCGCATGGAGCGCACGCTCCCGCAATACCTGCTGGACGAAGGCGTGGTTGCCATCGCCGGCATCGACACCCGCAAGCTGACCCGTATTCTGCGCGACAAGGGCGCGCAGAACGGCGCGATCCTCGCCGGTTCGGACGACCAAGCCAAAGCCATCGAACTCGCGCGCTCGTTCCCGGGCCTCGCCGGCATGGACCTGGCGAAGGTCGTGTCGACGAAGGACACCTACGAGTGGACCACGACCGAATGGCGTCTGGGCGAGGGCTACGGCCAGCAGAAGGCGCCGAAGTACCGCGTCGTCGCGTTCGACTACGGCGTCAAGCAAAACATCCTGCGCATGCTTGCCGAGCGCGGCTGCCACGTCACCGTGCTGCCGGCGCAGGCTAGCGCCGCTGATGCGCTGGCGCTCAACCCGGACGGCGTGTTCCTGTCGAACGGCCCCGGCGATCCGGAGCCGTGCGACTACGCGATCGCGGCAACGAAGGAGTTCATCGAGCGCGGTATTCCGACCTTCGGGATTTGCCTTGGCCATCAGATCATGGGCCTCGCGGTCGGCGGCAAGACGATGAAGATGAAGACGGGCCATCACGGCGCGAACCATCCGGTCAAGGACCTCGACGACGGCCGCGTGATCATCACGTCGCAGAACCACGGTTTCGCGGTCGACGCCGACACGCTGCCGGCCAACGCCCGCGTGACCCACGTGTCGCTGTTCGACGGCACGCTGCAAGGCTTCGCGCTGACCGACAAGCCGGCATTCTGCTTCCAGGGTCACCCGGAAGCGTCGCCCGGTCCGCACGACATCGCGTATCTGTTCGACCGCTTCACCGCGTTGATGGACGCGCACAAGAGCGGTACGAACGCGGCGGCGTAAAGCGCCTTGCGGCAATGCGCGGCGCACTCGCCGCGCAACAGCGCGCGCAACGTGAACACGGCGCGCGCCGACGGAAAGAATTCAGGAATATTTAGCGAGAGCGTTATGCCCAAGCGGACAGACATCAAGAGCATCCTCATCATCGGCGCGGGTCCGATCATCATCGGCCAGGCGTGCGAGTTCGATTACTCGGGCGCGCAGGCATGCAAGGCGCTGCGTGAGGAAGGCTACAAGGTCATTCTCGTCAACAGCAATCCGGCGACGATCATGACCGACCCGAACACGGCCGACGTGACCTACATCGAGCCGATCACGTGGGAAGTGGTCGAGCGCATCATCGCCAAGGAGCGCCCGGACGCGATCCTGCCGACGATGGGCGGCCAGACCGCGCTGAACTGCGCGCTCGATCTGCATGCCCACGGCGTGCTGGCGAAGTACGACGTCGAACTGATCGGCGCATCGCCGGAAGCGATCGACAAGGCGGAAGATCGCCAGAAGTTCAAGGACGCGATGACCAAGATCGGCCTCGGTTCGGCCAAGTCGGGCACCGCGCATTCGATGGAAGAAGCGCTGCAGGTGCAGGCGAAAATCGCCGCGGAAACCGGCAGCGGCGGCTACCCGGTCGTGATCCGCCCGTCGTTCACGCTGGGCGGTTCGGGCGGTGGCATCGCCTACAACCGCGACGAATTCGAAGAGATTTGCAAGCGCGGTCTGGATCTGTCGCCGACCCGTGAACTGCTAATCGAAGAATCGCTGCTCGGCTGGAAAGAGTACGAGATGGAAGTGGTCCGCGACACCAAGGACAACTGCATCATCGTCTGCTCGATCGAAAACCTCGACCCGATGGGCATCCACACCGGCGACTCGATCACCGTCGCACCGGCGCAAACGCTGACCGACAAGGAATACCAGATCCTGCGTAACGCGTCGCTCGCGGTGCTGCGCGAGATCGGCGTCGACACGGGCGGCTCGAACGTGCAGTTCTCGATCAATCCGCAAGACGGCCGGATGATCGTGATCGAAATGAACCCGCGTGTGTCGCGCTCGTCGGCACTGGCGTCGAAGGCAACCGGCTTCCCGATCGCCAAGGTCGCCGCGAAGCTCGCAGTCGGCTACACGCTCGACGAACTGAAGAACGAAATCACCGGCGGCCAGACGCCGGCATCGTTCGAACCGACGATCGACTACGTCGTCACGAAGATCCCGCGCTTCGCGTTCGAGAAATTCCGCGAAGCCGATTCGCGTCTGACCACGCAGATGAAGTCGGTCGGCGAAGTGATGGCGATCGGCCGCACGTTCCAGGAGTCGTTTCAGAAGGCGCTGCGCGGCCTCGAAGTCGGCGTCGACGGTCTGGACGAAAAGACCGCCAGCCGCGACGAGATCATCCGCGAGATCGGCGAAGCCGGGCCGGATCGAATCTGGTACGTCGGCGACGCGTTCCGTGTCGGCATGACGGTGCAGGAAATTTTCGAAGAAACCGCGATCGATCCGTGGTTCCTCGCGCAGATCGAACAGATCGTCCTGAAGGAAAAGGCACTCGCGGGCCGTACGCTCGCGAGCCTCACGAAGGAAGAACTCAAGTATCTGAAGCAGAGCGGTTTCTCGGATCGGCGTCTCGCGAAACTGGTCGGCGCGAAGCCCGCGGAAGTGCGCGCGCGCCGTATCGAGCTGAACGTGCGTCCGGTGTACAAGCGCGTCGACACCTGCGCGGCCGAATTCGCGACGAAGACCGCGTACATGTACTCGACCTACGAGGAAGAGTGCGAAGCGAACCCGACCAGCAACAAGAAGATCATGGTGCTCGGCGGCGGCCCGAACCGGATCGGCCAGGGTATCGAGTTTGACTACTGCTGCGTGCATGCCGCGCTCGCGATGCGAGAGGACGGCTATGAAACGATCATGGTCAACTGCAACCCGGAAACCGTATCGACCGACTACGACACGTCGGACCGCCTGTACTTCGAATCGCTGACGCTCGAAGACGTGCTCGAAATCGTCGACAAGGAAAAGCCGGTTGGTGTGATCGTGCAGTACGGCGGCCAGACGCCGCTGAAGCTCGCGCTCGACCTCGAAGCGAACGGTGTGCCGATCATCGGCACGTCGCCGGACATGATCGACGCGGCCGAAGACCGCGAGCGCTTCCAGAAGCTGCTGCAGGATCTCGGCCTGCGCCAGCCGCCGAACCGCACCGCGCGCGCCGAAGACGAAGCGCTGAAGCTCGCCAGCGAAATCGGCTATCCGCTTGTCGTGCGTCCGTCGTATGTGCTGGGCGGCCGCGCGATGGAAATCGTTCACGAGCCGCGCGACCTCGAACGCTATATGCGCGAGGCCGTGAAGGTGTCGAATGACTCGCCGGTGCTGCTCGACCGCTTCCTGAACGACGCGATCGAGTGCGATGTGGATTGCATTTCGGATGGCGAGGCCGTGTTTATCGGCGGCGTGATGGAACACATCGAGCAGGCCGGTGTGCACTCGGGCGACTCGGCGTGCTCGCTGCCGCCGTATTCGCTGTCGGCACAGACCGTCGCCGAACTGAAGCGTCAGACCGCGGCGATGGCCAAGGCGCTGAACGTGATCGGCCTGATGAACGTGCAGTTCGCGATCCAGCAGGTGCCGCAGGCGGATGGCTCGAAAGAAGACGTCATCTACGTGCTCGAAGTGAACCCGCGCGCGTCGCGTACGGTGCCGTACGTGTCGAAGGCGACCAGCCTGCCGCTCGCGAAGATCGCGGCGCGCGCGATGGTCGGCCAGAAGCTCGCCGCACAAGGCGTGACGAAGGAGGTCGAGCCGCCGTATTTCAGCGTGAAGGAAGCGGTGTTCCCGTTCGTCAAGTTCCCGGCGGTCGATCCGGTGCTCGGACCGGAAATGCGTTCGACCGGCGAAGTGATGGGCGTCGGCAAGACTTTCGGCGAGGCGCTTTTCAAGTCGCAACTCGCGGCGGGTTCGCGTCTGCCGGAGTCGGGCACGGTGCTGCTGACCGTGATGGACGCGGATAAGCCGAAGGCGGTCGAAGTCGCGCGCATGTTGCATGAGCTCGGCTATCCGATCGTCGCGACCAAGGGTACGGCTGCCGCGATCGAAGCGGCGGGAGTGCCGGTCAAGGTCGTCAACAAGGTGAAGGACGGCCGTCCACACATCGTCGACATGATCAAGAACGGCGAAATTGCGCTCGTCTTCACAACGGTCGACGAGACCCGCGCCGCCATCGCCGACTCGCGTTCGATCCGCATGAGCGCACAGGCGAACAAGGTCACTTACTACACGACGATGTCCGGCGCACGGGCGGCGGTCGAAGGTCTTCGCTATCTGAAGAACCTGGAAGTCTATGATTTACAAGGACTCCACGCTCGCCTAAACTAAGGCTTCGAGTATTAATCCAAGATGTACGTGCCGCGGTTAAGCGGCGTTCCGCAGGTGCTGCGGCCCGGGTTTCTCCCGGGGCAGCAGCTTTCGCGGAATGCACTTAACCGCGGTGATTTTTTTTATGGCCGTTTTTTGCCTCCAGAGTTGTTTATGAGCACTATTCCATTGACTAAGCGCGGCGCAGACATGCTGCGCGACGAATTGCAGCGTCTGAAGTCGGTTGAACGTCCGGCCGTCATCAACTCGATCGCGGAAGCACGTGCTCAGGGCGATCTGTCGGAAAATGCGGAATACGACGCGGCGAAGGAAAAGCAGGGCTTCATCGAGGGCCGCATTGCCGAAATCGAATCGAAGCTCGCGGGCGCGCAGGTAATCGATCCGTCGCAAGTCGACGCGGACGGCCGTGTGGTGTTCGGCGCGACGCTGGAACTCGAAGACCTCGAGTCGGGTGCGTCGGTCAAGTATCAGATCGTCGGCGACGACGAAGCGGATATCGATCACGGTCTGATCTCGATCAGCTCGCCAATCGCACGCGCGTTGATCGGCAAGTCGGAAGGCGACGTCGCATCGGTGCAAGCGCCCGGCGGCGTGCGCGAATACGAGATTATCGCGGTGAGCTACGTCTGAGGATGGCACCGGTGTCCGTGATGCCGCATCGATTTTTCCGCCTGCTGACCGTGGTATGGGTCGGTAGTCTGCTGACTATCGGCTATGCCGTGGCGCCGGTGCTGTTCACCACACTCGACCGCGTCACTGCCGGCGAGATTGCCGCGCATCTGTTTCGCATTCAGGGTGTAATCGGTGTGGTCTGCGGCATTTTGCTGTTGGGTCTCGCCAACTTGCTGGTTCGACGCGGCAGCGATGCTTATCGTCGCTTGCGCTGGCTGATCGTTGGTATGCTCGTATGCGTGCTGGTTGGCTACTTCGCGTTGCAGCCATTCATGAACGCGATGCGTGTGGCCGCGTTAGAGGCGGGTAGCGACGTTGGCCATTCCGTTTATGCGACGCGCTTCGGCATCCTGCATGGCGTATCGAGCCTGTTCTATCTGATCGAGAGCTTGCTGGGTCTCGCGCTCGTATGGTTGTTGCCGGGGAATGTCGACGTGACGGCTGAGGAAGGCAGCGCGCGGAAGATCGAGCGTCGATTGGTATGAGCGGCTGTTTGCCTGTGCTTTGAAGCGTCTCGCCCGAATTGGTTTTGCGTAGCGCGCTGGGCGGCGGGCATCATCTGCTACTGACGGACTTGGCGCGTGGCGAATCGCCGCGGGTCCTGCTCTCAGCTTCGTCTCTTTCGCGTCAGTATCAGCCTCGGGCGACGCATCGAGCCTGTCATTTGAGCCATGCCTTTCATGCGACGTGCGGACGGCCGTCCGCACCTGCCACGTTCCCGCTTATTTCGACGACTGATGCGAACGCTTCGCGCTGGTTTGACGCTTCTTCGCGCGCTTGATGTTGCCGCCCTGCGTGACGCGTTCATTGCCGCGCACCAGCACCGCTTTCGCTCGCGGCTTGCGCATCGGCACGTCGGTTGGCTTCACGACCTTGACGACGCGCGGGGCGCGGCCCTTGGCCGACTGCGTTTCGCTTGCCGCTTCGCGAGCGCTCGGCAGCGCACCGCGCTTTGCCTTCACGGCCGGTTGTGCCGCTTCGGGCTTCCAGATCACGAGCAGCTTGCCGATATGCTGAATCGGTGCGGCGTTTAGCGTGTCGCAAATTTCTTCGTAGATTGCGATGCGTTCCTCGCGCTCATCGCCGAACACGCGGATTTTAATGAGCTGGTGCGCGGCAAGGTGAACCTTGATTTCGGCGAGCACAGCTTCGGTCAAGCCTTCGGCGCCGACGAGCACGACCGGTTTGAGCGCATGTGCCAGGGAGCGCAACTCGGCGCGTTGGTCGGAAGAGACTTTGAGGGCTGGCATGGAAAGTGGGAGACTCGACTAAAATGGCGGCTCCTGCGTTTTCGTCCGGTGAGGATCGAGCGACTCGGACAGCTTGATTCGGCAGGGCGCGCGTCAGAACAACAGAATCGCGGATGGCCGCCTGTCTGGCGGTGGCCGCGCGAATTAACCGCGTATTATCCCCTAAAGCGCGACACGACGCAGCAACAGTTCAATCTTTAATGGCAAAAAACAAGTTCAATACTGCGTGGCTGCATGACCACATCAACGACCCGTACGTGAAAATGGCGCAGCGGGAGGGTTATCGCGCCCGCGCGGCATACAAACTCAAGGAAATCGACGAACAGGACAAACTGATTCGGCCTGGGCAGGTCATCGTCGATCTCGGCTCCACGCCGGGCAGTTGGAGCCAGTACGCGCGCAACAAGCTGGCGCGGGGCACGCAACGCAACGCCGAGCGGGAAGGCGGTATCGACGGCACGATTATTGCGCTTGATATTTTGCCGATGGAGCCGGTGGCCGACGTCCACTTCATTCAGGGCGATTTCCGCGAAGACTCGGTGTTGGTCCAGCTCGAAGAATTGGTCGGCGAGCGGCAGGTGGACCTTGTAATTTCGGATATGGCACCCAACCTGTCCGGAGTGGCGATTGCGGACGCTGCGCGGATCGAGCACCTATGTGATCTTGCGCTCGAATTCGCGCAGAATCACCTCAAACCGGATGGCGCCCTTTTAGTCAAATGCTTTCACGGCAGTGGCTATAGTCAGATTGTCGAAAAGTTCAAGCGCCAGTTTAAGGTGGTGGCGGCCCGCAAGCCGAAAGCGTCGCGGGATAAATCGTCAGAAACATTTATTTTGGGTAAGCATTTGAAGCGTCCCGCGTAAGGCTTGTTGAACGGCCGGCGTCTGTCAGTAAGGGGCCGGATGCTCCGCAAAGCGGCGTAAAGCGGCCCGCTACGCTATTTCCGCGGTAGCGAAACGTTATGGCAGGGGTCTGCGGACTGGATTAGAATGCTTTCGTGGTGCCGCAAGGCAAATGTAGGCGCCCGTCTAAGTGAAGGAGTGGTGCTTTGAACAACAATATGTTTTCGAAGGCAGCAGTGTGGTTGGTGATCGCACTGGTGCTATTTACGGTGTTCAAGCAGTTCGACAAGCCCCGTGTCCAGGAAGGCGTTTCCTATTCGCAGTTCATGGACGACGCGAAGAACGGCAAAGTCAAGAACGTCATTGTCCAGGGGCGAAATCTCACGGTCACTCCGGCTGACGGCCAGAAGTACCAGATTGTGTCGCCCGGCGACATCTGGATGGTCGGCGATCTGATGAAGTATGGCGTCCAGGTGAGCGGCAAAGCTGACGACGAACCCAACGCACTGATGTCCGTGCTGTATTACCTCGGGCCGACGATTCTGATCATCGGATTCTGGTTCTACATGATGCGACAGATGCAGGGGGGCGGGAAGGGCGGTGCATTCTCGTTCGGCAAATCCCGCGCGCGTCTGATCGACGAGAACAATAACGCAATCAATTTCACCGACGTCGCCGGTTGCGACGAAGCCAAGGAAGAAGTCTCGGAACTCGTCGATTTTCTGCGCGATCCGCAGAAATTCCAGAAGCTCGGCGGTCGGATTCCGCGCGGCGTGCTGCTGGTCGGCCCGCCGGGAACTGGTAAGACGCTGCTCGCGCGCGCAATCGCCGGCGAGGCGAAGGTGCCGTTTTTCAGCATTTCGGGTTCGGACTTCGTTGAAATGTTCGTCGGCGTTGGCGCGGCTCGTGTGCGCGACATGTTCGAACAGGCCAAGAAGCACGCACCTTGCATCGTGTTCATCGACGAAATCGACGCGGTCGGCCGCCATCGTGGCGCCGGCATGGGTGGTGGTAACGACGAGCGCGAGCAGACGCTGAATCAGATGCTGGTTGAAATGGACGGCTTCGAGGCAAATTCGGGCGTTATCGTGATTGCCGCGACGAACCGTTCCGATGTGCTCGACAAGGCGCTGTTGCGTCCGGGCCGCTTCGACCGCCAGGTCTACGTTGGATTGCCGGATATCCGCGGTCGCGAACACATCATGAAGGTCCACCTGCGCAAGGTGCCGATTTCGAACGACGTCGACGCGGCAGTGATCGCGCGCGGTACGCCTGGTTTCTCGGGCGCCGATCTTGCGAACCTCGTCAACGAAGCGGCGCTGTTCGCGGCGCGCCGCGGCAAGCGTATCGTCGAAATGACGGACTTCGAGGACGCGAAAGACAAGATCTTCATGGGCCCGGAGCGCAAGTCGGCCGTGATCCGTGAAGAATCGAAGCGTGCTACCGCGTATCACGAGTCGGGCCACGCGGTGATCGCGAAGCTGTTGCCGAAGGCCGATCCGGTGCACAAGGTCACGATCATTCCGCGCGGTCGCGCGCTGGGTGTCACGTGGCAACTGCCGGAGCACGACAACGAAACGTATTCGAAGGACTACCTGCTTGACCGTCTCGCGATCCTGTTCGGCGGCCGTGTCGCCGAAGAGCTGTTCCTGAACCTGATCAGTACCGGTGCGTCGGACGACTTCAACAAGGCGACGCAGACGGCTCGCGCAATGGTCGCGCGCTTCGGCATGACCGATGCGCTCGGACCGATGGTCTACGTCGACGACGAAAACGACGCTTCGCCGTTTGGCCGCGGTTTCACGCGGACCATTTCGGAAGCGACGCAACAGAAGGTCGATGCGGAAATCCGCCGGGTGCTCGACGAGCAGTACACGCTTGCGCGGCGTCTGCTGGAAGAGAACCGTGACAAGGTCGAAGCGATGACTGCCGCACTGATGGAATGGGAAACGATCGACGCCGATCAGATCAACGACATCATGGCAGGCCGTCCGCCGCGTTCGCCGAAGAGCTCGCCGCCGTCGGCAAGCGACGCCTCGTCGGGTGGCAGCCCGGGTACCGAGGTCAAGCCGGGCAGCGCGACTGCGCCGGCCTGATCGGCAATCAGTAGAAAGTGCGGGCCGGTGTGTAGCACACCGGCCCGTTTTGCATTTATCCGTTCTGAGTGAAGCACTGCTACGTGTCGAAAGTCGATTTTTCTTCCGCTCCCCTTCCAGAGCCGCTTCAATGCGGTCGCTTCAAGCTGACCTTCGAACGCCCGTTGATCATGGGCATCCTGAATGTCACGCCCGATTCTTTTTCCGATGGCGGTCAATACGCGATGCGCGACGATGCATTGCGCCAGGCCGAGCGCATGTTGCTCGACGGTGCGGACATCATCGATATCGGCGGTGAATCGACGCGCCCCGGCGCGCCGCCGGTCCCGCTGGACGAAGAGCTCGAGCGCGTGATTCCGCTCGTCGAACGGCTGCACGGCGCCAATGTGCCGTTGTCGGTCGATACGTATAAGCCGGAGGTGATGCGGCACGCATTGAGCGCGGGCGCCGATATGATCAACGACATCTGGGGCTTCCGGATGGTCGGCGCGATCGACGCGGTACGCGACAGCGACTGTGGCCTTTGTGTGATGCATATGCTCGGCGAGCCGCAGACCATGCAGCTCGGCGAACCTCAGTACGACGACGTCGTCAGTGACGTGCGCCGCTTTCTCGAAGAACGCGTTACCGCGTTGCAGCAGGCCGGAATTGCGCGCGCGCGCATCAGCGTCGATCCGGGGTTCGGTTTCGGCAAGGCCGTGGTCGAGCACAACTACGTGCTGCTCGCGCATCTGCGGGACACGGCTCCGCGCGCGGCGTCGCCGTATCCGATTCTCGCGGGCGTTTCGCGCAAATCGATGATCGGCGCGGTGATCGGGCGCCCGGCGCCGGAGCGCGTGGCCGGCAGCGTCGCCGCGGCGGTGTGCGCGGCTGAGCGAGGTGCCGCGATTCTGCGCGTACACGATGTCGCGCAAACAGTCGATGCATTGAAAGTTTGGGCAACCCTGCGCGACGCGGCGAACAGCAGCCGCGCGCACGGTTGAACCCGCAGCCATATAGAAGGAGTTAAAACATGGCACGTCGTTACTTCGGAACGGACGGGATTCGGGGCAAGGTCGGTGAAGGGCCCATTACGCCGGAGTTCGTGTTGCGCCTCGGCTATGCGGCCGGCAAGGTGCTGGCAGGCGCGGACCACTGGGCCAAAACCGGCACCCGGCCGACCGTGCTGATCGGCAAGGACACCCGGGTGTCCGGCTATATGCTCGAAGCCGCGCTCGAATCAGGCTTCTCGGCGGCTGGTGTCGACGTGATGCTGGCCGGCCCGATGCCGACGCCCGGAATCGCGTACCTGACGCGCGCGCTGCGGCTCGCCGCGGGCGTCGTGATCAGCGCATCGCATAACCCGTACTACGACAACGGCATCAAATTCTTCTCGGCCGACGGCAATAAGCTGCCGGACGACGTCGAGGCCCAGATCGAGGAGCAGCTCGAACAGCCGCTCGCGTGCGCGTCCTCCGAGCGGCTGGGTAAGGCGCGGCGACTGGACGACGCGGCCGGCCGCTATATCGAGTTCTGCAAGAGCACATTCCCGGCCGCGTACGATCTGCGCGGCATGAAGCTGGTCGTCGATTGCGCGCATGGCGCCGCGTACGACGTCGCGCCGCACGTGTTCCACGAACTCGGCGCCGAGGTGATTCCGATCGGCGTCGCGCCGAACGGCTTCAATATCAACGATGGCGTCGGCGCAACCGCGCCGGACGCGCTGGTTCGCGCGGTACGTGCGAATCACGCGGACCTCGGCATCGCGCTGGATGGCGACGCCGACCGTCTGCAGATCGTCGATGCGGATGGCCGTCTCTATAACGGTGATGAACTGCTGTACGTGCTGGTCAAGGATCGCATCGCGACCGCGGGACATGTCGAAGGCGCGGTCGGCACGCTGATGACCAACATGGCCGTGGAAGTCGCGCTGCACAACGCCGGCGTGAAGTTCGTGCGTGCCGCGGTCGGCGACCGCTACGTGCTCGAGCAGTTGCGCGAGCATGGCTGGCAACTCGGCGCGGAAGGCTCCGGCCATATTCTGTCGCTGGATCGTCATTCGACCGGCGATGGCATCGTGTCCGCGCTGCTCGTGCTCGCGGCGATGCAGCGCAGCGGCAAGTCGCTCGCGGACCTGCTCGACGGCGTCACGCTGTTCCCGCAGAAGCTGATCAATGTGCGCATGAAGCCCGACGCGGACTGGAAGGAAAGCGAAGCGATCCAGCGTGCGATCGACGCCGCCGAAAGCGCGCTGGACGGCCATGGGCGCGTACTGATCCGCGCGTCGGGCACCGAGCCGGTGCTGCGCGTCATGGTCGAGGCGCAGAACGTTGCCGACGCGGTACGGCATTCGGAAGCGATTGCCGAGGCGGTGCGGGTAGCGACGGCCTGATTGATCATCGGCTCGTTCGCGGATACCCAAAGCCAGAAAGCGGCGGATCGTGGGTCGAGCCGCCCGGCGGATACCGGGCGGCGCGCGTAACAGCGCCCGTCCGGAACTAGCCGACGAACGAGCGAGCGCCCGATTGCTCCAGATTCAATTTCTTGGCAACGGATCCGTATCGCAGCATTCCCAAATGCTGATCGCGGTTTCATTCACCACGCAAACGTTTTACCTTTCTATTTTACCCACCTGACGCGCAAACCGATGCCCAATGCATCACACAGCGCATCACACGGAACGCCAATTCCGTCTTTCCAGTACCTTTCGCACAGTAATATCACTGTCACATCCGTTTCACGTTAAGTCACGGTTTTGTCATAAAGAGACCCTAAGCTTCGCGGTGTTCGTGTTACACGCTCACACCACACGCTTACACCCCTTGGAGGTCTCATGAAATTGATGCACACCGTGTTCGCTGGCGTCGCTGGCGCGCTTTTCGCAATCGCAGCGCAAGCAGCAGACATCACCGGCGCGGGCAGCACGTTCGCAGCACCGATCTACACGAAGTGGGCCGACGCCTACCAGAAGTCGGGCGGCGGTAAAGTGAACTATCAGGGCATCGGCTCGGCAGGCGGCATCAAGCAGATCGAGGCAAAGACCGTCGATTTCGCTGGCTCGGACGCTCCGCTGACTGACGACGACCTCGCGAAGAACGGCCTGTTCCAGTTCCCGACGGTAGTCGGCGGCGTGGTGCCGGCAGTCAACATTCCTGGCGTGAAGCCGTCGGAACTGGTCCTGTCGGGCCCGGTGCTCGGCGATATCTACCTGGGCAAGATCAAGAAGTGGAACGATCCGGCGATCGTTGCACTGAACCCGAAGCTGAAGCTGCCGGATCTGGACATCGCCGTGGTTCGCCGCGCTGACGGTTCGGGCACCAGCTTCATCTGGACGAACTACCTGTCGAAGGTCAACCCCGAGTGGAAGACCAAGGTCGGCGAAGGCACCACGGTCAACTGGCCGACGGGTACGGGCGGTAAGGGTAACGACGGCGTCGCGGCATTCGTGCAGCGTCTGCCGGGTTCGATCGGCTACGTCGAATGGGCGTACGCAAAGCAGAACCACATGACCTATGCTGCGATGAAGAACGAGTCGGGCGTAGTGGTCGAGCCGAAGACGGAGACGTTCAAGGCAGCGGCTGCTGGCGCGGACTGGTCGAAGTCGTTCTATCAGATCCTGACGAACGAGCCGGGCAAGGACGCATGGCCGGTCGTCGGCGCGACGTTCGTGCTGCTGCACACGACGCAGGACAAGGCTGCTGAAGGTACCGAGACGCTGAAGTTCTTCGACTGGTCGTTCAAGAACGGTGGCCAGGCTGCCAACGATCTGGACTACATCTCGCTGCCGGCATCGGTCGTGTCGGAAATCAAGACGCAGTGGAAGCAGAAGGTGAAGGACTCGGCTGGCAAGTCGATCGCCGAGTAAGGCGCGTGTAACGCGGCACGCTTCGAGCTGATCGCGCGCCGCGTTTCGTAGCAGATTGGCCGTCCTCCGGTGAGGACGGCCAATGACATTAGCCCGGCATTCGCCGCAGCGTCACCTGCCGCCCGACCCAGGTCGTCCGGCAACTGGAAACAGGTCTCTCAGGCTCTCATGTCCGATATTCAGCTAGCGTCCGGCTCGAGCCGGGCCACTCCGCCTGGCAGCGCCTCTCAGCAGAAAGCGCCTGGCCGCTCCGGCGATGTGATCTTCGGCGGCCTCGCACGCCTTTCCGCCATCATTACGCTGCTGCTGCTCGGCGGCATCATCGTCTCGCTGATCATCTCCTCGATGCCGTCGATTCGCGAGTTCGGCCTGTCATTCCTGTGGACCGCCGTCTGGGATCCACCCAGCAAGCAGTTCGGCGCGCTGGTGCCGATCTACGGCACGATTGCCACATCGATCATTGCTCTTGTCATCGCGGTGCCTGTCAGCTTCGGCATCGCGCTTTTCCTGACCGAACTTTCGCCCGCGTGGCTGCGCCGGCCGCTCGGTATCGCGATTGAGCTGCTCGCCGCGATTCCGTCGATCGTGTACGGCATGTGGGGTCTGCTCGTGTTCGCGCCGATCTTCGCGACGTGGTTCCAGAAGCCGCTCGGCGCGGTGCTCGGCGGCATTCCGTTCGTCGGCGCGCTGTTCTCGGGCCCGCCGATCGGCATCGGCATTCTGTGCGCGGGCGTTATTCTCGCGATCATGATCATTCCGTACATCGCGTCGGTGATGCGCGACGTGTTCGAAGTCACGCCGGTGCTGCTGAAGGAATCGGCGTACGGCATCGGCTGCACGACGTGGGAAGTGATGTGGAAGATCGTGCTGCCGTTCACCAAGACCGGCGTGATCGGCGGCGTGATGCTCGGCCTCGGCCGCGCGCTGGGTGAGACGATGGCGGTCACGTTCGTGATCGGCAACACCAACCTGCTCGACAACATTTCGCTGTTCTCACCGGGCAACAGCATCACGTCGGCGCTCGCCAACGAGTTCGCGGAAGCGGACCCGGGCCTGCATACGTCGGCGCTGATGGAACTCGGCCTGATCCTGTTCGTGATTACTTTCATCGTGCTATCGATTTCGAAATTCATGCTGCTTCGTCTCGAGAAAGGGGAGGGCGCGAAATGAGCGGGCCGTCCCTGAATATGCCGGGTCTGAAGGACGGCGCGGCGCTCGAAGCGACGCGCACGCGCCTGCAAGGACGCCGCCGCTTCACCAACGCGATCGCGCTGACGATGTCGCTCGCCGCGATGGCCTTCGGTCTGCTGTGGCTCGTGTGGATTCTCTATACGACGCTGCGGCTGGGTATCGGCGGTCTGTCCGTCGAGCTGTTCACGCAGTCGACGCCGCCGCCGAACACCGATGGTGGCGGTCTCGCCAACGCGATCGTCGGCAGCCTGATGCTGGTCGCGCTCGCGACTTTCGTCGGCACGCCGATCGGCATCATGGCCGGTGTCTATCTCGCCGAATACGGCCAGAAGGGCTGGCTCGCGAGCCTTACGCGCTTCATCAACGACATCCTGTTGTCGGCGCCGTCGATCGTGATCGGTCTGTTCGTCTACGCGCTCGTCGTCGCGACGATGGGCCACTTCAGCGGCTGGGCCGGTGTGCTCGCGCTGGCGCTGCTGCAGATCCCGATCGTGATCCGCACCACCGAAAACATGCTGAAGCTGGTGCCGAACGCGATGCGTGAAGCGGCCTTCGCGCTCGGCACGCCGAAGTGGAAGATGGTGCTGTCGATCACGCTGAAGGCGTCGATCGCGGGCATCGTGACCGGCGTGCTGCTCGGCGTCGCGCGGATTGCCGGCGAAACCGCGCCGCTGCTGTTCACCGCGCTGTCGAACCAGTTCTTCTCGGTCGATATGAGCCAGCCGGTCGCGAACCTGCCGGTCACGATCTACAAGTTTGCGATGAGCCCGTTCGCGCAGTGGCAATCGCTCGCGTGGGCCGGTGTCTTCCTGATCACGCTCGCGGTACTGGGACTGAACGTCCTCGCGCGCACGGTCTTCTCGAACAAGTAAGGGCGGAGTGTAATCCGATGAATATGGCAGAAACCCAACTCAATCCGATCGGGCACATGAGCGCGCCCGCGGGCTCCGACCCCGAGCAAAGCGGCCAGGCGCATGCGCCGGCTCGTCCGAAGATCGAGGTCAACGACCTGAACTTCTTCTACGGCAAGTATCACGCGCTGAAGAACATCAATCTGCAGATTCCGGAAGGCAAGGTGACCGCGTTCATCGGCCCGTCGGGCTGCGGCAAGTCCACGCTGCTGCGTACCTTCAACAAGATGTACGCGCTTTATCCGGAGCAGCGCGCCGAAGGCGAAATCCTGATGGACGGCGAAAACCTGCTGACGACGCGACGCGATATCTCGCTGTTGCGCGCGCGTATCGGCATGGTGTTCCAGAAGCCGACGCCGTTTCCGATGTCGATTTACGACAACATCGCATTCGGCGTGAAGATGTTCGAAACGCTGTCGCGCTCGGAAATGGACGACCGCGTCGAATGGGCGCTGACGAAGGCGGCGCTGTGGAACGAAGTGAAGGACAAGCTCGGCCAGAGCGGCTACGGCCTGTCCGGCGGTCAGCAGCAGCGTCTGTGTATCGCGCGCGGCATTGCGATCCGTCCCGAAGTGCTGCTGCTCGACGAACCGTGCTCGGCGCTCGACCCGATTTCGACGGGCCGCATCGAAGAGCTGATCGCCGAGCTGAAGAGCGACTACACGGTCGTGATCGTCACGCACAACATGCAACAGGCGGCCCGCTGTTCGGACTACACTGCCTATATGTACCTCGGCGAACTGATCGAATTCGGCGACACCGAAAAGATCTTCATCAAGCCGGTCCGCAAGGAAACCGAGGACTACATTACTGGACGCTTCGGCTGATCGGCCGGGCAATATAAACGGAGTACGACATGT
The DNA here is from genome assembly GCF_021390495.1 of Paraburkholderia sp. ZP32-5. Lineage (NCBI taxonomy): Bacteria > Pseudomonadati > Pseudomonadota > Betaproteobacteria > Burkholderiales > Burkholderiaceae > Paraburkholderia > Paraburkholderia sp. ZP32-5. Next base: position 2,907,748 of record NZ_JAJEJP010000001.1, on the reverse strand, counting down.
CCGATAAACATCTGTCCAGCCAGTTCGACGCCGACCTGAACCTCGTTTCGTCGAAAGTACTGGAAATGGGTGGCCTCGTCGAATCGCAGATCGTCAACGCGATGCAGGCGCTCAACGAGTTCGACCTCAGCATTGCCGAGCAGGTGATCGCGGCCGAAGACCGTCTGAACAAGATGGAAGTCGAGATCGACGAAGAGTGCAGCAACATCATCGCGCGCCGTCAGCCGGCCGCGCGTGACCTGCGCCTGCTGATCGCGATCTCGAAGACCATCACGAACCTCGAGCGCGCCGGCGACGAAGCCGAAAAGATCGCCAAGCGCACCAAGCGTCTGATGGAAGACGGCGCATCGCGCACGATCAACATCGCCGAGATCAAGCTGTCGGGCGAAATGGCGGTGTCGATTCTGCGCCGCGCGCTCGACGCGTTCGCGCGTCTCGACACGGTCGCCGCCGCGCAGATCGTGCGCGACGACAAGGCGATCGACGAGGAATTCCGCGCGTTCGTGCGCAAGCTGATTTCGTATATGACCGAAGATCCGCGTTCGATCTCGGTGGGCCTCGACTTCCTGTTCATCGCCAAGGCGATCGAGCGGATCGGCGACCACGCGAAGAACATCGCCGAATTCATCATCTACATCGTCAAGGGCACCGACGTGCGGCACCAGTCGCGCGACGCGCTCGAACGCGAAGCACTCAGCTAATCCAGAGATAAGGAACAGAGGTGCCGATGCCCAGCAGCATTCTCGTCATTGAAGATGAGCCCGCTATTTCCGAACTGATCTCGGTCAATCTTCAACACGCCGGACATTGCCCGATTCGAGCGTACAACGCGGAGCAGGCGCACAACCTGATCAGCGACGTGCTGCCCGATCTCGTGCTGCTCGACTGGATGTTGCCGGGTAAATCGGGTATTTCGTTCGCGCGCGATCTGCGCAACAACGAGCGCACGAAGCACATTCCGATCATCATGCTGACCGCGCGTGGCGATGAGCAGGACAAGGTGCTCGGCCTTGAGATCGGCGCGGACGATTACGTGACCAAGCCGTTCTCGCCGAAGGAATTGATGGCGCGTATCAAGGCGGTGCTACGCCGCCGCGCGCCGCAATTGACCGAGGACGTCGTCGCGATCAACGGCCTGAAGCTCGATCCGGCCACGCATCGCGTCGCCGCGCACGCGGAAGGCAGCGAGATCAAGCTCGATCTCGGTCCGACCGAATTCCGCCTGCTGCACTTCTTCATGACCCATCCGGAGCGTGTGCATAGCCGTACGCAACTGCTCGATCAGGTGTGGGGCGATCACGTGTTCGTCGAGGAGCGTACCGTCGACGTGCATATCAAGCGCCTGCGCGCGGCACTCAAGCCGGCAGGGTGCGATGCTATGATTGAAACGGTTCGCGGTAGCGGCTACCGGTTGGCGAAGAGCGCCTGATAGCCGCGGGCGGCGCAGCGCGCGCCGCCGCCTCCCTCCTGCGTTGCATTTCTCTTCGATCGCTAGACCATGAACGTCATCTGGGCGCGCTCCATCGTGTCGATCGTGCTGCTTGCTGTTCTGTGCGTGGTGGTCGGCGCACTGGTGAACGTCAAGGCAGGACTGATCCTCGCGATCATCATGCTGCTCGCGCAGAGCTTCTTCGGCACGTTCCACAAGCAGCGGCTGTGGCGTCTGCTCGATGCGCCGGTATACGGCGAAGTGCCGAGTGCCCCCGGCATCTGGGGCGAAATCTATTACCGTCTGCACAAGCTCGCGAAGCGCTGGCACGCCCAGGTGCGCCAGGTCGAGCAGCAGCATTCGCGTTTCATCCAGGCGATCCAGGCCTCGCCGAACGGCGTCGCGATGCTCGACGACCACGATCAGATCGAGTGGTGCAACGCGATTTCCGAAAGCCATTTCGGGCTCGACGCGAAGCGCGACCTGCGTCAGCACATCACGCATCTGGTGCGCCATCCCGACTTCGTGCGTTATCTGAATTCGCATCGTTACGAGGAAATGCTGATCATGCGCGGGATGGGCGAGAAGCGCCAGAACGTGCTGTCGGTGCAGGTGTTTCCTTATGGCGATAATCGCAAGCTGGTGCTGTCGCAGGACATCACCGAGCTCGAACGCACCGACGCGATGCGGCGCGACTTCGTCGCCAACGTGTCGCATGAGCTGAAAACCCCGCTGACCGTGCTGTCCGGTTTTCTCGAGACGATGCGTGAGTTGCCGCTCGGCGAGACCGAGCGCGCGCGCTATCTGGAGCTGATGGAGCAGCAGGCGTCGCGCATGCGCCATATCGTCAGCGATCTGCTGGTGCTCGCGAAGCTCGAAGGCGACAACAAGCCGCCGAGCGATCAGATGATCGACATGCGCGCGGTGCTGCGGCATCTGCGCGACGACGCGGAGAGTCTGTCGAGCGATCATCACCGGATCGTCTTCGATGCCGACGAGGAACTCACCGTCACCGGCGTCGAAACGGAAATTCTGAGCGCCTTCGGCAATCTCGTGACGAATGCGATCCGCTATACGCCGGATGGCGGTTCGATCAAGGTGGGCTGGCATGGTCAGGGTAACCATGCGGTGTTCACGGTCACGGACAGCGGCCTTGGTATTCCGGCCGCCGATATTCCGCGGCTCACCGAGCGCTTCTATCGTGTCGATCGCAGCCGTTCGCGTGATACCGGCGGTACCGGTCTCGGTCTCGCGATCGTCAAGCATGTGCTGCAACGGCACGATGCGCAGCTCGACGTCAAGAGCGAGGAGGGGCGCGGCAGCACGTTCACCGTGCGCTTTCCGGTGTACCGCAGCGCGCGCGTCCAGACGACCCAGGTTTGAACGCGAGTGTCCGCGGGCGTTGATTGTCGATTTCCAGCGGGTCAAGCGCGGCAATCCGATCACGTGATCCGTGCGCGTAGTAAAAAAGCCGCCTGAAACAGGCGGCTTTTTTTATGGATGCTCGGCTTGCGCACGCGCTGCGTGCCATCGTGGCAAGCATCGCCGCCGCTCGCTATGAACAGAACTTCGCGAGCAGGCTCATCTGTCCGTTGCGCGACGATTTACCGGGCCGGCGGCGACGGTAATGCCCATCGCTTTGCATCAGCCACGCGGACTGGTTGTCGCCGAGAAACGCCGACAGACCTTCCGCGATCACGCGCCGCTTCAGACGCCGGTTGTTGACCGGGAACGCGACTTCGACGCGGCGGAACAGGTTGCGATCCATCCAGTCGGCACTCGACAGATAGACCTGCTCCTTGCCGCCGTCATAGAAGTAGTAAATGCGGTGGTGTTCGAGAAAGCGCCCGACGATCGAGCGCACCGTGATGTTCTCGGAGAGCCCCTGCACGCCCGGCTGCAGCGAGCACACGCCACGCACGATCAGATCGATCTTCACGCCGGCCTGCGACGCCTCGTACAGCTCGGTGATCACGCTCGGTTCGAGCAGCGCGTTCATCTTCGCGACAATGCGCGCCTTCTTGCCGGCGCGCGCATTGTCGGCTTCCTTGCGGATCGCATCGATCAGCTTCGGATGCAGCGTGAACGGCGACTGCCACAGCTCGTGCAGCTTCAACTCGCCGCCGATGCCGGTCAGTTGCTGGAACACGTGATGCACGTCCTCGCAGATTTTCTGATCGGCGGTCATCAGACCGAAGTCCGTATAGAGGCGCGCGGTACGCGGATGATAGTTGCCGGTGCCCAGGTGCACGTAGCGCTTGAGCGTCGTCTTGCCGCCCTGCGACACGCGCCGCACGATCAGCATCATCTTCGCGTGGCACTTGTGGCCGACCACGCCGTACACCACGTGCGCGCCGACCGCTTCGAGCTGCGACGCCCAGTTGATGTTGGTTTCCTCGTCGAAGCGCGCGAGCAGCTCGACCACCACCGTGACTTCCTTGCCGTTGCGCGCGGCCTGCATCAGCGCGTCCATCAGCGGCGAGTCGGTGCCGGTGCGGTAGATGGTCTGCTTGATCGCGACCACGTTCGGGTCCTTGGCGGCCTGCAGCAGCAGTTCCAGCACCGGCTGGAAGCTCTCGTACGGATGATGCAGCAGCACGTCGCCCTGATCGATCACGTCGAACATGCTTGCCGCATTGGTGATCTGCGGCGGCGTCGACGGAATATGCGGGACGAATTTCAGATCGGGCCGGTCGACCATCTCCGGCAACTGCATCAGCCGGACCAGATTGACGGGGCCGTTCACGTAATAGCAGTCCTTGTCGGACAGGCCGCTTTCGTCGAGCAGACGCCGCACCACGTGCGCGGGCGTTTCGGCCGACACTTCGAGCCGCACCGCGTTGCCCAGATGCCGTGCCGGCAGTTCGCCCTGCAGCGCGACGCGCAGATTGGTGATTTCGTCTTCGTCGACGAACAGTTCGCTATTACGCGTGATGCGAAACTGGTTGCAGCTGCGTACGACCAGATTCGGAAACAGTTCGCCGACAAAGTGCTGCATCAGCGAACTCAGCAGCACGAAGCCATGCGGATAGCCCGACAGCTCCTGCGGCATGCGCACGAGCCGCGGCAGCGCGCGCGGCGCCTGCACGATGCCCATCATCGCCTGGCGCCCGAACGCGTCCTTGCCTTCGAGTTCGACGACGAAGTTCAGGCTCTTGTTAAGCACGCGCGGAAACGGATGCGCGGGGTCGAGGCCGATCGGCGTGAGCACCGGCAGCAGTTCGTCGAAGAAGTAGCCGCGCGCCCATTCGGTCTGCGCTTCGCTCCACGCTTCGGTGCCGTGAAAATAGATGCCTTCCTGTTCGAGCGCGGTCAGCACCGTGTCGTGCAGCATCGTGTACTGCCGGTGCACGAGCTTCTGCGCGCGCTCGACCACGAGGTCATAGACGTGTTGCAGCGACATGCCGTCGGGCGACAGTGCGCCGGGGTTATCGCGCATCTGCTCCTGAAGGCCCGCCATGCGGACTTCGAAGAATTCGTCGAGGTTGCTGCTGGTGATGCAGATGAAGCGGAGGCGTTCGAGCAGGGGGACGGCTGGATCGGCGGCTTGCGCCAATACACGCTCGTTGAAACCCAGAATGCCCAGCTCGCGATTCAGGAGGGGATAGCGGACGGACATCGGCAGCGAAATTGGAGTGTCTGGAATGGAGACGGAAAGACCTTCGGAAATTCGCACAGTTTGATGACGTCGTGATGACATTCGGAGTATTTTTAAGATTTTATGCCGCAACCGCCGCCTGTCGTCAATATGACGCGCGGCCTATGCGACCATAGCGAGGCTCCCACCGCCGCGAGGTGACACTGTGAGGCCCGCTACGCTTAGAATGGCGTCTTTGAACAGTGCGACCGGCCGTGACGCGCAGCGCGCGCCGAAGGCGCCGGGCCGGCGAGCATCGCTCCCCGCGTCCGCCGCCGCTGCCGCCGCGCTAGCGCGCATGGAGTCTGCTTACCCGATGGTCAATACCCCCCAACTCCTCGCCGCCGTCGATATGGGCTCGAACAGCTTCCGGCTGATCGTGGGCCGGGTCGAGGAAACCGATGCGGGCAGCCAGATCTATCAGGTCGATGCGTTGCGCGAGCCGGTGCGGCTCGCCGCCGGGCTGTCGCGCGACAAGATGCTCGATCGGGCGTCGCAGGTGCGCGGCTGGGATGCATTGAAGCGTTTCGGTGAGCGTCTGCGCGATTTTCATCCCGACCACGTGCGCGCGGTCGCGACCAATACATTGCGCATCGCGAAGAACGCGAGCGAATTTCTCGGCGAGGCCCAGGCCGCGCTCGGTTTTCCGATCGAGGTGATCGCCGGGCGCGAGGAAGCCCGTCTGATTTATGCGGGCGCCGCGCACTCGGTACCGGCGAGCGCGGGCAAGCGGCTCGTCGTCGATATCGGCGGCGGTTCGACGGAATTCATCATCGGCTCGCATTACACGCCGATCCAGATGGAAAGCCTGTATATCGGCTGCGTCAGCCATAGCCGCTCGTTCTTCCCGGCCGGTAACGTCGACGAATACACGATGCGCCAGGCCGAACTGGCGGCGCGCCGCGAAATCCAGATCATTTCCGCTGAATACAAGAAGACCGGCTGGGAGCAGGCGATCGGCTCGTCGGGCACCGCGCGCGCGCTCGCCGAACTGGTCGAGGCGAACGGCTTCAACGACGCGGGCGTCACGCACGGCATCTCGCGCGGCGGGCTCGAACGTCTGAAGCGCGCGCTGATCAAGGCCGAGAACGTGAACCGGCTGAAGCTGGTGGCGCTCAAGAGCGACCGCATACCGGTGCTCGCGGGCGGCCTGTCGATCATGATCGCGGTGTTCGACGAACTCGGCGTCGATTACGTCGACACCACCGATGGCGCGCTGCGCCTCGGCGTGATGTACGACCTGCTCGGCCGTTCGCAGCATGAGGACATGCGCACGGTGACGGTCGAGGGCTTCATGCGCCGCTATGGCGTCGATCGCGCGCAGGCGGGACGCATCAGTGATCTGTCGACGGGTTTTTACGACCAGTTCACCGACGCGAGCAACAAGGCGAATCAAGCGAACCAGGCGCACCAGGCGGATAACGAAGCCGAGCAGGACCGTCGCGCGGAAAACCGCATGTTCATCGGCTGGGCGGCGGCGCTGCATGAGATCGGCCTGTCGATCTCGCACAGCGCGTATCACAAGCATTCCGCGTATATCGCGAGCAACGCCGACATGCCGGGCTTTTCGCGCACCGATCAGGCGCGTCTCGCGGCGCTGGTGCTGGGCCATGCGGGTAAGCTCGGCAAGCTCGCGCAAACGCGCGACGTCGAATGGCCGCTGCTGTTCTGTCTGCGGCTCGCATCGCTGTTGTGCCGCCGACGCTCGGATGTCGGTTTGCCGTGGATTTCGGTCGCGCAGGTCAATGGCGGCTACGAGGTGCGGTTGCCGAACGGCTGGGTCGTCAACAATCCGCTGACCGACTACAGCCTGATCCAGGAAGCGGCGGAATGGGAGAAGGTCGGGATTCCGTATCGCGTCGTGTACACCGATGATTGATCAGCGGCTTGGGTACGCGTTTCGGCGCGTATCGGCGTGCTGAATAAAAAAGCCCGGCAAATGCCGGGCTTTTTCGTTGTGTCTCACTCGCGTCTCGTTGGTGTCTTGCTAGCCGGCGCGGCGGTAATAACGGCCGGCCACTTCATTCGGTACGCTCAACGCGGCAGCGCATCACCGAGGAAGTGACGCGCATAGCGCGCATTGATATCGGACAGACGGAACAGCGTCAGAAAATCGGCGGTGTTGAAATCGGGATCCCATGCCGGCGCGCCGCAAATCTTCGCGCCAAGACGCAGATAGCCCTTCACCAGCGGCGGCGGCGCGACCTCGGCGCCCGTCTGCAGATCGTCGACCGGCAGCGGCGTGTGCGGAAATGCGCGATATTCCGGTGCCGTCAGCGCGCTGTCGCGCAGCGAGCAATACAGGTTCGCCGCATAGTGACCGCCGTCGACCATCGCGACGCTCGCGCAACCGAGCATCGTTTCGTAACCGTTGTGCTTCATGTACGCGGCGAGCCCCGCCCACAGCGACATGATGACCGCGCCGCTGCGATAGTCGGCATGCACGCACGAGCGGCCGACCTCGACCATCTCCGCGCGCAGGTGCGTCAGACGCGATACGTCGAATTCGCTTTCCGCGTACAGGCGGCCGATGCGCGCGGCCTGATGCGGCGGCAGCACGCGATAGGTGCCGACCACTTGCAGCGTGTCGAGATCGCGAACCAGCAGGTGATCGCAGTACGAATCGAATGCATCGACGTCGAGACCTTGGGGGCCGGTCAGGCGCGCGCCCATTTCATCGGCGAACACGCGGTAACGCAGACGCTGCGCTTCACGGAGTTCCTCGTCGGTACGCGCCCACGACACTTGCAGTCGATGCTGCGCGGTAACCGTTTCCTCGGCGCGCGGCAGACGGCGCGACTCGAGGAGCGAGGCGAAGGGCAGGGTGGGCGTCGGCAATTCTCGCATTGGCGGTCCTGAACAAAAAAAGAGGAATTTCTTTTTTCGCCAATGTAGTAACGCGTGGTGACGCTTGCATGGCAAACCCGTGACGATTGGATGACTGCCCGTAAGCCATACGCGTGAGTCTTGTAATGTCGGGCGCGGCGCCCGAGGCCGGTGTTCAGATCAGATCGGGAGTGATGGCTGCACGCAACACCGCGTGGCTTCCGTTGTCGCGCTCGCGGCTCGCGATCCACCAGATACCGGCTTTTTTCACCGGCCAGCTCGCGTCGCTGTCGCCGAGCAGACGGGCGGCCACGTGACCGAGCGTCGGCTGGTGCCCGACGATCACCACGGTCTGCGCGATGCCGCCGGGCCAGCCGGCTGCTTCGAGCACGTCGTTGGCGCTTGCGTTCGGGGCGATTTCGCGCACCACGCGATACTGGTCGGTCAGCGTTTCCGCGGTCTGGATCGTGCGCACCGCCGGGCTTGCGAGCACGATCGCGTCTTCGGGCAGACGGGCGCGCAGCCATTTGGCGGTGCATTGCGCCTGCTTGCGTCCGCGCGTGGTGAGCGCGCGGGAGAGATCGCTGGAGGCGACATCTTCGGCTTCGGCGTGACGCCAGAGGATCAGGTCCATGCGGGTCTCCTTGTCAGGCGGCGGATGAGGGCGGCGCGGGTGGGCGCTGTTGGCTGGCCGGCGCGGGTTCGGCGCGGGCCAGGAAGCGGGTACTGTGCGCGAATACTGTGGCATGTGTATGCGGGGGTGCGCAAGCGGGGTGCCTGGATTGGGGACTCGCTCCCCGCCCAGCCGATCTAACGCCCACCCAGCGCGCGCAGCGCACTCACCACTTCGTCCGCTATCTCGAGCCGGTCGGCCGCGATGCGTGCGGCCCGCTCCGCGATCGAGCGCTCGAACGGCATGCGTACCGGCGCGCCGTTTTCCACCGGACGGGTCGCGTGGATCACATCCGCATAGCCGTCGACGGCGGCTTTGTAGTCGTCCAGCGACGTCAGCAGGTCGGGTCGCACCGCGATCGCCAGAAAGCCGAAGTCGCGCAGTTCGCCGGGCATCATCGGCGAGCCGGCCAGCATGCCCAGCAGATGCACGACGACCGCGAGGCCGCTGCCCTTGTGACCGCCCCACGACGCCAGCGCGCCGGCCAGCGCGGCGCTGGGATCGCGCGTTTCGTGGCCCGCCGCGTCGAACGCGACGCCAGCCGGCAACGCGTCGCCGATGCGCTCGGCGAGCTTGACCTGTGCATGGATGATCGACGACGTGCCGATATCCCAGATCACCGGCTGACCGTTCGACGGAAAGCCGAAGCAGATCGGATTGGTGCCGAAGCGGCCCTCGGTGCCGCCATGCGGCGCGACCCACGGCGACGCGTTCGACGCGAGCATCACGACGAGATCCCGCGCGACGGCCATTTCCGCGTAGTAGGACAGCATGCCGGTGTACCAGGTGTCGCTCGCGCCGACGATCGCGATGCCCGCGCTGGATGCCTTGTCGATCGCGAGCAGCGTCGAGCGCTGGGCGACCAGATAGCCGAGCTGATCGCCGCCGTCGAGCCGCGCGGACACCGCCGATTCCTTGACGACGGTGATCGGGCGCGCCGGGCGAGGTGTGGCCGCAAGCCGTTCCGCGATGCTCAGGATGCGCGCGAGCCCGCTATAGCCGAGTCCGCGCAACTCGCAGTCCATCAGATGCGCGACGATGATTTGCGTGTCGGCGTCGCTATAGCCGAGTTGCGCGAGCGATGCCCGCGCGAGTTCGCGCGCGGCAGCAACCGTCAGGTTCATGGGCGATCTCCATGCCGCGCGTTTATCGCGCGTGCGTCATCGGCGTCCGGTGCGTCGCGGGCAGCCGCGCGATGCGGCGGCGGACGTTCAGTGCTTCTTCAGTGCTTCAACTCAGTGCGTCAATCGAGGCGGTGCTTCATCCGCCGTCAGGCAACGCAGCGGCTCAACGCGGCGCGGCATCGAGCCGCACGATCCAGCCTTCGGTCTCGCTGCTCGCGGCCGGATAGCGCGTCAGCACGGCGGGGTCGTGCCCGGGCACCACGTGTTGCGCGGAGTCCGCCAGTTCATGCACGCGGCGATAGCCTTCGATCATGTCGCCGACGTTGTAGACCGCCGGAAACGGACGGTTTTGCTCCATGTTCGCGTACAGATGCGACGCATCGGACGCAAGCACGACCCAGCCGCGCTCCGTATGCACGCGCACCACCTGCAGCCCGTCGGTGTGGCCGCCGACGCGGTGCACGCTGAGCCCCGGCGTAATGTGCGACGCGCCGTCGTGAAATACGACGCGGCCATCGAACACGCGGCCCACCATCGACTTCACGTCCTCCGGGTTGAACGGATGATTGAGCGCGCCGTGACACATGCAGCGGCCCGTGCAGTAAGCCATCTCTCGGTCCTGCACGTGATAGCGCGCGTGCGGAAACAGCGCGCGGTTGCCGGCATGGTCGTAGTGCATGTGCGTGACGATCACGTCTTCCACCGCGTCGGGGCGAATACCGATCGTGGCAAGGCCTGCTTCAATCGGCTGCGTGATGATGCGGCGGCGCTTGGCGGCTTCATCGGCATCGAAACCCGTATCAACGAGAAAGCTGCGGCTTTCGCCGACGACGGCCCACACGAAATAGTCGAGCGGCATGTTCACGTCGTGCGGATCGCCGCCGAGGAAGTTGTCCCGCGCGGGGCGGTCGTGATGCGCGTATTTGATCGCGTAGATCTTGTAGTTCTCGGGTACGGCTGTCATGGCGACTGTCTCCTGTTCCCTGCGAATGAGAGCGCTATCATAACTCTGTCGCCGCGCGTTGTGTTGGCTCGTGCCAGCGGATGCGATGATGGGAAGTCGTGCAGTGCCGCCAGCCGCTGTCGTTACATACCGCGCCCGCGCAAGGCCGTCTGAAGCCGCTCACACGCATGCACAAAACGCTGCCGAAGAGGTTCACAAGCGCTCCGAAAGCCGCGCGCGACAAGGCGGAGCGCGTGGCGGCATGCGCTACAATCCGCCATCGAACTGAAGAGCCGGATGGACGAGTGAAAAAGCGTGTGGCGGCCGTCGACGACGGAAACATCGAGCTGAAAGTCGGACTGAAACCCGCGCGGAAAACAGCCGGCGGTACGGGCAAGACCCGCGCCGGCGGACAGGCGGTGCGCATGATCGATGTCGCGAAAGCGGCGAACGTGTCGCTGATGACGGTATCGCGCGCGCTCAACGAACCCGAACGTCTGTCCGAGGAAACCCGCAAGCTGGTGCTCGATACGGTGCGCCAGATCGGCTACGTGCCGAATCACATCGCGTCGAATCTCGCGTCGGCGCGCTCGAACGTCATCGGCCAGATCGTGCCGAGCATCCAGAACTCGCTGTATTCGCTCAGTATCAAGGGCTGCGCGGACGTGCTGCGTCCTGCCGGCATGCAATTGCTGCTGGCCGACAGCGGCCATTCGCTCGAAGAAGAAGAGGCGCTGATCGATGCGTTCATCGCGCAACGCGTGAGCGGGCTCGTGCTGCACAACACGGCTCATACGCCGCGCGCCGCGCAGGTGATTCGCGCGGCCGGCATTCCGGTCGTCGAAACGGGCGACCTCGCGCGCACGCCGATCGACATGGCGATCAGTTATTCGAACTACCACGCCGCGAAAGAAATGACGCTGTATCTGGCGGGCCGCGGCTACAAGTCGATCGGCTTCGTGTGCCTGACCACCCGCAACAACATGCGTGCGCGCGAGCGTCTGAAGGGCTATCACGCGGCGCTCGATGCGCTCGGCCGCGAACGTCATCCCGCGCTGGTGCGTGAAGTAGAGGGCGGCTTCGCGTCGGGCGCGCACGCGCTCGTCGAGATGATGCAGCGCGTGCCGGAAGTCGATGCGATCTTTTTTGCCGGCGACGTGCTGGCGATCGGCGCGTTGTTCGAAGCGCAACGCCGCAACTGGAAGGTGCCGGAGCGTATCGCGATTGCCGGCTTCGACGATCTCGACATCCTGCGCCACACGGTGCCGCGTCTGACCTGCCTGAACCTGCCGCGCCTCGAAATCGGCCGCCGCAGCGCCGACGCATTACTGCAACGGCTGCGCAGCAACGAACCGGCCGTGCCGATGCGGCTCGACCTCGGCTTCGAAATCATCCAGCGCGAAAGCACCTGAGCTGGCGATGGGTTCGCGCGGTAATCCGCGCGTCGGTGCACGCGTGCTGATGTCGTTGGGTGGCGTTCGTCTCTTCCCTATAGATCATTGAATGTCGAGGCGCGCAATGCGCCCGTCGCTTCCGCATCTTCCCCACACATAGCGTGATTGCGTGGCTGGCATGTCCTGTATCAGCCGCCCGCGCGGCTATTGCGGCTATCCCTGCGTTCCTCTCCGTTTCATCCATCGTGGCGAGTCATCCGGGCAATTCCCTACATTGCCATGCTTTGCCTTTTCCGTTTGGTTAGCGCTATCATATTTCGCACGGCAAGCGACGCCTGTTCGTGGCCGCCCCGCAACGCGCAGCTCAGACAAGGGAAAGCAGAATGAAGGGGAGAACCGCACTCGTCACGGGGTCGTCGCATGGTCTGGGTCTGGCAATGGCCGACGCGCTCGCCGCGGCCGGCTGTCGGGTCGTGCTGCATGGCGTCGAGCCGCCCGCGCAGGTCGAGGCGGCGCGCGCCGCGTTCGAAGACCGACACGGCCGCCACACCGCTTATCTGCAGATGGATCTCGGCGATGCGCGCGCGGTGGAACGGATGATGTTCGAAGCACGCGAGCGGCTAGGCTCGATCGACGTGCTGGTCAACAACGCGGTGGTGCGCCATTTCGCGCCGCTCGACGCGTTCCCCGTCGACAAATGGGACGAAGCACTGGCGGTCAATCTGAGCGCCGCGTTTCACACCGTTCGTCTGGCGCTGCCGGGCATGCGCGAACGTGGTTGGGGCCGCATTTTCAACATGACGTCGGTGTACGGGATGCGCGGCACGGTGAACCGCGTCGATTACGTGACGACCAAGTCCGCGCTGCTCGGACTGACGCGCGCGGTCGCCGCCGAGACGATGGGGCAGGGCATCACGTGCAACGCGATCTGTCCGGGCGCCGTGCATACGCCGACCAGCGAGAACCGCATTCAGGCGTTGATGGACGACGCCGGACTCGATCGCGAAACGGCGGTGGAGCGCTTCCTGACGGGCAAGCAGCCGACTGGCCGCTTCGTCGAGGCGTCGCAGGTGTCCGATCTGGTGGTGTTTCTGTGCGGCGATGCCGCCGCGCAGATCACGGGCGCGATGCTGCCCGTGGAAGGCGGCTGGCTCGCGACCTGAGCGGCTACGCGGTGTTATGGCGTGCAGTAGAACGCCGGCCCTCCCCGATCGATAAAAAGACCCTGACAGCAGAAATGTCGGCTTGACTGATCGTATGACGGCAATATAATCTGCTTCAGTGATAGCGCTCACATAAGATGGGCGAGTTGGTGCGGACCAGGAATGCCACGACAAGAAAGTGACATTGACGGAGACAGTGCCCATGCAGAACGAAGCGACTATCGGATACCGGTTGGACAGCGTGCCGCTGTCCGGCTATCACTGGCGGCTGCTCGGCCTGATCGCCGCCGGCATGTACTTCGACTCGTTCGATATCTACATCGCCGGCAGCGTGCTGGCCGCGATGATCCACAGCGGCGAATCCACGCTGAAGCTCAACGCGATGTTCGTGTCCGTCACGTTCCTCGGCATGATGTCGGGCGCGTGGCTGTCCGGTCTGCTCGGCGACCGTTTCGGGCGGCGCTTCTGCTATCAGTTCAATCTCGGCATCTACGGCTTTGCATCGATCGCCGCGGCACTCGCGCCGTCGATGGCCTGGCTGATCTTCTTTCGCCTCGTGATGGGCATCGGAATGGGCGCGGAGATCGTCGTCGGTTACGGCACGCTCAGTGAATTCATTCCGGCCGCGTGGCGCGGCCGCTTCGGCACGATCCTCAATCTGATCATCAATACGTCGCTGTTCCTGTCGACCTTCCTCGGCTGGCTGATCGTGCCGCAATACGGCTGGCGCTGGATGTTCGCGATCGCGGGCTGCGGCGCGCTGATCGTGTGGTTCCTGCGCAAATCGATGCCGGAGTCGCCGCGCTGGCTCGCGTCGCGCAATCGCGCGGACGAGGCGAACCGGATCGTGTCGGACATCGAGGCGGCGTGCGGCGTCGATTCCGCTGCCGCGATCACGGCGGCCGCACAGCAGCCGCGCCGCGTCGACACGCCAGACAACGGCCGTCTCGGCGATCTGTTCACGCGCCGGTTGCTCACGCGCACGATCACGGCCATCACGGTGCTGGTCGCGCTGTTCGTCGTGAACTACGCATTCGTCAGCTGGATTCCGACTTTCCTCGTCAAGCAGGGCCATAGCGTGTCGAACTCGCTGGGCCTGACCGCGGTGATGTTCGCGGGCGGCCCGGTGGGCTCGCTGATCGCGTTTGCGCTGGCCGAACGCGTCGGCCGCAAGTGGGGCATCGTGCTGTTTTCGTTGATCTGCGCGGCGTTCGGCGCTGCCTATCCGTTTGCGCAGTCCGAGGTGGCGATCGCCGCGCTCGGCTTCGCGATTACCTGCTGCATCTACGTGCTGTCGTCGTTCAGCGTCGCCACCTATGTGCCGGAACTGTTTCCGACCGAACTGCGTTTGCGCGGCTCGGGCGTCGCGAACACAGTGGGCCGCGCAGTCAGCATCGCGGTGCCGTACGTGGTCGCGTCGGCTTTCACCGGCTTCGGCATTGCCGGCGTGCTGACGCTGATCGTCGGTACGTTGCTGGTGCAGGCGGTGATCGTCGGCGTGCTCGGCACCGAGACGCGCCGGCGCTCGCTCGAATCGATCGCGGCGCAAGTGAGCAGAACGGCCGACGCGAGCACTCAGGTGGTCGACGGTCGCGCGGCGCCGGTGACGAGATCGTAAGCCGCGTAGTACGCGAAACAGCAAAGCATTGTCGTCAGGCGCAAAACGGTAGAGGACGAGTCCGCACATGGCAGCGCAGTCAGACAGCAGTTCCAGCGAAGCCGGCAGTTACCAGGGCAGCACCAACCGCGACGCCGGCCACGCGACCCGGCGCATCGCGCAATGGGTCGCGGCGACGACGTGGCGCGACGTGCCCATGGTGGTGCGGCACGAAGCGAAGCGAGCGCTCATCAACTACGTGGCCGTCGCGCTGGCCGGCTGCACGGACCCGACAGTCGACAAGGCAGTGCGCACTTATCAGCGCTTCAGCGCCGGCCTAAGCGCAGGCGTGATCGGCCGGCGCGAGCGCGTCGACATGCTGAACGCGGCGGCGCTCAACGCGATCAGCGCGAACGTGTTCGACTTCGACGACACCCATATCCCGACCATCATTCATCCGAGCGCGCCGGTGGCCGCCGCGCTGTTCGCGCTCGCGCAGACCCAGCCGATCAGTGGTGAAGCGTTGCTGCTCGCCTTCGTGCTCGGCGTCGAAGTGGAATGCCGGATCGGCAAGGCGGTATCCCCCGAGCACTATCAGCGTGGCTGGCACATCACGTCGACCTGCGGCGTGTTCGGCGCGGCTGCGGCGGTGGCCAAGGCACTGGGTTTGAGCGCGCAGCAGCTCGTGTGGGCGCTCGGCAATGCGTCCGCACAGGCGGGTGGTCTGGTCGAGACGCTGGGCACGATGTCGAAAAGCCTCAGCGTGGGCAACGCGGCGCGTAACGGTCTGCTGTCGGCGCTGCTCGCCGCCGACGATTTCTCCGGTCCCGATGCGCCGCTCGAAGGCACGCGCGGTTTTGTGCGCGTCGCCGCCACGGCGCCGAAGCTCGATGCGCTGACCGATGGACTCGGCCACGAATGGGCGCTGCTGTCGAATACCTACAAGCCGTATCCGTGCGGCGTGGTGCTGAACCCGGTGATCGACGCGTGCCTGGATTTGCGCCGCGATGCGCGCTGGCGTCTCGACGATATCGAGCGGGTCGAACTGACCGGGCATCCGTTGCTACGCGAACGCACCGACCGGCCCAACGCGCGCACCGGCCGCGAAGCGCAGGTCAGCGCCCAGCATGCGGTGGCCGTCACGCTCGCAACAGGTCTCGCGGGCCTCGCGCAATTCAGCGACGACGCGGTCGCCGAGCCGTCGTTGCGCGCATTCGGCGCGCGTCTGCGCTTTATCGACGCCGCGGCGTTTCCGCTCGAAGCGGCCGAGGTCGCGCTGGTGCTGCGCTCGGGCGATAGGGTCTCGCGACGTATCGATGCGGCGCGCGGCAGCCTTGCCGCGCCGCTCGCCGACGTCGAACTCGCGGCGAAGCTGCGTGAGCTTGCCGCCTATGGCGGCTGGGGCGTCGCGCCGCAACCGCTGATCGATACGCTTTGGCGCTTCGATAGCGAGACCGATGCGGCAACACTGATGCAACTCGCGTGTGTGAACTGAGCCGCGCGATCAACGAATTTCCAATCGATGGGGACAGCCATGTCGGGCAACGAACAAAGCAGCGAACAACGCAGCAAGCGGATCGGTTTTGTCGGTGTAGGCGTGATGGGACGGCCGATGGCGCGCCGGCTGATCGAGGCGGGCCATACGCTCGTCGTGTTCGATCGCGATGAACAGGCGCTCGCGGAACTCGAGGCGATCGGAGCGCACGCCGCGGACTCGGTGCGCGAAGTCGCCGACAGCGCGCGGATCGTTTTCACCAGCCTGCCGACGCCGGCGATTTTCAAACAGGTGGCGCTCGGTGAAGACGGTCTGATCGAAGGCAGCGCGCTGAGGATACTCGTCGATCTGTCGACGGTCGGTTCGCGTATGGAAAAGGAAGTGGCCGACGGGCTGCTCGCGAAAGACATCGACACGGTCGACGCGCCGGTGAGCGGCGGCGCCGCGGGCGCAAGGAAGGGCACGCTCGCGATCATGGCCGCGGGCAAGCCGGCCGCGCTCAACGAAGTCCGCGCGCTCTTCGACGTGCTCGGCAAGGTGTTCGTCGTCGGCACTCAGCCGGGCCAGGGGCAGTTGCTGAAGCTGCTGAACAACATGCTGTCGTCGACCGCGTTCGCGATCACGTCGGAAGCATTCGTGGCCGGCGTGCGCGGCGGGCTCGACCCCGAGGTGATGATGTCGGTGATCAATTCGGGCAGCGGCAAAAACGGCGCGACGCTCGACAAGTTTCCGAAACACGTGCTGACGCACAGCTTCGATTTCGGCTTTCCAGTCGGCAGCGTTTGCAAGGACATCGGCCTTGCGGTCGACGAATGCCAGGCGCTCGGCGTACCGATGTGGGTCGGCAGCGTCGCGCGCCAGGTGTGGAACTACTCGGCGATGCAGGACGGCGCGAAGCGCGACATGACCGAACTCGTCAAGTACGTCGAGCGCTGGTCGTCGCCGCAAGGGCTTGCCGAGTGAGCGGATGCACTAAGCGCACGCACCGAGCGGCGGAATTGAACGAACCATCACACAGACGAACAAACGGTGGCCGGCGCGTCGCGCCGGCCTACACCTGACCACACAAGGAGTAACACATGATCGTTGAAATGCGCATCTATCACTGCGCGCCGACACGTTTGCCGGCACTGCTCGACCGCTTCACGTCGACCACGCTCGGCTTCTTCGAAAAGCACGGCATCCAGCAGATCGGTTTCTGGACCACGCTGATCGGCCCGAGCAATCACGCGCTGACCTACATGCTCAAGTGGGAAAGCCTCGCCGAGCGCGAGCAGAAGTGGAATGCGTTCCAGGCCGACGCCGACTGGATCGCCAAACGCGCGGCGAGCGAAGCGGTGACGCCGATCGTCGAGCGCATCGAAAACCACTTCCTGACGCCGACCGCGTTCTCGGCGCTGCGCTAAGCAGGGTCTTTTGATGGCGCGCCCAAAACGAGTTGGCTTTATCGGCCTCAACGTGATGGGCGCGCCGATGGGACCGTGTCCGCGTGACCGGGATTGATTCTGGAGCCTCCGATGACCTATGCAGCGCAGTTTTATATCGATGGACAGTGGGTCGATCCCGCGTCCGCTGCCTGGTTCGACATGATCGATCCAGCGACGGAAAAAGTATTCGACAAGCTCGCGCTCGGCAATGCAACGGATGTCGATCGCGCGGTCGCCGCCGCGCGCTGCGCGTTGCCGGCGTGGTCCGCAACCAGCGCGGCCGAGCGGGTCGCGCTGCTCAGGCGCGTGGTCGCTATCTACGAGCGGCGCTACGACGATTTCGCCGAACTGATGCGCCGCGAAATGGGCGCGCCGATCACGTTCGCGCGCAATGCTCAGGCCGTGCGCGGGCCGGCGCACCTGAACGCGCTGATCGAAGTGCTCGAACGCTTCGACTTCGAGGAGCAGCGTGGCAGCACGCGCATCGTGCTCGAACCGATCGGCGTGTGCGGTTTGATTACGCCGTGGAACTGGCCGATCAACCAGATCGTCGTGAAGATCGCGCCCGCGCTCGCGGCAGGCTGCACGATGGTGCTGAAGCCGAGCGAGTATTCGCCGCTCAGCGCGCTCGCGTTCGCGCAAGTGCTGCACGAAGCGGGCGTGCCCGCCGGTGTGTTCAATCTCGTCAATGGCGATGGGCCCGGCGTCGGCGCTGCGATCGCGAGCCATCCGGATATCGACATGGTGTCGTTCACCGGTTCGACGCGCGCGGGTGTACTGGTTGCGCAGTCGGCGGCCGAAACCGTCAAGCGCGTCGCGCAGGAACTCGGCGGCAAGTCGGCCAACATCCTGCTCGACGATGTCGATCTCGATCAGGCAGTCACGCGTGGCGTGGCGGCCTGTTTTACGAACTCCGGCCAGTCGTGCTCGATTCCGACCCGCATGCTGGTGCCGCGTCATCTGATGAACGACGCCGCGCAGATCGCCAAACGCGCGGCGCAAGCGTACCGCGTCGGTCCGACCGACGATCCGGCCACGCAGATCGGACCGCTCGTCAACGCAAACCAGTTCAGGCGCGTGCAGGCGCTGATCCAGACCGGTATCGACGAAGGTGCGCGGCTCGTGGTCGGCGGTATCGGCCGGCCGGACGGTATCGAAGTGGGCTACTACGCGCGCCCGACGGTGTTCGCCGACGTCACGCCGCGGATGACGATCGCGCGCGAGGAAATCTTCGGGCCGGTGCTGTCGATGATCCCGTACGACTCGGAAGACGAAGCGATCGCGATCGCCAACGGTACCGACTACGGTCTCGCCGCTTACGTGCAATCGGCCGATGTCGCGCGCGCGCGCAAAGTGGGCCGCGCATTGCGCGCGGGCGGCGTGCATCTGAATTACCCGCCCACGGATTTCCACGCGCCGTTCGGTGGTTACAAGCGCTCGGGCAACGGCCGCGAATGGGGCGAAGCCGGCTTGCGCGAGTACCTGGAAACCAAGGCGATGGTCGGTTACGGCGTCGAGTGAAAGACGGCGTGGCACGCGCGGCGTACTGCGATGCAATGCGATACCGCCAGCCGCGCGCGCCGTGCCACGCCAAAAAAATTTTGCCCCAACGGGCTGTCTGACAATCATCCGCTCATGCAATCGACGGCGAGCTTAACCGGCCGTGTGTGAAGACCGTTGCTGGAGCGCCGCACGACAAACACGCTCAGTGAAAGGCAGAACCACAGAGGAATCACGATGGACACCAACGACCGCTTCAACAAGGGCTTCGAGAATCGCAAGGACGTGCTCGGTGCCGCGCACGTCGAAAAATCGTGGGCGAATGCCGACGATTTCAACCGGCCGATGCAGAAGTTCGTCACCGAAAGCTGCTGGGGCGATATCTGGGGCGACCCGACGCTGTCGTTCCGGACACGCAGCATGCTGAACCTCGGGATGCTCACCGCGATGAGCCAGCACCACGAGTTGTCGGTGCATGTGAAGGGCGCGCTGCGCAACGGCGTGACGAAGGACGAGATCCGCGCGGTGCTGATGCAGGCGGGCGTGTACTGCGGCGCGCCGCTCGCGCTGGCCGCGTTTCGCGTCGCCAGCGAAGCGATCAAGGCCTACGAAACCGAAATGGCGGTGGCCTGACGAGGCAACGTCGCGGTAACGGCCACGCACACATAAAACACGAGCCAGACAGAGACCCGGCGCGAGACCGGGCAACGATCAGAGCACGGGGCCACGCAAGAAGAACCCGCACCGTCCGCTGTGCGGATAACGAATGGAGACACGCATGAAAGCATTGACTGCGAATGAGGTCGTACAGTCGGAGGGCGAACAATCGATCGAGACGAAGAGACGCAACGCGATCAAGGGCGCGTTCTTCTCCGAGTTCATCGACATGTTCGATATCTATCTGCCGGTCGTGGTGCTGTCGCCGGTGCTCGCTTTTTTTCAGCCGCCGCATCTGTCGGCGGGCATGGAGACGATTCTCGCGTCGCTGGTGTTCATCACGACGCTGCTGGGCCGGCCGGTCGGCGCGCTGGTGTTCGGCATGATCGCGGACCGGGTCGGGCGCCGCAAGGCATCGATCTGGTCGGTCTCGGGCTTCGGCGTGGTGACGCTGCTGATCGCGTTGCTGCCGGGTTATCAGAGTATCGGCATTGCGTCGTACTGGGCGTTGGTGCTGCTGCGTTTCGTCGACGGGATCTTTCTCGGCGGCGGCTATACCGGCGCAATGCCGCTCGCGATCGAATACGCGAAGAAGGAGCAGCGCGGCTTCGTCGGCGGCTTCATCATCGCGGGCTTTCCGGCCGCTTACGTGACGATCAATCTCGTCGCGATGCTGATGTTCGTGTTGTTTCCGCTGAACGGCATGAATTCGCCGTACGCGCAGTGGGGCTGGCGCATTCCATTCGTGATCGGCGCGGCGCTCGCCGGGCTGCTGGCGATGTACTACGTGCGCAAGGTCGCCGAATCGGAGATCTGGAAAAGCGAAGCCGAAGACAAGGGCGCGGTCGCCGAAAAGCTGCCGCTGTCCGATCTGCTGCGCGGCAAGAGCGGCCGCAGCCTGCTGCAGGTGCTGGTAATGATGACGGGCTTCTGGCTCACGCAGAACATCATCACGATTTTTCTGCCGACGGGCCTGCTCGTGAAGACGCTGCATCTGAGCGGCTTCCAGATGACCGCGACACTGATGCTCACGTACTTCGTGCTGTTTTTCAGCTATATCGGCGCGGGGCTGATCGCGCAGCGCATCGGCCGGCGCCGCTTTTTCGTGATCATCGGGCCGCTGATCGCGACCGTCGGCGCGGTGCTGCTGTACGTGCTCGCGAACGTGGACGGACTGTCGCTCGGCGCCATCATGGCGCTGACCTGCGTGCTCGCGGTGCTGGTCACGTCGCCGTGGGGCGTGATCGTCACGTATATCAATGAACGCTTCGTGACCGACGTGCGCGCGACCGGCTTCGGCGTCGGCTTCAGTCTGTCGGTGATCATCCCGTCGTTCTACGCGTTCTATATGAACTGGCTCGGCGCGCTCATGCCGCTGCGTCTGACGTCGGTCGTGCTGCTGTGCATGGGCGGGCTGCTCGGCATGGTCGGCGCGTTGATGGGCCCGGAAACGAAGGATGTCGATTTCTAATTTCGTCGCAGAGGAAGCGGAGTCATGAACAAGGAAAGGATTGGTTTTATCGGTCTCGGCAATATGGGCGGACGCATGACGCGGCGGCTCGTCGATGCGGGCATCGCGGTGCTCGGTTACGACAGCGCACGCGAGCGCGCCGAGGCGGCTGGAGCGAAGGCGGCGGGGTCGTTGCGCGAAGTGGTCGACTACGCGGATGTCGTGATGATGTCGCTGCCGGACAGCAAGGTGGTCGAGACGGTAGTCGAAGGTGAAGGCGGCGTGCTCGCGCACTGCCGCGCCGGACAGATCGTCGTCGATCTGAGCACGGCCGCCGCGAGTTCGACGATTCGCGTTGCGAAGCGTTTCGCGGAGCGCGGCGTGCAATACGTCGATGCGGGCATTTCGGGCGGCGCGGCCGCGGCCGAAAAAGGCACGCTGACTCTGATGGTGGGCGGCGCGGCCGACGCGGTCGCGGCGTTGCAATGGGCGTTCGCGCCGATCAGCGCGAAGGTCGCGTACATGGGCGACAGCGGCTCCGGTCACACGACCAAGCTGCTGAACAACTTCCTGAACGCGGTGAGTCTCGCGGCCAGCGCCGAGGTGATGGTCGCGGGCAAGAAGGCCGGGCTCGATCTGCATCTGCTGCTCGATGTGCTGAACAGCAGCAGCGGTGTCAACTTCGCGACGCTCAACCGCTTTCCGAAGATCGTCGGCGGCGATTATCTGGAAGGAGGCCTGACCGGCAAGCTGATGACGAAGGATGTCGTGCTGTACGTCGATCGCGCGCGCGAACTCGGTGTGATGTCGCTGAACGCCGCGGGCCCGCTCGCGAGCTTCGGTCTGGGCACCGCGCTCGGCTATGGCGATGTGATCAGCAACCGGGTCGTCGATGCGATCGGCGATGTGTCGGGCGGCGTGCGCCTCTTCGATCACGCAGACAGGGAGAACAACGCATGAAGGTCTTTCAAGGCAGGGCAGAGGGCGCGATGTCCGAGCGTCGCAGCGATACGTTTACCGGCACCGTGTGGGCCGATCCGGTGATGCCGGCGACCAACGGTGTGACGATCAACACGGTGTTCTTCGCGCCGGGCGGGCGCACGTACTGGCACACGCACGAGCATGGCCAGGTGCTGCAGGTGACGGCTGGTCAGGGATGGGTCTGTCTCGACGGCGAAGAGCCGCAGCCGATCCGCCAGGGCGACATCGTGTTCATCGGCCCGAACGAGCGGCACTGGCACGGCGCGAGCGAGGGTAGCTACATGGTTCATATCGCGACGTCGATCGGTAAGGGGACGTGGCAGGAGGAGGTCGCGCAAGGCGATTATCCGGGGGCGGCGGTGGGTTGAGGGGTGGCGCGGCTGCGGTGCGTATTGGCAGCGTGTTACTGTGCGTGTTGCTTGTTGCGATGGCGCGAGTGGCAGGTACTTTTTGCACCGCGCCGCGCTGTATCGTTCGCGCGTACGTGCGCCAGAGCTTGCGATGACAGCTCGTACGGCCGGGCCGCGTGCATCTCGCGTTTGCGTGTTTGTATTCGCACTTGCGCAGATATCGCATCCGGCGGCGCAGCCCCCACCGCCTCACCGATGTTGATGTTGTTCAGCCTACGATGGAACCGACGTCATGAACCAGACTCCACCGCATCCCGATCCGTCGCGTCTGCGCGACGAACTCGTCAGCCTGCACGGTAAAGCGAGCCCCGAATGGGACAGCCTCGTGCGGCTCGACCCGGTGTTCGTCGATGCGTACCTGAAGTTTGCCGGCGTGCCGCGCCGCCGCCATCACCTCGACGACAAGACCCGCGCATTCATCGCGCTGGCCGCCGACGCCTGCGCGACGCAACTGTATGCGCCGGGTGTCGCGCGTCATATCGAGCGTGCGCTGTCGTTCGGTGCGACGCGCGACGAACTCGTCGAAGTGCTCGAACTGATCAGCACGATCGGCATCCACACGAGCAATGTCGGCGTGCCGGTGCTGCTCGAAGTGCTCGAAGAAGAAGGTCTGCGCCACGGCGCGCCGCCGCTCGACGCACGGCGTGAGGCGCTGAAGGCTGCGTTCGAAAAGAACCGCGGTTACTGGCATCCGAGCTGGGAAGGGTTGCTCGAACTCGATCCGGATCTGTTCGAGGCGTATGTCGAATTTTCGTCGGTGCCGTGGCGTACCGGCGTGCTGAGCCCGAAGGTCAAGGAGTTCATCTACTGCGCGTTCGATGCGTCCGCCACGCATCTGTACGTGCCAGGTTTGAAGCTGCATATCCGCAACGCGCTGCGTTACGGCGCGACGGCCGAAGAACTGATGGAGTTGCTGGAAGTTGTCAGCGTGACGGGCATTCATGGCGCGGAACTCGGTGCGCCGATGCTCGAAGCCGCGCTCGCGAGCGCGGCTGCCGCGAAGGGAAGTCCGCATGCGTGATATGGCGAGATACGAAGTGATGCCGCCGTTGCGATCCTCGGCTACGACCGATGCGGAGCGACCGGCATGAGCACTCAACCTGCCACTCTGGTCGTGCTGCGCCATGGTCAGTCGATCTGGAATCGCGCGAACCGCTTCACCGGCTGGAGTGATGTCGGACTGTCCGCGCAAGGTGTCGCGGACGCACGTCGGGTCGGCGAACAGTTGCGCGAAGCCGGCCTGCGATTCGATCTCGCGGTCACGTCGGCGCTGTTGCGCGCCACCGATACGCTCGCGCACGCGATGCAGACATTCGATCGACCAGTGCCGCAAACCGTGCGGTCGTGGCGGCTGAACGATCGGCACTACGGCGCGCTGACCGGCATGGAAAAGAACGCGGCGGCGCTTGCCTATGGCGTCGAACGCGTGCGCGAATGGCGGCGCGGATTCGAATTGGCGCCGCCGCCGCTCGATGCCCAAACGCACGCGCAACTGGTGAGCGCGCTGCATGACGACTCGATGCCGTGCCCCGACGCGCTGCCGCGCACCGAGAGCCTGCGCGATACGCTGCATCGCGTGTTGCCGCTGTGGGACGACTGCGTCGCGCCGGCGCTCGCGCGCGGGCAATCGGTGCTGATGGTCGGCCACGGCAATTCGCTGCGCGCGCTGTTCAAGCAGCTCGATCGCATCGCCGACGACGCGATCGCATCGGTCGAGGTCGCGCATGCCGAGCCGCTCGTGATGCGCTTCGATGCGACGCTCGAGGTCTGTTCGCGCATGCCGCTCGGCGCGTTGTTGGCGGTGCGCTGAAAGATGCGCTGTACTGCGCTCCCCGATGGGCAACCGGGCTCTTGCGTGCGGCGTAGCCGCCGGGTTTGTCCATCGGCAAGGGCCGTGGAAAGGCAGAGTCTGCAGGTAACTACCGATAATCGGCCAGCTTCCTGCAGACGCATCAACAACTTTCCGCTTCAGGGCCTTTGCACAAGGCTCTTCGAATTTCTGTGGATCGACTACCTACGCGGGCCGGAAGTAGCGGATGGCGTCCCGATTACGAGGGCTCGGAACGATCTTCCATGCGGTAGGAGGGAGATAATCCCAGGTCATTTCGGCGAGGCAAGACCAGACCGTCAGATAATGCGCCGGCATGACTTCCATACCGCTATGCATGATGCTCGATGTCGCCACCATGGTTGAATCGATCACTTCCGTCTGCGTAAGAAAGGTCGGTGACCTGACGTCGGTGTTATAGCGCAGCATTTCCGCCATACCCGCTTGCTGATTGCGAATCCGCTTATGGCTATCCTGCCATTTCTCCGGATCGCCCTGCATGATGGCGCGCTGGAATGTTTTGGAAATCATGTTGTCCGCATTGGCACGCTCGGTCAGCAACGGATGAAGAGCGCCCATGTATTCATCCGGCAGGCCCAGCATATGGCCAAATTCATGGCAAACAACGATGTAATTCATTTCGGCTGCGTGGCTTACGGCCTTCGGAACACGCACGGAAATGCACACGCCCTGAATGGATGTCGACGTAACGGCGCGCTTATGGAAGTCGGTGAGCGTCTTTAGAATGCTGCTTTTGAGCCCGGCCTTGGAACTATCGGAATCGGTGACGAAAACGCTTACGTTATTACCCAAGGCCGTGTCCAGCGCCGATGCGACGGCTTGTGCGCGCCGTTTGCCAAGGCCGATCTTCATGAAACTGTCGTTTCCCGCGGTATGCCCGTAAACCACAAGCTGTATGCCGCGAATATCGTTGGTTGAAATTTGATTAATGTATCTCGCAAATCTCAGCAACTTCATTTTCATATCGGAATTCAGATCCGCGCTGTCTTTAGCGAACGGGATAAATCCGAGCTGGTGATCGCGAATGGCCTCCCCCATCTGCACCATTCGCAGATTGAAAATGGCCTCACGCTGTTTCAGCTGGTCTTTGGGATAGATAGCCTTATTGTCGATCGACAACAACGGGGGAGTAGCGCTCCAACCGACGCCGCCACCGCTGGTAGGCTCGTCCGGCATGTTCTTTCTGACCTGAATGTCAACGTGGGCATCCGTTTTTGGTACCAGCTCCAGATTGACCTTAACCTGCACAGCAAACTCACTCCAGCCCTCGCGAGTACACTGCAGCAGATATCGGTCAGTCCAGAATTTCGAAACGATTTCAAAAAGATCCTTCTGCCACTCGACCTTTTCTATATCGTTCCACTTTTGATTGAAATCCGAGAACGTGATGCAGACCTTGATCGTAATGTTCATCTCGCCGGCGGCAACGTTGTAGTCCGCATTAAAAAGACCGATGCCGGTGAGAGGAGACCAGTTGGTCACCGAGAATTTCCCGGAGCGTCCGGCAGTCGTGAATGATTCCTTTGACACGAGATATTCCTTTATCTAATTTGTTGGCAGTTCAGACAAATTTTTATTCGCGATGAAGCGGAATTTGTCATCGTCGCGGCGTATTCGCAAAGCGTACGCTCGTGCCAAATCCACACACGACCGTGTTGCCGGGCTATCGGCATCAGGAGTGCATTTCTTTAGCGTCTCGTGAGAAGTCCGATCTACCGTGATGGTTTTTTCTGAATGACATCCGGCGATTCGCCGATATCAACGGAGAGCATACGGATGTGCCGTATGTGCGACAGTTCCTCGGCGACAACGGGAAAGACAAGCCGCATATGCAACGCGTGATGCGTGCGTTCCTGTCCGGCTTCTTCGACTGGTGTATCAACCGGCGCCATGTGGCGCCGAACCCGTGTAGCGATGTCAGGCTGAAGCAGCCGAGGCTGCGGCGTTCGCGGATATCCGACCAGCGCTTCGCTGGCGATTATCTTGGCTGCGAGACCACGCTCACGACGAGCTGCGTGCGAGAGGGAAAAGAGGTAACTGCTGAGGTTTCGACCGGGCCGATGAGGCAGTGCTTTGTCGATCGGTGCTACCCGACTGCACAGCTCTCGGGAAATCCGTAATTCGCGCTGGGCGGCCGACCCAAAGAACGACGAGTGATCATCGGTGGATCGTGCTGCCGGTGTGATCCGCTTCCGCTCGTCGAAGACTGAAGGTTCGAGTGGGGTCGCGGTGGAAGAGACGAGGTGGAGAGAATCCGGAAGCGATGGATTCACCGTTTTCAAGCCCTTAAAGGAAAAACCCCGCATAGCCTTACGCCATGCGGGTTTTATCGATCGTCAACTGTGGTCGGAGCGATAGGATTCGAACCTACGACCCTCTGATCCCAAATCAGATGCGCTACCAGGCTGCGCTACGCTCCGACGAATCCAAGATTCTACGGGGTCACGGGCCGAGGCGTCAATCCCTCTGTCTATATCCGTCCCATCAACAGCAGAACGATCACGATGATCAGCACGACACCGACGAGGCCAGTTGGCCGGTAGCCCCAGCCGCTGCTATACGGCCAGCTTGGCAATGCGCCGATCAGTAGCAGGATGAGCACGATAAGCAGGATGGTTCCGAGGGTCATCGCCGTTCTCCTTGTTTGGGCCCGTGGGTGTCACTGGGCCGTATCGTGTTGCCGGTTCGGCGCAGGTGCGCCACGAGGGGCGATGCGCACTGCGCGCGCGTCGCTAGTTATGCGGCAGCAAGGTGTGTGCCCATCGGAAATGGCAGATGATGCTGGGGATTGTCAGGAGCGGGCAGGGCCAAGGGAGCCGGCGAGGCCAGGGTAGTGCGGCATCGTCGATGAATGAACGGCGAGGCGTGGCGTACGTGGATTGCCGATAAGTGGTGCGAATGCGTGCTGAGCGCTTCCAGGAGCGTGGGGTAGCACGATGTAGCCAGCCGCGCCGAGGCGATTCGCGCACGGCGCGCCACCAGCCAACTTGCGCTTATCGACATGCCGGTCACCGCATCGCGTTCGTCGGAAACGAAACTCGCGCGCTATAACGCGGCCGCGCCGCAACAGCGCCGAAAATCAAATCGCCGCCATGTTTCCGGCACAAACGCGCCGCTCGATCTGCACCGCTTTCAATGCCGCGGACGTCTCCAGTGCGGCATATGCAGATGCTGATGCGTCAGCCAGTGATGCACCATGCCCTCGCCATTGTGTTCGCGCTTGTAGGTTCGTGATTCGAAAACCGACAACGCAATCAGCACGAGCAGACCTATTGCGAGCCCGATCAGTCCCGCGATCGATTCAGCGTCCATGGCAGTCTCCTGAAACATGCGACGATGACCTAATAGTAGATCAGCCGTCGCGAAATCTCACCTGGCGGGAACACGGTGCTGCACGCCGCGGCATCGGGGCGCGCACTTTGCGGGTAGACTCTCGGCGCTCCGGCGGACGTCCGTCCGCCCATCTTTTTCGCCCCGCTTTTTTGTGCTGGAGATAACTGCTGATGATCCGCGTTCTGACCATTGCCTTGCTGCTGTCCGCCGGCGTCGCCGGTTGCGCCGACCATCCGTCAGGCCACCGCGGCCCCCCGCCGCAAGACCCCGCCGATTACCACGGCGTGCCCACCGACGATCGGCCGCCCTCGATGCTGCCAGCGCCGGCCGCGGAATAAGCTGCCACCGCGCACGGTCTCGTATTGGTAAGTAGCGCGCGAAGATGGCCGTGCCGCGAGAACGGTGATGTGACTCAAACGCAGCGGGAGGCGGTGCAAAGGCGCGATGCGTGCGAAAAGTCGCTGAGCTGCGAGCAAAAGCTCAGATAGAAGCGCAAGTAAAAGCGCTCGGAGAAGCGCACGAAGAAGCGAAGGGGAGCGAGGCGAAGGGAATAGAAGCCGACACAAAGCCGAAGCAAAGCCGAACCGAAGGCGAAGCACCGGCGCGGGCACGCCGGCACTTCTGACCCGCGCCGACTGTTCGCGCGGAGAGCGCGGGCTGAAAGCATTCTAGGGTGCGCGCGACAGGCGATATGTATGCGCTTGTTTCAAGCCGTAACCGGCTGTCGTGATGCGTCGGGCCGGCAAAACACGGCAAGCTGCTCGCCGCGTCAGCGGCGCGAGCGCGCGACGCCGTGATAAAGAGATATTCGACACAAACGGATACGCGACGATAGTCAACTGCGAAAACCGCGAAAACGCAGACGACAGCCGCGCCCGCTAAGCCGCCACGATCCCCCGCGCAACCCTTGGCAGATACCGCGCCAACGTAACGCCGCGCGCGGCCATGAAGATCAGCAGCGCGACCCACAGCCCATGGTTGCCATGCTGCGCGAGCAGCGGCGACGACGCCGCGACGAATACCACGAGCGACATCACCATCGACATCATCAGCTCGCGCGTACGCGTCGCGCCGATAAACACGCCATCGAGCAGAAAGCCCCACACCGAGATCACCGGCGACAACGCCGCCCACGGCAGATAGGTTTCGGCGGCGGTGCGCACGGCGGCCTGATCGGTCAGCTTCTCGATGATCCACGCGCCCGCGCCCCAGTACACGAACGCGAAGCCGAGCGCGCCAAGCGCCGACCACAGCGCGGTCACCTTGACCGCCTGCGCGAACGCATGGCGGTCGCGCGCGCCGATTGCCGCGCCGACCAGCGCTTCGGCCGCGTGCGCGAAGCCGTCGAGTCCGTACGCCATGAAGGTCTGGAAGTTCAGCAGCAGCGCGTTGGCGGCCAGGGTCGCGTCGCCTTGCCGCGCGCCGAGGTGCGCGAACCAGCCGAACGACCCCAGCAGGCACAGCGTGCGCACGAAGATGTCGCGATTGAGCGCGACCAGCCGTTTCAGCGCGGCGCCATCGAACAACGCGGCGCGGTTCAGCGCGGGCAGATCGCGTGGGCGGCCATGCCATAGCAGCGCGAGGCCGAGCACGAAGCCGAGCGCGTCGGCGGTGGCGGTGGCCGCGCCGATGCCGGCTACGCCCCAATTGAACGCATACACGTACAGCAGCACCGCGACGATGTTCACGCTGTTGATGAACACTTGCGACAGCAGCGCGAGCCGCACCCGCTGCGTGCCGAGCAGCCAGCCGAGTACGACATAGTTGGCGAGCGCGAGCGGCGCGGCCCAGATGCGCGCGTGGCAATAGATCCGCGCGTGGTGCTGCACCGCGTCGCTGCCGCCGATCAGACGCAGCGCGTAGCCGATCAACGGCTGTTGCACGAGCAGCACGAACGCGCCGATCGCGGCCGCCATCAACAGCGCGCGTACGACCGTGTAGCGCAACTCGTCGTGGTTGCCCGCGCCATGTGCCTGCGCGACGAGGCCGGTCGTGCCCATGCGCAGGAAGCCGAAGCCCCAGAACACGAAATTGAAGAAGAGCCCGCCGAGCGCGACGCCACCGAGATACGACGCATCGGTCAGATGGCCGGCGACGGCGGTATCGACCGCGCCGAGGATCGGCTGCGTCAGATTGGCGAGAACGATCGGAAACGCGAGCGTCAGCACCCGGCGGTGCCAGCGCACCGGCAGAGCGGGCGCGTCGGTGGGGCTGGCCGAGAGACTGTGGTCGGATGCAGACGTCCGAGCTTCTAGCGTCCCGGCTTCAGGTGTCCCGGTCTCCGGCGTCCGGGCCTCCGGCGCGGCGTCGCTCAAGAGCGCTCCTGCACGCAGACCCACGGCGACACGACCACCGCCCACAGGTCGGGGTCGCGCGCGGCGAAATCGGCGGCGGTCTCCGACTGCACGCGTTCGACGAGGCCGGCGGACAGCCATTGCGTGACCTGGGTGGTGTCGTCGCTGGCAATCGCTTCGGCGACACTGACGAGATCGAGATCACGCGCGACACGCAGCAGCATGCCGCGGGCAAAGAACCGTTCGAGCTCGCTCCAGCCGATCTTGGCGGTTTCGCCGAGCAGTTTTGCGTACAGCGGGCTGTGTGGGGTGTCGTTGGCAGTCATCGTAAGCGGGGGACGGGCGGGGCCGTCACTATAAACCATCGGTACGGGCGATCGGGCGGCGCATGCGGGTATCGGAACGCTTTGCGCGAACTGCCGGCCGCCGCCGGGCTGAGTCCGATTTTGAACCTTCGGATCGGTGGATTCAACGCGGCAGACGGCTGAACGTGGCACCCGAGTGGCCCCCGAGGCAGGCGCT
Organism: Paraburkholderia sp. ZP32-5; assembly: GCF_021390495.1. Lineage (NCBI taxonomy): Bacteria > Pseudomonadati > Pseudomonadota > Betaproteobacteria > Burkholderiales > Burkholderiaceae > Paraburkholderia > Paraburkholderia sp. ZP32-5. The sequence goes on along the minus strand of NZ_JAJEJP010000001.1, from coordinate 2,877,044 downwards.
TGAATTTTCGTCGGATTAGTCGGTTTGTTTTGCGATTTGAATTAGTGATTGATTATTTGTCGGTTGATTCGAAAATTATTATTTTCGCTATTCGCGAATTTTCCCGAGGTAAAATAAAAGTACTTATTTTGAGTTGCTGGAAGTTAATTTATCTGTTACGTGCGCTGCCGCACCAAGCTTAAATCGATGAGAAGAATCCGCCTTAAGGCTTAATGCTTTAGTAAAAATCGGCCAAATCGGTTTCTTCAGGCGTTTTGCGGCGAGTTTTCCGCAGACATGGCCATGCTATTGGCTGGCGCGCCATTCGCGCAATCCGGTTCACGTTTTTGACAAAATCGGCAGTCGGCGGTGCGGCGCATTTAGCCGGGCGCATTCCGACATTTCCAATTCACAGTTTGCGTAATCAGTACGCCGTGTAACATTGACTGCGAAATTAATGGATTGCGCTGGTAAATGGGGGTTGATAGATTTCGTTCTGGCGCATGGTGAACCGGTCCTTTGCCGATATGCGCCGAACCCCCGTTAGCCCGGCCCCGTGCCGGGCTTTTTTTCGGGCATTTGACGAGGACTTTTTCAGCGGCTTACGAAAGGTTCACCGCGGATTCATACGTGCGACGGATCATGGCGGATTATGTTCCGTCGCGCGGCTCATGAACTGGTTGATCATCTTTCTGGGTGTCTGGCCGATTGCGCTCGTGGTGCTGCTGCGCTTCGCCGCGCGCATCGACCCGAGTTCCGGGCACTGGCTTGGCCGTCAGGCGGCCACGCTGGCCTGGCGCGACGCGTGGCGGCGCTACGGCCGCTACTGCTTGCAGCGGATCACCATCGAGCGGTTCTTCACGTTCGCGCCGAAAATGCCGCCGATCGAGCCGCCCGAAGTCGCGCCGTTGTCGACGTCTTTCGATACCACGTCATACCCGTAATTGCCGCAGACTTCGCCCGCGCGCTTGTAGCATTCGCCCCAGCTCGTGCTCGCGTCGCTGCCGCTGCAGTTGATCGCGAAGCCGGTCTCGCCGCTCGGCAGATAGGTCATCGTGGTCGTGCTCGAACAGCCGCCGAGGCCGCCGAGCGTCAACACACCCACACCGATCGCCGCAGCCGTCGCGACGCTCGCCAATGCGCTCTTCATTTCAGATTCCTTGCAAATAACGGAAGGGGCGTGGCCTGACGCCACGCCGCCTCGAATTGAGCGTTTATAGCACGCGGGGTTCCCGCGGCCGGTTTGCGGCGGGTGCTCGTGAAGTCCGGTTGCGCATCTCGCCGCAGCAGCGCGCGTGGGTCTCGCGCGCTGCAATGCGCAAGCCCGACACGCGGCGCTAGTGCTGGGCGCCGCGCCTTGCCTCGCTTCGTCGGCGAGCGCCAGCGTCAGCGCCTACCGCGGCGGCAACGCCTTCGACGGATCGATCGAGCGGCCCTGATAGCGCAACTCGAAATGCAGCATCACGCGATCGGTATCGGTGTCGCCCATTTCGGCGATTTTCTGACCGCGCTTGACCGACTCGCCTTCTTTGACGAGCAGCACGCGGTTGTGCGCATACGCGGTCAGATAGTCGGCATTGTGCTTGAGGATCAGCAGATTGCCGTAACCGCGCAAGCCGTTACCGGCATACACGACGGTACCCGGCGCCGCCGCGATGATCGGCGTGCCGGCCGCCGCGGCAATGTCGATACCCTTCGAGTTGCCGCCGTCGAAGCGCCGGATCACCGTGCCGTCGGCCGGCCACACGAGCGAGATCGACGCGGGCGCGGTGGCGGGTGCGTTGTCCGCGGGCGCCGGCGCGGGCCGCGGCGTCGCGGACGCGCTCGCGCCGCTGCCGCCGCCCCCGCCGCTGCGCAGTGCGCCGCTCGTCGACGCCGCGCCGGCGGGCGGCGCGACGCGCAGCACCTGGCCGACCTCGATGCTGTCGGGATTGCTGAGGCTGTTCCAGCGCGCGATGCTCTGCACCGATTGCCGGTTCTCGCGCGCAATCTTCGATAGCGTATCGCCCCGTTCGACCCGGTAGTACCCCGGCGCCACCGGCGCCGACCCGCACGCGGCGAGCAGCGCGAGCAACGCGGCGCAGCCGAGTCGCTTGATTCTTGTTGTTTCCAGCATTGGACCTCGCAAAGCGCTGCCGCGCGCCGATCCCGATCACGCGACAGAGGAGACAAAGCTTGCGATTCTAACGGTTTTGCGTTGCGTTACGCGAAACGCGCAGTCGCATGTCGAGGCTGCGCATCGACGGCGCGCCTGCGGGCCGCTTGCCGGCGCCGCGCGCGTCGTGCTCCGCTTCAGCGGGTCTTTTCGACCGTAATCCGCAGGGCCGCCGTCTCGGTCTTGCCCGGTTCGAGCCAGCGCAAACCCCGACCGTTATGGATCGCGTCCGGCAAGCCGAGCCACGGCTCCACGCAGTAAAAGTCCGATTCGGGTTTCTCGGTCCACGTCGTTACCGAGTACCACGGCACCGAACCCGGGCGCAGCAGATCGATCGTGATCACGCGCCCGATGCCCGGCGCGACGAGCCTTACGGGCCGCTCGGGCGTGCCGGTCAGGCAGTGGAAGCGATCGTGGATGCGCGCCTCGTCGAGCGTATAGCTCGGTTCGCCTGGCTCCATCGCGCTGATCGAGCCGTCGTCCTGCTGATGGCAGCGCTCGGTGCGCGGCAGTTCGAGCGTGGTCTCGGCGCGCTGCGTATGCGGCAGCGTGAAGTAGAAGTGATGCCCGGCGTAATACGGCAGAGGCGCGTCGCCGGTATTCGTGGTGGTCAGCGTGACGTCGAGCGTGCGCGCATCTGCGAGGCTGTAGGCGGCCTCGAAACGGAAGCCGAACGGATAGCCCGCGCGCGTCGCCGCGGTGTCGGTCAGCACCATCCTGAGGCCTGCGCCGTGCACGTCGGCGTGCGCGTCGAACGGCAGATCGCGCGCGAAGCCGTGCATCGGCAGCTCGCGCACCGTGCCCTGCGCATCGCGCCAATAGCCGATCTTGCCGTCGACGCGATGGCGGCCGAGAAACGGAAAGAGCAGCGGATTGCCGCCGCGAATGCGCGCGGGCACGCTCCAGTCGGCGTGTTCGGGCCAATGGATCACTTCCTCGCCGTCGATCGTCCACGACAGCAGACGTCCACCGGCTTGCGGCGAAAAGCGCAGCACGGAGTTGTCCAGGTCGATCTCGAGAATGTCCTGTTCCGGGGAGAGAGGCATGGTGGCTGGGTAGCTGGGTAAAAGTTGAAGGGCACGCCGGCATGCCGCGCAACGGCCATTGCCGGCTTGGCGGCGGGTCTCGCGACGCTGGCATCGCGCGCCGCCGCGCGTCGTGAAGCAGCGATTTTGCGCCGCTTTATGCTACGGGGAAACCCTTCTGGGGAAATTGCGGGTGTCCGAAAAACGCTAACTTTACCGATAATCTGCAGACCGTCCGGTAAATCCAGCTTCCGGGTGCGACCGTTTCAGGAGGGTGTTATGGATCTCGCAATGGCAATGGGCGTGGCGTTGTTCGGAATGTTTACGGCCAGCACGTATTACTTTTTTCACTCGCTCAAACGCTGAGCTTCGCAAGCTCTCGCTGTTTTTTGCCGCGATCCGCGCCGTTCCCGTCAGCCGGGGCGATCCGTTTCGATCCGCCCGCCTGGGTCTCGCGTCTCACCGCTCCCTTGCTCGTGCTCTTGCCGTTGATCGATGAGCGTCGTCGCCCGTCGCAACGCAATGCATTTCTTATCCCGGCGTAACAACGGTTTCGAGTTGTGACGCGGCGCGTCATTATTTAGGCAAATATAGCCGTGGCGCTTGGCGCTGACATCGCAGCCAGGCATAATCGGTGCGCCTTTTTGACGTGCCGCCCTGTCGTTTGTGCGGCGCAGTTCCTGACACTTTCTTTACAAGGACCGCCGCGTGAACCTGTCGTTTCTGATTTTCCTGAGCGTGCTACAGGGCGTCACCGAACTGTTCCCGGTGAGCAGTCTCGGTCACACGCTGCTCGTGCCGGCGCTGTTCGGCATGCATATCGACAAGCACGCGCCGCAACTGCTGCCATTTCTCGTCGCGCTTCATCTGGGCACGGCATTCGCGCTGCTGTGGTACTTCCGCAAGCGCTGGTGCTCGCTCGTGCGCGGTTTCTTCGCGTCGCTGAGCGGCCGCGGCAACGACGATGGCCACATGATGTGGGCGCTCATTATCGGCACGATTCCGGCGGGCCTCGTCGGTCTGCTGCTCGAAAAGCGGCTGGAGCGGATTTTTCATGACCTGCGCATTGTCGCGATCGCGCTGATCGTCAACGGTGTGTTGCTGTGGTTCGGCGATCGTCTGCAACGCGCGCGCGCGCATCAGGCGCCGGAGAAGATGACGTTCCGCCAGGCATTCTTCGTCGGCCTCGCGCAGGTTGGCGCGTTGATTCCCGGCTTCTCGCGCAGCGGTCTGACGATGATCGCCGGCAACGCCGCCGGCCTCACCGCCGAAAAGGCCGCCGAGTTCTCGTTCCTGCTCGGTACGCCGATCATCTTCGCGGCCGGCGTGCTCGAATTGCCGAAGCTGCTGCATGCGCCTGGGCAGCTCGCCGATGCGCTGCTCGGCGGCGTGCTGACCGCGATCGCCGCGTATTTGAGCGTGCGTTTCCTGATGCGCTATTTCGAAGGCCGCGGCCGTCTCGCGTCGTTCGGCGTGTATTGCGCGGTCGCGGGGATTCTGTTCCTCGGCTGGTTCATGCTGCATCCGCAGCCGGTCTGATTGCGCGCGGCGCGCGCAGTCGCGCGCTGAAATCGATCGGTTATAATCCGGGCCCGGCGTTTGCCGGGCTTGTCGTTTGAGGAGGTTTGAGCGGACCGCGCGACAAGCGGCGAACTCCGGCGGATTCGCGGTCTTCTGCCCGCTCAGTTAGAATTTCAGTCTGTAGGGAATTTCGCCGCTTCGATTGGAGCGCGGTTCCATGCGGATATATCGATCAATACGGCAGTAGCTCAGCTGGATAGAGCATCGGCCTTCTAAGCCGAGGGTCGGGGGTTCGAGCCCCTCCTGCCGTACCATCATCATCGAGAAAGGGTTACAGGTATTGCGCCTGTAGCCCTTTTTCTTTTCCACACCCGCATCCATCACGGCGAATTTGCCGGAGCGCGGCATCTCCTTCGGGTGTTTCCCGACTCAGGAAAGCGCGCGCCGCGCCGTTACTTCACGAGAGCTCGCTGATGCGTCGCGCATTCGTGCGTGCCGTATCAGCGGTCGATGAGCGGACCTGGCCGTCGGGCACTACGCGAGTCATCGAACCGGGACGCGTCCCGCTCGTGACTCGCGGCAAGATCCAGGGACCAGGGACCCAACACCACAATCGAGGCTGCCAGGCCCGCCCACGAGGCGTGGCCATGACGCCACGCCATTTAGCCGGACCTACGAACCGGCGACGGAGAAACCGCGTGAACCGATTCAGCCTCAACACCAAACTCTGGCTCGCCTTACTGATTACGTGGCTCGGCCTGCTCGGGCTCGGCGGCTGGGCCGCCAGGCAGTCGCGCGAGACGATGCTCAGCGAGCGCAAGTCAGCGGTGCAAAACGTCGTCGAGACCGCGTATGGGATCGTGGCCGACTACGCGAAGCGCGCCGACGACCACGAACTGACGACGGAGCAGGCGCAACAGCAGGCGAAGGACCGGCTCGCGGCAATGCGCTTCCCCGGCAGCGGCTACATGATCGTCACGACCGCGACGCCGGTGGTCATCATGCATCCGACGCAGCCGGATCTGCGCAACAAGGACGTGTCGCACTACGCGGACACCGACGGCAAGCTGCTGTTCGTCGAGATGGTCAAGGTCGCGCAGGCGCAGGGCCAGGGTTTCGTCGATTACATGGGACGCCTGCCCGGTCGCGACGACCGCGTGCCGAAGATCAGCTTCGTCAAGCGCTTCGCCGGCTGGGACTGGTACCTGATTTCAGGCGTCTACGTGAACGACATCAACGCGGCGTTCCGCGCGGACTTGCTGAGCTATCTGCTGACGATCCTCGTGATCGGCAGCATCAGCACGATCGCGCTCGTGCTGATCATCCGTAACGTGAAGCGCAGTCTCGGCGGCGAGCCCGCGTACGCGGCGACTGTGGCCGAAACGATCGCCGATGGCGATCTGTCGCATGCGGTCGCGCTGGCCCGCGACGATCAGCAGAGCATGCTGTTCGCGATGCAGCGCATGCAGGGGCGTCTTGCCGACGCGATCCGGCGCATTCGCGGCGGCACCGAAACGATCACGGTCGCGGCCGAGCAAATCGCCGCGGGCAATCTCGATCTGTCCGCGCGCACCGAGCAGCAGGCGTCGTCGCTGGGTCAGACGGCCGCGAGCATGGAAGAGCTCACCGCGACGGTCAAGCAGAACGCCGACAATGCGTTGCAGGCAAACCGGATGGCGCGGTCGGCTTCGCAGCTCGCGGGCGAGGGCGGCGAGGCCGTGCAGCACGTGGTCGAGAACATGCAGAGCATCGCGGCGAGTTCCGCGCGCGTTGTCGACATCATCGGCGTGATCGAAAGCATCGCGTTCCAGACCAATATCCTTGCATTGAACGCAGCGGTCGAAGCTGCGCGCGCCGGCGAGGAAGGGCGCGGTTTCGCGGTGGTCGCGGGCGAGGTGCGCAATCTCGCGCGCCGCAGCGCCGACGCAGCCAAGGAGATCAAGAGCCTGATCGAGGACTCGGTCCAGCGCGTGGGCAGCGGCAAGGCGCTGGTCGAAAAAGCGGGTGGCACGATGGACTCGCTGGTCGACGCGGTGAAGCGCGTGACCGATATCATCAGCGAGATTTCGGCGGCCTCCGAGGAGCAGAGCCGCGGCATCGAGCAGGTCAATGTCGCGATCGCGCAGATGGACGAGACCACTCAACAGAATGCGGCGATGGTCGAGCAGGCCGCTGCCGCCGCGCAATCGATGCAGGAACAGGCGCAGATGCTGCGCGGCGTCGTCAGTATGTTCAGGCTGGAGGGGATGGCTTGAGGAGCTAGGTTGGTTTCGGCTAGGTCGCTGGTTGAGGTGTTGTTTGACGTGCTGTTCGGGCGGCTGTATTGGCCGCCACTCTCGCGCTGACTCCCGAATCGTGCATGCTATGCTTTTGAGGTCTGGATCAAAAGCCATCACGCGCGCCACGCGCCTTCGAGGAGAACCTTTTATGTCGATGCGAACTTCCGTGCTATTCCGCCTGAGTGCAGCGAGCCTGCTGCTGGGCGCTACGCTCTGCGCACAAGCCGCCAATCTCGACTTTCTGCACGATACGCCGATCGCCTATATGAAGCCGCGCGACACGGACTCGATCAAGCATGCGGTCTTCGCTGCGCTCAACGATAAAAAGGACGGCGAGAGCGTGACCTGGGTCAACGAGGGCACCGGCAATAGCGTGAAGATCGACGCGAACATCACGATGGTCAACACTACCACCGACGGCAACCGCACCTGCCGGGACGTCGCCGTCGCGCTCAATGCGAAGGGGCAATCGCTGAACCTGAAACCGACCTTCTGCAAGGCAGGCGCCGGCACCTGGAAAATGCAGAAGAAATGACGATGAGGAAGATGGAGGCGGCCTGCGCCGCCGCGGCGCCGGCACGTCTTCGCGGTGTCGCGCACCATCGCGGCAGGGTTCGCTGATGAGCCCGCGAACCGTGTCATGCGGGATCGTGCTGCTCGATCCGAATGGGCGTGTGCTGCTTGCGCACGCCACCGAAACCACGCATTGGGACATCCCGAAAGGACAGGGCGAAGAGGGCGAGTCACCGGACGTCACCGCGCTGCGCGAGATGATCGAGGAGACCGGTATCGCGCTCGATCCCGCACGCCTGAAGGATCTGGGTCTGTTCGTCTACCGGCGCGACAAGGACCTGCATCTGTTCGCCGCGCGCGCGAGTGCCGACGAACTCGATCTGTCCGGTTGCACCTGCACGTCGCTGTTTCCGCGCCGCTCGGACGGCACGCTGATCCCCGAAATGGACGACTACCGCTGGGCGTCGATCGACGAAGTCCCGCGCTACGCGAGCCGCAGTCTCACGCGGCTGTTCGAGACGACACTGTCGCTCGCGGAGTTGCACCGGTTGCTATGACGCGGTGCTTGCGACTCTGCTCTGCATGTCCCTGATCGACGTTCCGCCTCCGCGGCACGGCACGCCATCCGGTTGCGCTTGATTGTGCTTAATCCAGCGCGCGATCGTTCGGATGCTCGAACAACGCACGGTTCGCATCCGACAGCGGGAAATTGAGGTTGATGCCGAGCGGCGGAATCGGCTTGGTGAACCATTGGCTGTATAGACGCTCGGCATCGCCGGAGGTCTGCAAGCGCGCGATCACGCGATTCACGAGGTTGCGAAACGGCTCGTCGCCCTTGCGGAACATGCACGCATAAACCTCGTAGCCGAGCGGCGTGCCTGTCACGACGAAATCGTCCGGATGCGGGTCGGTCGCCTTGAAGCCGTAGACAATCGGCTCGTCCATCACGAAGGCCACCGCGCGGCCTTCCTTCAGCGTGGTGAACGCCTCCTGATGATCGCGCACGCTCGTGATGCGCATGTTCAACTGCTTGTCGGTGTTCAGCCGGCGCAGCAGCCGCTCGTCGGACGTCGCCGCGGTCGTCACGACCGGTTTGCCGGCCAGATCGGCGAAATCGGTGATGCCGCTGTTCTTGCGCGTGATCATCCGCACCGCGTACTGGAAGAAGCTGTTCGAGAACGCCGCGACGTTTTCGCGCTCGAGCGTATGCGTGGTCGAGCCGCATTCCAGATCGATCTGGTTGTTCATCAGCATCGGTGTGCGGTTCGACGACGTCACCGTGATTTCATGCACGCGCAGTTGCGGCATATCGAGCGTCTTGCGGATTTCGTCGACGATTTGCAGCGCGATGGCTTGCGAGTAGCCGACCGTGTGCTTGCCGTCGAAATACGAGAACGGAATCGATGCTTCGCGCACGCCGAGCACGACCACGCCGTCGTCATGGATTTTTTTCAGCGTGCCGCTCAATTCGTCCGCATGAGCGAGGCCGGCGAGCCCGGCGCACGTGGCGAGCGCCGCGAGCAGGCCGCGCGCGATTCGGACTGTGCCCCTGGTAGGTGCGCCGCTGCGGGCCGGAACTTTCATCGGACCTCCCGGACCGGCGCGCCCGGGCGAGCGCGCAGTGAGTGTCGATCGAGCATCGTGCAACCATCATGTAACGACACGGCGTGCATCTCGTGAACGAGACGCACGCCGTATTGAACCCCGGCGCGTTCAGGCCGCGTGTCTACGGTGAATCTGCCCGCAACGCGATGGACGTCATTATTACCACCAGCTTACGCCGGCTTCCCCCAACTGTCGCGCAGACTGACGATCCGATTGAATACGGGCTTACCCGGCTTCGAATCAATGCGATCGGCGACGAAGTAGCCATGGCGCTCGAACTGGTAGCGCTGCTCCGGCAGCGCATGGTGCGCGCCGGTTTCGAGGTAGGCCTGGACCACGCGCTTCGAATCCGGATTCAGTGCTTCGAGGAAGTCGCGGCCGCCCGCGTCCGGTTGCGGCTCCTTGAACAGCCGGTCGTAGATGCGCACTTCGGCCGGGCAGGCGGCCTCGGCGCTGACCCAGTGGATATTGCCCTTGACCTTGTAGTTGTTCGCGCCTTCGGTGCCCGAGCGGCTGTCCGGGAAGTAGTTGCAATGCACCGCGACGATGTTGCCGTTTTCGTCCTTATCGGCGTGCGTGCATTCGATCACGTAGCCGTAACGCAGCCGCACCTTGTTGCCGGGGAACAGGCGGAAGTAGCCCTTCGGCGGCGTTTCGGTGAAGTCGTCGCGCTCGATCCACAGTTCGCGCGAAATCGGGAACTCGCGCATGCCCTGTTCCGGATGATGCGGATGCACCGGTGCGTGGCACGATTCGGTGAGGCCCGCGGGGAAGTTGTCGATGATCAGCTTGACCGGATCGAGCACGGCGGCAATACGCGGCGCTTTCTCGTCGAGATCGTCGCGCAGCGCGCCTTCGAACACGCTCATGTCGATCCACGAATCGACCTTGGTCACGCCGATGCGCTCGCAGAACAGCTGGATCGACTCGGGCGTGAAGCCGCGCCGCCGTACGCCGACGATGGTCGGCATGCGCGGATCGTCCCAGCCCTCGACGTGGCCTTCGTTGACCAGTTGCAGCAGCTTGCGCTTGCTGGTGATCGCGTAGGTCAGGTTCAGACGCGAGAATTCGATTTGCTGCGGCAGCGGGCGAGTGAACACGCCGGCTTCGGCAAGCTCGTTCAGGATCCAGTCATACAGCGGACGATGATCTTCGAACTCGAGCGTGCACAGCGAATGCGTGATGTTTTCGAGTGCGTCCGAGATGCAGTGTGTGTAGTCGTACATCGGATACACGCACCACGCGTCGCCGGTGCGGTAGTGATGCGCGAAGCGGATGCGATAGATCACCGGGTCGCGCATGTTGAAGTTCGGCGACGACATGTCGATCTTCGCGCGCAGCACGTGCTCGCCTTCCTTGAACTCGCCCGCCTTCATGCGGCGGAACAGGTCGAGGTTTTCCTCGACCGAGCGCTCGCGGAAACGCGACGGCGTGCCGACCTCGGTGGCCGAGCCGCGGTTCGCGCGGATTTCCTCGGCCGACTGGCTATCCACGTAGGCCTTGCCGCGCTCGATCAGCAGCTCGGCGAATGCGTAGAGCTTGTCGTAGTAGTCGCTCGCGTAATACAGATGCTCGTGGTTGTCCTTCTTCCACTCGAAGCCGAGCCAGCTCACCGCGTCGATGATCGAGTCGACGTATTCGACGCTTTCCTTTTCCGGATTGGTGTCGTCGAAGCGCAGATGGCACACGCCGCCGTAGTTGCGCGCAACGCCGAAATTCAGGCAGATGCTCTTCGCGTGACCGATATGCAGATAGCCGTTCGGCTCGGGCGGGAAGCGCGTTTCGACGCGCTGGCTCCATTTGCCGGTGCGGTTGTCGTCGTCGATGATGTTGCGGATGAAATTGGATGCCGCTGGCGCGTCGTTGCGTTCGGTATTCATGCGAGAAGGTCAGAAGTCCGTGGGGGCGCGCAGCGCGCCCGCTAAGCGTTCAATTCTACCTGACGAGTCCGCTCGCGGCAGGGGGGTGCGGCGCGCTGCCGACGCTCGCGCGGGGTTCAGGCGGCGCGGCGGCGATGCGGCGCCTGCAAAGTGAGCGCCGTAAGGCCGACACGAAAACTGCTGGCGGGGCGACAGACGGGGACGCGCCGATGCCGCCGGCGGGTGCTGTAACAGGAGGTAAAACGGGTTGGCGTGCCTTGTGGCGGCGGCTTAGGATGCCTGCGGCGCCGGTTGGGTATTCTGGACCGCGTGCGCTGCTCGCGCGTGGTGGAACATTGGCTCGAAGGCATTGGCATCGGCATTTTCATCGCGGCCAGCCTGTCAGCCTGTCTGTCTGGAATGCGGTGCTCGCCCGGCGTGGCGCTTGCGTTTGTTTCGTCGATATCCGTTGTGCCCGACGGCGCCTAGCCAGCCTGGCCGCACGGCCATGCGAGCGCCAGCGCAATACCATCCCGGCCCTCGCCGCCTTGCATGAACCGCCGCCGTTCATGCACCATGCTCCTCTCGTTGCCTGCCGGAGTTTTCTCGGATGTCTGTCCTCCCGCACGGCGCGCTCCGCGCGCCTTTTGCCCGTGCTCGCACGAGCGCCCGTTTTTCCTTCCGTACCCGCGTTGCGCTCGCGTCGGCGTGTGTCGTCGCGCTGGCCGCCAGCCTCGCCGCGCCCGTTCGCGCGATCGCCAAAACACCGCCGCCGAAGCCGGCGCTCGAAGCGTCCGCGGTCGCGGTGCCCGATAGCTACAGTGCCGAAACCGCGCAGCAGATCTTCGCCGCGGGCGGCAACGCGGTGGATGCCGCCGTCGCGATTGCCTTCACGCTCGCGGTCACGCGGCCGGACGCGGGCAACCTCGGCGGAGGCGGCTTCATGACGCTCTTTGTCGACGGCAAGCCGTATTTTCTCGACTACCGTGAGCGTGCGCCGCAGCAGGCGAGTCGCGATATGTACATCGACGACAAGGGCAACGCGGTGCCGGGCATGAGCACGGTCGGGTATCGCGCGGTTGCGGTGCCGGGGACGGTCGACGGCATGTGGCAAGCGCAGCGGCGGTTCGGCAAGCTCAAATGGAAACAGGTGCTCGCCCCGGCGATCCATTACGCGACCGATGGCTTTCAGGTCGATGCGCGGCTGCAGCAGCGCATCGACGCGGCCGCGAAGAATTTCGCCGGCCACACCAGTTTCGATGCGTATTTCTCGAATCTGAAGTTGGGCGCGACGATGCGCCAGCCGGAACTCGCGCAGACGTTGTCGCGGATCGCCAGCGACGGCGGCCGAGAATTCTACGAAGGCCGCACCGCCGAGCTGATCACCGCGCAGATGTACGGGCACGGCCTGATCACGAAGCAGGATCTGGGCGACTACAAGGCGGTCTGGCGCGAACCGCTCGCGGCAGACTGGAAGGGCTACCGCGTGATTACCGCGCCGCCGCCGAGTTCGGGCGGCATCGGGCTGATCCAGATGCTGAAGATGCGCGCCGATCTGCAGCCCGCATTCGATGGCCTCGCACTGAATTCGGCGCAGTACATCCACCTGATCGCGCAGATCGAGGACCGCGTGTTCGCGGACCGGCAGCGCTATAGCGGCGATCCGGACGCAAGCCCGGTGCCGGTCGCGAAGCTGATCGACGATGCGTACCTCGCGCAACGCGCGGGCGAAATCAAGACCGCCGAAGCACCGCGCGCGGCGCCGGTCGAGCCGGCTTCCGGCGATGCGGCCGTGGAGAAGGCGCAGACCACCCATTTCTCGGTGGTCGACAAATGGGGCAATGCGGTGTCGAACACCTACACGCTGAACGGCGACTTTGGTTCGGGCGTGGTGGTCGACGGCGGCGGCTTTCTGCTCAACGATGCAATGGACGATTTCGTCGTGAAGCCCGCCGGCGGCGCGGCTGGCGCGAGCACGACGACTGCCGCGGATGGTGCCGAGCCCAACACGATAGCGCCGGGGCGCCGACCCATTTCATCGATGACGCCGACGCTGCTGTTGAAGGACGGCAAGGTCGCGCTCGCAATCGGTACGCCGGGCGGCTCACGCATCCTGACGACGATTTTCCAGCTGATGACGAACCTGTACGACTTCGGCATGACGCCGACGGACGCGCTCGCCGCGATGCGTTTTCATCACCAACTGCTGCCGGGTAAGACGATCTACTTCGAGCCGTATCATCCCGTTCCGGACGACTTGGCCGCGCAGTTGAAGGCGCTCGGCTATACGGTCGAGCAGCAGTCGTTCAATGGCGACGTGCAGATGATTCGCGTCGACGGCACGACGCCCGAGCCGGCCAGCGATCCGCGTGGCGGCGGAGTGGCGCGGGTGATACGGTAGTCGGCGACAATGGGCGGCTGATCGCCTCACCAGCTGACGATAGACCAATAACGACGGGGAATTGCGATGACCGAACAGAAACTGAACGCGCTCGTGCTGCCGGGATACCAGAACTCCGGTGCAGGCCATTGGCAAACGCGCTGGGAAGCGCTCGATCCGGGCTTCGTTCGCGTGCAGATGCCGGACTGGGACCATCCTTCACGCGACGCATGGTGCCGCACGCTCGACGCCGCGGTCGCCGTCGCCGAGGCGCCGGTCGTGTTCGCCGCGCATAGTCTCGGCTGCCTGACGACGGCGTTCTGGGTGTCGCAATACGCGAGCGACGCGCAGCTCGCGAAAGTAGCCGGCGCGCTGCTCGTCGCGGTGCCCGATCCCACCGGGGCGCATTTCCCGTCCGACGCGACCGGCTTTGCGCCGGTGCCGCTCACACGGCTGCCGTTTCCGACCATCGTCGTGTCGAGCAGCGACGATCCGTATGGCGGCGTGGCGTTTTCACAGACTTGCGCGAATTCGTGGGGCAGCCGTTGGGTTGGCCTGTGCTCGCGTGGCCATATCAATGCGGACAGCGGGCTTGGCGACTGGGACGAAGGGCGGAGCTGGCTCGCTTCGCTGCTGGCTTCGCGCTGAGCCCGCCGTGAGGCGACGGCCTGCTCGTCGCCCCGCTTGGCGCCTTGAAGCGCCGCCTTGCAGCCGCCGCCGCATCCCACGTCAAATCACCGACTTCGCTCTCAACTCCGCAATTTTCCCCGCGTCGTATCCCAACACGTCGGCGAGCACGCGCTCGGTATGCTCGCCGAGCAGCGGTGGATGGCTCGACGCCCGCGGCGGCGTGCCGCTCATGTTGATCGGGTTGCGCACCAGCTTGACCGTGCCGCCCGACGGATGCGGCAGATCCACCTGCAGCCCGCGCGCGACCACCTGTTCGTTCTCGAACACTTCATTGAGATCGTTGATCGGCCCGCAAGGCACGCCCGCCGCTTCGAGCGCGGCGATCCATTGCTGCTTGCCCTGCAGGCGAACCATGTCGGCAAGAATCGGCACGAGGATATCGCGGTTGCGCACGCGAGCCGGGTTGGTCGCGAAGCGGTCGTCGTCGGCGAGTTCCGGACGGCCACCCGCTTCGACGAACTTGCGGAACTGGCCGTCGTTGCCGACCGCGACGATGATCCAGCCGTCGCTCGTCTGGAAGGTCTGATAGGGCACGATGTTCGGATGCGCATTGCCCCAGCGCGCCGGCGGCTTGCCGCTCGCGAGGTAGTTCGAGTTCATGTTGGCGAGCATCGCGACCTGCACGTCGAGCAGCGCCATATCGATGTATTGGCCTTCGCCGGTGCGGTCGCGATGCGTGAGCGCGGTGAGCACGGCGACGGTCGAATACATGCCGGTCATCAGGTCGGCGATCGCGACGCCGGCCTTTTGCGGGCCGCCGCCCGGCTGGCCGTCGCGCTCGCCGGTGATGCTCATGAAGCCGCCGATGCCCTGCACGATAAAGTCGTAGCCGGCGCGCTGCGCATACGGTCCGGTCTGCCCGAAGCCCGTGACCGAGCAGTAGATCAGATCGGGCTTCACCTGCTTTAGTGATTCGTAGTCGAGGCCGTATTTCTTCAACTGGCCGACCTTGTAGTTCTCGAGCACCACGTCGCTTTGCGCGGCCAGTTCGCGGATGATCCGCTGTCCTTCGGGCGACGCGATATCGACCGTGACCGAACGCTTGTTGCGGTTCGCCGCGAGGTAGTACGCGGCTTCGCGCGTATCGGTGCCTTCCGGTGTTTTCAGATACGGAGGTCCCCAGTGGCGGGTGTCGTCGCCGGCTTCGGGGCGTTCGATCTTGATGACGTCGGCGCCGAAATCGGCAAGCGTCTGCGCGCACCATGGGCCGGCGAGCACGCGGGTGAGATCCAGCACGCGGATGTGACTGAGAGCGCCCATATTCCTGAATGTCTCCTTGTATGCGCACGGCGCGCGAGGCGCCGTGCAATGGTTCGCGCAACGTTTCGTGGAAGCCATCTTAAGCGATTCCCGCGCGCGGGCGCAGTCGGCCAAACGTCATAGGACGGTTCGGTCGGGAGGACATCGCGCGGCATTGTCTCGTCGGGCGCAGCGAGCCCTGGCCGGATGGCCAGACGGGCGCGACGCCGCCCGGCTCAGTGCCGCGCGCGCGTGCCGATCCCGTATAATCAGTCGTTTAAAGAATCGAACAGTTGGCGCCTCCCACAGACCGCCAGTCTCAGTCAGGAACCGTCAGGACCGTCCCCCGCCCGCTATGAAAGCCGCTGAAATCCGCGAGAAATTCCTCAAGTTCTTCGAATCGAAGGGCCATACGATCGTCCGTTCGTCGAGCCTCGTGCCCGGCAACGACCCGACACTGCTCTTCACCAATTCGGGGATGGTGCAGTTCAAAGATGTGTTCCTCGGCGCGGAGTCGCGTCCGTATTCGCGTGCCACCACCGCGCAGCGCAGCGTGCGCGCGGGCGGCAAGCACAACGACCTCGAGAACGTCGGCTACACCGCGCGTCACCACACGTTCTTCGAAATGCTCGGCAATTTCTCGTTCGGCGACTACTTCAAGCGCGACGCGATTCACTACGCGTGGGAGCTGCTGACCGAGGTCTACAAGCTGCCGAAAGACAAGCTCTGGGTCACCGTCTATCAGGAAGACGACGAAGCGCACGACATCTGGGCGAAGGAAGTAGGCGTGCCGGTCGAGCGCATCATCCGCATCGGCGACAACAAGGGCGCGCGCTACGCGTCGGATAACTTCTGGCAGATGGCCGACGTCGGCCCGTGCGGCCCGTGCTCGGAAATCTTCTACGACCACGGTCCGGACGTGTGGGGTGGCCCGCCGGGATCGCCCGAGGAAGACGGCGACCGCTACATCGAGATCTGGAATCTCGTGTTCATGCAGTTCAGCCGTGACGCGCAGGGCAACATGACGCCGCTGCCCAAGCAATGCGTGGACACCGGCATGGGTCTGGAGCGTATCGCTGCGGTGCTGCAGCATGTGCACAGCAACTACGAGATCGACCTGTTCCAGGCGCTGATCCAGGCGGCTGGCCGCGAAACCGGCGTAGCCGATCTGACCAACAATTCGCTGAAGGTGATCGCCGATCACATCCGCGCGTGCTCGTTTCTGATCGTCGACGGCGTGATTCCGGGTAACGAAGGCCGCGGCTACGTGCTGCGCCGGATCGTGCGCCGCGCAATCCGTCACGGCTACAAGCTCGGCAAGAAGGGTTCGTTCTTCCATCGTATGGTTGCGGATCTCGTCGCGCAGATGGGCGATGCGTATCCGGAACTGAAGGATGCACAGCAACGCGTGACCGACGTGCTGCGTCAGGAAGAAGAGCGCTTCTTCGAGACCATCGAGCACGGCATGTCGATTCTGGACGCGGCACTGGCCGACCTCGAAGCAAAGGGTGGCAAGACGCTCGACGGCGAACTCGCGTTCAAGTTGCACGACACCTACGGTTTCCCGCTCGATCTGACCGCTGACGTCTGCCGCGAGCGCGGCGTGACCGTCGACGAACCCGCATTCGACGAAGCAATGGCACGCCAGCGCGAACAGGCGCGCGCGGCGGGCAAGTTCAAGATGGCGCAGGGCCTCGAGTACTCGGGCGCGAAGACCACGTTCCACGGCTACGAAGAAATCGTCTTCGACGACGCGAAGGTCGTCGCGCTGTACGTGGATGGCGCGTCGGTTCAGCAGGCGGATGCCGGCCAGCAGGCCGTCGTCGTGCTCGATCACACGCCGTTCTACGCGGAGTCGGGTGGCCAGGTCGGCGACCAGGGCGTGCTGGCGAATGCAAGCACGCGGTTTGCCGTCGCCGATACGCTGAAGGTGCAGGCCGACGTGGTCGGCCATCACGGCACCATCGAGCAGGGAACATTGAAGGTCGGCGATGTCGTGAAGGCGGAAATCGACGCGGTGCGCCGCGCTCGCACGGCCCGCAACCACTCGGCCACGCACCTGATGCACAAGGCGTTGCGCGAAGTGCTCGGCTCGCACGTGCAGCAGAAAGGCTCGCTCGTCGACGCCGACAAGACCCGTTTCGACTTCGCGCACAACGCGCCGATGACGGACGAGCAGATTCGCCGCGTCGAGGAAATCGTCAACGCCGAAGTGCTGGCGAACGCGCCCGGCATTGTGCGCGTGATGTCGTACGACGAAGCAGTGAAGGGCGGCGCGATGGCGCTGTTCGGCGAGAAGTACGGCGACGAAGTGCGCGTGCTCGATCTCGGCTTCTCGCGTGAGCTGTGCGGCGGTACGCACGTGAACCGCTCGGGCGACATCGGCTTCTTCAAGATTGTGATGGAAGGCGGCGTCGCGGCGGGCATCCGTCGCGTGGAAGCGATCACCGGCGACAACGCGGTGCGCTACGTACAGGATCTTGAAGGGCGCGTCAATGCGGCGGCGGCGGTGCTGAAGGCGCAACCGTCGGAGCTGACGCAGCGGATCAGCCAGGTGCAGGACCAGGTGAAGGCGCTCGAAAAGGAACTGGGCGCGCTGAAGTCGAAGATGGCATCGAGCCAGGGCGACGAACTCGCGGGCCAGGCGATCGAAGTCGGCGGCGTGCACGTGCTGGCGGCAACGCTTGATGGCGCCGACGTCAAGACGCTGCGCGAAACGGTCGACAAGCTCAAGGACAAGCTGAAGAGCGCGGCCATCGTGCTGGCGTCGGTCGAGGGCGGCAAGGTGAGCCTGATCGCCGGTGTAACGGCTGACGCGAGCAAGAAGGTCAAGGCGGGTGAGCTGGTCAATTTCGTCGCGCAACAGGTCGGCGGCAAGGGCGGTGGCCGTCCGGACATGGCCCAGGCCGGCGGTACTGAACCGGCCAACCTGCCGGCGGCGCTCGCGGGCGTGAAGGCATGGGTCGAAGGGCAGCTTTGATCTGAAGTTCAGCCCGCGGGTTTGAAGTGAATCCGTGGGCGAAAAAAAGGGCCACGCGATACGCCAACTCTGTTGGCGCGCCGCGTGGCCCCTTCGTTTTTGCTGTCGCTGCTCCGTTTGGCCAGAGAGAGCGCGCCTGCGTCGCCGCGTCAGATTCAGCTATTCCGGATGCGCCTTCAGGCTCGAGTTTGAGCGCCGATTCTGCGCTCGTCCTGAGGTCGTACCGCAAGCCCGCTTTCAGCCCGGCCTTCCGGCTATTCCCACGCGCATATCCAACACCGCACAACCCCTCAGACAACCCCCGCATCCACTTCCGGCGCTGTTTCCGCTCGCGCCAAAGCCTCCGGCGCTACGTCCACGGCCTCCTGCTGCGCCTCCACCAGCGTGCGCCGCAACGCATTGAGCGCCGACGAAAAATGGCCGCGCCGCCACACCAGCAGAGTGTCGATCATGCCGATATCGGGCAGCGGATGCACGGCGATATTGCTGGCATCGGTCTGCAGATCGAGCACCGAACGCGGCGCGACCGCGACGCCGGCACCCGCCGCCACGCACGCGACGATCGCGTGATAGGAACCCAGTTCCAGCACCCGAGCGGGCCGCACGCCGTGTTCCAGATACCACTTTTCGATATACGCCCGGTACGCGCAGCCGCGCTCGAAGGCGATCAGCGTCGATAGCGCGACGTCGCTGACTTCGTGAATCGCGCGATGGCCGCGCGGCGTCAGCATCACCAGTTCCTCGCGGAACACCGGCACGCTCTCGAACAGGTCGTCGAGCGAGGCCGGGTCGAGCGGCGTCGCGACCAGTGCAGCATCCACTTCGAATTCGCGCACCCGCTCGATCAGCTTGCCGGTCGTGCCGGTCTCCAGCTCCAGCGCGACCGCCGGCCACTGCTGGTGATACTGCGCGAGCAGCCCCGGCAGACGCGTCGCCGCGACGCTTTCCATCGTGCCGAGCCGCAGCCGCCCGCTCGGGCGATCTTCGCGCACCGCGTGGCGCGCCTCGTCGGCGAGCGCGAGCAGGCGCTCGGCGTAGGGCAGCAGCGTTTCGCCGGCCGGCGTGAGCACGAGCCGGCGGCCGTCGCGGATGAACAGGTCGGTGCCAAGCTGCTCCTCGAGCTGCTTGATGCGCGTCGTCACGTTCGATTGCACGCGATTGAGCTTCGCGGCGGCGCGCGTCACGCCGTTTTCCCGTACGACGGCGCGAAAAATGTTCAGAGCGGCCAGATCCATCATTCTCTCCTGACGATGGTTGATATCCGAATTATTCATTTTTCGAGATCACTTGGTCAAGCTAGCATTGATTCAACTCACTGTTGCTGGATGCCGATCATGACCGACCTTGCTTCCCACGCGTACGAGCGCTTCCACGAACCTCACGCTGCGCGGCGCGCGGCGCTTGCCTGCATGGTGACGCTCGCGGTGGCGATCGGCATCGGGCGCTTCGCGTTCACGCCGCTGCTGCCGCTGATGCTGCACGGCATCGCGGGAGGCCAGCCGCAGCTCGACATCCAGCACGGCGGCTGGCTCGCCTCTTTTAACTACGCGGGCTATTTCATCGGCGCAATCACGTGCGCGGCTTTGCGGATCGAACCGGCGCGCATGGTACGAGTCGGGCTCGTCGCGACCGTGTTGCTGACGCTGGTGATGGGCGTCGCCGACCAGTTCTGGGTGTGGGCGCTCGCGCGCTTCATCGCCGGGGCGGTCAGCGCGTGGACTTTCGTGTTTGCGTCGCAGTGGGGCTTGCGGCGGCTCGCCGAACTCGGCGCCAATGCGTGGAGCGGCGTGATCTATACCGGGCCGGGCGTGGGCATCGTCGGCACGGGCTTGCTGGTCAGCGCGGCGGGCGGCTATGGCGCGGCGCTCGGCTGGATCGGCTTTGCGGTGATCGGCGCGGTGCTGTCGGTGCTGGTCTGGTCGGTGTTTGGCGCTGCGCCGGGTGAGCAGGGGAGCGCAAGGGCAGGGGCCAGCACGAGGGCGAGGGACGGGGCTAGGACGGACGCAGGGGCGGTGCGCGATGGCGGCGCTGACGCCGTGGCGCGAGGAGCGCGGCGTGCGGCGGACAGCTCTGCGCCAAACCAGAGCGCGGTGGATGCTAGTGCCGCAACCCGCGGCGCACCGAGCTATGTCGCCAGCCAACACGCCACCAGCCAGCAGCAGGCCACCGCCCAGCAAGCCGTCATCCAGCAAGCCACCGGCCAGCACACCGCCACAGAGGGGGCCGCCACCCAGTACGCCACTACCCAACACGCCGCCAGCCAGCAGCAGGCTACCACCCAGCAGGCCGTCATCCAGCAAGCCACCGGCAAGCACACCGCCACCGAGGAGGCTGCCACCCAACACGCCACTACCCAGCGCGCCGCCAGCCTGCGCGCCCCCACCCACCACACCCAAACGCCCCCCACCGCACATCGCGCCGACGCCTTCTGGCTGATCCTGCTCTACGGCATCCCCGGCTTCGGCTACATCATCACGGCGACGTTCCTGCCCGTCATCGCGCGTCATGCGTTGCCGGGTTCGTCGTGGCCGGATCTGTTCTGGCCGATGTTCGGCGCTGCGCTGATCGTCGGCGCGTTGCTGGCCGCGCGTTTGCCGGTGCATTGGGACAACCGCGCGCTGCTTGCCGGCAGCTATGTGCTGCAGGCGATCGGGATTGCGCTTGGCATCGTCTGGCCGACGGCGGGCGGGTTTTCGCTCGGCAGCATCCTGATCGGCCTGCCGTTCACCGCGATCACGCTGTTTGCGATGCGCGAGGCGCGGCGTCTGCGCGGCGACGACGCGGCCGGATTGATGGGATACGCGACGGCGGCCTACGGCATCGGTCAGATCGCCGGTCCGCTGGTGGCCGCGCCGATTGCCGCGCACACGGGATCGTTCTCGCTGGCGTTGTGGCTGGCGGCCGGCGCGCTGATCGCGGGGGCGGTGGGGCTCGTCGTGGTGGCGCGCGTGCCGCGCGGCTATAGCCGCATGCCCGATTGCGGCTGCAACTAACCGGCCGGCTCGATGAATACCGGTGACTCATTCAATCCCGGGGGGCAATACCTGAGTTCGGTTCAATACCTCAGTTCAATACCCCCGCTCCAGCACCTGCAGCGCCTCACGGGCAAGTCCGCAATACGCTGGAGCTGGAGATTCGCAAGTTGCCGCGCGCCGAGCCAATCCAGCTTCCTACCCACCCACTTCCAAAAGCCCGCCACCCATAAACCAAATATCGCACGCTCGCACTAAAATGACCGCTTTCGGTCATCCCATGCGCCTGTCGCCGGGCGCTTCGCGCCACCATGCAACATTTCGCGTCCGATAACTACGCCGGCATCTGTCCCGAAGCGCTCGACGCGCTGATCGCCGCCAACAACAGCGGCCACGAGCCGGCTTACGGCGACGACTCCTGGACCAACCAGGTTTGCGACCGTCTGCGCGACCTGTTCCAGACCGATTGCGAAGTGTTCTTCGTGTTCAACGGCACCGCGGCCAATTCGCTGGCGCTCGCGTCGCTGTGCCAGTCGTACCACTCGGTGATCTGCCACGAACTCGCGCACATCGAAACCGACGAATGCGGCGGCCCCGAATTCTTCTCCGGCGGATCGAAGTTGCTGACGGCGCCGGGCATCGGCGGCAAGCTCACGCCCGATGCGATCGAGGCGGTCGTCACGCGCCGCGCCGATATCCACTATCCGAAGCCGAAGGTCGTCACGCTGACGCAATCGACTGAAGTCGGCACCGTCTACAGCGTCGAGGAAGTGCGCGCGATCGCCGCGATCGCGAAGCGCCGCCATCTGAAGCTGCATATGGACGGCGCGCGTTTCGCGAACGCGGTCGCCGCGCTCGACGTGCATCCGTCCGAGATTACCTGGCGCGCCGGTGTCGACGTGCTGTGCTTCGGCGGCACGAAGAACGGCTTGCCGGTCGGCGAGGCGGTGGTGTTCTTCGATCGCGCGCTGGCCGATGATTTCGCCTATCGCCTGAAGCAGGCGGGGCAACTCGCGTCGAAGATGCGCTTCATTTCCGCGCCGTGGCTCGGCCTGCTCGACAACGACGTGTGGCTGCGCAACGCGCGTCATGCGAACGCGATGGCGCGTCTGCTGCAGATGCGGTTGCAGGAAATTCCGGGCGTGAGCATCATGTTTCCGAGCGAATCGAACGCGGTTTTCGCGCAATTGCCGCCGCTCGTTGCCAAGGCGATGCGTGCGCGCGGCTGGAAGTTCTACGAGTTCATCGGCGCCGGCGGCTGCCGGTTGATGTGCGCGTGGGACACGCAGCCGGACACAGTCGAGCGCTTTGCCGCCGAGGTGCGCGAACTGTGTAACGCGTAATGTGAAGCGCCTGATGTGAAGCGCGTAATGTAAGGCGACGCGCGCGGCGGAATGTTGACAGCGGTTGCCACGCAATCATCGAACCGCACCCAGCCGCTGCCGGCCGTTGTCAGCCACAATCAGCAATCACCAATCAGCCACACACACGAAAAGAAAGAGACGCCTCCCGCCATGACCGAGTATCGATTCTGTCCCCGCTGCGCCAAACCTCTGACCGAACGCACCGACCCCGAACACGAGGGCGGGCGCGTGCGCCAGAGCTGCCCTGATGCCGAGTGCGGCTACGTCCACTGGAACAATCCGCTGCCGGTCGTTGCCGCGATCGTCGAGTACGAAGGCAAGATCCTGCTCGCGCGCAATGCCGCATGGCCGGAGGGAATGTTCGCGCTGATCACCGGCTTCCTCGAAAACGGCGAAACGCCGGAGCAGGGCATCGCGCGCGAAGTGCTCGAAGAGACGTCGCTGCATACGGAGACGGTCGAATTGATCGGCGTCTACGAATTCATCCGCAAGAACGAACTGATCATCGCGTATCACGTGAGGGCGCACGGGACGATCTCGCTGTCGCCGGAGTTGCTCGAATACCGGCTCGTCGAGCCGGCGAAGCTGCGGCCGTGGCGCGCGGGCACCGGCCAGGCACTCGGCGAGTGGATGCGGCGGCGCGGTTTGCCGTTCGAGTTCGTCGAGCGGCCGGGGCAGTAGGACGCGCGAGCGGATGCGGGAAGAGGCGCGTCGGCGGCGGGAACGTCGACGCAGTCGAACTGCAACTCTGGGCGGGGCTGGAGCAATCGGGAGAGCGCGACGCGCGACAGCCGGTTGTGCCGTGCGATGCGCAAGCCGGGGGCATTGCCAGCCATGGCGACCAACGCGTTACATGACGACAACGACGGCGACCGAGACGACAGCTACAGAGACAACGACTACAACAACAGCAACGACAGAGACAACCACACACCCCAAACTCAGCACAACCCACCCCAAACACCACAGCAACCCAATCAACGAACAGTTCATCCACGTCAATCAGCGGTCAATGAGCTCACGCTCAGGGAGAAGCGGCATGGCCTACATCTACTACCTGACCCACATTCATCTGGGCTACGACGCTCTGGCGGAACTGCCGTCCGAATGCGCGCGCATCGGCATCAAGCGTCCGCTCGTGATCAGCGACAAGGGCGTCGTCGCGGCCGGCATCGCGCGGCGCGCGCTCGACGCGTTGCAGCTCGGCAATGTGCCGCTCTTTGACGATACCCCATCGAACCCGACCGAAGCCATGGTACTGGCCGCCGCCGACGTCTATCGCGACGAGGGCTGCGACGGGCTGATCGCGGTCGGCGGCGGTTCGTCGATCGATCTCGCGAAGGGCGTCGCGATTTCGGCCACGCATCCGGGGCCGCTCACGCAGTACGCGACGATCGAGGGCGGCAGCGCGAAGATCACCGCCGCCGCCGCGCCGCTGATCGCGATTCCGACCACCGCCGGCACCGGCAGCGAGGTCGCGCGCGGCGCGATCGTGATCCTCGACGACGGCCGCAAGCTCGGCTTTCACTCGTGGCATCTGCTGCCGAAAGCGGCGCTGTGCGATCCGGGGCTGACGCTCGGTTTGCCGCCGGGCCTGACGGCCGCGACCGGTATGGACGCGATCGCCCATTGCATCGAGACCTTCCTCGCGCCGGCCTTCAATCCGCCCGCCGACGGCATCGCGCTCGACGGCCTCGAACGCGCGTGGGCCAGCATCGAGCGCGCGTGCGCGGACGGCGGCGATCGCGAAGCGCGGCTGAACATGATGAGCGCGTCGATGCAGGGCGCGATGGCGTTCCAGAAGGGTCTCGGCTGCGTACATTCGCTGTCGCATCCGTTGGGCGGGCTGAAGGTGAACGGCCGCACGTCGCTGCATCACGGCACGCTGAACGCGGTCGTGCTGCCCGCGGTGCTGCGTTTCAACGAGCGCGCGCCGAGCGTGGTCGCCGAGCGCCGTTTCGCGCGGATGCGTCGTGTGATGGGCTTGCCTGAGCATGCCGATCTCGCGCAGGCGCTGTTCGACATGACCTCGCGGCTCGGTCTGCCGACCGGCCTCAAACAGATGGGCGTCGACGAAAGCATGTTCGACAAGGTCGTGCAGGGCGCGCTGCTCGACCATTGCCATCGCACGAATCCGCGCGAAGCGAGCGCCGACGACTATCGCCGCATGCTGACCGAATCGCTTTGAGCCGCCTTGCCTTGACCCACGTATCGACAAACCGCTACTGCCAATGAACAGACCCGCCCCGGCCTCGCGCGCCGCCTATCCGCATTTCCTGCCGATCCCGACCCGCTGGATGGATAACGACGTGTACGGTCACGTGAACAACGTCGTCTATTACAGCTATTTCGATACGGTCGTGAACGAGTATCTGATCCGCGCGCGCGTGCTCGATTTCGAGCATGGCGCGACGATCGGCCTCGTCGTCGAAACGCAGTGCAACTACTTCGCGCCGCTGGTGTTTCCGGATCGTGTCGATGCGGGCTTGCGGGTCGCGCGGCTCGGCGTGTCCAGCGTGCGCTACGAAGTGGGCCTCTTCAGGGAGGGCGACGATGCGCCCGCCGCGCAAGGGCATTTCGTGCACGTGTACGTCGATCGCGTAACGCGCCGTCCGGTGAGCCTGCCGCCCGAACTGCGCGCGGCCCTTGAACCGTTGTGTGATCCAACACAGGGGGACTGAACGGCAATGCCGGCGAAACACGATCAACCCCAGACGAATCACAGGTAGACCACGCGCGTGCAGTCGTTCGTCATCAATCTGCTCAACGGCCTTAGCTACGGGCTGTTGCTGTTCATGCTGTCGGCCGGGCTGACACTGATTTTCAGCATGCTCGGCGTACTCAATTTCGCGCATGCGAGCTTCTACATGCTCGGCGCGTATGTCGGCTTTTCGGTGGCCGCGCGCGCCGGGTTCTGGAGCGCGCTGGTGCTCGCGCCGCTCGTCGTCGGCCTGCTGGGCGCGGCGCTCGAACGCTGGCTGCTGCGGCGCGTGCGCCGCCACGGTCACCTGCCCGAGCTGCTGCTGACGTTCGGCGCCGCGTATCTGCTCGGCGAACTGGTCAAGCTCGGCTGGGGGCTCGGCCCGCTGTCCGCGTCGATTCCGGCCGTGCTCGACGGTCCGCTTTTTGCGCTGTACGGAGCGATTTTCACGCGTTATCGCGCGTTCATGATGGCGGTGTCGCTGGCGATGCTCGTGGTGCTCGTCGCCGTGCTGCGCGTGTCGAAGACGGGGCTGATCGTGCGCGCGGCGCTCAACCATCCGCAGGCCGTTGAAGCGCTCGGCCATAACGTGCCGCGCGTATTCACCGGCGTGTTCGCGGCCGGCACCGCGTTGGCAGCGCTCGCCGGTGTGATCGGCGCGCCGCTGTTCGTGATCGAACCGGCGATGGCGGAATCGCTCGGCTCGATCGTGTTCGTCGTCGTCGTGATCGGCGGGCTTGGCTCGTTGAGCGGGGCGCTGCTTGCATCGCTGTTGGTCGGTTGCGTGCAGACGCTGGCGGTCGCGAGCGATGTGTCGCTGGGCGATGTGGCGTCGTTCGCCGGTGCGGCGCTGCCGCCCGAGTGGGACGTGCTGACGCTCGCGCAACTCGCGCCGCTGCTGCCTTATCTGCTGCTGGTCGCGGTGCTGGCATTCAGACCGCGCGGGCTCGCCGGACGGCGGGACGATCATGCCTAAGCGCGGGGGATCGCCGGACGCGGTGCAAAACCCGCGGCCGCTTCGCGGTGGTGGCCGCGTGCTCACGCCGTGGCTGGCGCTCGTTATCTTTCTGGCCGTACCGCCTTTCATCTGGCCGCATAGCTGGCTGCTCGCGTACCTCGCACAGACCGCGACGATGATCGTGTTCGCGCTGTCGTACAACCTGCTGCTCGGCGAAACCGGGCTGCTGTCGTTCGGCCATGCCGCATATGCGGGACTCGGCGCGCTGATCGCCGCGCGCGTGTTCAACGCGGGCGACGTGCCACTGGTGCTGTTGCCGCTCGTCGGCGGCATCGGCGGCGCGCTGTGCGGCGTGCTGCTCGGCTTTATCGCGACGCGGCGTTCGGGCACCGCGTTCGCGATGATCACGCTCGGCCTCGGCGAACTCGTCGCCGCGGCCGCGTGGACCTTGCCGGGCTGGTTCGGCGGCGAGGCGGGCGTTGCGATCGATCGCGCGAGCGGCCCGCGCCTCGTTGGTTCTATCGGCGGCTGGAGCTTCGGTCCGGCGCGCGAAGCCTATGCGCTGATCGCGCTGTGGTGTGTCGCCGCGGTCGTGGCGATGTTCGCGCTGCCGCGCACGCCGTTCATGCGCATGGCGAACGCGGTGCGCGACAACCCGGTGCGGGCGGCGGCGATCGGCTGCTATCCATCGCGGGTGCGCTACGGCGTCGTGGTGCTGTCAGCGTTTTTCGCGGGCATTGCGGGCACGCTCGCGCTGATCGATATCGAACTCGTGTCGACCGAAAGCGTTGGCATGATGCGCTCGGGAGCGGTGCTGATCGCGACGGTGATCGGCGGGACGTCGGCGTTTTTCGGGCCGGTCGCGGGGGCTATCGTGTTGACGTTTCTCAGCGTGATCGTCGCGAGCGTCACGCGGGCGTGGCTGTTTTATCTCGGGCTGTTTTTTGTGGTTGTCGTCAGCGTGGCGCCCGATGGGCTCGCCGGTTTCGGTGCACGGCACGCGGCGCGTATTGCGGTGCACGGCTGGCGGCGTTGCCGGGCGGCTTATCTGTGGAGCGCGGCAGGTGTGCTGCTGTGGCTCGCGGTTGTCGTGCTCGCGGTGCAATGGGCTTACGCGGTGCAGTTCGGTGTGGACGAGGGTGTGGGGTTGGGCGCGATCTTTGGGGTGAGCGGTGCTGGGATGGATGTTGGTGGTGTGCCTGGACTGTCGACGCTGAAGCTCGTGCTGCTGCTCGGCGTACTTGCTGCATTGGCCGTGCTGGCGACGCGCCGCGCGATCCGCGCGCATGCGGGCCTCGCTGGTTGCGCGCGCGTCGCGCAGCGCCTGGGAGGCCCGCAATGATGCACGCGCTTCTGCTTCGCGCATTCGCCGCATTGATCCTGCTGGCGACGCGCCAAACGACCCGCGCTCACGCGGCCTTTGCCAGTCACGCGCACGCCGTGCAGCACGCAGGAGCATCACAATGATCCCCGCGCTCGCGCTCTACGGCATCGAAAAGCGTTTCGGCTCGACGCGCATTCTGCGCGGCGTCGATCTCGCGATCGAGCCCGGCGAGCGGCACGCGCTGATCGGTCCGAACGGCGCTGGCAAATCGACGCTATTCAATCTGATCGCCGGCGGCGCGCGGCCGAGCGCGGGACGCATCCATCTGTTCGGCGCGGATATCACGCGGCTCGCACCGGCCGCGATCGCGCGGCGCGGGCTCGCGCGCAGCTTTCAGAGCACGAGCGTATTCGCTCGGCTCAGTGTGTTCGACAACTTGCGCTGCGCGGCGCAGTTCGCCGAGCGCGACCGTACGCGCTGGTGGCAGCGGCTGACCGGATCGTCCGCAGTCGATGCGCGCGCCGCGGAGGTGCTCGATGCGGTCGGCCTCGGCGCGCGCCGCGACGCGGTGGCCGGCACGCTCAGCTATGCGGAACAGCGCGCGCTCGATCTCGGCATCGCGCTCGCGGGCGGCGCGCATACGCTGCTGCTCGATGAACCGACCGCGGGCATGAACCGCGCGGAAGCCGCGCGCGCGATCGAACTGATTCGCGCGACCACCGCGGGGCGCACGCTGCTGATGGTCGAGCACGATATGGACGCCGTGTTCGCCATTGCCGATCGCATTTCGGTGCTGGTGCAGGGGCGCATCATCGCGAGCGGTTCGCCGGCGGCGATTCGCGCGGATGCGGCGGTGCGCGCGGCGTATCTGGGTGAGCAGGTCGGGGCACGGGAGGATGCGTGGGCCGGCGCACGCGAGGGCGAAAGCAAGGGTGGACGCATGGGCGGGGCGGGTGGAAGGCGAGGCACGGAGAGCGCCAGAGAAGCGGGCAAGGAAGCACACAAGCAAGTGGACAACGAATCAGGCAACGACGCACCCAACAAGGCAGGCAACGAAGCAAACACCGAAGCAAACACCGAAACCCGCAAGCAGGTGGACAACGAAACGGGCAACGACCAGCAGAACAAAGAGCAGCAGAACAAAGAGCCAAGACACCCAGCGCGCGACACCCACAAAGGCTCACCCCAATGACCCCGCTGCTCGACATCCGCAACCTGAACGCATGGTACGGCGCAAGTCAGGCTCTACACGGCGTCACACTAAGCATCGAGCGCGGCGAAGCAATCGCGCTGGTCGGCCGCAACGGCTCGGGCCGCTCGACGCTCGCGCGCGCGATCATGGGCCTCGTGCGCAGCGATGGCGAATTGCGTTTCGCGGGCCGTTCGCTCGCTGGTCTGCGCACCTTCGAAATCGCGCGTCTCGGCCTTGGGTACGTAGCTGAACATCGCGACGTATTCGCGGCGCTGAGCGTCCACGAAAACCTGCTACTCGGTATCGCGCCGCGCGCTCGCAGCCGCACACCACGCTTCACCCTCGACGACGCGTACACGCTCTTCCCCGTGCTAGCCGAACGTCGACGCACACGCGCGGGGGCGTTATCGGGTGGCGAGCAGCAGATGCTCGCGCTCGCGCGGGCGCTGCTCGGTGACCCCGATTTGCTGCTGATCGATGAGCCGGGCGAAGGTCTGGCGAGTCTCGTGATCGCACAAGTCGCCGATTGTCTGCGGACATTGCGCGATCGCGGCGTCGCGATGCTGCTGATCGAGCAGCGTCTCGCGATTGCGCGGGAAGTCGCGAGCCGCGTCGCCGTGATGGGGCACGGCGAGATCGTGTTCGACGGCACGCTCGCGTCGTTTCTCGCACGCGAGGACGTGATGCGCGAGTGGCTGGGCGTCGGCTAATGCACGTGATCCATGTGGATCACGCGGAGCCCCTCAAGCATCCTTATTAATAATCCACTCATGCGCCGGATCATTATGAAAATGCCAGACCCGCTGATTGCCCGCCATCACGTTCAGATAGTACGAATCGTAGCCATACGGCACGACGACCGGATGATAGCCACGCGGCACCATCACGACGTCGCGATCCTCGACGGCCATCGATTCGTCGATATCGCGTGAATCGGTGTACACGCGCTGGAACGCAAAGCCTTGCGGCGGATCGAGCCGGTGATAGTAGGTTTCCTCCAGCGAGCTTTCTTGCGGGATGTTGTCGGTATCGTGCTTGTGCGGCGGATAGCTCGACGCATGACCGCCAGGCGTTCTGACCTCGACGACCAGCAACGCTTCGGCCGGCTCGGTCTGCGGAAGAATATCGCAGACGTAGCGCGTATTCAGCGCTTTGCCGCGTGTCGAGCGCTTCATCGACGCGGGCTCGATCAGCCGTGCCGGGTACTCGCCTTTGGCCGGCGCGCTGCCGACTCCGATCTCCGCATCGCGGCATGCGCGCACCATCGCGCGTACGTTCGGCGGCAGATACACCGCGTACGGCGCCGCATCCTCGAACGCGCTGTCGCGCGAACCGAGCGAACTCCATGTCGCGTCCGGCGTTTCGATATCGACCGCGCCGCTGAGCACGACGATGCAGCTCTCGCGCGCGGTCTCGAACACGTGCACGACTTCGTTCGTGCCGAGCCGATACGCGGCGAATCCCACATGACGCCAGCAGGCCGACTGCGGCGTGACGCGCGCGATCGTCTGGCCTTCGCGCTCGGCCTTCACCAATAAGCTCATGCTGCCTCCCTGTTGGCGCCGTCGAGCGGTGCATCGACGAGCGCGCGCAATGTCCTGAAGCCTTTCTGTGCGTACTCGAACGACGGTGCGACCACCGGGTCCTGTTCCGCTTCGACCACCAGCCAGCCGCAATAACCGTGCCGCTTCAGCCTGTCGATGATGCCCGCAAAGTTCACCGCGCCATCGCCCGGCACCGTAAATGCACCGGCAATCACCGCGTCGAGAAAGCTCCAGTTGCGATTGCGCGCGAGCTTCATCACAGCCGGGCGCACGTCCTTGCAATGCACGTGACACACGCGCGCGATGTGCCGGTCGAGCACCGCGAGCGCATCGCCGCCCGCGAACGTGATGTGCCCGGCGTCGAACAGCAGGCCGACGGCATCGCTCGTGCGCGCCATCAACTGATCGACATCGGCCGGCGTCTCGACATACGCGCCCATATGATGGTGGTACGCAAGCCGCACGCCGCGCGACAGCGTATAACGCGCGAATTCGTCGACACGGGCCGCGTACGCGTCCCATTGCGCGTCGCTGAAAAAGCGCGGCCGTTGATACAGCGGCCGCGGCGCGCCCTGAATCGAATCGGCGACTTCGCCATACACCATCACCGTCGCGCCGTTGTACGCGAGCAGTTCGAGATGCGGACCCACCGCCGCGATTTCTTCCGCGACGCTGCGTTTGGCCAACTGTCCCGAGTACCAGCCGGACACGAGCGCGAGGTCGTACTGCGCAAGCAGTGCCTGTAACGCGCGCGGCTCGCGCGGAAACTTGTTGCCGAGTTCGAAGCCCTGGTAGCCGATCTGGCGCCCCTCGGTCAGCGCGAGTTCGAGCGGCGTTTCGCCGCCGAGCGACGGCAGGTCGTCGTTCATCCACGACAGCGGGTTGATGCCGATGCGTACGTCGAAGGCAGTCATGCGCAGGTCCTCATTCGTGGTCGCCGTGGTCGTGGTGCCGCGGCGGTGCAGGCGGCGCGGTGCGCGCCGCGATCTGCGCGTCGTATTTGGCGCGCGCGTCGCGCACCGCATCGCGTGACGAGACTTCCGGCACCGCGACTTCCCACCACCAGCCGCCGTCTTCGGTGGTGCGGGCGGGGTCGGTATCGATACTGATCACATACGTGCGATCCGCCGCGCGTGCGCGTTGCAACGCTGCTTCGAGTTCCGCGATATTGCCCGCATGCTCGGCATTGGCGCCGAGCGCGTGCGCATGCGCGGCGAAGTCGATGTGCGGCACACCGGCCGGTCCGTGCACGCAGTTATCGAGCAGATTGTTGAACGGCGCACCACCGCACGCCTGTTGCAATCGATTGATGCAGCCAAAGCCGCGATTGTCGAGCACGACGATGATCAGCTTCGCGCCGAGCATCACCGAGCTTGCGATCTCGCTGTTCATCATCAGATAGCTGCCGTCGCCGAGGATCACGATCACTTCGCGATCGGGCCGCGCGAGTTTCACACCCAGGCCGCCGGCGATTTCGTAGCCCATGCACGAATAGCCGTATTCGACGTGGTATGCGCCCGGCCGGCCCGCGCGCCACAGCTTGTGCAGATCGGCGGGCAGCGTGCCGGCCGCGCACACGACGATGTCGTCGGTGGCCGAATGCGGGTTCGAGCGTTGTACCGCGCCGATCACGTCGCCTTCGTACGGCAGCACCGCGTCGCGTTGCGGCGCGTGCGTGAGCGAGCCGACCGTGTCGCGCCAGCCGGACGCGAGCTTGTGCGCACGCGCGGTCCATGTGCGCTCCGCGTGCCAGCCTTGCAGCGGTTCGGCGAGCGCATCGAGTGCGAGTCTCGCATCGGCCTCGACGACGAAGCCGCGATGCTTGAGGCCATCGAACGCATTCGCGTTGATCGCGATCACGTCGGCCTGCGTGAACAGCGTGTTCGAACCCGTCGTGAAGTCCTGCAGACGTGTGCCGATCGCGAGCACGCAGTCGGCATCGTGCGCGAGCGCATTCGCCGCCGGCGAGCCGGTCACGCCGAGCGCGCCGGTGTTCAGCGGATCGTTCCATGCGAGCGAGCTCTTGCCGGCCTGCGTTTCCGCGACCGGCACGCCATGCGCGCTGGCAAAGCGCTGCAGTGCATCGGCCGCGCGGCTGTACAGCACGCCGCCGCCCGCGACGATCAACGGACGCTTCGCGTGCCGCAGACGCGCACAGGCGGCGTCGATATCGTCGACGCGTGGCGCGGGCGCATGAAAGCGCACGACACGCGGCGTGAAAAAGTCTTCCGGAAAATCCCACGCCTGCGCCTGCACGTCTTGCGGCAACGCGAGCGTCACGGGCCCGCACAGCGCGGCAT
This sequence comes from Paraburkholderia sp. ZP32-5, assembly GCF_021390495.1. Classification (NCBI taxonomy): domain Bacteria; kingdom Pseudomonadati; phylum Pseudomonadota; class Betaproteobacteria; order Burkholderiales; family Burkholderiaceae; genus Paraburkholderia; species Paraburkholderia sp. ZP32-5. The sequence continues at coordinate 2,844,464 of NZ_JAJEJP010000001.1, read as the reverse complement.
CGGTCAGCACGCGCAACGCGCGCGGCAGCGCGCTCAGCAATTGCGCCGGATGCACGATGCGGTCGAAGTAGCGCGACAGCGGCTTGAACGCATCGTTGGCGGACACGCCGCCGTCGCCGAAATCTTCGAGCTGCTGCAACACCGGATCGGGCGCGCGCGACACGAAGATATCGCCGGGCAGCAGCAGCACCGGCAAGCGGTTCACGTGCGCGAGCGCGGCGGCAGTTAGCAGATTGGTCGCGCCGGGCCCGATCGATGTCGTCACCGCCATCATCCGGCGCCGGAAATGCGCTTTCGCGAAGGCGATCGCGCTGTGCGCCATCGCCTGTTCGTTATGCGCGCGCAGCGTCGGCAGTTCGCTGCGATGCTGATATAGCGCTTCGCCTATTCCCGCGACATTGCCGTGACCGAAGATCGCGAACACGCCGCCGAATAGCGGCTCGACGCCGTTGCCGTCTTCAGTGACGACGCGTTGCGCGGCGAGATAGCGCACCAGCGCCTGCGCCATCGTCAGGCGAATCGTGCCGCCCGTTTTCACATGCGTTGGCGCATGCGGGTCGACGGCGCTCGCGGCTAACGCGTCGTCATGGAGGATGCGCTCGTTCATGCGGCCTGCTCCTGATGAACATGATGCGATGTGCCCACGGTGCCGGGTGCGGCCGGCGTACCGCGCGCGCCTCGCCATGCAGCGATCAGCGTTTCGAACGTGCGGCGCACGCGCGCCACCAGTTCGTCGTCGCCGATTTCGCCGGCCAGCCATGCATGGCTCGGCTCGTGAAAGATCGTGCGGCCGACCGTGAAGCCGCGGCAGGTCGCCGATTGCGCGGCCGCGCGAAAGCCTTCGGTCAACTGTTCGACGGCCGCCGACAAACCGAGCAGCACGACACCACGGCAATACGGATCGCGCTCGGCGATCAACGCGTCGACGGCCTGCCATTGCGCGGCATCCATCGGTTCGAGCTTCCACCACTCGGGATAGAGGCCGAGGTTGTACAGACGCTTGAGCGCGCGATACACGATGTCCGACCCTTGCGGCAGCGATGCATGTTTCGGCGGAATCACTTCGAGCAATAGCTCGTGACCGCTTGCCTGAGTCGCGTCGTACAGCGCGCGCAATTGCGCTTCCTGTTCGAGCCGCTGTTCGATCGGCTCATCCGGGTGAAACTGCACGAGGCACTTCACCACGTGTTCCTGTGGCCATGCGATCAGCGCCGTGCCGACCGAGCGGCCGTGATCGAACACGAGCGGCACGGAGCCCGGCAATTCGACCGGCCGGCCGATCCACCAGCCGCGTCCGGTCGCGGCGTTCAACGCGTCCTGTCCATAACGGTCGTCGATCAGCACGCCGATGCGGCCTTGCAGATTCAACTCGCGTTCGGTCTGCGCGACCGCTTCGACGAACAGGTTCTTCAACTGCGCGATACGCGCTTCGTCGGCGCCGGTTTGCTGCGCGAGTTCGAAGAACGGATTGCGATGATCGAACGCGAAGCCGAGCACTTCGTCCCACTGCTTGCGAGCCGGCGACACGCGATGCAGACGCGCGAGCTTCGCGTCGCGATCCGGACGGCGCATCCGTTGCGGATCGGCTTGTGCTTCGCGCAGGAAGTAGTCGAGTTCGGCCGGTGTCGGCATCGCCGGCGCGCAGCCGTGCCGTGACACGACCAGCGCGCCGCTCGCATTCGCGGCGCGCGCGCACGCATCGAGCGGCTGATCGCGCAGCCAGCCGGACAGAAAACCCGACGCGAACGCATCGCCCGCGCCGAGCACGTTCAGCACTTCGACCTCGACGCCGCCGTGAATCGGCGCATCGTCGAGTGAAGCGGGCACGTCGCCGTCGATGATCTGACAGCCGAGCGGCCCGCGCTTCAACACCAACGTCGCCGGGGTCACCGCGCGCACCATCGTGAGCGCATCGCGCAGGTCGGTCTTGCCGCCGGCGATGCGGAATTCTTCCTCGGTGCCGATCACCAGATCGAACAGCGGCAGGATGCGCTGCAAATGCGCGCTCACGCCTTCGCTGGCGACAAAACGTGTTTCGCCGTCCGCCTTGCCCGTGAGGCCCCACAGCACTGGCCGATAGTCGATGTCGAGCACGGTGCGCACGTCGTTACGGCGCGCGTAGTCGAGCGCGCGGCGGCTCGTGCGATCGACCTGTTCGGTCGAGAAGTGCGTACCGGTAATCAGCAACGCTTTCGATGACGCGATAAACGCCTCGTCGAAGTCCGCTTCGTCGACGGCCATATCCGCGCAGTTCTCGCGGTAGAAAATCAGCGGGAACGTATCGCGATCTTTCAGACCGAGCAGCACGAGCGCGGTCAGCCGCTGACGGTCGATGCGCACATGGCTCACGTCGCAGCCTTCCTTCGCGAGCGTCTCGGTCAGGAAGCGGCCCATATGATCGTCGCCGACGCGCGCGAGCATCGCCGCGTCGAGCCCGAGCCGCGCGCAGCCGAACGCGATATTCGCCGACGAGCCGCCGAGATATTTCGCGAAGCTCGCGACGTCTTCGAGCCGCGCGCCGACCTGCTGCGCGTACAGATCGACCGCGAGCCGGCCGAGACAAACGATGTCGCGGCTGCGTCCCGGCGCAAAGCGGCTGCCGCCCGCGGGGTTGCTTGCGATGTTCCCTCGCGTGCCGCTTTCGCTGCTGCTGGAAGTGCTGGAGTGAGCCATGAATAGTCCTGGTAGCTTGAGCGCGGCGGCCGGCATGACAAGCACCGGTCGAGCCGCGCGAGTCGGTCAGATCGTCGCGCCTTCGAGTTCACCGATCATCTTCTGCATCTCGGCGCCGCCGGCCATCATGTCGAGCACTTCGTCCTTGCTGATCGTCTGTTTGGTGAACGTGCCGAGCGAGCGGCCGCGGTTGAGCAGCGTGAATGAATCGCCGATCGGATACGCGTGATGCACGTTGTGCGTGATGAAGATCACCGAGATGCCTTTCGCGCGCGCCTTGTGGATCAGCTTCAGCACGTTGAAGCTCTGCTTGACGCCGAGCGCGGCGGTCGGCTCGTCGAGAATCAGCACGCGCGCGCCGAAATGAATCGCGCGCGCAATCGCCAGACACTGCCGCTCGCCGCCCGACATCGTGCCGATCGGTTGATGCGGATCGCGCACGTTGATGCCCATTTCGGCGAGCTTGTCGCGCGCGGTGCTCGCACAGGTGTCGAGGTCCATCACGTTCAGAAAGCCGAACAGTTTTTTCTGCGGCTCGCGTCCCATGAAGAAATTGCGTGCGACCGACAGCAGCGGCACCAATGCCAGATCCTGATAGACGGTCGCGATGCCGAGATCGAGTGCGTCTTTCGGCGACGTGAAGCGCACGGCTTTGCCGTCGACCTTGTAGATCCCCTGGCTCGGTTGATAGACGCCCGCCAGCGTTTTGATCAGCGTCGACTTGCCGGCGCCGTTGTCGCCGAGCAGGCAGTGCACTTCGCCGCGTTTGAGGCGCAGCGTGATGTCGTTCAACGCGATGATGTTGCCGAAAAAACGGCTGACGTTTTCGAGCGCGAGGATGATGTCGTCTTCGCTCGGTTCGACGGGGCTCATCGTGAACCTCCTAGCGCGACGCCGCGACGCGGCCGCGCACGTAATGGTTGAACAGCACCGCGAACAGCAGCATCACGCCGAGGAACACGCGGAACCAGTCCGAATCGACATTGGTGTAGGTGATGCCGATCTGCACGACGCCGAAGATCAGCGCGCCGAAACAGGCGCCGATTACCGAGCCGTAGCCGCCGGTGAGCAGCGTGCCGCCGATCACCGCCGCGATAATCGCTTCGAATTCCGCCTGCAAACCGCGATCGGCGGCGGCCGAACCGATATCGCACACTTGCAGCACCGCGTACAGGCACGAGCAGAACGCGGTCAGCACGAACAGCGAAATTTTCACGCGCCGCACCGGTACGCCGACATTCTTGGCCGCGTTAGCGTCGCCGCCGACCGCGAAGATCCAGTTGCCGAAGCGGGTTTTCGCCAGCGTGAACGCGCAGACCACCGCGAGCACCAGCCACCACAGCAGCACCTTCGGAATGCCCGGCACGAGCGGCATGCCGTTGTCGAGCATCTTGACGACGCCGAGATGGCCGAGCCACACGAACAGGCCCTTGAACGCGACGCCCTGGAAGAGCGTGTGCGCGAGCCAGTCCTGGCGCGCGACGTCGCCGACGCCGGAGATGATCGTGCGGTCGGCGAACTTCACCGATAGCGCGAGCGTGAGGCCGCGCAGGATAAACAGGAATGCGAGCGTGACGATGAACGACGGCAGCCGCGTGCGCATCACCAGATAGCCGTTGAGCGCGCCGAGCAGCATCGAGCCGACGAACGCGAAGAGGATCGCGAGCCAGACCGGCCAGTGGAAATACATGCTCGGCAGCGCGACCATCATGCCGGCAAAGCCGATCATCGAGCCGATCGACAGATCGAATTCGCCGGCGATCATCAGCAGGCACGCGCCGACCGAGATCAGCCCCAGATAGGCCGCGACCTGCGACCAGTTCATGATGCCGTCGAGATTGAACATCCCCGAGTTGCCGGCCGCCACGCCGAACACGATGAACACCATCACGGTGCCGGCGAGTGCGGCGAATTCCGGGCGGCCGAGCAGGTGGCGGAACCACGATTCGCGGCGCACGCGCTCGTCCGCCGACGATGACGTCGCGGCTTGCCGCGACGGGTCGCGCGGGTCCTGCGGATCGGACGGGGGCGGCTTGCGATGATGGGGGTGGAAAAGATCGGCGACACCCATTGAAGCTCTCCTTGATACGCCGGTGGCCGGCGGGTCGACGCCGCGGCGTGGGGCGGTTGATGCAGGTGCAAACAGGATCGTTCGACGCGGCCCATCGATCGCGCGGCGGATGGGCGGACGCGGGCAACACGCGAAGCATGTCGCCGCGTATCGCTGGGGTTCGCGCCCGTGTTCGCGCTTGTTTTTGCGTCTGCGTTCGCGCGTGCCGCTATCGCAATGGCGCCGTCATCCGGCGCCGTGTCACGTGCCTACCGATACTGACCCGCGTACTTCAGCACCTTGTCGACATTGTCCTTGGTGATGAAGCCCGGACCCGAACCGATATTGCGCGGCCCGTAAGACGGGGCGAGCCCATACGTCGCGAGCCGTTCCTTGAACTTCGGATTGGCCTGCAGGATCTCGCGGATCTTCGCCGGGTCGGTGGTGTGGTTCTTCTTCACGATCGCCAGCACGGCGACCGGAATATAGCCCTGCAGATACGGCTGCTGGTCGATCGCAAACTGGATCGTGCCGTCCTGGATGCCTTTCGCGATGTCGCTATCGAAGTCGAACGTCGCGAACCATATCTTGCCGGCGAGGCCCATCTGTTGCAGCGCCTTCAACGTCGGATCGGCGGACAGCGGTCCGAGCGTCAGCACCGCCTGGGTCTTTGGATGATTGCGCAGGAACGCGCTGACCTTGGACTGCACGCCGGTCGGGTCCTGGCCCGCGTCGAGTGTCGAGGTTTTGAAATCGACGCCGATCGCATCGGCAAAACCACGGCAACGTTCGAACGAAGCCGGGTTGGTCGCATAGTGGTTCACGCACAGAAACGACTTGATGCCGGCGGCCTTGGCCTTTTCGCCCGCTGCCTTGCCCGCCGCGTATTCAGGCTGGCCGACGTGCATGATCGCGCCGAGCTTCGCGCTTTGTTCTTCGGTACCCGAATTGATCGTGACGAGCGGAATGTGCTTCTCGGTGACCTTCGCGATCGAACTCTTCAGCACGTCGAAATCGGCGATCGACACGATCACGCCGTCGTAATTGCGCGCGGCCGCCTGTTCGACCAGGCGCGCCATGTCGGCGATATCGCCGTTCGGCGGATTGCGATAGTCGGTCTCGACGTTGAAATCTTCGTCGGCCTGCTTGATCGCGTTCTTGATCGTGTTCCACCACGAGTCCGAATCCGGCGCGTGGCTGATCAGCACGAAATGGGCGTCGGCCGCGCGGGCCGCCGAGGCCGCGCCGAATCCCGTCGCCAACGTCAACGCCGTCACCAGAATCCTGAGCGTCGCCTTGCCTGTGCAAAGTCTCATTGTCTCCACCTTTCTCGGTCTGTCGTTCGTTATTGAGGGAGCGGCTGGCGGGCGCATTCCGCGCGACGCGAATCCACCGCGGCACCATCGCTCACGACCAAGAGTAGGTCATCTTCGGAAGGCTTGCAAAGAAAATTTCATTGAGAAATAAAAATGGAAAATACATTCCATTCATTGGGATGGCTGCCTATAATCGGCAGCGTCGGAAGCGCTGTCGCGGCCGTTCGCGCGCGCATCTGCCGCATTGCAGGAGCACCCGAGGGGCTGTCATGGTGGAACCAAGCACAGAAGAAGCGTTGCCGGGCGTCGACGAATTGATGCAGCGCATCGCGGACAACTACGAGTCGCTGCCGCGGCAGTTGAAGAGCGTCGCGACCTATATCGAGCAGCATCGCTCGAGCGTGATGATGGATCGCACCAGCGATATCGCCGCAAGCTGCGGCGTGCATCCATCGGCGGTGGTGCGCTTTGCGCAGCGCTTCGGCTTTTCCGGTTTTTCCGATCTGCAGGCGGTATTCCGCCAGGCGTATACGGGCCAGGGCGTGTCGTCGACGAGCTATCAGCAGCGCATTCGCAAGCTGATCGACGAGAAGCCCGGTACGCTGTCCGGCGGCGCGGTCGCGCGCGAGTTCATCGCGGCATCGCGCGGCGGGCTCGAAGAACTCGAAGCGGGACTCGACGACCGCCAGTTCGATGCCGCCGTGAAGATGCTGCAACAGGCCGACAACATCTACGTGATCGGCGTGCGGCGTTCGTTTCCGGTCGCAAGCTATATCGTCTACGCACTGCAGCACACGCATAAGCGCGTGCATCTGGTGTCCGGCTTCGGCGGCATGTATCGCGAGCAGATTCGCAGCGTCAGGAAGGGCGACGTCGTGATCGCGATCAGCTTCGCGCCGTACGGCAAGGAGACGCAGTACTGCCTGCGCGTCGCACATCATCATCAGGCGAAGACGCTCGTTATTACGGACAGCCAGCTATCGCCGCTCGCGCGCTACGCGAGCGCGCAACTGTATGTGAAAGAGGGCAGCGCATTCGCGTTCCGCTCGCTGACCAGCACGATCTGTCTGTGCCAGGCGCTGTTTATCGCGCTTGCGTACAAGCTCGAATTGAACGTTGAAGAATCCAACGACACCGGAGGCTACGATGACTGACGCGGCAAACACGATCGACGTCGCGGTATTCGGCGCGGGGCGCATCGGCAAGATCCATGCGGCAAATCTCGCGCGGCAGCCGGGCGTGCGGCTCAAGTACGTGGTCGACGTCAATCAGGAAGCCGCCGCCGCGCTCGCCGCGCAGCACGGCGCGAAGGTCGCGGATGTCGACGGCGCGATCGGCGATGCGTCGATCGGTGCGACCGTCATCTGTTCGAGCACTGACACGCATTCGGAGCTGATCGTGAAATCGGCCGCGCAGAACAAGCACGTGTTCTGCGAAAAGCCGGTCGATCTGACCTTGGAGCGCGCGCGGATGTGCGCCGACGCAGTGGAGCGCGCGGGTGTGGTCTGCATGATCGGCTTTCAGCGCCGCTTCGATCCGACCTTTTCGTCGCTGAAAGCGCGCATCGACGCGGGCGAGATCGGCACGCCGGAAATGCTGGTCGTGACGAGCCGCGATCCGGGTGCGCCGCCGGTCGACTACATCCGGCATTCGGGCGGCATCTTCAAGGACATGCTGATCCACGACTTCGATATCTTCCGCTGGATTCTCGACGACGAAGCCGACACGCTGCACGCCACCGGCAGTTGCCTGACCGATCCGGCGATCGCGGAAGCAGGCGATATCGATTCGACCGCGGTGACGATCCGCACGAAGCGCGGGCGGCTGTGCCAGATCAACACCGCGCGCCGTGCCGCCTATGGCTATGACCAGCGCTTCGAAGTGCTCGGCAGCACCGGCATGCTGCAGGCGGGCAACATGCGGCCGACCGAAGTCACCGCGTACTCGAAGACCGAGGTGTCGACCGATGTGCCGGAGGCGTTTTTTCTCGAACGTTATCGCGCGGCCTACGCGCTCGAAATCGCGCATTTCTTCGATGCGGTCACGCATGGCAAGCCGGTGCGCACGACGGTCGCCGATGGTCTGAAAGCGCTCGAACTCGCGGAAGCCGCCACGCGCTCATGGCGCGAGGGCCGCGCAATCAAGCTCGGCGAGGCATCGTGATGAAGCCGGCCACTGAGCGCTTGCGAATCGGCGTGGTCGGCCTGGGGCGGCTCGGCAAGCGGCACGCCGACAACCTCGCGTATCGCGTGCCGGGCGCGGCGCTCGTGGCCGCGTGCAGTCCGCTGGCCGATGAGCTTGCGTGGGCGCGCGAAGCGCTGCCCGAGCCGCGTCTTTACGACGATTACGCCAGGCTGCTCGCCGATCCCGACGTCGATGCGGTGTGGCTCGTGACGCCGTCGTCGTTGCACGCGCAGCAGATCGTCGATGCATTGCGAGCCGGCAAGCATGTGTTCTGCGAAAAGCCGTTGTCGCTCGATGTCGCCGAATGCGAGCGTGTGCTGGCCGAGGCCGCGCGCTATCCGCATCTGCAGGCGACGATCGGCTTCATGCGCCGCTTCGATCCGAGCTATCGCGATGCGTTCGACACGATCACGGCCGGGCAGATCGGCCGGCCGTTTCTGGTGCGCTCGCAGACCACCGATAAAAACGACGACGACGGCTTTTTCGTGCGTTTCGCGGCGACCTCCGGCGGCATCTTTCTCGACTGCACGGTGCACGATATCGATGTCGCCCGCTGGCTGCTCGGCAAGCCGCGCGCGACGCGCGTGTTCGCGGCCGGCGCGGTCGCGCTGCACGATGGATTGCGCGAATTCGGCGATGTCGATAACGGCGTGGCGATCTGCGAGTTCGAAGGCGGCAAGCTCGCGATGTTCTATGCGTCGCGCACCCAGGCGCACGGCAACGATACGCACAGCGAGGTAATCGGTACGGCCGGCGCGCTCGCGATCGGCCGCAATCCGCGCGCGAATCGTGTCGAGATTTACGACGCGACCGGTATTCGCAACGAATGCACGCCGAGCTTTTTCGACCGTTTCGAGGATGCGTTTCTGCACGAGGCGCGCGCGTTCGTCGCGGCGGTGCGGGAAGGCACGCAGCAGGAGGGCGCGAGTCTCGCCGATGCGCTCGAAGCGACCCGCATCGGCGTCGCGCTGCGCCAGTCGCTGCAGAGCGGGCAGGCGGTGACGCTGTAGCGGAGTGCGTGATTGCCGCCATGCCCGGCGGCACTGCGGCGCCTACTGTAGAATTTGACCTTCAGTCCGGCGTCGTGCGCGACGCCTCGTCCCGAAGGTCATCGTCGATGCAAATTCAGATTCACAAGGAAGTCGATGCGCGCGGGCTTATGTGCCCACTGCCCATCCTGCGCGCCAAGAAGGCGCTCGCCGATATGGAAAGCGGCCAGATTCTCAAGGTGCTCGCCACCGATCCCGGCTCGCAGCGCGATTTCGCCGCGTTCGCGAAACAGACCGGCAACGAGATCGTCGAAAGCTCCGCGCAAGACAAGGTGTTCACGTTTCTGATGCGGCGCCGCTAGGCGGTATCGAAGCGGTATCAGTCGCAATTGCGGCATCGCTGGCCGGCAACGCGGCCGGTACGCGAAAAAACTGCACACCGATGTAAAAAAGAAGGCGCTGGACCCAGCATCTGGGTCCAGCGCCTTGTTCGTTTCAGCCTTCGGTATTCGAGACTGATCAGCCTTCGAGAACCGGCGAACGGGTGCGCAGATACTGATCGAAATCGGCGGCCACTTCCGGGTGGCGCAGCGCGAATTCGACTGTCGCCTTCAGATAACCGAGCTTGCTGCCGCAGTCGAAACGCGTGCCGTGATACTTGTACGCGAGCACCTGTTCGTCGGCGAGCAGCGACTGGATCGCGTCCGTCAGCTGCAATTCGCCGCCCGCGCCCGGCTTGATCGAGCGCAGGTGCTCGAAAACTCGCGGCTTCAGCACATAGCGGCCCACCACGCCGAGGTTCGACGGCGCCACGCTCGGCTCCGGCTTTTCGACGATGCCCGACATCTTGATGATCGAGTCTTCCCACTCCTTGCCGTCGACGATGCCGTACGACTTGGTGTCTTCCGGCGGGATTTCTTCGACGCCGATCACCGAGCTGTGATAGTGATCGAACACCTCGATCATCTGCGTCATCACGGGCGGCGTGCCGTACAGCAAGTCGTCCGCGAGGATCACGGCGAACGGGTTGTCGCCGACCAGCTTTTCCGCGCACAGCACTGCGTGACCGAGGCCCAGCGCTTCAGCCTGACGCACGTAGAAGCAGTCGACGTGGCTCGGCTTGATGCTGCGTACGAGTTCGAGCAGCTTGGCCTTGCCGCGCGCCTCGAGTTCGGCCTCGATCTCATAGGACTTGTCGAAATGGTCCTCGATCGCGCGCTTGCTGCGCCCGGTGACGAAGATCATTTCGGTGATACCCGCCGCCATCGCCTCTTCGACCGCGTATTGAATCAGCGGCTTGTCGACGATCGGCAGCATTTCTTTCGGGCTCGCCTTCGTGGCGGGGAGGAACCGGGTGCCAAGACCTGCTACCGGAAATACCGCCTTCGTAACTTTAAGCATGTGAATACCCTGAGTCCTCTGGTTTAAGGCCCTGCCCGCCACTGTTGCGGCGGGCAGGGCGCATCGATCAGACCGGCAAGCGAGCCAGTTGTGCCTTCAGCTTGCCCACGGTGGTTTCGAATTCGGCAAGCCGCTTTTGTTCCTGTTCAACGACCGCGGGCGGCGCCTTGGCAACGAAGCTTTCATTTTTCAGCTTGCCGTTGCATTTGGCGATCTCGCCGGTGAGTCGCGCGATCTCTTTCGACAGGCGTTCGCGTTCGACCGCCACATCGATTTCGACCTTCAATACGAGCTTGTCGCTCCCTACGATAGCAATTGGCGCGCCATCTGCCTGCGCGTCGAGCGTGGCTTCGTCGGCGATGATCTGCACGTCGGACAAACGCGCCAATGCCTGCGCGTAAGGCGCGAAAGTGCGAAGGCGCTCGGCGTTGCCGGTCGCGAGCAGCGGTACCTTGACCGCCGGCGACAGATTCATTTCGCCGCGCAGATTCCGGCACGCATCGATGACTGCCTTGAGATCGGCCGCCCAGCGTTCGGCGTCTTCGTCGATCTTCGACGGTTCCGCGATGGGGTACGGCTGCACCATGATGGACGCTTCGCCTTCGGCCTTGCCTGCGGGATAGCGGCCGGCGAGCGGCGCCACTTTTTGCCACAACGCTTCGGTGATGAACGGAATCACCGGATGCGCGAGGCGCAGCACCGTCTCCAGCACGCGCAGCAGCGTGCGCCGCGTGGCGCGTTGCTGGTTCGGTTGACCCGTCTGGATCTGCACCTTCGCGAGTTCGAGGTACCAGTCACAGTATTCGTCCCAGACGAACTTGTATAGGGCGTTGGCCACATTGTCGAAGCGATAGTCGGCGAAGCCCTTCGCGACTTCGGCTTCGACGCGCTGCAGTTGCGACACGATCCAGAAATCGGCCGGCGAGAAATGCAGATGGCCGTCCGGCCCGCAGGTGCCGCAGCCCGACGCCTGGCCGAAGCCGCAGTCTTCGCCTTCGCAGTTCATCAGCACGAAGCGCGTGGCGTTCCACAGCTTGTTGCAGAAGTTGCGATAGCCCTCGCAGCGCGCGAGGTCGAAATTGACGTTGCGCCCGAGCGTTGCCATCGACGCCATCGTGAAGCGCAGCGCATCGGTGCCGAAGGCGGGGATGCCGTCCGGGAATTCCTTGCGCGTTTTCTTTTCGATCGACGCGGCCTGCTTCGGATTCATCAGCCCGGTGGTGCGCTTGGCGACCAGCGCATCGAGATCGATGCCGTCGACGATATCGATCGGGTCGAGCGTATTGCCCTTGCTCTTCGACATCTTCTGGCCTTCGGCGTCACGCACCAGACCGTGCACGTACACCGTGTCGAACGGCACCTTGCCGGTGAAGTGCGTGGTCATCATGACCATGCGCGCGACCCAGAAGAAGATGATGTCGAAGCCGGTCACCAGCACCGACGAAGGCATGAAGTGCTTCAGTTCTTCCGTTTCGTTCGGCCAGCCGAGCGACGAGAACGGCACCAGCGCCGACGAGAACCACGTGTCGAGCACGTCTTCGTCACGCTTCAGCGCACCGGTGTAGCCGGCCGCGGCGGCTTTCGCGCGCGCGTCTTCCTCGGTCTTCGCGACGAAGATTTCGCCGTTTTCGCCGTACCACGCCGGAATCTGATGACCCCACCACAACTGACGCGAGATGCACCAGTCCTGGATGTTTTCGAGCCACTGGTAGTACGTGGTGGTCCAGTTCTCCGGCACGAATTTGATCTGGCCGTTGCGGACCACGTCGAGCGCGGTTTCGGCGATCGACTTGCCCGGATTGAACGTGCCTTCCGGTGCCGGCTTGCTCATCGCGACGAACCACTGGTCGGTCAGCATCGGCTCGATCACGACGCCGGTGCGGTCACCGCGCGGCACCATCAGCTTGTGCGGCTTCACCGATTCGAGCGCGCCGAGCGCTTCGAGATCGGCGACGACCTGCTTGCGGGCTTCGAAACGGTCGAGGCCGCGATATTTTTCCGGCGCGTTGTCGTTGATCTTCGCGTCGAGCGTCAGGATTTCGATTTGCGCCAGCTTGTGGCGCAGGCCGACCTGGTAGTCGTTGAAATCGTGCGCGGGCGTGACCTTCACGACGCCGGTGCCGAACTCGCGATCGACGTAATCATCCGCGATGATCGGAACTTCGCGATTCGACAGCGGCAGCGTGACGGTCTTGCCGATCAGATGCGCGTAGCGCTCGTCTTCCGGATGCACCATCACGGCGGTGTCGCCGAGCATGGTTTCCGGACGGGTGGTGGCGACGGTCAGATGGCCGGAGCCATCGGTCAGCGGGTACTGGATGTGCCACAGGTGGCCGTTTTCTTCCTCGCTGACCACTTCGAGATCGGACACCGCGGTGAGCAGCACCGGGTCCCAGTTGACGAGGCGCTTGCCGCGATAGATCAGCCCCTGTTCGTACAGACGCACGAACACGTCGCGCACGGCAGCCGACATCTTGTCGTCCATCGTGAAGTATTCGCGCGACCAGTCGATCGACGCACCGAGACGGCGCACCTGATTCGTGATCGTCGAGCCGGACTGCTGCTTCCACTCCCACACGCGCTCGACGAACTTCTCGCGGCCAAGGTCATGGCGCGACACGCCTTGCGCATCCAGTTGCCGTTCGACGACGATCTGCGTGGCGATACCCGCGTGGTCGGTGCCCGGCACCCACAGCGTGTTTTCACCGAGCATGCGGTGATAGCGGGTGAGGCCATCCATGATGGTCTGGTTGAACGCGTGGCCCATGTGCAGCGTGCCGGTGACGTTCGGCGGCGGCAGCTGGATCGAGAAATCCTTGCGGTTCGCGTCGAAGGAGGGCGCGGCGTACGCGCGCTTTTCCCATTCCGGGCCCCAGTGGGCTTCGATGGTGTGAGGTTCGAAGCTCTTCGCGAGCGTCGACGGGGTGGAGCTCTGGGTGTCGCTCATTTCTGATTAAAAGCAGGCTTTGAGAGGCGGAGAATGAATGATTATAAGGGGCCGCCGGGGCAGAGGCATTTTTTGCCGGCCGGCGCCCGCGCGGGCCGGCCCGGGGCCGATTCATAAAGTCGCTTCATGCCGGCATCGGTGCAATTCGTTTGTCCCAGGGAATATAGCGCCATAGAGTTCAACGACCGCGACGACATCGGCCGGATCGATGCGTATCCAACGAACTTCCGCCGCGCGGCCGACTTATACCAATCCCTTGGAGACCCCCGCATGAAGGAATCATCCAGCGAGTTGCCCGACGCGGACGCAAGCCGCCGCCGATTGATGCTCGCGGGCCTCGGCTGTGCACTGACGCCGCTAGCCGCGTGCGTCGCCGATAAACAACCCGTGGCCGCCGGTACCGCCGGCGGTCCCATCGTCTGGTCCGGCATGACGCAGGCCGAACTCGACAAAGCCTATAACCAGACGGCTTACGCACCGAACGAAAGCCAGCTGATCGCGCGCTATCGCGAACGCAGCGACGATGCGCTGAAACGGCTCGGACAGCCGCAACGCGCGTCTTACGGCGCCACGCCGATCGAAGGCATGAACATCTTCCGGACCCGCGCGAAGAACGCGCCGGTTCACGTGTTCATTCACGGCGGCGCGTGGCGGGTCACCGATGCGCGCGACTACGCGTTTCTCGCCGAGATGTTCGTCGGCGCGGGCGTCAATTTCGTGTTGCTCGATTTCGCGTGGGTGCAGAACCTGAACGGCGACCTCGCCGCGATGGCGCAGCAGGTGCAGACCGGTATCGCGTGGGTCGCCAGGAACGCCGGGTCGTTCGGTGCGAATGGCCGCGAGATTTATCTGTCCGGGCATTCGTCCGGCTCGCATCTGCTGGCTGTCGCGTTGACGCAGGACTGGCAGGCGAAGTACGGCGTCGATCCGCGCGTCTTCAAACACGCGCTTCTGTTGAGCGGCATCTACGACCTGCAGCCGGTGCGGCTGTCGTCCCGGGGCAAGTACGTCCATCTGACCGACGCAACCGAAGCGCAGTTGAGTCCGGCTCGCCATATCGGCAGTCTCGTTTGTCCGCTGACGATCGGCTATGCGTCGCTCGACACGCCGGAATTCCAGCGTCAGTCGCGCGATTTTGCCGCGGCGGTCAATGCGGCCGGCAAGCCGACGCCTGTCGTTCAGGCGTCGCTGTACAACCACTATGAAGAGCTTGAAACGCTCGGCAACCCGTATGGGATCTTCGGACGTACGGCGCTGATGGAAATTGCCACGCGCAAGGGGTGAGGCAGCGCATTGCCACCGGGTGCGACGAGCGCGTCCGGTGGCATATGCCTGTCGTGACTGGATCACTGGATGACTGGAGACTCACCGTTACCGCCGCGGCTTTGCGGCAGCTTACGAGGTCGCGGCCTGAATGCCGGATGAACCCGGTTCGGCCGAAATCGGCTTGCGCGTCATCGTCAACGCGACGATCGCGCCGACTACGCACAGCGCACCAGCGATAACGAATGCCCAGTTATAGCTGCCCGTGGCATCGATAACGTAGCCGGTGGCGATCGGCGCGATCATGCCGAAGATGTTGCCGCCGACGACCACGAACGCCATGGCCTTCGCGACGTCTTTGGAACCCGGCAGCAGATCGTTCAGAAGCGCAAAGTTCAGAGACGTCGTCGACGCGATGCCGGTCAGCGTCACCGAGAACACCAGCAGAAGCGCCGCGAGATTGGTGGTGAAGGGCACGGCCAGGATCGCCGCGCCGGTCAGCATCGCCAGCGCGACCGCATTGCGGCGGCGGCCGGTTCCGATATCGCTCTTCTTCAGGAAGTGATCGCTCAGACGCCCGGCCAGGATGCACAGCACCACCGCCGCGGCATAGGGCACCGCGGCGAACGCGCCGGTTTTTGAAATGCTCAGATGGCGGCTCGCTTGCAGATAGCTGGGAAGCCAGGTCAGGAACAGGTACTGGGTGTACACGTTGCAGCCCTGCGTGAGCGCGAGCCCCCACAAGGTCGGCGAACGCAGCAGCGCGAGCAGGCCGGACGAAGCCGCGCCGGTGTCCGTTGCCTGTGCCGGAGCCTGGACGGCGGGTACGGACTCGCGTTCCCGCAGAATCTTGTCGCGTTCCGCGGCCGACAGCCACTTCGCCTTGTCCGGCGAGTTGAAGAACAGCAGCCACGCGGCCAGCCAGACGAAGCCGATGCAGCCCGCCACGACGAACGACGAACGCCATCCATACACGGCGACGAGCGCGCCCAGGAAGGCGGAACAGATGGCCGGCCCGGCATACGAGCCGCTATTGAACATCGACGTGACCATGCCGCGTTCCGTCGCCGGAATCCACTGGCGGATCACCTTCGCGCCGACCGGATTGCTGACCGCCTCACCGCCGCCCATCACGAGACGGGCGACGAGCAGGCTCGTGAAGTTCGATGCCGCGCCGGTCAGCACCGTTGCCGCCGACCAGATGAAGATCCCGGCGCCCGCCATCCGCTTCACACCGAAGCGGTCGACGAGGATGCCCATCGGGATCAGAAAAAGCGCGTAGCTCCAGATGAACGACGAGAACAGATAACCCATGCCGACGGCGGACAGCTTGAACTCCGTTGCGATCGGCCTGGCCGCAATCGACAACGCGATGCGGTCCATATAGTTGATCGTTGCCAGGGTGAACAGGAAGACTGCAATCCAGCCTCGTCGATACGACATGGTTGTCTCTCCGAATATTCAGCGTGCCGGTCCGGGCGCTCGTGTTGTCCGCAAAGTTCGTCCGCAACGGGGCGCTGACTGGGCAAGCGGTCGTGCCGCGGCGTCGGTCGTCCCGTTATTTGAGCGTTTTGTAGACAAAAAACGCACATTAAATTTCAACCTGGCCTGCGTTGCCGTGCAGCGCTACCGTGCCGAATCACTTATTTGCCTGCTCAACCTACGAGCTAGCGTCTCCGCACTTCGACCTTATCAGACTCGATAGTGCTTTTTATAATCATAGAACGCATAATCTGGCGCGTGCAACAGCGCGCCGTGCCGGTTGGTGAAAACACCTACGGAAGCAGCGTGCTCGCGCGCGGCGGTGCTATCCCCCGCTGAAGATGATGCAGACCGGGCTGCCGGTTTCAATGACCTGACCGGTCGGTTCGAGTCCGGCGGGCGTCACGTCGAACTCGACGATGGTGTCGGAGCGCTCGTTTGCCACGAACAGGTGCCGGCTCTCGGGGTCGAGGCCAATGAAGCGCGGGAAGTCGCCGAGGCACGCCGTCCAGCCAATGTGGCCCGGCATTCCGGATTCATCCAGTGCAATCGTCGCTACCGTATTGCTGCCGCGATTCGACACGAAAAGCTGCTTCGCGTCGGCGGTGATCACGATTCCCGCGGCGCTCGAATCGCCTGCGAAATCCGGCGGCAAAACCGAAACCGTATGGATCGGCGTGAGCTTTCCTGTGCCTGCGTCGAAGCTCCAGACGGTCATCGTGGAGTTCAATTCGTTCGCGACGTAGATCAGCGGCAGAGTGGGGTGGCAGGCCGCGTGGCGCGGGCCGGAGCCGGCTTCCCACGCGTGGCTGACGACTTCGCAGCTACCGTCCGGCAACCACCGGATCGCGGCGACGGAATCGATGCCCTTGTCCGGCACGATATGCCAGTCGGTGTCGGCGAACGACGTCCGGTAGCGCGAGATGTGATGCGGATGGGAGCCTTTCTGCTCGCTCGATCGGGGGCCGGGGACGCCGGTGAAGGTCACTACGTCGTTCGATGTGCCGAGGCTGCCGTCCGCGTTGACGGGAATTCTCGTCGCGTTGCCCGTCGCATAGTTGGCGACGTTGAGCCAGCGCTCGTCCGCGGAAAACGCCAGATGCACGGGGTTTCTGCCGTTGCACGAGACGGTGTTCACGTGAGTCAGCCGGCCCGATTCACGGTCGACCCGGAAGCTGCTCGCTTGCCCGCCGTCGCCGTGCACCGTGTACAGGAAGGTCCGAGCCTCGTTCATCGTCAGGAACGACGGATTGTCGAACGTCGGAAACACGTCGACGAAGGTCCACGCGCCAGTGCGCGGACAGATCCGGTACAGCGCGATGCCCTTGCCGCGCGCGTCGCGCTCGCGGGTCGTTCGGCATCCAACATAGGCGAATTTCTGAGACATGTTTGCTCAACCTCATCGAGACATCGACTGCGAATGTTGCCGCACAGAAGTGCATTCTATGATTATAAAAAGCGAATAAACAAGTCTAGGCGCGTAGTTTCCTTATTGGCATTGACCCATAGCACCCGGAATCGGAAAGGGATACGGCTGTGGATATGGCAGAATCGTTAGCGGACCCCACGGGGCACAAAAGTGCACTCGCCGCCCCTGTTGAGGCAATTTCAGCCGCCGCCTGCCCGTCTCGAACGATGTCATTGACCCCTTTGCAAACCCGCGTGACGCGGGAAATCATCTCCCTCGCCCGTCGCGACGACATGGCCGAAGGCGAACGCCTGGCCGAGTCGGTGCTTGCCGAGCGTATCGGCACGTCGCGCACGCCGGTGAATGTCGCGCTGAAGTACCTGGCCGATATGGGCGTGCTGGTGCACGACCATAATCGCGGCTACTTCCTTGCGAAGCCGGCGCGGGAACTGAACGACGTCGCCCAACAGTTTTCCGACGAGCCGGATGAGCCGCTCTACTTGCAGATTGCCGAAGACCGGCTCGCGCGCCGGCTGCCCGATGTCATTTCGGAGGCGGATCTGATGCGGCAGTACGGGGTCGCGCGCAGTGTGCTGCGCAAGGTGCTGTCGTTGATGCAGCAGGAAGGCTGGCTGGAGCGGCAGGTGGGCCACGGCTGGCAGTTCCTGCCGATGATCGATTCGGTCGAGGCTTATGAGGAAAGCTATTTCTTCCGCGCGGCGATCGAGCCGGTCGGCGTGCTGTCGCCGTCGTTCAAATGCAACCCCGCCGAGCTGGCGCAGCTGCGCCGGCGCCAGCAGTACATCGTCGACGGTGGTTATCTGACGATGACGTCGATCGAGCTGTTCGAGGCGAACAGCGAACTGCATGAAACGATCGCGAAGTGGTCGGGTAACCGCTTCATCTTGCAGTCGGTGCGGCGCACGGACCGGCTCAGACGGCTCGTCGAGTATCGGCAGGCCAAGGCTCGAAAGCCGCGGCAACAGCAGGCGATCGAGCATCTGGCGATTCTCGACGCGATCGCTGCTCAGGACCTGCTCAAGGCAGCCGGCCTCTTGCGAGAACATCTCGAAGGCGCGCGGCGCGCCAAGACCCGCTCGGCCGAGATGTTCATGAGCGATGTCGAGCAGGAGTAGAAGCGGGGCGCGGATCCGGTTTTCTGGTGATGGGTTGTCTTTTCTGGACACTAAATGCTTAAAACGGAAGAGGCGACCCGGCGCTCTCTATTGCCGTAACGCCTGCTTGCAGCAGCATGGCGCGGTGAAATCCGTAAAGCCGTTTGGTGCGGGTCGCGTTGCTTCGGAATACGGCGCGGCCTGTATTGCATTCTATGGTCACTAAAAGCTATACTCCGTTCGAACAGCATCAGCTGGCTTTAACTCAGGCATCTGTTTGACCGGGAGATTTCATGCCGTATCTCGTTGAGGCGGAAGGGTTGAGCCGATTCGGCGAAGCCGTTCTCGAATCCTTGGGCGTTCCTGCCGCCGATGCCCATCTGCTGGCCGACAGCCTGGTCGTCGCGGAACTATGGGGACATTCGTCGCATGGCATGCTCCGTCTGCCCTGGTACGTCGATCGTCTGCGTAGCGGCGTGATGGCCGCGCAAACGAAGCCGGAACTCGTCGTCGACAACGGTGCGATTGCCGTAATGGACGGCCACCACGGCATCGGTCAGGTGCTGACGGCGCAGGCGGTCGAACTTGGCGTCGCGCGTGCCCGTCAGTTCGGCGTGAGCGCGATCGGCGTGCGCAATTCGAATCACTTCGGCACCGCCGCCTACTTCACGCGCAAAGCCGCGGAGCAAGGCTGCGTCGCGATTCTCGCCACCAATGCGAGCCCCGCAATGGCGCCTTGGGGTGGTCGTGAGAAAGCCGTCGGCACGAACCCGTGGTCGATCGCCGCGCCATGCGGTGAGCGCGGCGTTGCCGTGCTCGATATCGCCAATACGGCGGTTGCGCGGGGCAAGATCTATCTGGCGGCCGAGCGCGGTCAGCCGATTCCCGAAGGCTGGGCAGCCGATGAAAACGGCGTGCCGACCACTGATTCCGCCAAGGCTATCCACGGCATCATTCTGCCGATGGCCGGCCACAAGGGTTACATCATCTCCTTCATGATGGACGTGCTCGCCGGCGTGCTGACCGGCAGCCACTTTGGTTCGAAGGTGGTCGGTCCGTACGAAGCCGACAAGATTTCGGGCGCGGGACACATGCTCATCACGATCGACGTGAAGTCGATGATGCCCGCCGATGAATTCGAAGAGCGCATGAAAGCGCTGATCGACGACGTCAAGTCGGTGCCTACCGCTCACGGCGTCGACGAGATTTTCTTTCCCGGGGAAATCGAGGATCGCAATAGTGCGCGTCTGCGCGAGTCTGGGATCACGCTCGCGAATAACACGTGGCAGAGCATGCTGAAGCTGGGTGCTGAATCGGGGGTTGTGCTGCCTGAAAACAGGGTGGTCTGACGAGCGCTTGCAGGCGGGGGCTTGAAGACGGGTTGCGTTGCTTTGTTGCTTGTTGCGCGGCAAGTGCGTGAAGGTGAAGTCGACAGGTTCGTTGCCGCGATCAACGCGGATCAAACCGGGTCTTTGCGTCTCATCGGTACGAAGCCCACTTGCAGACCAAAGAGCTTTGCGACGTTGTTCAGCGATTCGACGGTCGGATTGCCCGTGCCGCGCTCGATGTCCTGTATGACCCGGCGGCTCACACCTCGGTGCGTCGCAAATTCCTGCTGGGTCAGCCCGGTCATCTTGCGCATCGCCTTCATGGCTTCGGCGATACTCATGTCGCCACGCTCGATTGCTTCATAGAAGGCACGGCGCAGTGCGTTCTGCTCATCGCGGGTGGGTGGGTTCCGACGGGGCATCAGATGTCTCTGGCGTTAAAGGGCTTGCAGCTGTCGGACCTGCATATCGATGGACTGTGTCAGGAACTCGATCACGTCATGATCGACACCTTGCGCATCCATGACATCGGGCAGGTGTTCGATCTGGGCGGCGAAGCGACTCAATCCTGCGGCGAGCATCGGGCGCTCGTTATCCGCTACCGGTAGCGCCGCCAGCACATCGGCCCATTCAGTCAGCTCAACCTGCGTATCGGGTCGATACCACCTGAGCGTTCGCGCGATTCCTTCGGGGTCGAGGTACATCGGAGCGAAGTCGAACAGAGGCGTGAGCCGCACGTGACCATCGACCACCTGTACCGCGGTATTGCGCGCGTGATTGTCGGTATTGCGCATGGCGAGATTGAGCACGTCGCGTTTGATGAATTCGAGCGTTTCCGTTGCGGGATCGGTCACGACGCCGCGGATCCCGCTCACGACTTCGAAAAGGCTCGGGCGCCGATCGAAGCCCGGGAGCCGCAGAATCGACGCCATGCTTTCCTGATGGAGGCGCACGACTTTTCCGTCGCGCGCGATGCGGTCAAAGCGCGGAATCAGCAAAACATTGCCGTGAAGAGTCGGCAAATCCGCCGATGTGCGGATACCGAGCGCGGCAGCCACGCGCATATACGCCGCTTCATTGCGCAAAACCTTGCTATCCGCGTCGCTCTTTCCGCGCGGCAGTTTCGCGATGAAATGCTGGGTCGCGTCCGCATCGGGCAGAACTGCATCGCCGTGCAGCAACCCCTCCCGGTCTCTCGTCAGCAGATACTTCGGCGCAGCGCCCTGGACACCCGTGGTACCTGTGCCGAGCATTCCGTGTAAGCGCATTCGCTCGCTGAATTCCGCGCTGCGCCCGACCACATCGTCGATCGTCAGACCGGGCATCCCGCGGGCATCCGGATGCCGGGCTACGTGCTTGTCGAAATAATCGACCGCCTCGGCGACACGGATGCGGCCAACCGGATTGAAGGCGCCCGCGCAGATCAGCGGAAAGTCAGCGTCGGGACCATCCGCTAGCTGCATTTCGCCCAATAGAAAACGGCGACCGGCCCCTTGGGGAACGAGATCGTAGAGGAAGGCTGGCATGGTCCGGGCCGTACGGATGTTCATATCCACGGGCTCGGCAAGCGATAGCGGCGCGTGCGTGTGCTCGACGGCGTACATCACCAGGTAATTCCACTGGCAAAGTTTATTGTCGAAGTCGACCTGCGCGCAGTCGATCCAGCTATCGTCGAGGAATATCTGCAGCGTGCAATCCATCAGGCAGCTCCTTGTGCTTCATAAATGTAGCACAATACGGCGATGGCCTGCTTATACGCTTCTTATAAGTGCTTTATAGGCTCTATCGAGAATCCCGGTACCCGCGGTGTTTCTAGCTGCGGTCCCGCACGGAGAACGCGTTAGTCGCGCGATAAGAACACAGGAAAACGCCGTCACCGCGGCAATCATGACGACCCCCAAACTCCGTTTCCCGCCATTCCAGATCAACCGAACAACCAGAAAAGCCCTCTCACCGCCCCGGCATATAATGCCGTCTGACCTGCCGTTCCCACGAGAAAATGCCTGAGCTCCTCGCCAATCTGAACCCCGAACAACACGCCGCCGTTACGCTTCCGAATGAGCCCGCGCTGATTCTCGCGGGCGCCGGCAGCGGCAAAACCCGCGTTCTCATCACCCGCATCGCGTGGCTCATCCAGCACGGTCTCGCGTCGCCGGCGACCGTCCTCGCGGTCACCTTTACCAATAAAGCCGCGCGCGAAATGATGGCGCGTCTGTCGGCGCTGCTGCCGATCGACACGCGCGGCATGTGGATCGGCACCTTCCACGGTCTGTGCAACCGCATGCTGCGCGCGCATCACCGCGACGCCGGTCTGCCCGCCACGTTCCAGATTCTCGATACCGCGGATCAGCTGTCGGCGATCAAGCGCCTGATGAAGGGCCTCAATATCGACGACGAGAAGTACCCGGCGAAAAATCTCCAGTACTTCATCAACAACGCGAAAGAGCAGGGCCTGCGCCCGAAAGACGTCGACGCGACCGACAACTTCAACCGCAAGTTCGTCGAACTGTACGAAGCCTACGATCAGCAATGCCAGCGCGAAGGCGTGGTCGATTTCCCCGAGCTGCTGCTGCGCTGTCACGAACTGCTCGCGCACAACCCGCCGCTGCGCGCGCACTATCAGGCGCGCTTCAAGCACATCCTCGTCGACGAGTTCCAGGACACCAACAAGCTGCAATACGCGTGGCTCAAGCTGCTGGCGGGCGAGCACAATGCGATCTTCGCGGTCGGCGACGACGACCAGTCGATCTACGCCTTCCGCGGCGCGAACGTCGGCAACATGCGCGACTTCGAGCACGAGTTCAACGTGCGTCATCTGATCAAGCTCGAGCAGAACTATCGCTCGCACGGCCATATTCTCGACGCCGCGAACCAGCTGATCGCGAACAACTCGCGGCGCCTCGGCAAGAATCTACGCACCGACGCCGGCCACGGCGAACCGGTGCGCGTGTATGAATCGGCGACCGATTCGCAGGAAGCCGGCTGGATCGTCGAAGAGATTCGCGCGCTGATCAACACCGGCCTGTCGCGCAGCGAAATCGCGGTGCTCTATCGCAGCAACGCGCAGTCGCGCACGATCGAGCACACGCTCGTGAACGCGGGTATCGCGTATCGCGTGTATGGCGGTCTGCGCTTTTTCGAGCGCCAGGAAGTCAAGCACGCGCTCGCGTATCTGCGCCTGATCGACAACCCGAACGACGACACGGCGTTCGTGCGTGTGGTCAATCTCCCGACGCGCGGCATCGGCGCGCGTTCGCTCGAACAACTGGCCGACGCGGCACGTCTGTATAACTGCTCGATGGCCGCCGCCGTGCCGTATGTGGCCGGCAAGGCCGGTTCGAGCCTCGCGTCGTTCGCGAACCTGGTCGGCAAGATGCGTGCGGAAACGCAGCAGATGAGCCTGCCGGAAACCGTCGAGTACGTGATTCGCGCGAGCGGTCTCGCCGAGTTCTATCAGAACGAGCGCGAAGGCCAGGACCGGCTCGAGAACTTGCAGGAACTCGTCAACGCGGCCGCCGCATTCGTCAGCGAAGAAGGCTACGGGCTCGATACGCCCGCGCGCTCGATCCCGCTGCGGCCGGGCGCCAGCGCGGCGCCCGAACTCGCTGTCGCGACCGACGACCCGAACACGGTCGTGCTCGACGCCCCGGGCATTGCCGATCCGGCGCAGAACCCCGACACGATGACGCCGCTCGCGGGCTTCCTGTCGCACGCGTCGCTCGAAGCCGGCGACAACCAGGCGCAGGCCGGCCAGGAAGCCGTGCAACTGATGACGGTCCACGCGGCGAAGGGGCTCGAATTTACCGCGGTGTTCATCACCGGTCTCGAAGAGGGTCTGTTCCCGCATGAGAACAGCGCGATGGAGTCAGACGGTCTGGAGGAAGAGCGGCGCCTGATGTACGTGGCGATCACGCGCGCGAAAGAACGGCTTTATCTGTCGTTTGCGCAGAGCCGGATGCTGCACGGTCAGACCCGCTACAACATCCGCTCGCGCTTCTTCGACGAACTGCCGCAGGAAACGCTCAAGTGGCTGACGCCGAAGGTCGAGGCGGGCTCGCGCTGGGGCGGCCGCTCGGACAACGCCGGTTATGGGCGCGACTGGTTCGCGCGGCCGGGTTATGGCGGCGGTTCGGCGACGACGGCATCGGTGGCGTCCGCGCCGGCGCCGGCCTTCGCGAACGAGCAGCGCGCGGCGGACACCGGCTTCCGGGTCGGCCAGCAGGTGTTCCACACGAAATTCGGCGAAGGCACGATCATCGCGCTCGAAGGTAACGGCACCGACGCGAAGGCGCAGGTCCGCTTCAAGCGGCACGGCGAGAAGTGGCTCGCGCTGGCGGTCGCGAAACTGCAGGCGGTCGAATGAGCACACCCATGAATATCACTCACAGCGCGCCGCGCCCGCTCGGCATTCTGGCCGCGTTGCCGCAGGAACTCGGCGATCTGATCGAAGCGATGCGCGCGGAGTCCGGCGTGCAGACCGTCACGCACGGTCAGCGTGACTATCACGTCGGTACCGTGCACGGCACGCCGTGCGTCGTCACGCTCGCGCGCGTCGGCAAGGTCGCGGCGGCCGCGACGGTCAGCGCGCTGATCCATGCGTTCGATGTCGAAGCGGTCGTGTTTACGGGCGTAGCCGGTGGCGTGGGCAGCGAAGTGCGGGTCGGCGACGTGGTCGTCGCGAGCACGCTGATGCAGCACGATATCGACGCGTCGCCGCTGTTTCCGCGCTTCGAGGTGCCGCTGCTCGGCATGTCGCGTTTTGCCGCCGATACGACGCTCGCCGACCGGCTCGCGGCCGCGTGTGAGCGTTTCGTCGCCGAAGAGGGCGCGGCCTGCGCGGCGCATTTCGGCACGCACGCGCCGCGCGTGCATCGCGGGTTGATCGTCAGCGGCGATCAGTTCGTCGCGAGCGCGGCGGCCGTCAACGCGTTGCGCGACGCGTTGCCTGACGCACTCGCGGTCGAGATGGAAGGCGCGGCGATCGCGCAGGTCTGCTATGAGTACGGCGTGCCGTGCGCGGTCGTGCGCACGATCTCCGATACCGCCGACGATCACGCGCCCGCGTCGTTCGTGTCGTTTCTGACGGAGATCGCGGGCACGTATTCGAATGCGATTCTGGCGCGGTTTCTTAAGGGGCCGGGCGCGGCGGGTTGATCCTGCTTGGCGCCGCGGTATCCAGTTATCGCCTTATTTCGTTTCATTCGTTCCCGCCGCCGCCCAGTGCGTCGCGCACCAGTTGCAACGCCGCCGGATCTTCGATCGTCGGCAGATCGCCCGGATCGCGGCCCTCGGCGAGTGCCGCGATCGCGCGGCGCAACAGCTTGCCGGAGCGTGTCTTCGGCAACATCGACACCACCACCACGCGCGCGGGCCGCGCAATCGAGCCCAACTGACGGTCGACCGTCGCCGCCAGTTCGGCGCCCAGCCGGGCGCGCTCGCTCGGGTCCGCATCGGCCTGCGCGCCGCGCAGCACGACGAACGCCATCGCCACCTGACCCTTGACCGGATCGGTCACGCCGACCACCGCCACTTCCGCGACGGCCGCGTGGCTCGACAGTGCTTCCTCGATCTCGCGCGTGCCGAGTCGATGGCCGGCGACGTTGATCACGTCGTCGGTGCGGCCGAGGATCGTCACGTAGCCGTCCTCGTCCTGCACGCCCCAGTCGAACGTCGAATAGACCTGCTGGTTCGGCACGCTCGACCAGTAGGTGTTGACGAAGCGTTTGTCGTCGCCCCACACGGTCGACATGCAACCTGGCGGCAGCGGATAGTCGAGCGTCAGCACGCCTTTTTCGCCGACCGCGCACGGCTCGCCGGTCAGCTCGTTGCGCAGCGTCAGGCTGTAGCCGACCGACGGCACGCCCGGCGAGCCGAGCTTGGTCGGCAGTGCCTCGATGCCGCGCGGAATCGCGAGCATCGGCCAGCCGGTTTCGGTCTGCCAGTAGTTGTCGACGACAGGTTTGTTCAGCGCGCCGGCGATCCACGCGGCGGTCGGTTCGTCGAGCGGTTCGCCGGCCAGAAAGAGCGTGCGCAGACTCGATAGATCGGCCGCTTTCAGCAGCGCCGGATCCTGCTTTTTCAGCACCCGCAGCGCGGTCGGCGCGGTGAACATCAGGTTGATCCGGTGCTGCTCGACGAGCCGCCACCAGATGCCGCCATCCGGGCGAATCGGCGTGCCTTCGTACATCACGGTGGTGAGCCCCGCGATCAGCGGCGCGTAGACGATGTAGCTGTGGCCGACCACCCAGCCCACGTCCGAGGCCGTGAACATCGTATCGCCGGCCTTGCCCTCGAAGATGTACTCCATCGATGCCGCGAGCGCGACCGCGTAGCCGCCGACGTCGCGCTGCACGCCCTTCGGCTTGCCGGTCGTGCCGGACGTGTACAGCACATACGACGGGTCATTCGATTCGAGCCATTCGCACGGCACGTGCACATCGAAGAACTGCTCGCGCAGCGGCTCGTAGGCGACGAGGTAGGGCGCGTTCAGGCGCGCGGGCGCGAGTTGCCGGTCGATCAGCAGCACGTGCGGCGTTTTGTGCGCGGCGCGCGAGAGCGCTTCGTCGACGAGCGGTGTGTAGTCGATTACCTTGCCGGCGCGCGCGCCGGCGTCGGCGGTCACGATCAGCACCGGCTTCGCGTCGTCGATACGGGCCGCGAGATTGGGCGCCGCGAAACCGCCGAACACGACCGAATGAATCGCGCCGAGACGCGCGCACGCGAGCATCGCGAACATCGCTTCGGGGATCATCGGCAGATAGAGCAGCACGACGTCGCCGCGCTTCACGCCGAGCGAGCGCATCACCGCGGCCATCCGGTTGATTTCGGCATACAGCTCGGCGTACGTGTAGCGCCGCTCGATGCCGGTTTCGGTCGACACGTAGATCAGCGCATTCTGCTGCGCGCGCTCGGCGAGATGGCGGTCGACCGCGTTATGACAGAGATTCGTGCGCCCACCGACGAACCAGCGCGCGAACGGCGGCTTCGAACGGTCGAGCACGGTGCCGAACGGGGTATGCCAGTGAATCCGCCGCGCTTCGTCGCCCCAGAAGGCTTCGGGATTGTCGATCGAACGGCGGTGGAAATCGCGATAGCGGGTCATCGGCGGCGATCCTTGTACGACGTGAAGGGGTGGGTTCAGGTCAAACAGGCGTGCAAATTTTGCGCCCGGTGCGGCGCGGGTGATCGCACAAGCATAGTCATGCGGGGTGGTGGGGACAACGCGGGTTGACCATAGGCGGTGCTGGCGCGCTTTTTTTGATGGATGTGGTTTTGGTTGTTGTTTTTGTTGTTTTGGCCTTTTCCTGATTTGCTTTTGGTCTATTAGCGTTGCCCCTGTGCGGGGCGGCACCTACTTTCTTTGCGGCTGTGCAAAGAAAGCAGCTTTACACCGCCAATTCTTAAGTGGGTCCCCTGGCTTGGAGGGGGTAGTGGTACATCTGGAGTCTGTGCTCCCGCACACTCCGCGTCTTTGACAAAGCCGTCATCCGCACCCACTCCGCACTACGTGCGTCGCGGACGGGTATGCCTGGGAAACCAGTGGGGGTGGCCGCGCAGCGGGCGCCATCGGCTGCGCCTCGGCGACAGGCTTGAACAACCGATGGTTTTTGAACGGGGTTACGGCGCGCGCAGCGCCGCCGGAAGAATGACGGCCTTGTCACTGCCGTCGAATGTGCGGGGGCACGGATTCCAGATGCACCACTACCGGTGATGTACCGAGGTGCCCACTTATGAGCTGGCGGTGTAAAGCTGCTTTCTTTGCCTACTTTCTTTGCAGCCGCAAAGAAAGTAGGTGCCGCCCCGCACAGGGGCAGCGCTAATAAACCAGAAGCAAATCAAGAAAAGACCAACAGCAAATCAAGAAAAGGCAAAAAACCAAAAAGCAAAAGGCAAGAAACCAACCATCAAGCCTTAGCGCGATGCCCCTCCACATCCGGCAGCAACACCGTCAGCACCCCGATCAACGGCAGGAACGAACAAACCTTATAAACAAACGCAATACTCGTCGCGTCAGCAAGCTGCCCGAGCACAGCGGCACCCACCCCCCCCAGCCCGAACGCAAAACCAAAAAACAGCCCGGCAACCATCCCGACCTTGCCCGGAATCAACTCCTGCGCATACACGAGAATCGCCGAGAACGCCGAGGCGAGCACGACGCCGATCACGACCGTCAGCACGCCGGTCCAGAACAGGTTCGCGTACGGCAGCAGCAGCGTGAACGGCGCCACACCGAGGATCGATACCCAGATCACGTACTTGCGGCCAACCTTGTCGCCGATCGGCCCGCCGATCACCGTGCCGGCCGCGACCGCCGCGAGGAACACGAACAGATGGATCTGCGCGGCCTGCACCGACAGATGGAACTTGTCGATCAGATAGAACGTGAAGTAGCTGTTCAGGCTCGCAAGGTAGAAGTACTTCGAGAACACCAGCAGCACGAGCACGCTCATCGCCATGATGACCTTGTTGCGCGGCAGCGTCGCGTGTGTACCCTGGCCGCGTGCCTTCTTCACCGACGGATGACGCTTGTACCAGCGGCCGATCTGCGTAAGCACGACCATCGCGACGAGCGCCGCGGCCGAGAACCACGCGATGCTGCGCTGGCCATGCGGAATCACGATCAACGCGGCGAGCAGCGGCCCGAGCGACGAACCGGCGTTGCCGCCGACCTGGAACAGCGACTGCGCGAGCCCGTGACGGCCGCCCGACGCCATCCGCGCAACCCGCGACGATTCCGGATGGAACACCGACGAGCCGCAGCCCACCAGCGCGGCGGCAATCAGCAGCACGCCGAAGCTCGGCGCGACCGACATCAGCAGCAGGCCGGCGAGCGTGAAGCCCATGCCGACCGGCAGCGAGTATGGCTTTGGATGCTTGTCGGTATAGGTACCGACGAGCGGCTGCAGCAGCGACGCGGTGATCTGGTAAGTCAGCGTGATGAGGCCGATCTGCCCGAACGACAACGAGAAGTTGTCCTTGAACATCGGGTAGATCGCGAGAATCAACGACTGGATCATGTCGTTGAGCAGGTGCGAGAAACTGATCGCACCGAGCACGGAGTAGACCGTGCGTTGAACCTTGGCGGCCACCGGCGCGGCGGCGGACGCTGCCGCCGTACCAGTGCCCGTGGCGGATGCGCCGGCGAGGGCGCCTTTATCGAGGCTGGTTTCCATACGCGAGAAGAAGGGTCAGGGCAAACAGTGACGATTAAGAAGCGGCGAAAAATCGGCGGAGATCGGTGTCCGCGGGCGCCTCGTAAGCGTCTGCAGGCCGATCTGACAACGCGCCGCGGCATTTAGTCGCGGCGCGTTGTAAGTAATGAGTCGAAGTTTAATGTGGCTTGAGAAAACTGTGCAGACAAGTTTTGTCGCGAATCGGACATGGGGACCGATGCGTGTGCGTCCACGCCTGACAGCGAGTCGTCCTGTCAATCCGGTCATGCCTTTTTTGGCCATATTTTTGGCCGGGATATAAAGCGTGCGCGGTCGAGCGGCAGCCAGGCCGGGCATTGCCGCCATCGGGCAGGCGGCATTCAAGAACGCGGACATTTCTGCCGTAGACCGAATAGATAGCCGGTCATGCCGGAACCGACCTTTCCGGCGGGTTTATATGTGGGGACGGGGACTATGAAAGCAGTGGCGCGAAGCGGCGGGGACGGCGCGAATGTGCTGGGCAACGGGTCCATCAATGGAGCAACGCGGGCGGCGCCGGGTGGCACGGCGGCCGGCAACACCCGGCATCGCACCGCGGCGACGCTCAAAGGTCTATCGGTCAAGGCGACGCTGCGCGTTGCGTTCACGGTGTTGCTGCTCGGCACGCTGCTGATCGGTGTGTTTTCTTTGCTGCAGATCGGCCGGCTGAACGCGTCCGCGCAGTCGATCTACGATCAGGGCCACGTCGCGAGCCGCGCCGCCGAAGAAGCGCGTGGCGACCTGCTGCGCGCAAGCCGCGCGCAAAAGATGCTGCTCACCGCGACCACTGCGAAGGAGCGCGACGAACTCGGCGCCGACATCGAGCACGGCATCGCCGATCTCGGCGAGCAACTGCGCACGCTGCAGCAATACATCGACAAGTCGGACCCGAAGGCGCTCGGCGAGCAGAAAGCATTTGCCGCGGGGGTGGCGACATGGAGCACCCATCTGCGCGACTTCGTCACGCTGATCAAAGCGCAGCCGCTTGATCTGTCGCAGATGAACTGGCAGGTCGGCACCCAGGACGTGTCGCTGCTGGTCGAAACCGGCAAGCTCGAAAAGCTCGTCGACGAACTCGTCGCGCAGCGCGGCACCGCCGCGAAGGCGACAATCGCGGCGTCCGGCTTTATCTACCATTCGTCGTTCGTGATGATCGCGGTGATGACGCTCGCGCTGATCGTGCTCGCATTCGCGATCGCCGCGTGGGTCGAGCGGCGGCTCACCAGGCAGCTGGGTGGCGAGCCCGCCTACGCGAAGGAAATCGCGAGCCGCATCGCGGCGGGGGATCTGTCGAACCGCATCGCACTCGGCGGCAAGGACCGTTCGAGCATGCTGTTCGCGCTGTCCGACATGCAAAGCGGACTCGCGACCACGGTGGCCGACATTGCATCGACCGCGGATGCGATCGCGACCGCGTCGGGGCAGATTTCGATGGGCAATCTGGACCTGTCGCAGCGTACCGAGCAGCAGGCCTTCGCGCTCGAACGCACCGCGCACAGCATGGAGCAGTTAACCTCGACGGTGCGTCAGAACGCCGACAACGCAAAGCAGGCGAGCACGCTCGCGAACAATGCGTCGGAGATCGCCGAGCAGGGCGGCGCGGTCGTGAACCGCGTGGTTGCGACGATGAACGAGATCAACGACAGCGCGCGCAGCATCGGCGACATCATCGGCGTGATCGAGGGGATCGCGTTTCAGACCAATATCCTCGCGCTGAACGCGGCCGTCGAGGCGGCGCGCGCGGGCGAGGAAGGGCGCGGCTTTTCGGTGGTCGCGGCGGAAGTGCGCAACCTCGCGCAGCGCAGCGCGGCGGCCGCGAAGGAAATCAAGGCGTTGATCCAGACCTCGGTCGAGCGTGTGGGTAACGGCTCGGCGCTGGCCGCGGACGCCGGTCAGACGATGGACGAAATCGTCAAGGCGGTGAAGCGCGTGACCGACATCATGGGCGAGATCTCGGCGGCGTCGTCGGAGCAGAGCGCGGGCATCGAGGCGATCAATCTCGCGGTCACGCAGATGGATGCCGGCACGCAGCAGAACGCCGCGCTGGTCGAAGAGGCGACCGCCGCGGCCCGCTCACTCGACGATCAGGCGCGCGGGTTGAAGGCGATGGTGGGGAAGTTCAGGCTCTCGGCTTGACCGCCTCCGGCCGCACGACCACCGTGCACGTTGTGCCCGCCGCGAGCATCACGTCGCTCGGCACCGAATCGATCTTCACGCGCACCGGCACGCGCTGCGCGAGCCGCACCCAGTTGAAAGTCGGGTTCACGTCGGCGAGCAGTTCATGGCTTTGCGGATTGTCGCGGTCGTAAATGCCGCGCGAGATGCTTTCCACGTGGCCTTGCAGCGTGCCGCCGCTCATCAGCTTCACCTCGGCCTTGTCGCCGATACGCACGTGCGGCAGCTTGGTTTCCTCGAAGTAGCCGTAGACCCAGAACGAATGGCTATCGACGATCGCGAGCTTCGCCGCGCCCGCGCTCGCGTAGTCGCCGCGGAACACCGACAGGTTCGTCACGTAGCCGTCGACCGGCGACACGACGCGCGTGCGTTCGAGGTTCAGCTTCGCGGCGTCGAGCGCGGCAAGTGCCTGCTGATATGAGGCTTCGGCGGCGGACGCGGTGTGCGTCGCGTTTTCGCGGCTTTCCTTCGATACCACCAGCGAATCCATATCGGCGCGGCGCTGCGCGTCGTCGCGCTTCATCTGCAATTCGGCTTTGCGCGCGGCGACCGCCGCCTGCGCCTGCTCGACCGCGATCTGATAGTGCGACGGATCGATCTGCATCAACAGATCGCCCTTCTTCACGAGCTGGTTGTCCTTGACCGGCAGATCGACGATCGCGCCGGATACATCGGGCGCGACGTTGACGATTTCGGCGCGCACGCGACCGTCGCGGGTCCACGGTTCATCCATGTAATGGACCCACAGCACGCGGCCAATCAGTATCGCGACGATGAAAATGATGGCTGTCGCGATGAAGCCCACAAGATTTCGGATGGTCATGATTCGACTCTGATCAACGGTAAACGGCGAGGCCGAGAAGGCCGCACACGGACACGAGCAAGCTGGCCCGGAACAGGGATGGATGCCACACCACGCGATACAGGCCCGTATAGGCGATCACGCGATCGAGCGCCCAGGTGAGCGCGGCGCCCGCGATGAACAGCAGCACGATGGCCGGCACGTACGCATCGAGCACGGCGATATCACGTGGCATGGGCAACTCCTTCTTTTTCTGTTGACGTACCGCTGCGTCCGTCGGGTTCGGTGTGTTTGTCGTGTTCACCCCTCGCCGACGCGAGCGGCGACTGCGGATCGAGCAGCGCGGTACGGATGAAATGCAATTGACTGAGGATGCGCAGCAACTGGTGCCGCTCTTCGCGCGCGGGCGAGAAGTCGGCCATCAGCTGCTGCACTTCGGCGATCGCAGCGGCGGTCGCCGCGAGCGCGCTCGCGAAACGGTCTTCGCGCGGCCGCTCGAACTGCGCGGCGAGCGCATCGAGCAGCGCGCGCAATGCGATCCGCCACGGCGTCGTTTTGCCGTAGCGCGCGTGCGACGGCAGCGCCGCCACTTCGCGGCGCAGGTCGATCACCGCATTGCCGACTTCGAGCACCGAGAACAGCCAGCGCAGCGTATCGCGCTTGATATCGGGTTCATTCGGCGACAGCGCATTGATCTGGAACATCAGATCGCGCGCGCCGCTCTCGAAGCGCGAGCGCACGCGGGCGAGGCTCGCGCGGCCGGCGAGCACGACCTGGCGACGCAGATCGAAGAGCAGGCGGTTGCGCAGCCACGGCGTCGACGGCGGCAGCAGCACCGCGAACGCGACCGACGCCACCAGCATCGACAGCACCAGTGCGAGCGCGTCGTTCATGAACGAGCTCGGGTCGTAGTGCATCACGTTGTCGGGACCCGCGAGGAAGCAGAAGAAGATGCAGTAGCCGACGCCGTAACCGGCGAGCAGCGGACGTGTGGTCATGAATACGCCGAGCAGCAGGAACGGCGTCAGCGCGACGCACAGCATCACGAAGCCGTCGACGTGCGGAAACACGCCGAATACCGCGATCAGGCCCATCAGCGTCGCGAGGATGGTGCCGCCGGCCATCTGGAATACGGTGCGCTTCGGATCCGGCGCCGACGATGCGAGCGCGCATACGGCCGCCGCGTTCAGCGTTAGCGTCGCGCCGCTCGGCCACGCGGTCGCGATCCAGAATGCGCCGAGCACCATCATCACGATGGCCGCGCGCACGCCGGCGACGCCCGCCGCGATGCCATTGGTTTTCGGCTCGTAGCGTTCGATCCAGCGCTCGCGCGCATGCGTGTCGACCGCGAGCGACGCGTAGGTGGCCGCGTAGGCGTGCAGGTCGTCGATGAAGCGGTACAGCAGCTCGGCGGCCGTGTCGAAATCGAGCAGCGGCGCGTCGGCATGCGTTTCCAGTTCGGCGCGGGTCGCGCGCACGCGCTTCGGCAGCTCGGCCTTGTACGTGTCGAGCTGGGCGGCAGCGTGCGCGGCGTCGGTCGCGGAGAGCACCGGTTCGCCGGATTTCGCGAGCAGCGGCGCGATCTCGCGGAAGTACGGTTCGAGCGCGGCGATCGCGATGGCTGAGCCGTGGGTGTTTTGAGTACCGCCGGTGTCGCTCTCGTCGCTCCTGGCGCTCTCGCTGTTTGCGCGCAGGCGGTTCATCAACTGATGCAGCGCGTGAAAGCGCGTCGACGCGGTCATGAACTCGCTGTTCAGCCGCGCGAGACGCCCGCCGCGCATACGCGAATCGGGGCCTTCGAACACGGCGATGCTGCGCGCCGCCTCGAAGCCGACGATATCGGCGACGAAGCGCGCGTTGGTCGCCTCGATCCGAGCGCGGTCGTTACGACCGGCGAGCGACGCCGACACGTATTCGACGAACGCAGAGAAGCGCGCGCGCACGGTGCCGCGCATCTGCATGCCGGCGAACTGCGGAAACACGAGCCCGCTCACCGCGCCCGCGCAGATGATGCCGATCACCACCTCGGCGACCCGCGTGAGCGCGCTCAGAAACGCGCCGTCCGGATGCTGCGACGCGGGGATGCCGATCAGCGCGGCGGTATAGCCGGCCAGCACGAAGCCGTACGAGCGGAAGTTGCGGTTCCGCGCGGCACCGGCAGTGCAGATGCCGACCCACAGCGCGGTCGAGATGATGAACAGCTCCGGTTGCTGCGCGAACAGGCCGAGCAGCGCGAGCATCACGACGAGGCCGACCAGCGTGCCGCAGATCCGGTAGAAGCTCTTCGCGAACACCGCGCCGCTTTGCGGCTGCATCACGATGAAGACGGTCGTCATCGCGGTGCGCGGCTGCGGCAGGTCGAGCTTCATCGCGATGCCGAGCGCGAGAAAGCACGCGGCGAGCGCCTTGAACAGGTAGATCCACGTGAGGCCGTCGGTGCGCGCCCATTCGGTGGCGGCTTCGTAGAGGGCTGCGAAGGAAGCCGGGCGTGGGGTAGTGGAGGGCGTAGACATGACTGGCTGCCTCACTCGGTCGCGGGCGCTTGGGTGCTCGTGGTGGCGTGGGCGGCGGCGTTGGTAGTTGCACCGACATCCTCAACGGCACCAGCGCCAGTGGTCGTAGCTGTACCCACACCGGCACGCGCTGTGGACGTTAAGTGGCTCGGGCGATTTGCCGAGCCCGCCTGTACTGCGCTCTTCGGAGCCATAGCTGCTTTCGCAATTGCGCTGCCGCTCTTGCTCGCGTTCTCCGCCGCGCCCCTTGCATCCGCCTCTGCATTCACCGCGCCTCTCTTGCCCTTGCCATGCGCCGGCAGCGTGTCGCTGTCTTGCGGACCGTTGGCCGGATCATCGAGCCCGCCACCAAGCGCCGTCATCAGCGACGCATGCACGCCGAGCCGTTCGGCCTGCACCTTCGCGACACCTTCCTGCGCGCGCAGCAACTGGCTTTGCGCGACCAGCACGTTCAGATAGTCGGTCAGGCCGCGCCGATAACCTTCGCGCGCCAGATCGTAGTTTTTGCGAGCCGCGGCGACCGAGCGGTCGGCGTCGCCGGCCTGGGTCGCGAGCGAGCGGGTGCGGATCACCTGGTCGGAGATGTCCTTCAGCGCATCGACGATCGACTGGTTGTAGTGCTCGACTGCCTCGTCGTAACCCGCCGACGCCGCGCCGAGCTGCGAGCGCAGCCGGCCGCCGTCGAAGATCGGCAGCGACAGCGCGGGACCCGCGCTCCAGCTATGCGACGGATTCTTCAGGAACTGGAACAGCGGCCCCATCGCCGCATAGCCGCCGATCGACGCGAGCAGGTTGATGTCCGGATAGAAGTCGGCCTTCGCGACGTCGATGCCGCGCGCCTGCGCGGCGACGCTCCAGCGCGCCGCGACGACGTCTGGCCGATGGCCGATCAAATTGGCGGGCAGCGTGGCCGGCAGGCTCGCGAGCGCGGCGGACGTGCCCAGCGACAGCGCCGGGCGCTGGATCGCGTCGCCCGCGCCCGGGCCCTTGCCCGCGAGCGCGGCAAGCTGGTTGCGGCCGAGCGCGATCTTTTCGTCGATTGCGTCGATCTGGCGTTCGTATTCGGGCAGCGGCGTTTCGGCCTGGCTCACTTCGAGTTGCGTGCCGATGCCGCCTTTCAGGCGCCGGTTCGCGAGATCGACGATCTGCTGCTGTTGCTGCAGCGTCGCCTTCGCGACGTCGAGCAGCGCATAGTTCAGCGACATATCGATATAGGTGCGCACCACGTTGCCCTGCAATTCGAGCTGGGCGGCGCGCGCGTCGGCGGCGCTCGCGTGAGCGAGGTCGAGCGCGCGCTCGGCGGCGTTTTTGTCTTTGCCCCACAGGTCGAGGTGATACGACAGGCCGAGCGTGCCGGTGTTGTTCCAGGACTGCTCGCCCGCGAGCGGTCCGGGACCGTAGTACACGTTGTCGGCCCACTTCTGACGCTGGATCGACAGCTCACCGTTGACTTGCGGCGAGAGCGCCGCGTGCGCGACGCCGGCCATCGACGCCGCCTCGCGCACACGCGCCTGCGCCGCCGCGAGACTCGGATTGCCGGCGAGCGCGGCGTCGATCCACTGATTCAGTTGCGGATCGTGATAGGCGCGCCACCAGTCGGTGGCGGGCCACTGCGCATCGGCGTTGGCCGCGCGAATCGCGTTGCCCGCGTCGAGCGAAGCAGGCGCGGTCGTACGCGTTTGCGGCGCGACGCCTCCGGTACTTGCGCATCCGGCGATTGTTAATAAGATCGTAAGAACCGCTGCCGCGGCGACCGCTTTCGGTACCGGAGACTGCACGATTTCCCCCAGAAATGACTATAGAAGCATGCGTGCAATTATATTTTTCGATCGATTGGGGAATAACCGGTAAAGATGCAAGGCATTCTTACAGAACATGAGATAATTGCCTTTGCGAATCGTGTAACAATCGCAGCCATTCAATTGCAATGAGGTTGCCTCGCCGACCGCAATGGGTTGCATGGGACCGGAGTAAGGGTATGGACACGCTTCAAAACATGCGCGTTTTCGTCCGCGTCGTCGAAGCAGGCAGCTTCACGGGTGCCGCGCAGTATCTGAATACGACCACGGCTTACGCGTCGCGCGCGGTCTCCGATCTGGAGGCGCATCTGCGCACGCGGCTGTTGAACCGCACCACGCGCCGCATCGCGCTGACCGAGGCCGGCGAGCGTTATCTGCAGCGCTGCGAGCAGATCCTCGCGTATGTGGATCAGGCGGAGGCCGAGGCGAGCGACGCGCACGCGCGCCCGTCCGGCAAACTCAAGGTTCACGCGATGACGAGCTTCGGCCAGCACTATGTGGTGCCGGCGGTCGGCCGCTACCAGCAGCGCTATCCGGAGGTGCAGGTCGAATTGACGCTCGCGCAGCGCATGCCCGATCTGCTCGACGAAGGCTTCGACGTTTCGCTGGCGCTCGCGACGGACCTGCCGGATTCGGGACTCGTGTCGCAGCGCCTCGGTAGCGCATTCAGCGTGGCATGCGCGTCGCCGGCGTATCTGGAGCAGCGCGGCGTGCCGCAAACGCCCGCCGACCTCGCGCAGCACACGTGCATGCAACTCGTGACGCCGATTTTTCCGGCGGACAAATGGACCTTCGACGGCCCGAACGGCGATGAAACCGTCGCGCTCGGTCCCACCACGTTTCAGGTGAACGTGGCCGAGGCGATGGCCGCCGCAGCGTGCGCGGGCATGGGCGTCGGCCTGATTCCGCTCTATTCGGCGATTCGTTGGCTGCGCAGCGGCGAACTCGTATGGCTGCTGCCCGAATACACGGCGCAGCCGATGAACCTGTATGCGTTGTATCCGTCGAGGCAGTATCTGGACGCGAAGATCCGCACGTGGGTTGAGTTTCTGCGCGACGAGCTGCCCGCGACGCTTGCCGCGGATCACGCGGAGTTGCGGCAATTCGCGAGGTCGTAACCGCGCGCTTTTCAACGCAATGCGCGTACTGCCGGATACGCGTCATGCGCACGTTCTTGTAGAGCTTGACGTCTGGGCAACGCGCGATGTGACAGCCCGCAACGCCCGCCTGTTACATAAGCGCGGCGCCGCAACATTTCTTTACTTCTGCTGGGTGCCCGATTTGCTAACGTGTCGTTCACGCGCTGCCGTTCTCAGCGGAGGCGCCGAATTCGCCGCCATCTGGCGCATCGCAACCACTGAAGGACGACAAATTCATGGATACGCACCTGGTGATCGGCGTGGCCGTCATGTTTGGACTGATCGGCGTTGCCGCATCGCGCGATCTGCTGCGCCGCCTGCGCGAACAACAGCCGCAACTCGTGCCGGTGAAGATCGAACAGCCGAACGCGCGGCGCGAGCGCTGAGATCGACGAACATGGAGTGGCGGCGGAGCGTTTGAAATCCGCCGCCAGCTTCCTTGAAGGGCTTGATAAGCGGACGGGTCCAACAGGTTTTTTCTTCTTCTACGAGCGCCTCGTCGTCCCCTTCCTCAGGGGGTGCGAGTGCGGTGCTCCGGTCATCTGACGTGGTTCACATGTGCGCGCGATGCACGAGTTCGCGTCGAGTCGAAATCGAACCGTACCGCTAGATATCGACCACCTTATCCCACGCAAACAGCGGATTTTCCCACTGACCCGTACGCCGGTCGAAATAGCCGCGCGGATTGCACACGACGCGCGTGCCGTCCACCACGTAGTCGAACGATGTATGCGTATGCCCGTGAATCCACAACGCGACAGGCGAGCGCACGAGTTCCGGCAAATGATTGACGAAGCCCGCCGACGCGCGATCTTCCGCATAACGCTCGGCAAGGCTCAAGCGATGCGGCGCGTGATGCGTGACCACGATCGTCTGGCCGACAAACGGCTTCGCGAGCTCGCCTTCGAGCCATGCACGCGCGCGCCGGTGCAGCGCGAGCGAATCGGCGGGCGTGAAATCGCGCTCGGCATCATGCGTGTCGTGCGGCCAGTTCATCTGGATCAGCCCGCGATAATCGAGCATCACGCGGCTCGCGGCGTCGATCGACTCGTCGATCTCGGACGGCGCCGCGCCGTATAGCGCGAAGTCGGTCCACAACGTCGTGCCCAGCACGCGCCAGCGGCCTTGCGGGTCGACGAGCGAGGCATTGTTCAGCACGTGCACGTTGTCGACCTGCGCGGCCGCGTCGAGCAACGCGCTTTCGAGCGCGCCGAACTCACCGTCGTAGTACTCGTGATTGCCCGGCACGTAGACAATAGGCACCGCGTCGTCGAACGCCTGCGCGGCCCAGCGCGGACCCGCGGCATGGTTGTGGATGTCGCCGGCCAGCACGATCAGATCCGCCTGCGCATGGGCAATCAGCTCGGGCTCGTCGTTTTCCAGATGCAGGTCGGACAGCACGCGAATCTTCACGGACGCAACTCCTGAAACACGCCGCCGCGCCGGACCGCGGAGGCTTCTGTCATTAGCGTAGCACCTTGCCGGGATTCATCAGGTTCAGCGGATCGAGCGCCTGCTTGATCGCACGCATCATTCGCACTTCGACGTCCTGCTTGTAGTGTGCAGCCTCGTCGATTTTCAGTTGGCCGAGCCCATGTTCCGCGCTGATGCTGCCGCGATGCGCGTGCACGCTGTCGTAGACGATCCGGTTGATCGGGCTCTGGTACTGCTCCAGAAACGCCTTCGCGTCGATGCCCTCGGGCGCCTGCACGTTGTAGTGCAGATTGCCGTCGCCGAGATGGCCGAACGTCACCATGCGCGCGCCCGGCGCGGCTTGGGCAATGGCGGCGTCGGTCGCCTCGATGAAATGGCCGATACGCGAGATCGGCACCGCGATGTCGTGCTTGATATTGAGCCCTTCCTCGGCCTGCGCGAGCGGAATGTGTTCGCGCAGATTCCAGAACGCGCGCGATTGCGCGAGGTTTTCCGCGACCACCGCGTCTTCCACGAGACCCTGTTCGAGCGCCGTTTCCATCAGCCCTTCGAACAGCGCGCGCGCGTGCGCTTCGCTTTCGCTGTCCGACAGTTCGAGCAGCACGACCTGAGCATGCGGCTCGGCGAACGGATAGCGCATCTGCGCGAAATGTCGGCCGACGAGGCGCAGGCAGAAATCCGACATCAGTTCGAAGCCGGTCAGAAGCGGCCCGGCGACACGCTGCGTGAGCGCGAGGAAATCGAGTGCCGCGTGCGGCGACGCCAGCGCGGCGAGCGCGGTGACGCGCGCGGCCGGTTGCGGGTGCAGCTTCAGCACCGCCGCGGTGATCAGGCCGAGCGTGCCTTCCGCGCCGATGAACAGATCGCGCAGATCGTAGCCGGTGTTGTCCTTGCGCAAGCCGCGCAGTCCGTCCCAAAGCTCGCCTTGCGGCGTCACGACTTCGAGACCGAGGCACAGCTCGCGCGTGTTGCCGTAGCGCAGTACGCCGGTGCCGCCCGCGTTGGTCGACAGATTGCCGCCGATCGTGCAGCTGCCCTCGGCGGCGAGGCTCAGCGGAAACAGACGCCCGGCCGCCTCCGCGTGCTTCTGCACGTCGGCGAGGATCACGCCGGCTTCGACCGTGATCGTATTGTTGTGCGGATCGATATCGCGCACGCGATTGAGCCGCCGCAGACTGATGACCGCCTGCGCGCCGCTCGCGTCGGGCGTCGCACCACCCGCGAGACCGGTGTTGCCGCCCTGCGGCACCAGCGCGACACGATGCTCGACCGCGAGGTTCACGAGCGCCGCGGCCTCCGCGGCCGTGGCCGGGCACAGCACCGCGCAGGCCGTGCCGGTGTAGCGGCGGCGCCAGTCGGTCAGGTACGGGGCGGTGTCGTGTGGGTCGGTCAGCACGTGGGCCGCGCCGATGGCATCGCGGCAGGCGGCGAGAAAGGCGGTATAGGTCATGGGGTTGGTCGGCGGTGTGGGAGTCGGGGCGGGTCGAGTGTTGCGGTTTGCGGTTAGGGACGGGTGGGCGTTTGCGTCACGCGGGTGGGGCGGGTCCATCGGCGGCGGCTGCCGTGGCCTCTTTTGCGGCCAGCTTCGCCGCGCGCTTGAACGGTCCGACATAAGCGAGCGTACTGACGAAGAAGATCACCGCCAGCGCCGCCTGCAGCCAACCGAGCTGTGCGCTCAGCCCATGGTCGCTCCAGCCGCGCACGACACCCTCGGCGAAATACAGCAGGATCAGCATCGACGCCCATTGCAGCGTGTAGAGCTGCCGCCGCCATACGCCCGGCAGCGCCGACAGCAGCGGCAACGCCTTGAGCACCAGCAGCGAGCCGCCGGGCCGCAGCGGCGCGAGCCACCATTCCCATGCGACGGCGAGCGCGATCATCGCGACCAGCGTGAAAGCGGCGACGAGCGCGGCGGCGGGTTTCGGTGCCACGGGCGTTGTGGATGCGTGCTGTGATGCGCTTGCGGGGAGATTTTCGGCGAGATTCGTGCTGGGACTGTCGGCCACATTCGCACCGAAATTCGCGCTCCGATCCGCAGGTGCGGTATCTGGGTCCTTCACCGATTGCGCGGCGTTCGCGAGATGGTCCGTGACCGTGACTTCAGAGCGCTGCTCTTCCCGGCGCGCGGTGCCATTTTCTGCCGGCTGTGTATCCGGTCCGCTCACGGTCTTTCGCTCATCGACGCCGCCGTGCGCGCGACGCGCGCGCCAAGCGCGATGGCGAGCGTGCGTTCATCGGCCGAGATGCCTTGCCCGGCCGTGCCCGCGCGCGCGAAATGCGACGCGCCGTACGGCGTGCCGCCCGTCTGCGTGGTGGACAGTGTGCTTTCGGTGTACGGGATGCCGACGATCAGCATGCCGTGATGGAGCAGCGGCAGCATCATCGACAGCAGTGTGGATTCCTGGCCGCCGTGCAGACTGCCGGTCGATGTGAACACGCAGGCCGGCTTGCCGGACAACGCGCCTGACAGCCACTGCGGCGTGGTGCCGTCGAGAAAGTATTTGAGCGCGGCGGCCATGTTGCCGAAACGGGTCGGCGAGCCGAGCGCGAGGCCCGCGCATTCCTCGAGATCGCGCAGTTCGACGTAAGGCGGCCCTTCGGCGGGGATGTCCGGTTCGGCCGCCTCGCAGACCGTGGAAACCGCCGGCACGGTGCGCACTCGCGCCTGCATGCCGGGGACGCTGTCGACGCCGTGCGCGATCGCCAGCGCGAGCTCGCGCGTGGCTCCGTGACGGCTGTAATAAAGCACGAGTATGTCTTTCATAGGCCTCATCGGTGAACGGGTATTATAGGGGCTCGGTCCACGGTACAGGCCGCTCATAGCCGTTCGGCCAGGTGGTTCGATCAGACGCCGCGAGCGGTTCCCGCAGTCCCGGTTCGGCGGGTCAGGAAGCAAGGAGGCAGGTTTGTTGTCCAGGATGCGTTTCGATCTCGACACGCTCAAACGGCTCGCGCAGTTCGCCGCGCAACGCATCGGTGAGGACCGGATTCCCCAGGTGGCGGGCAGTCTGACGTTT
This sequence comes from Paraburkholderia sp. ZP32-5, assembly GCF_021390495.1. Classification (NCBI taxonomy): domain Bacteria; kingdom Pseudomonadati; phylum Pseudomonadota; class Betaproteobacteria; order Burkholderiales; family Burkholderiaceae; genus Paraburkholderia; species Paraburkholderia sp. ZP32-5. The sequence goes on along the minus strand of NZ_JAJEJP010000001.1, from coordinate 2,802,238 downwards.
ACGACGATGCTGTCGCTCGTGCCGCTCGCCACCGTCGCGTTCGCGCTATTTACCGCGTTTCCGATCTTCAGCTCGTTCCAGGCGTCGCTGCAGTTTTTTCTCGCCGATCACCTGATGCCCGCGCAACTGAACGATCAGATCTTCAAGTATCTGAACCAGTTCGCGTCGAAGGCCAAGGGGCTTACCACGATCGGCATGATCATCCTGTTCGTCACCGCGGTGATGACGATGATGACCGTCGAATCCGCGTTCAACGTGATCTGGCGCGTGCGCAAGGCGCGGCCCGTCGCGCAGCGCATTCTGGTCTACTGGGCGATCATCACGCTCGGCCCGATTCTGATCGGCGTGAGCCTGTCGATCTCGTCGTATCTGTTCACACAATCGATGACGTTCTCGGCGGCGCAGCGCATCACTCCGCTGATCGAATGGGCGCTCGCGGGCGCGACGCTGCCGCTTACCGTGCTCGCGTTTACGATTCTCTACGTTTATCTGCCGAACCGCCGCGTCGAATGGCGCGACGCGGTGGTCGGCGGTGTGATCGCCGCGGTCGCGTTCGAACTCGCGAAGCGCGGCTTCGGTTACTACGTGCGCCGCATTCCGACTTACACCGCCGTGTACGGCGCGTTCGCCGCGGTGCCGCTGTTCCTGGTGTGGATGTATCTGTGCTGGTTCATCACGCTCACCGGTGCGATGATCGCCTCCGCGTTGCCGGCGATCCGTATCGGCCAGTTTCACCGGCCCGTATTCAACGGCAGCCATCTGTTCGATGCGCTCGAACTGCTCGCGCGCCTGTCCGAAGCGCGTGATGCCGGCAAGCGCGGTTATACGATGCCCGAACTCGCGCGTATGCTTCGCCGCGATATGGACACCACGCAGATGCTGTTGCAGCGGCTCGAGGAGATCGAGTGGATCGCGCGTCTGCAGGAAGACCATACCGGCCCGCATTTCGTGCTGCTCGCGAATCCGGCGCAGGTCACGGTGCAGCGGCTTTACGACCTGTTCGTGATTGACCGGGCGGAGCTGACGTATCAGCTTGAACTCGATTCGACCCGTACCGACGGGACCTTGCTGCTGGCCGCGCTCGACAACGACAAGCTGAAGGTGACGCTTGCCGCGCTACTGGCGGCGCGGGCGGCCGCTCGTGCCGCGCGCGCTGGGGACAGCGAGCGCGCGGCGGCTTCGATGCCGCATCAGGCGGCGTGACGTCGCGAGTTGTTCCATTGCCGGCGCAGCTACAGCGAAATTTTCCCCACGCAGATGTCCTTGAACATCACCCAGTCGCCCATCAGGCTGTAAAACGGGTGGCGAAACGTGGCCGGTTTGTTTTTCTCGAAGAAGAAATGGCCGACCCACGCGAAGCCATAGCCGCAGATTACGGCGGCCGGCAGCCATAGCCAGTTGCCCGTGGCGAGCGCCATCGCGAGGCAGCCGATCACGCCGAGCGAACCGACGAAATGCAGCCGCCGCGAGACCAGGTTGCGATGCTCGCTCAGGTAGTACGGATAGAACTCCGCGAAGCTCGCGAAGTGATCGGTATGCGCTGTATGAGCCATGATGGTCTCCTGTGTCGACCGGAGTTAGCGCTTTAGCGCTCACTTGGGTCCCATGAAAGATGGGTGCTTATAGCGGTGCACGGCTCGATCGATACCGCCTGATTGCCGCGTGCGCGTCACGCTTCGTCGCCATGCGGCAGCAGAGCAGGCGCGAGCTGGAAAGCATGCTGAAAAAGACAGCTTTCAATCATTGTCCGGCGATCGCCAGCCGAGTGCAACCTGGCCATTCGGCCGATGGCGCGGCGGTTTTCGCACAGGTATGTTGACCATTCTTTGCAACGCTTTCCGGCGACCTCTCACCGCTGCCGTGAGCCGCGAAAACCCCAGCCCGGGTTGTCACGCCACGCCCTTTTACCGCCCGTCGCGCGGCGCTTTCGACGCGAAACTGAACAGCGCATCGAGCGTTGCATCCGGTTGCTCGGTCATCAGCGCGTGGCCTGCTTCGAGCGTGACCGTGTCGACCGGCGCACCGGCCTGCGCGAGCGCATCGGCAATCGCCCGGGCCGCGCGCGGCGGCGTCATCGCATCGCGCCGGCCGACGATCAGGCGCGTTGCGCAGCGCACCTGAGCGGCGCGGTCGAGGCCATCCGCGTAGGTATGGCAGGCGGTGAAGTCGGTGTGGAACAGATGCGGCTCGCCACGCACGGCGACACGTTCCATCAGCCGCTGGTTCACGCCGTGCAGCCAGAAGCCGGGGCCAGGGGACGATGGCTTTGCCGCGAGTGTCGAATGCGACCACTGGTTGACCATGCCGATCGCTTCGGGCTCGCGGTTGAGCGCGGCGTCGAGCAACGCGTCGGAGACGGTCATCGGCATCGCGGTCGCGAGCAGCGCGAGGTGCGTCGCGCGTTGCGGATAGCGGCCGGCGAAGTCGAGTGCGATCAGCGAGCCCATGCTGTGGCCGGCCACAAACGCGCGCGTGACGCCCACCGTGTCGACCAGCGCGGCGAGCCAGTCCGCCATCGCGGGGACCGTCGTGAGCGCGGGGCCGGCGCTGCGGCAGTGCCCCGGCAGATCCACTGCGAGCACGCCGAAGCCGTGGTGCGCGAAGTACCGGCTCTGCAGTCCCCACACACTGTGGTCGTGCTCGGCGCCGTGGATGAACACGGCCGTCGGCAGGTGCGCATCGAAGGGTTTGCCGCCGGTGTAGGCATAGGCCGATTTGCCTTGAACGGTGACGATCATGTGGACTCCGGGCGGGACGGCGAAGGGATGGCCGACGAGGCGGCCGTCGGCATGGCGGCGCTGCCCTGCGAGGCGGCCTGGCCGCTCGGCGTCGCGGTGCCGCCGCCCGCCGTTTGCATGGCTTTCTGCGCGGCTTTCAGCGCACGCTTGAGATCGTCGATCAGATCGTCCGGATCTTCCAGGCCGATCGACAGCCGGATCGTGCCTTCTGTGATGCCGGCCGCGGCGAGCGCAGCAGCGTCCATGCGGAAGTGCGTCGTCGACGCGGGATGGATCACGAGCGAACGCGCATCCCCGACGTTCGCGAGATGCGAGAACAGCGTGAGCGCCTCGATAAAGCTGCGCCCGGCCGCGCGATCGCCACGCAGATTGAAGCTGAACACCGCGCCGGCGCCGCGCGGCAGCAGCCGCTGCGCGAGCGCATGATCCGGATGGTCCGGCAGCTCGGGATAGGCAACCGTTTCGACCGCCGCATGGCCGGCGAGAAATTCGACCACGCGCCGCGTATTGGCGACGTGCCGCTCCATACGCAACGGCAGAGTTTCGATGCCTTGCAGCAGTTGCCATGCGGCCTGCGGATGCAGACACGCGCCGAAGTCGCGCAAGCCCTCGCGGCGCGCGCGCAGCAGGAACGGCGCGACCGTGCTTTCCTCGGCGAACACCATGCCGTGAAAGCCGTCGTAAGGCTTGGTGAATTCGGGAAAGAGACCCGACGCATCGAAGTCGAACGTGCCGCCGTCCACCAGCACGCCGCCTATCGTCGTGCCGTGGCCGCCGAGAAACTTGGTTGCCGAGTGATAGACGAAGTCGGCGCCATGCTCGAAGGGCTTCAGCAGGTAGGGCGTCGTGAACGTCGAGTCGACCAGTAGCGGCACGCGGTGTTCGTGCGCGATCTGCGCGATCGCGGCGATGTCGAGTACGTCGAGCCCCGGGTTGCCGAGCGTTTCGCCAAACAGCAGCCGCGTATTGGGGCGCAGCGCCGCACGCCATGCGTCGAGGTCGCCCGGCTTGACGAAGGTCGTCTCGATGCCGAAGCGCTTGAGTGTGTAGTGCAGCAGGTTGTGCGAGCCGCCGTACAGCGCGTTCGATGCGACGATATGCGCGCCGGCGCCCATCAGCGTCGCGATGGCCAGATGCAGTGCCGCCTGGCCGCTCGCGGTGCCGATCGCGCCGGCACCGTTTTCGAGCGCGGCGACGCGCTCCTCGAATACGGCGACGGTCGGATTCGAGATGCGCGAATACACATGGCCGGCGCGCTCCATGTTGAAGAGCGCCGCGGCGTGATCCGAGTCCCGAAAGGAGAACGACGTAGTCTGATAGATCGGCGTGGCGCGCGCGCCGGTGGCGGGGTCGGGCGCGGCGCCGGCGTGCAGCGCAAGCGTATCGAAACGGTTGGCGGACATCGTGGGCGGCGGGCCGCGAGCGGCCTCGCGAAGGTGGGTGTGGCGGCCATCCTATCACTGGCGTGCACCGCTTCAAGCAGGGCTTTGCCGGCGTGGCGCGGCAAACGCGCCGGCACCGGCGCGCGAAACCGTATGAATTGAATGTGACGAATGCGCTCGGCGCCTTGCTGGGCGGGCCGCTTTCCTTTTATGGGCCTTTCCGCTAGGATCGAAAAAACCATTCATGCATTGCAGAATTAGCGGTATCGGGAGATAGATCATGCGAGTCAGCGACATTCTTAAAGTCAAGGGCAACACCCTTTTTACGGTCACGCCGGATACCACGCTGCATGACGCTGTCAATACGATGGCCGAGCACGATATCGGCTCGCTCGTCGTGATGGAGTACGGCGACCTCGCCGGCATGCTGACCTTTCGCGAAATCATTCAGACGCTGCGCGAGAACGGCGGCAGCGTCGGCACTTCGACGATCCGCAAGGTGATGGACGACCATCCGCTTACCTGCACGCCCGAAACCGACGTCAACGAAGTGCGCCGCATGATGCTCGAGCATCACGTGCGTTATCTTCCGGTCATGGAGAGCCGCACGTTGATGGGTGTTATCTCGTTTTACGACGTCGCGAAGGCAGTGGTCGAGGAGCAGGGCTTCGAAAACCGCATGCTGAAAGCGTATATCCGCGACTGGCCGGAAGAACCGGAAGGGCAGGGCCAGCAGACGGGCTGATGCGCGTAGTCTGGAAGTCGCGCCCGGGCTGTGGTCCGGGGCGTGAATCCACTGCGAAGGCGTGCGCGAAAGCGTGCGCTTTTTTTGTGTCCGGCCTTTTCGGTTTCATGTTCGACCGCCAGGCGCGCTAGCCGCGCCGGTTTGCCCATCCACCGCGCCGTCCGCCGCGCTGCAATTGCTTCACGCCGCCTCCCGAACTTCATGAGCGATCGTCCCTTGTCTGCCGCCCGCCGCGCCGCTCGCGCGAACGAAGCGCACGAATCCCAGTTTCGCCTGCTCGGCGAGCGCCGTTTCGCACCGTTTTTCTGGACTCAGTTCCTCGGCGCGATGAACGACAACGTGTTCAAGATCGGCTTCACGTCGCTCGTCACGTATCAGGCGGCGCGTTTTTCCGGCGTCGATCCGAAGACCGCGGCGTTCCTGATCTCGGCGATTTTCATTCTGCCGTTCGTGCTGCTGTCCGCCACCTCGGGCCAGATCGCCGACAAATACGACAAGGCGGTCTTGACGCGCCTCGTCAAGACTTTCGAGATCGGCGTGATGCTGGTCGGCGGCGCCGGTTTCTGGCTGCATAGCGCGCCACTGCTGTATCTGTGCACGTTCCTGATGGGCGTCCATTCGACCGTGTTCGGCCCGGTCAAGTATTCGTATCTGCCGCAGCATCTGGCGAAGACGGAACTGGTCGGCGGCAACGGCATGGTCGAGATGGGCACCTTCGTCGCGATTCTGGTAGGCACGATCATCGGCGGTGCGGGCGCGGGGTTCGCCGAGCATGGCGCGGTGGTGCTGGCTTGCGCGTGTATAGCGATCGCACTGATCGGGCGCGTCGTGTCAGGCTTCGTGCCGGCCACGCCCGCGCCGCAGCCGGAACTGCGCATCAACTGGAATCCGTTTAGCGAGACGTGGCGCAATCTGAAACTCGCGCGCGAAAACCGCACCGTGTTCCTGAGTCTGCTCGGTATTTCGTGGCTGTGGTTCGTCGGCGCGACGTTCCTCGCGTCGTTCTTCAATTTCGCGAAAGACGTGCTGTCCGCCGACCCCGATGTCGTCACCGTGCTGCTCGCGACGTTCTCGATCGGTATCGGCATCGGCTCGTTGTTGTGCGAGCGGCTGTCGAAGCGGCGCATCGAAATTGGTCTCGTGCCGCTCGGCTCGATCGGCATGAGCGTGTTCGCCATCGACCTTTTTTTCGCGAGCCACGCGCTGCCGCCGGCCGGCCATCTGCTGGGCGTCGGCGAATTCCTCGGCCGCTTCGCGCATTGGCGCGTGCTCGCCGACCTGTTCCTGCTGGCGATGTTCGGCGGTTTCTACAGCGTGCCGCTGTATGCGCTGATCCAGAGCCGCAGCCAGCCGAGCCATCGCGCGCGCATCATCGCCGCGAACAATATCCTGAATTCGCTGTTCATGATCGTGTCCGCGCTGATGGCGATGGCCCTGACCTCGGCGGGCTTCAGCATTCCGGCGATCTTCCTCGTGACCGCGCTGCTGAACGTGGTCGTCGCGGCCTATATCTATTCGCTCGTGCCCGAGTTTCTGTTGCGCTTTATCGCGTGGCTGCTCGTGCATACGTTCTACCGGATCCGGCTCGTGCATGCGGAGCGGATTCCGAAGGAGGGCGGGGCGGTGCTCGTGTGTAACCACGTGAGCTTCGTCGACGCGATCGTCATCATGGCCGAGAGCCCGCGGCCGATCCGCTTCGTGATGGACCATCAGATTTTCCGGACGCCATTGGTCGGATGGTTGTTCCGCCATGCGAAGGCGATTCCGATTGCGCCCGCGCATCAGGACGCGGCGCTGCTCGCGCGCGCGTACGACCAGTGTGCGCAGGCGCTCGCCGACGGTGAACTCGTGTGTATCTTCCCGGAAGGCAAGCTGACGCGCACCGGCGACATGAATCCGTTCCGGCATGGCGTGAGCGAGATCGTCGGGCGCACGCCGGCGCCCGTTATTCCGATGGCGCTGCGCGGGCTGTGGGGCAGCGTGTTTTCGCGCGACGTCGACGCGCACTGGCCGCGGCCGGTGCACAAGGGCGTGATGAGCCGGCTGAGCCTCGTGGTCGGCGAGCCGATCGAGCCGGCGCTCGCGACGCCGGAGAAGCTGCAGGCGATCGTGACCGAGCTGCGCGGCGCGCGCAAATAGCGGTGGGTGCTGGCCGAGCTTGGCAAGCGAGCCGCTCGAGTCGGTGCCTGTGACGTCGGACCAGGCAGCGGCGGCAGATCCTGACTGGGCGCGCTTGACGCGCGAAGACAGCGCAGGCCGGTGCCGCCCTGGCCGATCGGCCAGAAACGCCGGACCGGCCGGCTCCGACGCTGGAGGGCTGGCATAATAGCGTTCCCCCCGCATTTCTTTGGACGACGCTCATGTCCGGCAACACGCTCGGTACGCTCTTCACTGTCACGACCTTCGGCGAATCGCACGGCCCCGCTATCGGCTGCGTGATCGACGGCTGCCCGCCGGGCATGGCGCTCAACGAAGCCGATATCCAGTTCGAACTCGACCGCCGCAAACCCGGCACGTCGCGGCACGTCACGCAGCGCCAGGAGGAAGACAAGGTCGAGATCCTGTCGGGCGTGTTCGAAGGCCAGACCACCGGCGCGCCGATCGCACTGCTGATCCGCAACACCGACCAGCGCAGCAAGGACTACGGCAACATCGCCGAGACATTCCGGCCGGGCCACGCCGACTACACCTATTGGCAGAAATACGGCATTCGCGACTATCGCGGCGGCGGCCGTTCGTCGGCGCGGCTGACGGCGCCCACGGTCGCTGCGGGCGCGGTCGCGAAGAAGTGGCTGCGCGAGAAATCCGGCATCGAGGTTCGCGGCTACATGGCCGCGCTCGGCGAGATCGACGTGCCGTTCGTCGACTGGGCGCTGGTACGCGAGAATCCGTTCTTCGCGGCGAATGCCGATATCGTGCCGCAGCTCGAAGCGTATATGGACGCGCTGCGTAAGGACGGCGACTCGATCGGCGCGCGCATCAACGTGGTCGCCTCCGGTGTGCCGGTCGGCCTCGGCGAGCCGCTGTTCGACCGTCTCGATGCCGATATCGCGCACGCGATGATGGGCATCAACGCGGTGAAGGGCGTCGAAATCGGCGCCGGCTTCGCGAGCGTCGCGCAACGCGGCTCGGTGCATGGCGACGAACTGACGCCGGAAGGCTTCGTCGGCAACAACGCGGGCGGGGTGCTCGGCGGTATTTCGACGGGGCAGGACATCACCGTGTCGATCGCAATCAAGCCGACGTCGAGCATCCGCACGCCACGCCGCTCGATCGACAAGGCCGGCCAGCCGGCAGTCGTCGAAACCTTCGGTCGACATGACCCGTGCGTCGGCATTCGCGCGACGCCGGTCGCCGAGGCAATGCTTGCACTCGTGCTGATCGATCATGCGCTGCGTCATCGCGCGCAATGTGGCGACGTGTCGGTGAGCACGCCGAAGATCGCGGCAAGCGCGCCGTAACGCTGCCGCTATGGCGCCGCTCCCGGCGGCGCTTCCCGAAGACTCCCATCTGTTCTTTGCACGATAGCCGCGCGCTGACGCACTACAGCCAGCGCGCGGCGCCGTGCCTCGGGCGTGTGCCGTGACGGCAGCGCCTCATCTACGATTTCAGCGTTGAAATGGCTTGCTAGCCGACCGTGTGCGCACTCACGTGCTGGCCGTCTTGAGAACGCAAAGCCGGAAGGGAAGTTGAAGACGACGCGAACGCGTCATCGAAACCTGCCTTCGTGGCGCGCATATTTCGTCACGCGCCACGAAGGCAGACAGAACACCGCTTACATGTTCGGATAGTTCGGACCGCCGCCGCCTTCCGGCGTGACCCACACGATATTCTGCGTCGGGTCCTTGATATCACAGGTCTTGCAATGCACGCAGTTCTGCGCATTGATCACGAGCCGCTCGTTGCCGTCGTCGTTCTTGACGAATTCGTAGACCGCCGCCGGGCAGTAGCGTGACTCGGGGCCGGCATAGGTCTGCCAGTTCACGTTGACCGGCACCGACGGGTCTTTCAGCGTCAGGTGCGCCGGCTGATTTTCCTCGTGGTTGGTGTTCGAGATAAACACCGACGACAGGCGATCGAACGTGAGCTTGCCGTCCGGCTTCGGATAGGTAATCGGCTTGGACTGCGACGCCGGCTTCAGCATCTCGTGATCGGAATGCTGGTGATGCAGCGTCCACGGCACATTGCCACCCAGCACCTTCTGCTCGATGCCGACCATCAGCGTGCCGAGGTACAGGCCCTTGCTCATCCACTGTTTGAAATTGCGCGCGCGATACAGCTCGGTGTGAAGCCACGACGTCTTGAAGGCTTCCGGGTACGCGCTCAGTTCGTCCGCCTGGCGGCCGGCCTGCACGGCGTCGAACGCGGCATCGGCCGCGAGCATGCCGGTCTTGATCGCCGCATGCGAGCCTTTGATGCGCGACACGTTGAGGAAGCCCGCGTCGTCGCCGACCAGTGCGCCACCCGGGAACACCAGCTTCGGCAGCGACATCAACCCGCCCGCGGTGATCGCGCGCGCACCATAGGACACGCGCTTGCCGCCTTCGAGAATCGCACGGATCGCCGGATGGGTCTTGTAGCGCTGGAATTCCTCGAACGGCGACAGATACGGATTCGAATAGCCAAGGCCGACCACGAAGCCCACCACCACCTGGTTGTTGTCCATGTGATAGAGGAACGAGCCGCCATACGTATCGTTTTCGAGCGGCCAGCCGGCCGTGTGCATCACGAGCCCCGGCTTGTGCTTCGCAGGATCGATCTCCCACAGCTCCTTGATGCCGATGCCGTACACCTGCGGATCGACGCCGTCGCGCAGCTTGAACTTGTCGTTCAGTTGCCGGCCGAGATGGCCGCGCGCGCCTTCGCAGAACAGCGTGTACTTCGCATGCAGCTCCATGCCAAGCTGGAAGTTCTCGGTCGGCTCGCCGTCCTTGCCGATGCCGAGATTGCCAGTCGCGACACCCTTGACCGAGCCGTCGTCGTTGTACAGCACTTCGGCCGCCGGGAAACCCGGGAAGATTTCCACGCCGAGCGCCTCGGCCTGCTGACCCAGCCAGCGCGTCACGTTCGCGAGGCTGATCACGTAGTTGCCGTGATTCTTGAAATTGTCCGGCAGCGCCCAGTTCGGTACGCTCTTCGCGCCGGTTTCCGACAGGAACAGGAAGCGGTCTTCGGTCACGTCGACGGTGAGCGGCGCGCCTTTTTCCTTCCAGTCCGGGATCAGTTCGGTGATCGCGCGCGGATCCATCACGGCGCCCGACAGAATGTGCGCCCCGATCTCAGAGCCTTTTTCCAGCACGCAGACGCCAAGTTCGACGCCCTTTTCAGCAGCGCGCTGCTTCAGGCGGATCGCCGCCGACAGGCCCGCGGGGCCGCCGCCAACGATCACGACGTCGTACTCCATCGACTCGCGTGGACCGTATTGCTCAATGAGACTTGCGGGGGTCATTGATGCTCCTCTTACCGTTAGAATGCTTTTTTCGGGTTCGTATTGTGGGCGAACGATTCCGGCACTGCAACCCGACGCGCACAGATTAGCACGGACGTTCTATTTACCGATGCGGTGGCGACCCGTGGCGCCGGTCCTGCCGCACTTCGTCAACCGCAGTTGTCTCTACCACCGAACAAGGAACGACAATGGGCCGTTCGATCAATCTGGAAGGCAAGGTCGCGCTGATCACCGGCGCCTCGAGCGGGTTGGGCAAGCGTTTCGCGCAGGTGCTGTCGCAGGCGGGCGCGAAGGTCGTGCTGGCGAGCCGACGCACGGAGCGCCTGAAGGAACTGCGCGCGGAGATCGAGGCGTCCGGCGGCGCGGCGCATGTCGTGTCGCTCGACGTGACCGACTACCAAAGCATCAAGTCGGCGGTCGCGCACGCTGAAACCGAGGCCGGCACGATCGATATTCTGGTCAATAACTCGGGCGTGTCGACCACGCAGAAGCTGTCTGAAGTCACCCCGGCCGACTTCGAATATGTGTTCGACACGAACACGCGCGGCGCGTTTTTCGTCGCCCAGGAAGTCGCCAAGCGCATGATCATGCGCGGCAACAATGCGCAGAAGCCGTCGTACCGGATCATCAACATCGCGTCGATGGCCGGCTTGCGGGTGCTGCCGCAGATCGGCCTGTATTCGATGAGCAAGGCCGCGGTCGTTCATATGACGAAGGCGATGGCGCTCGAATGGGGCCGTCACGGCATCAACGTGAACGCAATCTGCCCCGGCTATATCGATACGGAAATCAACCATCATCACTGGTCGACCGAGCAGGGGCAAAAGCTCGTGTCGATGCTGCCGCGTCATCGCGTCGGCAAGCCGGAAGATCTGGACGGGCTGCTGCTGTTGCTGGCCGCGGACGAATCGCAGTTCATCAACGGCTCGGTGATCGTCGCCGACGACGGCTTCGGGCTCGCCTGAGCCGGGCGATCGGTTAACAACGGAAGTAAGGAATGAGCGATTTTCACGCAGTTTTCGAGATGACGATGCCGATCCGCTGGGGCGACATGGACGCCTTCGGCCATGTGAACAACACCGTCTATTTCCGCTATATGGAGCAGGTGCGAATTTCGTGGTTCGAGCAGCTGGGATTTCTCGGCGGCAGCACCGGCGGGCAGGGGCCGGTGATCGTCAATGCGTCGATGGAGTTTCTGAAGCAGCTCCACTATCCGGGCGACGTGATTGGCCGGATGTCGGTGGCGACGCCGGGGCGCAGCAGCTTCGATACCGCGTTCGAACTGCTGCGCGCGGACGATCCGGATACGCTCTATGCGCGCGGCGCCGCGCGCTGCGTGTGGATCGATTACGCGGCCGGAAAGTCGGTGCCGGTGCCCGATTCGCTGCGCGCGACGATCGAGCGCGCGGCGCTCGTCAAGGCAGCCTGACAACAAACACCGACAAGCACTGACACGCCGGGCCGCCACGGCAGTCCGGGTTCATCAACTGCCGAGCAGCCTCTGTAGCAGCTCGGTCGCGTTCCCCGTATCGTATTTACGCATCAGCCGCGCGCGGTACACGTCGACCGTGCGCGGGCTGATATCGAGCACGCGGCCAATCTGTTTGCTGGTCTTGCCGGTCACCAGTTGCGCGGCGATTTCGCGCTCGCGCGGCGTGAGCTCCACCGCGACGCGCCGCGTCGCACTCAGATCCTCGAAGGTCCAGACGCCCGCTGCGTGCGGGTCGGCGCGCTGCTGCGCGCGGCCCGTGACGTGACACCAGAACAGTTCGCCGTTCGCGCGCTTCATGATGCGATCGTCCGCGTAGCTGCCGTGCGCGGTCATGATCGGCGGAATGCGCGCGCCGATCCGCTCGAATTCATCTTCCGACGGGTACAGCACCTGGAACGACTGGCCGATCAGCGCTTCGCGCGGGCAGCCGAAAATCGACGCGAGCTGGTCATTGCAGTCTTCGATAATCCGTTCTCGCGATAGTGCGAGCCCGATCGGAGCGAGGTGGAACGCGGTGCGGTAATCCAGAGCGGGCATGGGCTGGCGGCAATTACTTATGTATTTTTGCGTATTGTGCCGCATGGCGCGCCCAGCGTACTCTTTCGGCCAGATGACAACGCGGCGCGGCCTACCTTGGCGCGCGCAACGCGCGGGCTTGCATCGTTCGACGTGCGCCCAGCCGCGGATGGCTAGAATGACACGGTGGCATCACACAGGGCAGCGAAGCTCGCCGTATGCGATGTCAGCCGCAATAATCCGGTTTCGGGTTTCCATAGAGGAAGGGACATACTGATGAACAAAGTCTATCCAGGCGCCGCCGAGGCGCTGAAGGACATCGTCAAGGACGGGCAGACGTTCGCCGTCGGCGGTTTCGGGCTGTGTGGCATTCCCGAGGCGCTGATCGCGGCACTGCGCGATTCGAAGGTACGGGACATCACCTGCATCAGCAACAATGCGGGCGTCGACGGTTTCGGCCTCGGCCTGCTGCTGGAGACGCGCCAGATCAAGAAGATGATCTCGTCGTACGTCGGCGAGAACAAGGAGTTCGAGCGCCAGTACCTGGCCGGCGAACTCGAACTCGAATTCACGCCGCAAGGCACGCTCGCCGAGAAGCTGCGCGCGGGCGGCGCCGGCATCCCGGCGTTCTTCACCAACACCGGCTACGGCACGGTGATCGCCGAGGGCAAGGAAACCCGTCAGTTCGGCGAGAACCACTACGTGCTCGAGCACTCGCTGACCGCCGACGTCGCGCTCGTCAAGGCATGGAAGGCCGACAAGTCGGGCAACCTGATCTATCGCCGCACCGCGCGCAACTTCAATCCGATGTGCGCGATGGCTGGCCGCATCACCGTCGCGGAAGTCGAAGAAATCGTCGAAGTGGGCGAGCTCGATCCGGACGCGATCCATACGCCGGGCATCTTCGTGCAGCGTCTGGTGCTGAATGCGCATCCGGAAAAACGCATCGAACAACGCATCGTCCGCGCGAAAGGAGACTGATCATGGCATGGACTCGTGACGAAATGGCCGCGCGCGCGGCGAAGGAACTGCAGGACGGTTTTTACGTGAACCTCGGCATCGGGCTGCCGACGCTGGTCGCGAATCACGTGCCGGCGGGCGTCGAAGTGTGGCTGCAGTCGGAGAATGGCCTGCTCGGTATCGGCCCGTCGCCGACCGAGGAGGAAGTGGATGCCGACCTGATCAACGCCGGCAAGCAGACGGTGACGACGCTGCCGGGCTCGTCGATTTTCTCGTCGGCGGACTCGTTCGCGATGATTCGCGGCGGCCACATCAATCTCGCGATCCTCGGCGCGATGCAGATCAGCAAGAAGGGCGATCTCGCCAACTGGATGATCCCGGGCAAGATGATCAAGGGCATGGGCGGCGCGATGGATCTGGTCGCGGGCGTCAAGCGCGTGGTCGTGCTGATGGAGCACGTCGCGAAGGGCGACCAGCACAAGATCCTTGAGGAATGCACGCTGCCGCTGACGGGTGTCGGCGTGGTCGACGAGATCATCACCGACCTCGGCGTGATCGAGGTGACTGAAAACGGCCTGAAGGTGACCGAGCTCGCGCCGGGCGTGAGCGTCGATGAAATCAAGGCGAAGACGGGCGCGCCGCTCGATGTGAGCGCGGTGAGCTGAAAGCAGTGGTAGCGTGACCGCCGCGGCTGATATGACGGGGGCGGTGGCAAGCTGGTTTGTGAGCGGGCGAGGCGAGAGTCTCGCCCGCTCTGTTTTTGTGCGGCGGGTTTTGCGTGGCGGGTGACTGTTCGTAACAGTCCGACAAGGGCGTCCTATGCCTTCCGGCCGATCCTTGTCGCGCGGCGAAGCGGTTTACAATCGTTCGCAGCTTGAACGCGTGACGATTTGCGTCTGTTTTCGCGCCGGTTGCAGAGCGTTCGCTCGATGACCTCTGCTACGGCCTACCCAACCGAGCCCGCTCCGCTGCGCTTTTGCGAGGAACCCAGATGACCGCAACGATCTCAGCTTCCACTGCCGGCCTGTCCGCGCCGCGTCAACGTTCCGTGCAGTGCGCGAGCGCTGGCGGCCTGCATCGCGTTGCCTACACCGAATGGGGCGACCCGGACAATCCACGCGTGCTGCTGTGCGTGCACGGCCTGACGCGCTCGGGACGCGATTTCGATCGCCTCGCCGCGGCGTTCGCCGATACCTATCGTGTGGTCTGTCCGGACGTGGTCGGGCGGGGCCTGTCGTCGTGGCTTGCGAACCCCAACCTGTATGCCGTGCCGCAATACGTCGCCGACATGGTCACGCTGATCGCGCGGCTCGACGTCGATACGGTCGACTGGTTCGGTACCTCGATGGGTGGCCTGATCGGCATGGCGCTCGCGGGTCTGCCCGACACGCCGATTCGCAAGCTGCTGCTGAACGACGTCGGGCCGCACCTCGAGCCCGTTGCCGTGAAGCGCATCGGCGACTATCTCGGCAAGCCCGTGCGTTTCGATACGCTGCAGCAGGGCATCGACTATGCAGCGCAGCTCGCGCAAAGCTTCGGTCCGCTGACGCCGCAGGAATGGCGCGAAATCAACACGCCGCTGCTCCGCGAACAGGACGGCGGGTGGGTGCTGCGTTACGACCCGCGCATTGCGCAGCCGTTTGCGGCCATCACCGAGGAAGCCGCGAAGCTCGGCGAGGCGGCGCTATGGCATTCGCTTGCTTCGTTTCAGGGACCCGTGCTCGTGGTGCGTGGCGAGCACTCGGATCTGCTGTCGCGCGAAACGGTCGACAAAATGGTCGCGACCGGGCGCCTCGTCTCACGCATCGAGATTCCCGGTGTCGGACATGCCCCGGCGTTTCTGGCGGAAGACCAGATCGCGGCCGCGCGCCAGTTCTTCATCGGGCCGTCGGCGAACGCGTCATAATATTGGGTTTTCGTCTGACGACCCGCGCGACTTTCGCGGTTGGCGTCATGCGGAGTGAATTTCGATCAACCAACCCGTTCAGGATCTTTCATGGCAGTCATTCGTCATCACGTGGGCAAGCGTCTTTCGGAAATGGCCGTGCACAACGGCACCGTCTATCTCGCGGGGCAGATCGCCGAAGACACGGAGCAAAACATCGCCGGTCAGACGCGCGAAGTGCTCGGTCACATCGATCGTCTGCTGGGCGAAGCGAACAGCGATAAGTCGCTTCTGCTGTCGGTGCAGATCTACATTTCGGACATGGTGCATTTCGCCGGCATGAACGCGGTGTGGGACGAGTGGGTCGCCCAGGGCGACACGCCGCCGCGCGCGACGGTCGAAGCGAAGCTCGCGAATCCGAAATGCCTCGTCGAAATCGTCGTGGTCGCGGCGCAGCGCGGCTAAGCCCGCGTCTTTGGCTGTTACGTACTACCGTCGTTGAAGTCCCGTTGATTCGCCTGGCCCGGCGAGCCGTCGCACCATGAATACCGAAACCGTCACGAACGCGCCTCATCCTCTTCCTTCCTTCGACGAAGCGATGGCGTTCGTGCGCGAGCATGCGGGCGAGGTGCGGCTGTCGTCGGGCGAACTGCTGGCGGATCACGCGGCGGGCACCGCGTCGATCATGCGCAAGCTCAACGTCGATCCGCCCGCGGTGCTGGCGGCGGCGCTATTTACGCTGACGCCGCATCTGCGCGATCCGGAGCGGGTGATCGCCGACAACTTTGGCGAAGAAGTGGCGCAACTCGTCGGCGACGTGCGCAAGCTGTTGCGTCTCGGTACGATCAGCCTGCGCGCGACTCAAAATGCAATGCCCGAAACCGGACGCGATGCGCAGGCCGCGCGCCGCGTCCAGGTGGAAGCGCTGCGCAAGATGCTGCTCGCGTTTGCACAGGACATCCGCGTGGTGTTGATCCGTCTTGCGTCGCGGCTGCAGTCGCTGCGCTACTACGCGGCGGCGAAAGTGACGCCGTCGCCCGACGTGGCGCGCGAGACGCTCGATATTTACGCGCCGCTTGCTAACCGTCTGGGTATCTGGCAACTGAAGTGGGAGCTCGAAGACCTCGCGTTCCGCTTCGAGGAGCCGCTCACTTACAAGCGCATCGCGAAGTTGCTCGACGAAAAGCGCGTCGAGCGCGAGAGCTACGTCGCGCAGGCGATCGAGCGGCTGCAGCAGGAGTTGGCCGCCGCGCATATTCGCGCGGAGGTGAGCGGACGGCCCAAGCATATCTACAGTATCTGGCGCAAGATGCGCGGCAAGGAGCTCGATTTCGCCGAGCTCTACGACGTGCGCGCGTTCCGTGTGATCGTGCCGGACATCAAGGATTGCTACACCGTGCTCGGCATCGTGCACAACCTGTGGCAGCCGGTGCCGAAAGAGTTCGACGACTATATTTCCCGGCCGAAGCCGAATGGCTATAAGTCGCTGCACACGGTCGTGATCGGCGACGACGGTCGCGCGTTCGAAGTGCAGATCCGCACGCACGAAATGCATCGCTTCGCCGAATACGGCGTGGCCGCGCACTGGCGCTACAAGGAAGCGGGCGCGCGCGGTTACGGCGGCACCTTCAGCGCGAACGAAAAGTACGACGAGAAGATCGCGTGGCTGCGTCAGTTGCTCGCGTGGAAAGACGAGGTGTCCGAAGGCGAACACAGCGACGAGCGCGCGACGCAGCCGTGGGAGCAATTGCGGCAGGCCACGCTCGACGACGACCACATCTACGTGCTGACGCCGCAGGCGCGCGTCATTCCATTGCCGCACGGCGCGACGCCGATCGATTTCGCATATCACCTGCACAGCGAGCTTGGCCATCGCTGCCGCGGCGCGCGTGTCGATGGCGCGATGGTGCCGCTGAACACAGCGCTGCAGAACGGCCAGACCGTGGAGATCGTCGCGGTGAAGGAGGGCGGCCCGTCGCGTGACTGGCTCAACCCGCAACTCGGCTATCTGCAGAGCTCGCGTGCGCGTCAGAAGGTGCGCGCGTGGTTCAACGCGGTCGAACTGCAGGAGCACATCGCGAACGGCCGGGCGATGGTCGAAAAGACCTTGCAGCGCGAGGGCAAAACTTCGGTCAACCTCGACCAGCTGGCTACCCGGCTTGGCTTCAAGACAACCGACGATCTCTTCTCCGTGGTCGGCAAGGAGGAGTTCAGCCTGCGGCTCGTCGAGCAGGCGCTGCATGATGCGCCGCCGCCAGAGCCGGAAATCGAGGCGCCGGAGAAGTTCGAGAAGCGCAGCAGTGGCGCGAGTGTGGCGCGCGGCGCTTCGACCGGCGTGCTGGTGGTGGGCGTCGATGCGTTGCTCACGCAACTCGCGCGTTGCTGCCGCCCCGCGCCGCCCGATGATATTTGCGGCTTCGTTACACGCGGCAAGGGCATGTCGATTCACCGCAGCGACTGCGCGACGTTCCGCCGGATGGCAGAGCGTGCGCCCGAGCGCGTGCTGCAAACGGCGTGGTCGGCGGATGTGATGAGCGGTCGCGGCCAGTCGGTCTATCCGGTCGACCTCAGCATCGAGGCAACCGACCGGCAGGGGCTGCTGCGCGATATCTCCGAAGTATTCGCGCGCGAAAAGATGAACGTGATCGGTGTGAAAACGCAAAGTCGGCGAAACGCGGCGTTCATGCAATTCACCGTCGAAGTGTCGAGCTCCGCGCAGATTCAGCGTGCTTGCACACTGCTTGGCGAAATCACTGGAGTGATGCGCGCGGCGCGCAAGAATTGAGCTGCGCGTTTTATCGGGTGATGTCCCTGTGATGCGCTTCGTGCTTTTGTCACGCAATGAGTGAATCTGTCACGAGAAATTAAAGTCTCTGCATAAAAATACTTGCCAAGCTACGTGGGGCACCATATAATCTCGTTTCTTCAGGCTCGTAGCTCAGCTGGTTAGAGCACCACCTTGACATGGTGGGGGTCGTTGGTTCGAGTCCAATCGAGCCTACCAACGAAACGAGATTCCGGCTTGCCGGGATTTCGCAAACTGCAGTAAGCGCCTTGGGCGCAAAAGGTGAATACGGTTATGACACCGCGAACGTTGACCGAAACTGTTTCGGAGCGACGCTAGTCGAGGACCACTTTTGCCGATGAAGTTTGCATGAAATGTGAGTGCGGCCCCTCGAAAGCGGGGCCGCATTTTTTTTGTCTTTTGACCTGGTTGTATGTGCCGCCGCCGGCCGGCACCACGGAGAACGCAATGGTTTCGATACGTCTGCCCGACGGTTCTGTTCGACAGTACGAACATCCGGTGACCGTCGCTGAAGTGGCCGCTTCGATTGGCCCCGGTCTTGCGAAAGCCGCGCTGGGCGGCAAGATCGACGGTGAGCTGGTCGATACGTCGGCGTTGATCGATCACGACGTGGCACTTGCTATCGTCACCGAAAAAGACGCAGACGGCCTCGATATCATCCGCCACTCCGCGGCGCACCTGCTCGCGTACGCTGTGAAGGATCTGTATCCGGAAGCACAGGTCACGATTGGACCGGTCATCGACAACGGCTTCTACTACGACTTCTCATACAACCGCCCCTTCACGCCGGAAGATCTCGAAAAGATCGAAAAGCGCATGCAGGAACTCGCGAAGAAAGACGAGCCGGTGTCGCGCCGCGTGGTGTCGCGCGACGAAGCGGTCGACTACTTCAAGAGCATCGGCGAAAAGTACAAGGCCGAGATCATCGAGTCGATTCCGTCCACCGACGAAATCAAGCTGTATTCGCACGGCGGCTTCACGGATTTGTGTCGCGGCCCGCACGTGCCGTCGACCGGCAAGTTGAAGGTCTTCAAGCTGATGAAGGTCGCGGGCGCCTACTGGCGCGGCGATTCGAAGAACGAACAGCTGCAGCGCATTTACGGTACGGCCTGGACGAAGAAGGAAGATCAGGATGCGTACCTGCACATGCTCGAAGAGGCGGAAAAGCGCGATCACCGCAAGCTCGGCAAGCAACTCGACCTGTTCCACATGCAGGACGAGTCGCCGGGCATGGTGTTCTGGCACCCACGCGGCTGGACGCTGTGGCAGCAGGTCGAGCAATACATGCGCCGCCGCGTGAACGACGCAGGCTACCTCGAAATCAAGACGCCGATGATCATGGACCGTTCGCTGTGGGAAGCGTCCGGTCACTGGCAGAACTATCGTGAAAACATGTTCACGACGGAATCGGAAAAGCGCGACTACGCGATCAAGCCGATGAACTGTCCGGGTCACGTGCAGGTGTTCAACCACGGTCTGCGCTCGTATCGAGATCTGCCGCTGCGCTACGCGGAGTTTGGTTCGTGTCACCGCAACGAGTCGTCGGGCGCGCTGCATGGCCTGATGCGCGTGCGTGGCTTCGTGCAGGACGACGCGCATATTTTCTGTACCGAAGATCAGTTCATCAGCGAATCGATCGCGTTCAATACGCTTGCGATGAGCGTCTACCGCGATTTTGGCTTCGACAATGTCGAGATCAAGCTGTCGCTGCGCCCCGACGCGCGCGCCGGCACGGACGAGACCTGGGATCGCGCGGAACAGGGTCTGCGCGAAGCGCTGACGGCCTGCGGCGTGACGTGGGAAGAACTGCCCGGGGAGGGCGCGTTCTACGGTCCGAAGGTCGAGTACCATATCAAGGACGCGCTCGGCCGTTCGTGGCAGTGCGGCACGCTGCAGCTCGATATGGTGCTGCCGGAGCGTCTTGGCGCCGAATATGTCGCCGAAGACAACAGCCGTCGCCGCCCGATCATGCTGCACCGGGCAATCGTTGGATCGATGGAACGCTTCCTCGGTATTCTGATCGAGCACCATGCTGGTGCAATGCCGGCGTGGCTCGCGCCGATGCAGGTCGTGGTAATGAATATCGCGGAAAGTCAGGCCGAATATGCGCAGACTTTGGCTCAATCGTTGCAAAAACAAGGGGTTAGAGTCGAGGCCGATTTGCGCAACGAGAAGATTAGCTATAAAATACGCGAGCACACGCTGGAAAAGGTCCCATACCTGCTGGTAGTCGGCGACAAAGAGCGTGAAGCCCAAACGGTAGCCGTGCGTGCCCGTGGTGGTGTCGATCTGGGCGTTATGCCTGTTGATGCCTTCATTGAGCGTCTGCGCCAGGACGTGCAGTCGTTCAAGTGAGCCACTTGGCAGCCCGGCTCGTTTTTTTTAATTTTTAGAGGAAACGTAACATCGCTACTGATAAGTCTGCGCACCGCATCAACGGTGAAATTACAGCACCCGAGGTGCGACTGGTCGGCGTCGAGAACGAACCGCTCGGCATCGTGAAACTCGCTGATGCGTTCCGTATGTCGGAACAGCAGGACGTGGATCTTGTCGAAATCGCCCCGCAGGCGGTTCCGCCGGTTTGCCGTTTGATGGACTACGGCAAGTTCAAGTACCAGGAAGCGAAGAAGCAGCACGAGGCCAAGCTCAAGCAGAAGGTCATCCAGGTCAAGGAAGTCAAATTCCGCCCGGGTACTGACGACGGTGATTACAACGTCAAGTTGCGCAACCTCGTCCGCTTCCTCGAAGACGGCGACAAGACGAAAATCACGTTGCGTTTCCGTGGTCGTGAAATGGCTCACCAGGAAATCGGTATGCGCATGCTCGAGCGCTTGCGCACGGACCTCGACGAAGTCGGTCAGGTCGAGCAGATGCCGAAAATGGAAGGGCGCCAGATGATCATGGTGCTCGCTCCGAAGAAAAAGAAGTAAGCGTGAAAATTGAGCCGGAGCGGTAGCGCGCCATGTGGCGTGTGCTCCGGTTGAGAAAGTTTAATGATGCTGTGCTGGTTCTCCGGCGTGGTGTCGGAAGGTTTCGGAGCGGCGTGCATGTTCATGCGCGGCGAATCCCGAAAAGCGGCCGCTGGTGGTATCGGCGGTCTGCATACCAAGTGGAATGGGTTTCGAAGGGCGGGAAATGGGCCAACTGGCCGACCGCACACCCATCTCCATCTAATAATGGAGTTGTCATGCCGAAGATGAAGACCAAGAAGAGCGCTGCGAAGCGCTTCGTGGTGCGTCCGGGCGGTACCGTCAAGCGCGGTCAGGCCTTCAAGCGTCACATTCTTACCAAGAAATCCACCAAGAACAAACGCCATCTGCGTGGCTCCACGGCAGTTCATGATTCCGATCTGAACTCCGTGCGCGCAATGCTGCCGTTCGCTTAACCCTTAACCGACACTCATAGGAGCGAAACATGCCTCGAGTAAAACGTGGGGTTACCGCACGGGCCCGTCACAAGAAAATCATCAAGCTGGCCAAGGGTTACCGCGGCCGTCGCAATAACGTCTATCGCATCGCCAAGCAGGCGGTCATGCGCGCAGGCCAATATGCCTACCGCGATCGCCGCAACAAGAAGCGTGTGTTCCGTGCACTGTGGATCACGCGTATCAACGCGGCGGTGCGTCAGCACGACATGACGTACAGCGTGTTCATCAATGGCCTGAAGAAGGCTTCGATCGAACTGGACCGCAAGGTGCTGGCCGACATGGCTGTGTTCGACAAGGCTGCTTTTGCTGCGATCGTTCAGCAGGTGAAAGCCGCCGTTGCAGCCTGATTGCGTTTCTGGCAATTAAAACTGCGTGGTTCGTTGCAGCGAACATCCGGTAGTCTCGGTGACGCTGCAACAAAAACGGGGCTCCTCACCGAGCCCCGTTTTTGTTGGTAGAACCGGTTTGTTTCGATAGAACACTGACGTTGAAATGATGGGATCAATGGATCTGGACCAGATTGTCGCCGACGCGCAAAAAGCCTTCGCAGAAGCCTCCGACGTCACTACCCTCGAAAACGAGAAAGCGCGCTTTCTCGGTAAGGCGGGTGCGCTGACCGAACTGTTGAAGGGGCTTGGCAAACTCGATCCTGAAACGCGCAAGACGGAAGGCGCTCGGATCAACCTCGTCAAGCAGCAGGTTGAAGCCGCGTTGACCGCACGGCGTCAGGCACTCGCCGACGCGTTGCTGAACCAGCGCCTCGCGGCCGAAGCAATCGACGTCACTCTGCCGGGCCGCGGCGCCAGCGCGGGCAGCCTGCACCCGGTGATGCGCACGTGGGAGCGCGTCGAGCAGATTTTCCGTACGATCGGATTCGACGTGGCCGACGGCCCCGAGATTGAAACCGACTGGTACAACTTCACCTCGCTGAACAGCCCCGAAAATCATCCGGCGCGTTCGATGCAGGACACCTTCTATGTCGACGGCAAAGATGCCGACGGTCGTCCGCTGCTGCTGCGTACACATACGAGCCCGATGCAGGTGCGTTACGCGCGCACTAACACGCCGCCGATCAAGGTGATCGTGCCCGGCCGCACGTATCGCGTGGACAGCGACGCGACACATTCGCCGATGTTCAACCAGGTCGAGGGCTTGTGGATCGACGAGAACATCAGCTTCGCGGATCTGAAGGGCGTCTACACCGATTTCCTGAAAAAATTCTTCGAACGCGACGACATTCTCGTGCGCTTCCGTCCGTCGTATTTCCCGTTCACCGAGCCGTCGGCCGAGATCGACATGCAGTTCGAAACGGGCAAAAACGCGGGCAAGTGGCTCGAAATTTCGGGCTCGGGCCAGGTTCACCCGACCGTGATCCGCAACATGGGTCTCGACCCGGAGCGCTACATCGGTTTTGCCTTCGGTAGCGGCCTCGAGCGCCTGACGATGTTGCGTTACGGCGTGCAGGATCTGCGCCTGTTCTTCGAAAACGACTTGCGTTTCCTGCGCCAATTCGCGTGAACCGGCGCGCGCGAGCGCGACAAGCATAGAACGCGGTACCGCACACAATGCGTGCCGCGAGCGTCCCCGGCAGAATCGAGTCGTCCGGTCCGAGACCGGAATACGCGAAGCATCTGTCGGACGTGGACCTAACCTGATCAGAACGTACACAGAACCATGCAATTTCCGGAATCCTGGCTAAGAACTTTTGTCGATCCGCAACTGACCACCGATGAGTTGGCGCACGCGTTGACGATGTCCGGCCTCGAAGTCGAAGACCTGCGGCCGGCCGCGCCGCCGACCTCGAAGATCGTCGTCGGCCAGGTGCTGGAAGTCGTCAAGCACCCGGATGCGGACAAACTCAACGTGTGTCAGGTCAACGCCGGCACCGGCGCGACGCTGAACATCGTGTGCGGCGCGCCGAATGTCGCGCCGGGCATCAAGGTGCCGGTCGCGCTGGTGGGCGCGCAGCTGCCGCCGGCCGAAGAGGGCGGCGCGCCGTTCGCGATCAAGCTGTCGAAGCTGCGCGGCGTGGAAAGCCAGGGCATGTTGTGCTCGGCGCGTGAGCTCAAGCTGTCGGAAGATCATAGCGGCCTGCTGATCCTGCCGGAAGATACGCCGATCGGCCAGGATATCCGCGACACACTCAATCTCGACGACACCGTTTTCGAAATCAAGCTGACGCCGAACAAGGCGGACTGTCTGTCGGTGTTCGGTGTTGCACGCGAAACGTCGGCGATCACCGGCGCGCCGCTGCGCCCGCTGGAGATCAAACCCGCGGAAGTGAAGCTCAGCGAAACGCTACCCGTGAAGATCTCGGCGCCCGATCTGTGCGGCCGTTTCTCGGGCCGTGTGATCCGTGGTGTCAACGCGCGCGCGAAGTCGCCGGCGTGGATGGTCGAGCGCCTCGAACGCTCGGGTCAGCGCAGCATCTCGGCACTCGTCGACATCTCGAACTACGTGATGCTCGAGCTGGGCCGTCCGTCGCATGTGTTCGATCTCGACAAGATCCACGGCGGCATGGACGTGCGCTGGGGCCGTCAAGGCGAAACGCTGAAGCTGCTCAACGGCAACACGGTCGAACTCGACGAAACGGTCGGCGTGATCGCCGACGAGCGGCATATCGAAAGTCTCGCCGGCATCATGGGCGGCGATAGCACCGCGGTTACGCTCGACACCACCAACATCTATCTCGAAGCCGCGTTCTGGTGGCCCGATAGCATTCGCGGTCGCTCGCGCAAGTACAACTTCTCGACCGATGCAGGGCATCGCTTCGAGCGTGGAGTCGACTATGCGACGACCGTCGACCATATCGAACGCATCACGCAACTGATTCTCGACATCTGCGGCGGTGAGGCCGGTCCGGTCGACGACCAGATCGTCAACGTGCCGAAGCGCGAGCCGGTGAAGATGCGCGTCGCGCGCGCGAACCGCATCATCGGTGTCGAGATCAGCGCCGATGAGATCGCGCAGATCTTCACGCGTCTTGGTCTGACGTTTGAGCGCGATGGCGACACGTTCTCGGTGATGCCGCCGTCGTACCGCTTCGATATCGAGATCGAGGAAGATCTGATCGAAGAAGTCGCGCGCATTTACGGCTTCGAAAACATCCCGGCGCACCCGCCGGTCGCGACCAGCGAAATGCGCGCGACCAACGAGACGCAGCGCTCGATCCACGCGATCCGTCACGCGCTCGCCGCGCGCGATTACGCGGAAACGGTGAACTTCAGCTTCGTTGACGCGGAGTGGGAGCAGGACTTCGCGGGCAACAGCAACCCGGTGCGCCTCATCAATCCGATTGCAAGCCAGCTGTCGGTGATGCGTACGACGCTGTTCGGCAGCCTGATCCATGTGCTGCGCACGAACCTGAACCGGCGCGCCGCGGACCGCGTGCGCGTGTTCGAAGCGGGCCGCGTGTTCCTGCACGATCCGTCGATCAAGGCTGGTGAGCTGGCCGTCGAGGGCTTTGCGCAACCGAAGATGATCGGTGCGCTTGCGTACGGCGCTTCGCTCGACGAGCAATGGGGCGCGTCGACACGCGCTGTCGACTTCTTCGATGTGAAGGGCGATCTCGAAGCGTTGGCCGCGCCGGCGGTTGCGCGTTTTGTGAAGGCCGAGCATCCGGCGTTGCATCCGGGACGCAGCGCGCGTATCGAACTCAATGGCCGGGCAGTGGGCTGGATTGGTGAATTGCATCCACGCTGGATGCAAAAATATGATTTACCGCATGCGCCGATTCTGTTTGAAATCGAAGCGGAAGCATTAATGCAGCGAGTATTGCCGGTTCCATCGGAAGTATCGAAATTCCCGCCGGTGCGACGCGATATCGCAGTGGTCGTCGATCAGAAAATCGAGGTTCAAACGCTGCTCGACGAGCTTCAGAAGGCCCAGTCCGAACCGGCCTGCAAGAGTGTCCAGAAGGTTGTACTTTTCGACGAATTCCGTCCAAAATCAAACACTTCCGGTGGTCTGGCCGCGCACGAGAAAAGCCTTGCGTTCCGTGTGACCTTGCAAGATACTGGCGGAACCCTTCAGGATGAAACGGTCGATCTGGCCATTCAAACTCTTGTGGACCGTCTGGCTCGAGTATATGGCGCACGGTTGCGCGGATAACCCGCATTTAACAATTGCACGGCTGTTTCCGCATCCATTGTTTTATGCTTGGCGCGCCATTTGATAGATATGAATGAAATGAACTCGAGTGATTTCGAAGCCCTTCTTACGGCGCAACGCAGCGCCATGATTCGCGAAATTCCGACATCACCCGCCGCCGTTTCCACCGAGACGCCGACGCTCACCAAAGCGGAACTTGCCGAGTTGCTGTTCGACAATGTCGGGCTCAACAAGCGGGAAGCGAAGGACATGGTCGAGGCCTTCTTCGAGGTGATTCGCGATGCGCTGGAGAGTGGCGACAGCGTGAAGCTCTCGGGCTTCGGCAACTTCCAGTTACGCGACAAGCCACAGCGTCCCGGCAGAAACCCGAAAACCGGCGAGGCGATTCCTATCGCCGCGCGTCGCGTGGTGACGTTTCATGCAAGTCAAAAGCTGAAGGCGCTGGTGGAGAACGGTGCCGAGGCGAGCTTCGCGCGCTGATCGACTGGCGCGCTTTCGGGCAACCCATCACGGCTAACTGACGATGACAGCGACGATCGAAAAAGTCGTCTTGCCTCCGATTCCTGCGAAGCGCTACTTCACGATCGGTGAGGTCAGCGAACTATGCGGCGTGAAGCCTCATGTGTTGCGCTACTGGGAGCAGGAATTCACCCAGTTGAGGCCGGTGAAACGGCGCGGCAATCGCAGGTATTACCAGCATCATGAGGTGCTGCTGATCCGGCGGATTCGCGAGTTGCTGTATGAGCAGGGCTTTACGATCAACGGCGCGCGCAATCGGCTTGATTCGCCGGGCGGTGGCGGACCGGACGTGTCGGCGACGGTAACCGGGGAAGGTGAGAGCGTTGGTGTGCAAGCGGTGCAGACACGAGTATCGACTGCAACGGCCGCGGTTGACGTCGAGCAGTTACGCAAGGAATTGCAGAACGTCATCGATCTGCTGGGTCACTAGTTCGCGCTTTGTTGGTCCCCGGCGGTTCTAATCGAATGAAGTGTCTGTTATAATTTCTTGCTGTTCGGGGCGTAGCGCAGCCTGGTAGCGTACCTGCATGGGGTGCAGGTGGTCGGAGGTTCAAATCCTCTCGCCCCGACCAAAGAAATCAAAAAGGGTTACAGATTCCGGTCTGTAGCCCTTTTTCGTTTTCCAACGCATTCCAGTGCATCGGCGACAAAAACAAAAAAAATCAGACCATCCTCTCACTATGCCGATACGCGCGATACGCCCGAGGCGCGCTTCCTGCCACCCGCTTGAACGCAGTACTGAACGCGCTTTCCGACGCATAACCAAGCTGTTCGGCAAGCGCCGCCATCGGCGTGTCCTGCTCGACCAGCATTCGCATCGCGATGCGCATTCGCCATTGCGTGAGCCAGGCCATCGGCGCCATCCCAGCCACTTCCTTGAATCGCACCGCGAATGCGGTACGCGACATCGCGCATGCCGCGGCCAGTTCATCGAGCCGCCAGGTCTTGCCTAAATCCTCATGCATCAGACGCAAGGCCGGCGCGAGCCGCGCGTCGCCGATCGCGCGCAACCAGTTGCTGGTGATTGCGTCTGCTGTCGCCAGATGAATGCGCAGTATCTCGACGAACATCAGCAACGTGATGTTGTTGGCCGCGATGCCGCTGCCCGGCAGATGGGTCGTCAGTTCGCCGACGAGTCTCGCGAGCAGCCACTGCAGCGTGACGGCGTGTTCCGTGCTGGCCCGGATATGAATCAGCGGCGGCAGCACGTCGACCAGCAGCGCGCCGTTCGGCGGCGCGAGCTGGATGTGTCCGCCGATCTGCTCGCAGTCCTGGCCATTGCCGAGCAATGCGGTCTTCCGGGTGGTCCCCTGAAACAGTCCGATGGCATCGACGGGTGCAACGTCGGGATCACTCGCGAGTACGAACGCGTGTTGTCCGGTCGTCAGCAGGATGTCGCCCTGTTCGACGCGGATCGGTGCCGGCGCCGTCTCGATAATCAACCAGCAGTCGCCCTTGACCACCGCGAAGAACTTGATTTTTTCCGGCCGCGGGAAGCGCACGGCCCAGCGGCCTCCAGCCGAGAAGCCACCCGCGACGATCGGTTGTGCGCCGATGAGCCGGAGAATGCCCGATAGCGGGTCGTCGATGATTTCTGAACGCATGCGAAAGTATTCTGAACGTTTTGATATTCATCGAACAGAATATCGCACCTACACTGCGAAGCATCGTTATCCCGAAAAGGTTTTCCATGCTCAGCGAACAACATTCGATCGACTCCGGCTTCGGCGCGGCCACCACCGCCGATGAGGTCATCGCCGGTATCGACCTGTCCGGCAAGACCGCGATCGTGACCGGTGGCTATTCCGGTCTTGGCCTCGAGACGGTGCGCGTCCTGCGTGGCGCCGGCGCACGCGTCGTGGTGCCCGCCCGCGACGTATCTCGTGCCGAGGCCGCGTTGCACGGTAGCGGCGCCGAGGTCGTATCAATGGATCTGCTCGACGCCGCGTCGATCGATGCATTTGCATCGACGTGGCTTGCGTCCGGCGAGCCGCTGCATCTGCTGATCAATAGCGCGGGCATCATGGCCGTGCCTCGGCTGACGTGCGACGCTCGCGGCTACGAGGTGCAGTTCGCCACCAATCATCTCGGTCATTTCCAGTTGACGTGCGCACTGCTGCCGGCATTGCGCGCAGCGCGGGGCGCGCGCGTGGTGTCGGTATCGTCGCTGGGTCATCGCTATTCGCCGATGCGTTTCGACGATCCGCATTTCGCCGTAGGTGCCTATGACCCGTGGATAGCCTATGGTCAGTCGAAGACCGCGAATGTGCTGTTCGCCGTCACGCTGGATGCGCGTGAGCGCGACAACGGAGTTCGCGCGTTTTCACTGCACCCAGGGGCGATCGTCGAGACGGGCCTCGGCAAGCATCTGTCCCGCGAGCAACTGGTCGCAGCCGGCGTGCTCGATGCGGATGGCCGGCCGATCCGCGATCCGTCGAAACAGTTGAAGACGGTTGGGCAGGGCGCGGCAACGCAGGTCTGGTGCGCGACGAGCCCGCGGCTCGACGGCATTGGCGGTGTGTATTGCGAAAACGTCGACGTGGCCGCGCCGATGACGGTGCCCGCGGGCACGCTGAATACGGCCGACACGCGGCGGCTGACAGGCGTGATGCCCTACGCGGTCGACGAGGATGCGGCAGCGCGCTTGTGGACGCTCAGCGAGCAACTGCTAGCGTAATGCGCAGCGCAGGGTGGGCAGCCTGAAGACCCACCCGCACGCCGCCATGCAACAACAACCCGCAGCACCCCGCAACCCCATCACCCGACGAACAGATCCTGCTCGTCGGCAAACACCCTGATCAGATACTCGACCACGGCTCGGACCGGCGCATCGTTTCGATCCTGCCGCCGTATCAGTAACCAGATCTCCCGCACCGGCGGCAGCGGCGCCAGCCGGCACAGCCGCAGGTCCGGTTCCTTGCGCCCGATGTAGTGCGGCAGCAGCACGAGGCCGATACCGGATCGCGCGGCGGTTGCCTGTGCAACCTGGCTATTGGTCCTGAACGCGACACGCGCCTGCGGATATTCGCGCCTGAGCCACGCCGCATCCGGAAGGTCCGCGTTCGCTTCGTCGAAGCCCACGAACACCGGCGGCTCGCCGTCTTCCACGCGCTGGCAGACGGATGGCACGCCGTAAAAGCCATAGGCCATCGATCCCAGACGTTTCGCGATCAGATCCGCGACCGGCGGCGGATCGAGACGAATCGCGATATCCGCTTCATGGCGCTCGAGACTGATCGAACGCAGATCGGTGCCCAGATCGATATCGATGCCGGGATGGAGCAGCGGCAATTCCGCGAGCCGGCTGATCAGGAAACCCTGTGACATCGCCGGTGAAGCATTGATGCGCACGAGGCCTTTCGGCGCGCCATCGGCCTCGCCGCGGCCGAGCGTCTGCACGGCCTTCTCCATGTCGCTGGCGACGCTCAATGCGCGCGTGCCGGCCGGCGTCAGCACGTAGCCCTCCGGGCGCCGTTCGACGAGCTTGTCGCCGAGCGAGTCTTCGAGCGCGCGGATCCGGCGAGCGATCGTCGCGTGATTGACCGCCAGTGCGCGCGCCGCGGCCGACAGGCTGCCGTGTCGCGCCAGTGCGAGAAAGACCCGAATGTCCTGCCAGTCTGCCTCTGTGCGTTTTTTCTCAGTCATTGAGCGCGAATAGCGAATTTTCTGAAAAGGGGAGCCGGCGTACGCTGGTTCCGTTCCTGCCGCATAAGGGTAGCCGAAACATCCGACGCAAGCTCGTCACAGAGGGTTTCGGCGGTCCCGGCGGCGCAGAGCAAACTCAACTTCGCCCAACTTCGCATCCATGGAGAGAATCATCATGTCCAATGAACAGAAAGTCGCCATCGTCACGGGCGCATCGCAGGGCATCGGCGCCGGCATCGTCAAAGGCTATCGGGACAACGGCTACGTCGTCGTCGCGAATTCGCGCAACATCGAATCCGGCGCCGATAGCGGCGTCGTCGCGGTGCCCGGCAACATCGGCGATCGCGATGTGGCTCGGCGCGTCGTCGAGACCGCGATCGAGCGCTTCGGCCGCGTCGATACGCTCGTCAACAACGCGGGCATTTTTATCGGCAAGCCGTTTGTCGACTACACCGTCGAAGACTTCAACAACGTGATCGACGTGAATCTCGCGGGCTTTTTTCACGTGACGCAGTTCGCGTTGCGGCAGATGCTCGCGCAGCGCCACGGCCATATCGTGCAGATCACCACCACGCTGGTCGATCAGCCGATCGGCGGCGCGCCGTCGGGTCTCGCCGGCCTGACCAAGGGCGGGCTCGATGCGGTGACCCGCGAGCTCGCGATCGAATATGCGCAAAACGGCATTCGGGCCAACGCGGTGGCGCCCGGTATCATCAAGACGCCGATGCATGCACCGCAGACGCATGAGTTTCTCGGTGGTTTGCATCCGATGGGCCGGATGGGCGAGATTCAGGAGATCGTCGATGCCGTGCTCTATCTCGAGCGCGCGGGCTTCGTGACCGGCGAGACGCTTCACGTCGACGGTGGACAGCACGCGGGCCGCTGACCGATCCGCACTCTCTGTCGAGGAGAAAGACCATGCCGTACGTGAACATCAAGGTAACGCGCGAAGGTACCGCGCCGGGCGCAACCGCCACCACGCCCGAGCAGAAGAAGGCGTTGATCAAGGGCGTCAGCGATCTGCTGTTCGAGGTGATGGGCAAGCCGCCGCAATCGACATTCGTCGTGATCGACGAGGTCGATATGGAGAACTGGGGTGTCGGCGGCTTGACGGTGCCCGAATATCGCCAGCAACAAGGCGATGCGGCAGCGGGTAAATCGCAGCGGTAAGAAATCGCGTGCTGGTCATATCTGGGCGACGACCGACCGCGCTCATCGCTTCGACGGCGGTGAGCGCGGACGGCGTGGATTGCTGAGGTCAAACGCAGTGCCGCGTTTCGATGTACCCGCTTTGCTGTTCGCCGGCGTAACGCTTGCCATCGAACCCCGGAGCCACTACGCTGAGCCTCACCTCAACTGCACGGCTGGCGCGCCCGCCCGCTGGATCACCGATGATCAACATGCGCTCGCACCACGACGTGAGGACCAAGCGGGTCTATGAGCCGGCGTCGGCGCAAGACGGCGCGCGCGTCCTCGTCGATCGAGTCTGGCCACGAGGTATCACCAAGGAGCAAGCCAGCTTGACGCTGTGGATGAAAGAGATCGCGCCGAGCACGCGGCTGCGTCAGTGGTTCAATCACGATCCGCAGCGTTGGGAGCAGTTCCAGCACGAGTACGCGAGCGAACTCGACGGAAACGATCAAGCGGTGTCGCAATTGTTGACGCTGTGCGCGGAAGGTCCGGTGACACTGCTGTACGGCGCGCGCGACGAGGAACACAACAACGCGCTCGCGCTTCAGCAGTATCTCGCGCGGCACCGCGCCAAATAGTCCAACGAAGTATTGCCGCGGTGCCGGAACAGTCAGTGTCCCGGCACCGTGACAACGATGCGTGCTTCGGGCATCGTCTCAACCCGCAGTCACGCGCTGCCACCGCCGCCGAGGCGATCGAGCAGGGCCTTCGCGGCGGGTCCCGAAGATGCGGGATTCTGACCGGTAATCAATTGCCCGTCGGTCAGCACATACACCTGCCAGTCGCCGGCTTTCGAAAAGACACCGCCTTTCGCCTTCAGTTCGTCTTCGACGAGAAACGGCACCACCTTTGTCAGCCCGACCGCTTCTTCCTCAGTGTTGGTGAAGCCGGTGACTTTCCTGCCTTGAACCAGCGGCTTGCCGTCCGCGGTCCTGACGTGCCGCAGCACGCCGGGCGCATGGCAGACCAGCGCGATGGTCTTGCCGGCCGCAATAAACGATTCGATCAGTCTGATCGAATGCGGATCCTCGGCAAGGTCCCACATTGGGCCGTGGCCGCCCGGATAAAACACCGTGTCGAAGTCGTCCTGTTTGACGCTGTCGAGTTTCACGGTCGACGCGAGCTGAGCTTTCGCCGCTTCGTCCGACTCGAAGCGGCGGGTCAGATCGGTCTGGAAATCGGGTTCGTTGCTTTTCGGATCGAGCGGCGGCTGGCCGCCCTTGGGCGAGGCCAGCGTGATGTCGGCGCCCGCGTCCTTGAACACGTAGTAGGGCGCGGCCAGCTCTTCGAGCCAGAAGCCGGTCTTGCGGCCGGTGTTGCCGAGTTGGTCGTGAGAAGTCAACACCATCAGGATTTTCATAGGAGCTCCAGAATCGGTATTCACTGCGACGGGCCTCGCGCACGAGGCGGCACGGGGGCGTTTCCTGATGTCGCGCGCTTGTCACGGGACGAAGCGACTGCGCGCGACCGTCAGCTATTTTGCGCCCGAGCCACGCGTTCGATATGGAGACTTTTTTCACCACCGGTTTATCTGCAGCACGACTACCGCGCTTGCCGCAAACTCCGATGCACCTCCAGCGCGCTACGTTCGACCCAGTTGTGCTGCAGCAAACCATCCTCGCGTACATGCAACACCGCGGTTCCGGTCATATCGATCGGCGACTGGCACGGTTCCGAGCCCATGAAACCCTTGTTCCGCCCGGTCACGCGCCAGCGGCTCACGACCCGGTCGCCGGTTTCGTTCTGAAATGTCTCGACGACCTCGAAGCGGAAATCGTCGATGCTCGCGAGAAATGCGGCGACCCACTTCTTGAAATCCGCGCGCGAACGGATCACGACGCCGCCGGACGTAATCGCGAAGTCCTCCGCGACTAGCGTGTCCACCGCATCGGGGTTTTGCTGCTGCCATACCTTGTTCCAGAAGTTTTCCGCAATCTCGACGGAATTCAGTCTGTTCATCTGCTTGCTCCTTAACGATCACATTGATGCAGACCGGGGATCCGGTCGACCGATGGATTGTGGGAGAGCGTGAATCAGAAAACAAACGACTAATATTGCTAGAATCAAGTCGTTTGTCTAATGGATCGTGCGATGAACCTGGATCTGGATTTACTGCGCGCGTTCGTCGCGGTCGTCGAATCGGGCAGCTTTACGGCCGCCGCCGACGTCGTAGGGCGCTCGCAGTCGGCGGTCAGCCAGAAGATACTGAGGCTCGAAGACGCACTGGGTCTGCGGGTGTTCGAGCGCACCAGCCGTTCGTTGATGCTCACGCGCGACGGCGAGCGAGTGCTGTTGGCCAGCCGCCGTCTGCTCGCGCAATACGATGCGTTCATGCATGAGATTCGCGAACCGTTGCCGCCCGCGCGCTTGCGGCTCGGCGTATCGGAGAACCTGGTGCAGTCGCGCCTGCCGTTGATCCTGTCGCGGTTTTCGCAGCGATTTCCGTCGATCCAGCTCGATCTGACGACCGGGCCCAGCGAGGACCTGAACCGCAGTCATGAGGCCGGCCTGCTCGATGTGGTGTTCGCCAAGCGCAAGCGCGAAGGCTCCGCGCATCGCGGGCGCGTGATCTGGCGCGAGCCGCTGGTCTGGCTGGCCGCCGCGAATTTCCGCAACGATTCGGCGCGGCCCGCGCGTCTCGTGATGATGCCGCCACCGTGCGCCTATCGCGAAGTGATGACGCAGACGCTGGATGCTTCGCGCCGCGAATGGATCGTCGCCTGTACGGCCAGCAATCTGATCGGCGTGCAGGCCGCGGTGACCGGCGGACTCGGCGTGACGGTGCTGGGCAAGTCGTTCCTGCAGAACGGTATGAAGATACTGTCGACGTCCGCGCAATGGCCGGCATTGCCCGCGGCGGAGGTCGCGGTCATCGGTGAAGATCCCGCGACGCAACACGTCGTGGAACCGCTCGTTTCGATGTTCGTCGACGTATTGAGCGAAAGTCCGGCGGCTGCGGCGGGTGTCGATCGAGTCGGTGATGCAGTGCGATAGGCACCCACAGACGCTTATCGGCACTTGTTGTGTTTAATTGCTTTGCTCATGCGTTCCGTTGCAGCGGTTCTGCACATTGCGACCGCGGTGGGCAGCATCGAACCGCCGCCCCATTCCCGTGATGCCGATTTCAGGCAACGGGCGTCGCGCTGCTTTTTCCACGCGATGACCTTGTTTTGCAGCGCCGTTTTGCAAGCCGTCGACGAACCGGCCGTTGCATCGACGACATCATCCAGTTTCTGTTCGGCGACGATCTGGTCGCGCCACGCGCAGAAGTTCATGTTGGTCTGAGTGGCGTCGCAATCCGCTAGCGCGGCGGAAACTTCGCTGGCGGGCAGTCCGCTGCGATGCGCGATTTCGTCGACCGGATCGGCAGTGGCGGCCAGCACGCAAGTGCTGACGAGTGCCAGGGCCAGCAACAGCGATTTCATGATTGCGCTTGCGCCCCCAACGCCACGAATCGCTCCAGATGATGATCTTCGTCACCCAGCTGATGATCGATCAACACCAGGCGTTTCGCGTAGTGCGCGAGCGGCAGCTCCCACGTCATGCCGATTCCGCCATGCAACTGGATGCATTCCTCCGCGACCCGCGTGCCGATCCGGCCGATGCTGTACTTCGCCGCCGACACCGCGCGCTCGCGCGCGGTGCGTTCGCCGTCGAGCGCCGCCGCCGCGTTGATCACCGCCGAGCGCGCCTGCTCGATGTCGAGCAGCAGGTCGGCCATCCGATGCTGCAACGCCTGGAAGCTGCCGATCGGCACGCCGAACTGCTTGCGCGTGCGCAGATAGTCGAGCGTGTAGTCCTTCGCGACATCCATCGCGCCGACTGCTTCCGCACACAGCGCGAGCACGCCGCAGCTGAGCGCATATTCGAGCGTCGCGAAGCCGGCGTCCGCCGAACCGAGTATCGCATCGTCGCCGAGCGTAACGTTGTCGAACGTCACTTCGGCGGCGCGTCCGCCATCGATGTTGCGATAGCCGCGCACGCCGACACCCGCCGCATCGCGTGGCACGGCAAATAGCGTGATGCCCGCTTCGGCATCGTCGGCGCCGCTCGTGCGTGCGGACACCAGCAACAACGCTGCCTGCTCGCCATGCTGAACCACGGCTTTCGCGCCGTTCAACGTCCACGTGTCGTGATCGCCGCTCACGCCGCGCTGAGCGCGCGTCGTGACGCGCGCAAGCTCGTAATGGCTATCCGGCTCGCCATGTGCGAGCGCAACGATCCGCGAGCCGTCGATCAACTCGCCGAGCACGGCCTTCTGCGCATCGCTGCCGCTGTGCGCGATCGCGCGGCCCACGATCAGCGTATCGAGAAACGGCTCGACGACGAGCCCGCGACCCAGGCTCTCGAATACGACCGAGATATCGAATCCGCCGCCGCCGAATCCGCCGTTCGCTTCATCGAACAACGCGCCGATGATGCCAAGCTCCGCGAAGCGTGCCCACAACTCAGGGCTGAAGCCGTGCTCCGAGCGCGCGATCCGGTTGCGCGTAGCGAACCCGTACTGCTCGCTGATAAAGCGGTTCAGCGTATCCGCCAGCATGCGGCGGTCTTCGGTGTGCTGGAAGTTCATGACGTGCGCCCGCCTGTCAGAGCCCGAGGATCATCTTGGAGATGATGTTCTTCTGGATTTCATTCGAACCGCCGAAGATCGACAGCTTGCGATTGTTGAAGTACTGCGCGGCCGCGCTCGCGGCCTCGTCGGGGCCGACCGGCACGCCGTCGAAACCTTCCTGCAGCGCTTCCTCGACGAACGGCTGCGCGTACGCGCCCATCGCGCGCCGTGTCAGCGACGAGATCTCCTGGCGAATCTCGGTGCCGCGAATCTTCAGCATCGAGCTTTCGGCGCCGGGCACGCCACCACCGGCGACCGACGCGATTACGCGCAGGTTGGTCGTCTTCATGTTCTCGAGATCGATTTCGACACGTGCCATGCGCGCGGCGAACGCCGGGTCTTCGGCGAGCGGGCGGCCATTGCGGCGTTGCTTCGCGGCGATGTTGCGCAAGCGGTTGAAGGCCGCGACCGAAAAGCCGACGCCCGCGATATTGGTGCGCTCGTACGTGAGCAGATATTTCGCGTAGGTCCAGCCTTTGTTCTCTTCGCCGACGAGGTTTTCCGCCGGCACGCGCACGTCGGTGAAAAACACTTCGTTGACTTCGTGCTCGCCGTCGAGCGTGATGATCGGCCGTACTTCGACACCGGGCGTGCTCATGTCGATCAGCAGAAAGCTGATGCCTTCCTGCTTGCGCACGTCGGTTGCGGTGCGCACGAGGCAGAAGATCATGTTCGCGTAGTGACCGAGCGTGGTCCACGTTTTCTGGCCGTTGACGACGTAATGCTCGCCTTGAGCATCTTTGCCGCGCACCGCGGCGGTCTTCACCGACGCGAGATCGGAGCCCGCGCCCGGTTCCGAATAGCCCTGGCACCACCAGTCGGAGCCGTCGAGAATGCGCGGCAGCCAGTGGCGTTTCTGCGCATCGCTGCCGTACTTGATCAGCACGGGCCCCAGCATATTGACGCCGAACGGCACGACGCGCGGCGCACCGACGAGCGCGCATTCGTTTTCGAAGATGAATTTCTGCACCGGGTTCCAGCCGGGGCCGCCATATTCCTTCGGCCAGTGATGCGCGAGCCAGCCTTGCGCGTTCAGGATCGCGTGCCATTCGGCCATGTCATCGCGCGTCAGGCGGCGGCCGCCGTTCACCTTGTCGGCCAGACGTTGCGGCAGCTTGTCGCGCAGAAAGGCCAGCACGGTGGCGCGAAACGCTTCCTCTTCGGGGGTGAAGTTCAGATCCATCGCGATTGTCCCGTCAGTGCTCAGATCGTTTTATTCAGGCTCGCAAAATCCTCTCCGCGCTCGACGAGTTCGACCAGCAGCGGCGACGGCGTCCAGAACAGCGGGTCTTCCTTTGCGAACTCGCGAATGTCCGCGAGAATCTTCGGCAAGCCGATCATGTCCGCGTATTTCATCGGACCGCCGCGATAACGCGGAAAACCGTAGCCATACAGCAACGTCACATCGACGTCGAGCGGGCGCAGCGCGATACGTTCGTGCACGACGTTCGCGCCTTCGTTGATCATCGCGGCCATATAGCGGCGGATGATTTCGTCATCGCTGAACGTGCGCGGCGTGATGCCCGCGCGTTCGCGTTCGGCGTCGATGATCGCTTCGACTTCCGGATCAGGCGTGCCGCTGCGCGATCCTTCGGGATACAGATAGAAGCCTCGGCCGGTTTTTTGACCGAACCAGCCGCGCTCGCACAGGCGGTCGGCGATCTGCACATAGCGTGCGTGCGGATTGCGCGTGGCCGCGCGGCGCTTGCGCGCGGCCCAGCCGATGTCGCCGCCCGCGAGGTCGACCACCTGGAACGGCCCCATCGGAAAGCCGAACGCGCGCACGGCCGCGTCGATCTGATAGGGCGATGCGCCGTCTTCCATCAGTGCGTCGGCCGACGCGCGATAAACCGCCAGCAGGCGATTGCCGATAAAGCCGTCGCACACACCCGCGCGCACCGGCGTCTTGCGCAGCTTCTTCGCGAGTTCGAACGCGGTCGCGACGCCATCCGCGCTGACCTGTTTCGGCACCACCACTTCGAGCAGCTTCATGATGTTGGCCGGCGAGAAGAAGTGCAGGCCGATCACATCGGCGGGACGCGAGATGCTGGCCGCGACTGCGTCGATGTCGAGATACGACGTGTTGGTCGCGAGCAGCGCACCTGGCTTGCACACGCGATCGAGTTCGGCGAACACGGCCTTTTTCACGTCGAGGTCTTCGAACACGGCTTCGATCACGAGATCGGCTTGCGCGAGCGCATCGTACGATGTGCTGCCGCTGAAGCGCGTCATGATCGCGGCTTTCTTTTCTGCGGTCAGCCGGCCTTTCGCGATCAGGCCGTCGTAGACCTTTTCGATGTGCGCGCGGCCGCGTGCGAGCGACGCGTCGTCGCGTTCGATCATCGTGACCGGCAGGCCCGCGTCGAGCACCGCGACCGCGATGCCCGCGCCCATCGTGCCGCCGCCGATCACGCCGATCGCATCGAGCGCACGCGGTTTCGCGTCGCGCGTTTCGGGTGCTTTCAGCACTTCGCGCTCGGCAAAGAACGCGTGAATCAGACCGGCGCGCTGCGGACTGTCGAGGCATTCGACAAACAGCTTGCGCTCGATACGCAGGCCTTCGTCGAAAGGCTGTTCGATCGCGGCCTCGACCGCTTCGATGATCTTCAGCGGCGAGAACAGGCCGCGCGATTTCTTCGCGGTTTCCTCACGCGCCGTGGCGACGGCGGCCAGACTCGCGGCGCGATCGCTCAGCGCGCCGGCATCGCGCGTGCGACGCACCGGCGCATGCGCGGCCAGCAGTTCGTGCACGTAGGCGAGCCCTTCGGCGAGGATGTCGCCGCTATCGCCGAGACGGTCGATCAGACCGAGCGCAAGCGCTTCCTTCGCGCTCGCGTGGCGGCCGCTCAGGATCAGTTCGAGCGCGGGTTGCGCGCCGATCAGACGCGGCGTGCGCTGCGTGCCGCCGGCGCCCGGCAACAGGCCGAGCTGCACTTCGGGCAGGCCGAGCTTCGCGCCGTCGACGGCAATCCGGTAATGCGCGGCGAGCGCCACTTCGAGCCCGCCGCCGAGCGCGGCGCCGTGAATCGCGGCGATAACCGGCTTCGCGCACGCCTCGATGCGGTTGCACACGTCCGGCAGCGACGGCGGCAGCGGCGGTTTGCCGAACTCGCGAATATCCGCGCCGGCGATGAAATTGCGCCCCGCGCCGACGATCAGCACCGCTTCGACGGACGTGTCGGCATCGGCGGCTTCGACCGCGGCGAGCAGGCCGCGCCGCACGTCGGTGGACAGCGCGTTGACCGGCGCGTGGTCGATCGTGACGAGCAGCACTTTGCCGCGCAATTCGCGCGTGACAACGTCGGTGGAAGGGGTGAGGGTCATCGTGGGTGTCTCCAGATTTTGGGCGAGGGCGCGCGCGGTGAATGTACGGCAAAGGGAAGCGCGCCCGATCGTCTCATTCTGGAGAGGTCAAGGTTCGTTGACAATGACATGGATGATTGACAGACTGTCAAAGTTATTTTGACAGTGGCGCGGTAATGGACGTCAATTCCCTGACCCTGCTGGTCGATATCCTCGATGCCGGCAATCTGAGCGAAGCCGCGCGCCGGCTGAAAATGAGCCGCGCGAACGTCAGCTATCACCTGAACCAGCTGGAGCGCTCGGTCGGGCTGCAACTGGTGCGGCGCACCACCCGCCGCGTCGAGCCGACCGAGATCGGCCTGCGGCTCTACGAACACGGCCGCACGATCCGCAACGCGCTGCTCGCCGCGCACGAATCGGTCGCGACACTCGGACAGAGCCTGCAGGGGCGCGTGAGACTGAGCGTGCCGAGCGGCTATGGCCAGATCGTGATGTCCGACTGGCTGATCGCGTTCAAGCGGCTTTATCCCGGCATCGTGCTCGATGTGATGTTCGAGAACCGCGTCGAGGATCTGCTGCGCGACGAGGTCGATATCGCGGTGCGCGTGATGTCCGAGCCGCCGCAAAATCTGGTCGCGCGCGATATGGGTTCGGTCCGCTATGTCGCGTGCGCATCGCGTGAATTCGCGCACACGCATGGCATGCCCGCGACGCTCGACGATCTCGCCGCCGCGCCGCTGATCACCGCGGCGGTGATCGGCCGGCAGTTGCGTCTGGCCGCTTATCTGCGCGACGAGCGGCACGAAGTGCTGCTCGAACCGACGATCATCTCCGAGAATTTTCTGTTCCTGCGCGACGCGGTGCTGGCCGGGCTCGGCGTCGGACTCGTGCCCGACTACGTGGTGCAGGACGATGTGCGGCGCGGCGATGTGCTGACCGCGCTCGACGAATGGCGGCTCAGCATCTTCGGCACGCACATGTACCTGCTGTATATGCCGAACCGGCATCACACACGGGCGGCCGCGACCTTTATCGAGTTCATCCTGGAACAGGCGAACGAAGCGGGCAGGGGCGCGCACAGGTGATGAGATGAAGCGAAGAAGTGACCCGAAGCGAAGCGACGCACGCGAATCCCGCCGCCGTTTCCCTAGACCCCCAGCCTGCGCGTGATCGCGCTTCTGACCATCGGCACGCCGACGCGCAGCAGCTTGCGCATGCCCTCGTCGCTGCCCACTTTGTCGACCACGTTGTCGATCATCGTCTGCATCACGTTCGCCGGATAGAACTCGCGGAACAGGCCGTTCGCGCCGGTTTGCGCGAACACCTGATGCAGGAACGAACCCTCGGGCGGACCGATCCGCTTGAAGAGGCCCATCTTGACCACGCGGTTGTTCCACAGATGCAGCGTGTACGCGTTCAGGCACAGCGCCGCGCATTCGTCGAAATAGCGCGGCAGGAACACCTTGTAGTAATCGTCGAAATGCACCGGGTAGAACAGGCTCTCGGCGAGGCCCGCCTTCACGCCATACACGGCGGTCAACAGACGCGGCCCGGTCGCGCCCCAGCTGAGCGCGGTCCCTTTCATTACCTCGACCCGCTTGATCAGCTCATGGAGTTGCGGCTTGTCGGGGTCGAGCCGCAACAGCGCGGTGCAGATGCTGGTCGAGCTTTCCTTGCCGATCAGGTCGCCTTTCGCGCTCAGATCGAGATCGCGCAACAGCAGCATGTCGGTATCGACCCAGATCTCATCGGTCTTCGTAAACATCACGAAGCGGAAATAGTCGGTGAAGTGCGCCATCGACGGCACACCGTTAATCGGAAAATCGTTCAGCGAATCGCGCGGCAGGATCGCGCTCGCGTCTTTCGCGGTGACACCGGCCGGCAGATTGGCGATCGGCTCGTAGCTATAGAGCGCGACCTCGCTGCCGTAGACGGTGAACGAGTTCAGACATGCAATTTCATACGGAGAGAGTTCCGGGCCGTGCCAGAACGATGCAAATCGTGCCTTGCTCATAAGCCATCCGGGGAAGGATCATTCAGGCGCCGCGCGGGGCGGCTTGATCGATGGCCGCACAACGCGACCGTCATCGATGCTAGACGCGCGGCGGCCTGGTCTGATGTAAAGGGCTTGAATCGCACAGGAGTTGTCGCAAAACGCGGAGGCGCATGCGGACGGATTTGTCGTATGTGTCGAATTCAGCGGCGCCGCAGCGGCACTGCGCGGCGGTACGATAAGGGCGATACCAACGAGATACCGACGAGATACGGAGACGACGATGAACCTGGACGGCCAGACTTACGATTCGCTCACGGCAAACTTCGCATGGCGCATTCCCGCGCGCTACAACATCGGCGTCGACGTCTGCGACAAATGGGCCGACGGCAGCGGCCGCCTCGCGTTGATCTATGAAGACGCCGACGGTCGCGTAACCCGCTACACGTTCGACGAACTCAAAACGCTGTCCGATCGTTTCGCGAACGCGTTGCTGGCCTCGGGCGCGCAAGCGGGCGACCGGGTCGGCATCTTCCTCACGCAATCGATCGAAACGGCCATCGCGCATGTCGCCGTGTACAAGGCCGGCATGATCGCGGTGCCGCTGTTTGCGTTGTTCGGTGTCGACGCGATCGAGCACCGGCTCGGCGACAGCGGCGCGGTCGCGTTGATCACCGATGAAGCGGGCGTACGCAAGGTCGATGAGATTCGCGCGGCGTTGCCGGCATTGCGCGACGTGTTCAGCGTCGATATCGATCGCGATAGCAATAGAGACGAGCGCTCATCGCCCGCGCCCGCGCGTTCGTTCTGGCAGGCGCTGAACAGCGCGTCCGCGGACTTCATACCGGCGGACACCAGCGCCGACGATCCCGCGATCATCATCTACACGTCGGGCACGACCGGCAAACCGAAAGGCGCGTTGCTCGGGCATCGCGTGTTGCCCGGTCATCTGCCCGGTGTCGAGATGTCGCAGCAAGGCTTTCCCACGCACGCGACGCTGATGTGGACCCCCGCCGACTGGGCGTGGATCGGTGGGCTGTTCGACGTGCTGCTGCCGTCGTGGCATCACGGTGTGGCGGTGCTCGCGCGCCGCTTTGCGAAATTCGACGGCCCCGCGGCGTTCGATCTGATGGCGCGTCACGCGGTGTCGCATGCGTTCCTGCCGCCGACCGCGCTAAAGATGATGCGCGGCGTCGAGCGTCCCGCGCACGTGCGTCTCGCGCTGCGTTCGGTCGCGAGCGGCGGCGAATCGCTCGGCGAGGAACTGATCGGCTGGGGCCGCGCGGCGCTTGGCGTGACGATCAACGAGTTCTACGGGCAGACCGAATGCAACGTCGTCGTGTCGTCGTGCGCGGCGCTGTTCGAGCCGCGCTTCGGCGCAATCGGCCGCGCGGCGCCGGGGCATCACGTCGCGATCGTCGATGCGCAGGGTAACGAACTGCCGCCGGGTGCGATCGGCGATATCGCGGTGGCCGCGCCGGACCCGGTGATGTTTCTCGGCTACTGGCACAACGAAGCCGCGACGCGCGACAAATTCCGCGGCCGCTTTCTGCTGACCGGCGATCTCGGTACTCGCGATGCGGACGGTTTTATCCGCTTCGTCGGCCGCGGCGACGACGTGATCACCAGCGCTGGCTATCGGATCGGGCCGGCGTCGATCGAGGATTCGTTGTTGCGTCATCCGGCGGTCGCGATGGCCGCGGTGATCGGCGCGCCGGATCGCGAGCGCACCGAAATCGTGATGGCGTTCGTCGTGCTGAAGGAGGGCTTCGTTGGCGATGAAGCGCTCGTGCGCGAGATCCAGCAGCATGTGAAGACGCGGCTTGCCGCGCACGAATATCCGCGCGAAATCCGCTTCGTCGACAGCTTGCCGCTGACGGCCACCGGCAAGGTGATTCGTAAAGCACTGCGCGAGTCGCTGACGCACGACCCGCTGACGCACGACCCGGCGCCCGCCGCAAAAAACTGAATACCGGCGCGAGCCGCGTGCTGCATTGCAACCCGGCTCGGCAACGCGTCCATTGCCGCTCGCGGCGCCGCCGCGCGCGTGCACGCGATGCCGTCGACGCGCTTGCAACATAGGGCAAGTCCCTGGCACGATGATTTAACCGTGCATTACCACGCGCGCGCGAGGCCTCCTACACTGAAGTCAATCAGAACGAAGGAGACGCCGATGGCCAAGCTCATCCACACGATGATCCGCGTGCGCGATCTGGACCGCGCTCTGCAGTTCTATCAGACGGCTTTCAATTTCGACGTGGCGCACCGGCTCGATTTTCCGGAGTTCACGCTCGTCTATTTGCGCAATGACGAAGCCGACGCGGAAATCGAACTGACGTGGAACAAGGGCCGCGCCGAGCCCTATTCGCACGGTGACGGTTACGGTCACGTCGCGGTCTGCGTCGACGATGCGAAAGGCGAACGCCAGCGCCTGATCGATCTCGGCATGACGCCCAACGATCTGCGCGAATTCCGCCGCGACGACGGCGAGATGCTCGCGCGCTACTTCTTTATTCAGGACCCTGACGGTTACAAGATCGAAGTGCTGGAACGCCACGGCCACTATCAATAGCACAAGCATCCGGGCGGCCGCCGCGCGCAGTTGCAGTACCCCACAAGGAGACAAACATGAAGACAACGGTCATCCCGATCGTCGCATCGGATCACGCGCACGCCGCCCATCGCCATCGACATGAACACGAGCACGAGCACGAACATGAGCACGAACATGAGCCGCGCGCTCACGTCGACGCGACGGCGTTGCGCATCCCGCTCACGCGGCGCGAATTGCTGAAAGGCACCGGTGTGCTGATGGGCACGCTGGCGTTCTCGTCGGTCCTGTCGACGCTGGCGCCGAGCCGCGCGTGGGCGCTCGAACTGCAGGGGCTCGACACGCACCAGGGCCAGGTGATTCTCGCGTTCACGCGTCAGCTTTATCCGCACGCGACGCTCGACGACGCGGTTTATGCGCTGGTGGTCAAGGACCTCGACGCGAAGGCCAAGGCCGATCCGGCGGTGCGTCAGCAACTCGCGGACGGCGTGCGGCAGCTCGACGCGAAAGCGGGCTCGAACTGGCTCACGCGCGCGACCGCCGCTCAGGCGGAGGACGTCGCCGCGCTCGCCGGCTCGCCGTTCTTCGACACGGTGCGCAGCACCGCGGTGGTCTCGCTGTACAGCAACACGATGGCGTATGCGCATTTCGGCTACGGCGCGT
Source organism: Paraburkholderia sp. ZP32-5 (assembly GCF_021390495.1). Classification (NCBI taxonomy): domain Bacteria; kingdom Pseudomonadati; phylum Pseudomonadota; class Betaproteobacteria; order Burkholderiales; family Burkholderiaceae; genus Paraburkholderia; species Paraburkholderia sp. ZP32-5. The sequence goes on along the minus strand of NZ_JAJEJP010000001.1, from coordinate 2,758,248 downwards.
CGGCGGGCGACGGAGGTTATCTGACTCACGGGTTCAACAGCCTCTCGTGGCTGCCGGATCCGCCGCCGGCCGACAGTGGCCCGATTCCGACCGACAGCTAGAGCGCAAACAGCGGAGACAGACCATGACTCAGGACAACAACAAGGTGCGTTTTTCGCACAACGACGACAAGGTCGTCGTGATCATCGGTTCGGGGGCGGGCGGCGGCACGCTGGCCAACGAACTGGCGCAGAAGGGTATCGATGTGGTCGTGCTCGAAGCGGGCCAACTGCATACGCAGGCCGACTTCACGACCGACGAATGGGGTTCGTTCAAGTTGCTGTCGTGGCTCGACAAGCGCACCACGTCGGGCAGCTGGCGCGTCGCGAAGGACTTTCCGAATCTGCCCGCGTGGATCTGCAAGACGGTCGGCGGCACGACCACCCACTGGGCCGGCGCGAGCCTGCGCATCCAGCCGCACGAATTCAAGGCAAAGACCACCTACAGCGACGTCAAGGACGCCAATCTGCTCGACTGGCCGCTCACGCGCGAGGAACTCGATCCGTTCTACGACCGCGCGGAACGGAAGATGGGCGTGACGCGCACCAACGGTCTGCCGGGCTTGCCGGGTAACAACAACTTCAAGGTGATGTCGGCCGGCGCGATGAAGGTCGGCTACAAGGAGTGCAATACCGGGCACATGGCGATCAATAGCGTGGTGCGCGACGATCGCGCTCATTGTTTCCAGCGCGGCTTCTGTTTTCAGGGCTGCCGCACCGGCGCGAAGTGGTCGACGCTCTATACCGAGTTGCCGCGCGCGCAGGCCACCGGGCACATGGAATTGCGCACTCAGGCGCATGTCGTCAGAATCGGCACCGATGCTCGCGGCAGGGCCAACGAGGTGCTTTACTATGACGGCAACGGTAAATTGCAGCGGCAAAAGGCGCGCGTCGTCGCGGTGGCCGGCAATGCAATCGAAACGCCGCGCCTGCTTCTGAACTCGCATTCGGGCCGCTTCGCGCAGGGTCTCGCGAACGGCTCGGGACAGGTGGGCCGCAACTACATGCGCCATACCACGGGCTCGGTCTACGCGGTGTTCAACGACAAGGTGGATATGTTCAAGGGCACCACGATGGCCGGCATCATCGAGGACGAGGCGGTGTTCGATCCGAAGCGCGGTTTCGCGGGCGGCTATCACATGGAGACCATTTCGCTGGGTCTGCCGTTCTACGCGGCGTTTCTGGACCCGGGCGCATGGGGGCCGAAGTTCGCGCAGGCGATGGATCAGTATGCGTACACGGCGGGTATGTGGATCGTCGGCGAGGACATGCCGCGTGCGAGCAATCGCATCACGCTGAACACCGATGTGAAAGACCAGTACGGCCAGCCGGTCGCCAACGTGCATTTCGACGATCACCCGAACGACGAAGCGATGCGCGAGCACGCGTTCAAGCAGGGCACGGCGGTGTACGAGGCCGCGGGCGCCAAGACCGTGTATCGCGTGCCGCCGTATCCGTCCACGCATAACCTCGGCACCGCGCGCATGAGCGCGCGAGCCGAAGATGGCGTATGCAACAGTTTCGGCCAGACGCATGAAGTAGCGAACCTGTTCATCTCCGACGGCAGCCAGTTCACCACCGGCGCGGCGGAAAACCCCACGCTGACGATCGTGACGCTGGCGATTCGCCAGGCCGATTACATCGCGGCGCAGATGAACAAACGTACGGTATAGGGCACAGGGCGCGCGCGGCATCCGCGCGTCGAAACCGGGAGATCACGTATGTGTGGGATTTATAGCAACGCCGATCCGATCCTCTATGAGTCGCGCACCCGTTCGCTGCGGATTCACGGTGTGATCACAACGGTGCGTCTCGAGAATCTGTTCTGGGACGTACTGTGCGAAATCGCCGCGTGCGAAAGCATGACGACCAGTCAGTTTGCGGTGAAGCTGTACGACGAACTGATTGCGTTGCGCGGCGAACCACCGAGCAATTTCGCGTCGTTTCTGCGCGTGTGCTGTTTGCGCTATCTGTCGATGCGCGCGGACAAGGGTGCAGACAGGGAGGCGGACAGGGGTACGCAGAGCGGCGCGGGCGTCGCCGATGCGATGCCGGCGCTGGTGCTCGCGACGGGCGAAGCAACAAGGCCGCGGGTTCTGAAAACGGTCTGAGGCTGTAAAAACGGCCGCTGCGTTTTCCGTGCAGCGGCCGTTGCTTTACAGCAGCGTTTCGTCGATCGCGAAGGCTTAGCTGCCCAGCGCCGGATCGCTCATGCTGCTCTTGCCGGTTTCGACGTGACCCGCGAAGCGCCGCGCGAACGATGCATCCGTATCGACGGTGATCGCGAGGTCGTACCAGCCGTGCGCGTTACGCAGATCGAGGTACAGCGTATCGTTGTCGCCGCCGCGCACCGCATGGTGGATCACGTTCTTCGGGTCGTACGCATTGACGATCGTGAACTGCGAACGCTTGTTGCCCACGTTCTCGAGGCGCAGCTGCAGGTTACCGTTCGCGACGTCGTAACCTTCGACGACCTCCGCCTGCATGGCGTCCTGGCCATGCGACGATTTGCGCGCGGTCACCGTGCCCGCGAAGCGGCGCAGAAAGCCGTTCGGACCATGCACGGTGAAGTCGTAGCCGCCGTTTGCATCGACCGGCAACTGGTCCTGCAAGCGCTTGCCGGCTTCGACCGTATAGCTGCGCGGCGCGTCGGCGCCATCCGTCGTGTAGACGAGGAACACCGCACCTGCGTTGCCGGTGTTGACGAAGCGCATCGTCAGCTTGCCGTTCGAGCCTTCGTCGATGCGCACGAACAGTTCATACGGCACCGCGCGCGCCGGGCGTACGCCCGGTTCCTGCTGCGGTACCGCCTGCATCGCGGGCGGCTGCGGCTGGTAGTCCGGATGACGGTTCTGATCGGGCGGCACATAGCCGCTCGTGCTCGGCAGCGGCGGGATCGCTTCGTTCGGGTTGGCGAAGTTGAACGCCGAGGTCAGATCGCCGCACACCGCGCGGCGCCACGGCGTGATGTTCGATTCGCCGAGGTTGTGATGCTGGCCGAAGCGCGCTTCGATAAAGCGGATCACCGACGTATGGTCGAACACTTCTGAGCACACGTAGCCGCCTTTCGACCACGGCGACACTACCAGCATCGGCACGCGTGGTCCGAGCCCGTAGGGGCCCGCCTGGTTTTGCGCATTGCCCGCATAGATTTCGTGCGTGATGTCGACCGTCGAAAGCCCATTCGCGCTCGACGCGGCCGCGAACGGCGGGGCCATGTGATCGAAGAAGCCGTCGTTCTCGTCATAGTTGATGAGCAGCACGGTCTTGCTCCACACCTCGGGGTTCGACGTCAGGATCTGCAGCACCTGGTCGATGTACCACGCGCCGTAGTTCGTCGGCCAGTTCGGATGCTCGGAATACGCTTCCGGCGCGACGATCCACGATACCTGCGGCAGCGTGTTGTTCTGCACGTCGTGCTTCAGGATGTCGAAATAGCCGTCGCCGTTCGCCGCATTGGTGCCGACGCGCGCGTTGTCATACAGCGGATTGCCCGGCTGCGCATTGCGGTACTGGTTGAAGTACAACAGCGAGTTGTCGCCGTAGTTGCCGATATACGGGTTTTGCGTCCAGCCCCACGAGCCGTTCGCATCGAGCCCGGTGCCCATGTCCTGATAGATCTTCCACGAGATGCCGGCGTTTTGCAGCACTTCCGGATAGGTCGACCAGCCGTAGCCGAGTTCCGAATTGTCGATCACCGGGCCGCCGCCGCTGCCGTCGTTGCCGACCCAGCCGCTCCACATGTAGTAGCGGTTCGGATCGGTCGGGCCCAGCAGCGAGCAGTGGTACGCGTCGCAGATCGTGAACGCGTCGGCCAGCTGATAGTGGAACGGGATGTCGTCGCGCGTCATGTACGCCATCGTCGTCGTGCCTTTCGCCGGCACCCATTGATCGTAGCGGCCGTTGTTCCAGGCCGCGTGCGTGGTGCCCCAGTCGTGCGCGAGATCCTGCAGGAATTGCAGGCCGAGGTTCGGCGCGGTCGGACGGAACGGCAGCACGTAGCTCGCGCCAGCGGTGTCGGTCGTCAGCGGCTGATACCAGACCGGCTTGCCGTTCGCGAGATTGATCGCGCGCGTGTCGCCGAAACCGCGCACGCCTTTCAGCGTGCCGAAGTAATGGTCGAACGAGCGGTTTTCCTGCATCAGCACGACGATATGCTCGACGTCGCGGATCGTGCCGGTCCGGTTATGGGCCGGAATTGCGAGCGCGTTGCGAATGCCGGGCGGCAGCATGCTCAACGCGGTGAAGGAACCGGCGGCTTGCGCGGCCGAGCGTAGAAAATCACGGCGATTTTTCGAGGTCATGGTTCGGGCTCAGATCTTCGAGGGTGGAAGAAATTACGGCGGCGATGGACTACGGAGATGAACGGCAAAGCAGTGCCGCGGCGATGCGCGTGCGAACGCGCCCGGCATCGCGCGGCGCGAAACTCAATCGACGCTATGGATCACGGGGCGGGCGAGCGGCGCCGCGGCGGACAGCGCGGTGCTGGGGTCGCTGGAGGCGCCGGACGCGGAGGGTGCGGGAGTCTGGATCGTCAGCGTCGTGGTGGCGGAATTCGCCGCGGCATTCACCGGTGCGTTGAACGACGAACTGCCGTTGCTAGCGGCGGAAGGCTGGGCGGAAAACCCGGTGAGACTGGACGTTTGCGTGCCGGCTTGCTGAGCGTCGTCGCTGCATGCGGCCGTCAGCGTGCACAGCGCGATGATCGCCAGCGCGGCCGCCAAACTGTCAGCCAAACGTTTGCGTTGCGACGCACTGCACAGATGAATCGGCTTCGACGCGAAAGGCATGGCACTGTCTCCGGCACGGGGAAGGGATGCCTGGGCATCGATGTGCCGAGGTCAGCGATGCAGCAGCATAGTCGCCGATCCGTGTAATTTTTATGAAGTATGTGTAAGGGGCTCGCGGTCGCTTTATCGTTGCGTTGTCGCCGCTTTGTCACCGTTCTTATGCTTGTGAGCGGACGAAGGCCGCGATCGCGTCGTTCAGTTTGTCGGGTGCGTCGCGATGCGGCGAGTGTCCGCATGCGTCGAGCTTTACGCGTTGCGCGTGTGGCACGTGCGCGGAGATCGTGTCGATCTGCGCCATCGTGCCGTAGTTGTCGTCGTGACCTTGTATCGCAAGCAGGGGCTGGCGGATCGGCGCGAGCGCATCGACGATCGACCACTGCCTGAAGGCCGGATTCAGCCAGATATCGTTCCAGCCGTAGAACGCGGAATCGACGTCCGCGTGATAGCGCGCGAGCTTGCTACGCAGGTCGGTGGTTTCGTACAACTGCTTCGTTTGCGCGATGCTCTGCACCGAGATGTCTTCGACGAATACATGCGGCGCGATCGCGACCGCGCCCGCGAGCGCATCCGGATAGAGCGCCGCGTAAAGCAGCGCGATCGAGCCGCCGTCGCTATGGCCGATTACCCACATGCGTTTGCGTTGTTGCATATCGATGCCGAGCGCGTCGAGCAGCGCGGGCAGAATGTCGCGCGCCTGCGCGGTCATGAAATCGACCGGCCATTTCACCTGCGGTTCGCGCGGCGTCGACAGTCCATAGCCAGGCCGCGAATAGACGAGCCCGCGCATGCCGAGCCGTTCGCACAACGCTTGCGGCCAGTCGCGCCACATCGCGACGGAGCCGAGCCCTTCGTGCAGGAATAGCGCGAACGGGGCGTCGTCCGTGGTTGCGCCTTCGCCTTCACCTTTATTGACCCAGCGATACTCGAGCCGCAACGGCCCGTGCGACGCGCTCGCCGGCAGTTCGGCAAAGCGGCTCGCAGCAGTGGGTTGAAGAGCAGAGGCGGTGACCGGGTTCGACATCGGAGGACCTTATGACAGTTCGCGCAGCTTGAAGCGTTGAATCTTACCGGTTGCGGTCTTCGGCAGATCGTCGGTGAACACGATATCGCGCGGATACTTGTGTGGCGCGAGCCGTCCCTTCACGAATGTTTTCAGTTCGTCGGCAAGCGTATCGGACGGTACGAATTCGCGCTTCAGCACGACGAATGCGCGGGTCTTCACGAGGCCGCCGTGATCGACGCCGACCACCGCCGCTTCCAGCACCGCCGGATGCTCGACCAGCACCATTTCCACTTCGACCGGCGACACGTACTGGCCGCTTACTTTCAGCATGTCGTCGCTGCGGCCCGCGTACACGTAGCAGCCATTCACGAGACGCCGGTATTTGTCGCCGCTGCGAATCCATTCGCCGAGAAAAGTCGCGCGCGATTTCTCGCGATTGCACCAGTACATCAGCGCCGCGCTCGGCCCCTTGATATACAGATCGCCGACTTCGCCATCGGGCACCGAGCGGCCGGCTTCGTCGCGCAGTTCCACTTCATAGCCCGGCACCGGCCGGCCCGTAGTCCCATATTCGACCTCGCCCGCGCGATTCGATAGAAAGATATGCAGCATTTCCGTCGAGCCGATGCCATCGAGAATTTCGGCGCCGAAGTGCGCGGTAAAGCGCTCGCCGATTTCGCGCGGCAATGCTTCGCCCGCCGATGCGCATACCCGTATCGCGACGTCGGCGCGCGCGGGCAGATTCGGCGACACCAGCATGCTTGCGTACAACGTCGGCACGCCATAGAACACGGTCGGCCGATGCTGGACGAGCCGCGCGAAGATCGCATCGGCGGTCGGGCGCTCGGCCATCAGGATCGCGGTCGCGCCGACCGACAGCGGAAAGGTCAGTGCATTGCCGAGCCCGTACGCGAAGAACAGCTTGGCCGCCGAAAACACCACGTCGGTCTCGACGATGCCGAGTATCGGCTTCGCGTACAACTCGGCGGTCCAGTACAGATTCGCGTGCGTATGGACCGTGCCTTTCGGCTTGCCGGTCGAGCCCGATGAATACAGCCAGAACGCGATATCGTCGCCGCTGCTCGACGAGCCTTTCGCGGCGGGCGTCGCTGCATCGACCAGCGATTCGAAGCGCGGCGCGGTTAGTGCGGTGCCGGTGTTTGCGTTTGCATCTGCGTTTGCGTGTGCATCCGCGCGCGGTTGCGAGACGATCAACTGACAGTCGTCATCGATGCCCTTCAGCGCTTCGGTCACTTGCGCCAGCAACGGTTCCGACACGATCACCGCGCGCGCATGGCTATGCGTGAGCATGTACGTGTAGTCGGCGGCGGTCAGCAACGTGTTTGCGACGACCGGCACGACGCCCGCATACAGCGCGCCGAGAAACGCGATCGGCAGCGAAATCGTGTCGAGCATCACCAGCAGCACGCGTTCCTCGGCATGCACGCCAAGCGCGCGCAATGCGCTCGCGCAACGCCGCGCGCGTTCTTCGAGTTCACCGTAGCTCGTCGTGCCGTGATCGTCGATATAGGCGGGCTTGTTCGCGCGCGCCGCGTTCAACGCGAACAGATGCGTCGCGAAGTTGAATAGCGGGGGCGGCGGCGCGACCGGCTCGCGCGCGGTCTGTTCCAGCAGGGCTTCCATATGTCTCCTCCATCCGTGGGCGCGGTCCGGCTGTTGTGTGCTCGTGATCCGCTCGATGCTTGCTGTTCGCGTGACGCTGCGCGGCTAGGTCGTCGGTAAATGGGTGAGGTGCGTCAACGCGTCGAGCGCGGCGCCCGAGGCCTGCACTGCCGCGCGCCGGTGGTAGAAACCGAGCGCGCGCAGGCCACCCAGTTCTTCGCCGCCGCCCGCGCGTCCGGGCCCACCATGCAGCGACATCGGCATCACGTTGCCGTGGCCGGTCTGACTCTGCTGCACCGATGGCGAGATCGCATGCACGCGTCCGTGCGTATCGGCGAGTTCGAGCGCGAGGCGGCCCAGATGCGCGTCGTCGTTCGAATAGATCGACGCGACCAGCGACCCCTGGCCGCGTCGCGCGAGCGCGACCGCGTGCGCTTCGGGCAAGCCTTCGCCATCCGCCGCGACGCGATAGGGCGCGACGCTCGCGACCGGGCCGAATACTTCGATGTCATGCAGCAGTGTCGCGTTATCCGGATCGTTGACGACGAACAGATGCGGCGCGACGCACGCGGCCGCTGCCGGGTCTGCATCGATCAGCGGCGCGGCGGAACCGTCGTAGGCCAGCACCGCTTCCTCGCGCAGCATCGCGATGCCGGCGAGCACGTTGTCGTATTGCGCGCGGCTGACGAGTGAGCCCATCCGCACGCCTTCGTTGCGCGGATTGCCGACGGTGATTTTCGCGAGCTTCGTTTTCAGCGTGTCGAGCACCGCTTCGAGCGCAGCCTCGGGCACGAACGCGCGGCGGATCGCCGTGCATTTCTGCCCGGACTTCACCGTCATTTCGCGTACCACTTCCTTGATGAACAGCTCGAACGCGGGCGTATCGGGCGTCGCGTCCGCGCACAGGATCGCGCTGTTCAGGCTATCGGCCTCGACGTTCAGACGCGCGCCGTGTTCGACGAACGCGGGATGCGCACGCAATGTCGCGGCGGTGTCGGCAGAGCCGGTGAACGACACGACGTCGAATGACTGGATCTGATCGAGCAGCCCGGCCGAGGTGCCGCAGATCACCGACAATGCGCCGGCCGGCAGAATGCCCGCATCGACGACATCGGCGACCATCCGCTGCGTCAGCCATGCGGTCGCGGTTGCGGGCTTGACGATCACGGGCACGCCGGACAGCAACGCGGGCGCCGCTTTCTCCCACAGCCCCCACGACGGAAAGTTGAACGCGTTGATAAAGAGTGCGACGCCGCGCGTCGGCGTCAGCACATGCTGGACGCTGAACGATTGATCCTTGCTTAGCGCACTCGTCGTGCCGTCGCGCAGCGCATGCACGTCGCCGAGCGACGCGCCGAGTTTCGCGTACCACGACAGCGTAAAGATGCCGCCGTCGATATCGACCGCCGAATCGTTGCGCGTCGTGCCGGCGTTCGCGGTGGCGATCGCGTAGTAGTCGTCGCGCTTCGATTGCAGCAGCTTGACGATATCGGCGAGGCGCGCGGCACGCTGCGCATAGGTCAGCGCGCGCAATGCGGCGCCGCCCTCGTCGCGCGCGAAGCCGAACGCCCGCGCGAGGTCGAGACCTTCGCTCGATACGCGCACGAGCGCCTCACCGGTGACCGGATCGCTAAGCGTGGTGCCCGCGCCCTGGCCGGCGATCCACTCGCCGGCCACGTAGTTTTTCAGAAGCTCGCTCATGATCGTGCTCGATGTCGTTGACGATAGTCGGATGGTTCGAAGGGGGTTCCGTGCTGGTTCCAGGCTGGTTCAGGCGCGCGTGAATTCGATCGCGCCTTGCGGCAGCAGATACAGCACCAGCGCCTGGCCGTTCGCGACCGTCGGACGATGCGCGGAGCCGGGGCCGTACACGCACCAGCCGGCCGGATGGCCGTCGAACGTCGCGCCTTCGGTGAGCGGCATGATCAGATCGATCTCGCCGTGCGGATGAACGTGATGCGGACCGGCGATGTCCTGCATGTCGACGACGTCGACCGAAAAACCGTGCGTGTCGGGCACCGCCTTGAAGATGCGGCCGTAGCGGATGCCGCCGGCCTCGCGGTTGCACAGCCATCCTTCGGCGACGCCGCTGCGGCACGCGCTCGCCAGTTCGTGGAAGGTGGGGCTGTCGGCGGGCCAGCTGTCGTTGAGCCACGCCGCGAGCGAATCGTCGAGCGGCCGCCCGGCGAGTTGCGCAGTGACGCCTGCGATCAGGCGCTGGAAATCCTGTGGGGACATGCGAGCCTCCAGAAGCGGGTCCACGCAGCCGGATGGCCGGCCGCCGCACTGTGGGGCTGCCGGCACTTTGGTGCATGCGTGTTGCCGCGCTGTCTCGTGGCGCCGTCGGCAAAAGTTCGGCGGCGCATAACGGTTTGTGGTTGGATCAGCTTTTGGCGAAAATTAAACCGTTCACCTTGTGCGTGTCAAGCACTATAGTACATGTATCGATGTCGTGAGGTCGCAAAACATGAATCAAAATTACTCTCCTGCACCATTGGACGAAGCCGCCGCCCCCGACGATGAGGCGAGCCGCGCGGAGCGCACCGAGCGCGGTGGTGAGCGAGGCGGGGAGCGAGAAGAGCGCGACCCGTTTCTCACCGCGATGGGTGAGCGCGTGCGGCTGCTGCGCGCGCGCCGCGGCATGACGCGCAAGACGCTGGCGGCCGAAACCGGCCTGTCGGAGCGGCATCTGGCGAATCTGGAATCGGGCGTCGGCAATGCGTCGGTGCTGGTGCTGCGGCAGATCGCGGCGACGCTGAACTGCTCGCTCGCCGAGGTGATCGGCGACGAAACCACGTCGTCGGCCGAATGGCTGCTGATCCGCGAGCTGCTGCAGGGGCGCGATCAGGCGGCGCTGCAGCGCGCCCGGATCGCGCTCGGCGAGATCTTCGCGCAGGCGCCGCGCGACCCGCACCGCAAGGACCGTATCGCATTGATCGGCCTGCGCGGCGCGGGTAAATCGACGTTTGGGCGGATGCTCGCGCAGGAGCGCAAGGTGCCGTTCATCGAACTGACGCGTGTGATCGAACAACTGGCCGGCTGTCCGCCGTCGGAGATCCATTCGCTGTACGGCGCGAGCGCGTACCGGCGCTATGAGCATCGCGCGCTGGAGGCGGTGATCCATGAGCATCAGCACGCGGTGATCGCGTCGCCGGGCGGGCTCGTGTCCGAGTCGAGCACCTTCAACGCGCTGCTGTCGCACTGTTTCACCGTGTGGCTGCAGGCGACACCCGAGGAACATATGCGCCGCGTCGTCGCGCAAGGCGATCTGCGGCCGATGTCGGGCAACAAGGAGGCGATGGACGACCTGAAGCGCATCCTCGCCGGGCGCGCCGAGCTATATGGACGCGCCGACATGACTTTCGACACCAGTGAGAAAACGCTTGCCGACGCCTATCTGCAACTGCGTGACCGGCTCGCCGCGCGGCTGGCGGCGGAGTCGCCGGACGATGCGCGGGTCAGCTGACCTGCATCGGGGCGTCCAGGGTTTTTACCTAAACATGCATTAAAGTGCTTTACACTGGTATGTCGATGCACTATTGTTCAAAAAACAGATTCGCATCGTCCAGTGAGGAGACGCCCCATGTCCACAGTACCCACCACCGTTGCCGAAATCGCGCGGGTCGACTACCGCACCGAGCCGTCGCAGTACAAGCACTGGAAGCTGAGCTTCAATGGCCCGGTCGCGACGCTCGGTATCGATATCGCCGAAGACGGCGGCATTCGCGATGGCTACAAGCTGAAGCTCAATTCGTATGACCTGGGCGTCGATATCGAGCTGCACGATGCGATCCAGCGCATCCGCTTCGAGCATCCGGAAGTCAGGACGGTGGTGGTGACGAGCCTGAAGGACCGCGTGTTCTGCTCGGGCGCGAATATCTTCATGCTGGGTCTATCCACGCATGCTTGGAAGGTCAACTTCTGCAAGTTCACCAACGAAACGCGCAACGGGCTCGAAGATTCGTCGCGTCATTCGGGTCTGAAATTTCTCGCCGCGGTGAACGGCGCGTGCGCGGGCGGCGGCTACGAGCTTGCGCTTGCGTGCGACGAAATCTATCTGATCGACGATCGCTCGTCGTCGGTGTCGCTGCCGGAAGTGCCGCTGCTCGGCGTGCTGCCGGGCACCGGCGGCCTCACACGCGTGACCGACAAGCGCCGCGTGCGCCACGACCGCGCGGACATCTTCTGCACGGTGGTCGAAGGCGTGCGCGGCGAACGCGCGAAAGCATGGCGCCTCGTCGACGAAGTCGTGAAGCCGAACCAGTTCGATCAGGCGATTCAGGCACGCGCGCTTGAACTCGCCGAACAAAGCGATCGTCCGGCCGATGCGAAGGGCGTTGCGCTGACCCGTATCGAGCGCACCGATCGCGAAGATGGTATCGGCTATCAAACGGTCGACGTGACGATCGATCGCGCCAAACGGGTGGCGACCTTCACCGCGCGCGCACCGCAAAGCGCGCAGCCTACTGACATCGATGCGATCGTCGCGGCCGGCACGAGCTGGTGGCCGCTGCAATTCGCACGCGAACTCGATGACGCGATCCTGTCGATGCGCACCAACGAACTCGAAATCGGCACGTGGGTGTTCAAGACCGAAGGCGACGCACGCAATCTGCTCGCGGTCGATGCGACGCTGATGCAGCACAAGGACCACTGGTTCGTGCGCGAAACGATCGGTTTGCTGCGTCGCACGCTTGCACGTATCGACGTGTCGTCGCGTTCGCTCTTTACGCTGATCGAGCCGGGCTCGTGCTTCGCCGGTACGTTCGCCGAACTCGCGTTCGCCGCTGACCGCACCTATATGGCCGCGCTGCCGGCCAACGAAGACGAGGAGCCGGCGATCACGCTGTCGGAAGTCAACTTCGGTCTTTATCCGATGGTCACGCATCAGTCGCGGCTCGCGCGGCGCTTCTACGAGGAAGCCGAGCCGCTCGACGCGGTGCGCGCGCTGATCGGTCAGCCGATCAAGGCGGTCGATGCCGAGCGCCTGGGTCTCGTCACCGCGTCGCCCGACGATATCGACTGGGCCGACGAAATCCGCATCGCGCTCGAAGAACGCGCGGCGATGTCGCCGGATGCACTGACTGGCCTCGAAGCGAATCTGCGTTTCAATGGCCCGGAAACGATGGAGACGCGCATCTTCGGCCGTCTCACCGCCTGGCAGAACTGGATCTTCAACCGGCCGAACGCAGTGGGCGAGAAGGGCGCGCTCAAGGTGTACGGCAAAGGCAGCAAGGCGCAATTCGACGTGTCGCGCGTTTGATCGACTTCTGATCGACCTCCGATCGACGCATCACACGCCGAGCCTCGCTCGTCTCTGAGCGACAACCCGCGCCGCCTGCCGATACGCGCCTCTCGATACCGCTTTCGAACTGGGAACCGACCATGTCCACGATCAACTACAGCGAAAAGATTCCGAACAACGTCAACCTCGCCGACGACCGCGCGTTGCAGCGCGCGCTCGAACAGTGGCAGCCGAATTTTCTATCGTGGTGGGGCGATATGGGCCCGGAGGGCTCGCACGGCTACGACGTGTATCTGCGCACAGCGGTGAGCGTCGACGCGGGTGGGTGGGCGCACTTCGACTACGTGAAGATGCCAGAGTATCGCTGGGGTATTTTTCTGACACCGGGCGATCAGGACCGCAAGATCCATTTCGGCGAACACAAGGGTGAAGCCGCGTGGCAGGACGTGCCCGGCGAGCATCGCGCGAACCTGCGCCGCATCATCGTCACGCAGGGCGATACCGAGCCGGCCTCGGTCGAGCAGCAACGTCACCTCGGTTTGACCGCGCCGTCGATGTACGATCTGCGCAACCTGTTCCAGGTGAATGTCGAGGAAGGCCGTCACCTGTGGGCGATGGTGTATCTGCTGCATCGCTACTTCGGCCGCGATGGTCGCGAGGAAGCCGAAGCATTGCTCGGCCGCCGTTCGGGCGACGAAGACAACCCGCGCATTCTCGGCGCATTCAACGAGAAAACGCCGGACTGGCTCGCGTTCTACATGTTCACGTACTTCACCGATCGCGACGGCAAGTTCCAGTTGTCGGCGCTCGCCGAGTCGGGCTTCGATCCGCTCGCGCGTACGACGAAGTTCATGCTGACCGAAGAAGCGCACCATATGTTCGTCGGCGAATCGGGCGTGTCGCGCGTGATCCAGCGCACCGCGCAGGTGATGAACGAACTCGGTACCGACGATGTGACGAAGCTGCGCGCGGCCGGCGTGATCGATCTGCCGACCATTCAGCGCTATCTGAACTTCCACTACTCGGTGACGATCGATCTGTTCGGCGCCGATCATTCGTCGAATGCGGCGACCTTCTATAGCTCGGGTCTGAAGGGCCGCTACGAGGAAGGCAAGCGCGATGACGATCATCGTCTGAGCGACCATAGCTACAAGCTGCTCGACGTGCAGGACGGCAAGCTGGTCGAACGCGAGGTGCCGATGCTCAACGCGATGAACGAAGTGCTGCGCGACGATTACATCAAGGATTCGGTCGCAGGTGTCGGCCGCTGGAACAAGGTGCTGGAAAAAGCCGGCATCGATTTTCGCATGACGGTGCCGCACAAGGCGTTCAACCGGCAGATCGGCACGTTCGCCGGCACGCGTGTGTCGCCGGATGGCCGTGTGGTCAGCGAGACCGAATGGGCCGCGAACGAAGCGAAGTGGCTCGCTACGCCGGAAGATCGCGCGTTCGTCGCATCGCTGATGGGCCGCGTCGCCGAGCCGGGCAAGTTCGCGAACTGGATCGCGCCGCCGGCGATGGGCGTGAACCGTCAGCCGGTCGATTTCGAATACGTGCGTTTCAACTGAAGCACGAAGGCATATCACGCGCGCGTCGTTGCGTGTATTGCCGCATGTGTTGCATTACCAGGTGGAGGAAGTCATGAACGGCCCAGTATCGATCGAAGTTCTCCGGCAGCATCTGATCGATCCGGAAATCTGCATTCGCTGCAATACTTGCGAAGAGACCTGTCCGATCGATGCGATCACGCACGACGACAACAACTACGTGGTCAAGGCGGATGTCTGCAACGGCTGCATGGCCTGCGTGCCGCCGTGTCCGACCGGCGCGATCGACAACTGGCGCACGGTGCTGAAAGCCGACGCGTATTCGATCGACGAGCAGTTCACGTGGGACGTATTGCCGGAGCAGAACACGATGGCCGTGCCGGCGGCGGACGAAGCGACAGCCGCGGCGGATGATGCCGCCGAAGGCGCGCACGGTATCGAAGTCGATACCGTGCGCGGCGCGGTCGTGCCGCCGTGGTCGGCCGCGAAGCCGTATGTGAACCTTTACACGCACAAGAGCCCGACCACCGCGACCGTGGTCGGCAACTACCGGCTCACCGACGCGGCGACGTCAAGCGATATCCACCATATCGTGCTCGATTTCGGCTCGATGCCGTTTCCGGTGCTCGAAGGGCAGTCGATCGGTATTCTGCCGCCGGGCAGCAGCGCCGACGGCCGCGTGCATCATGCGCGGCAGTATTCGATCGCGAGTCCGCGCGACGGCGAGCGCCCCGGCTATAACAACGTGTCGCTGACGGTCAAGCGCGTGTCGCAGCAGCATGGCGATGCGATCGACGGCGTGTGCTCGAACTATCTGTGCGATCTGAAAAAGGGCGACGTGGTCAACGTGATCGGCCCGTTCGGCAGCACGTTCCTGATGCCGAATCATCCGAACTCGCATCTGCTGATGATCTGCACCGGCACCGGTTCCGCGCCGATGCGCGCGATGACCGAGTACCGCCGGCGCAAACGTCTGAAAGGCGCGACCGGCAAGCTGATGCTGTTTTTCGGCGCGCGCACCAAAGAGGAGCTGCCGTATTTCGGGCCGCTGACGAATCTGCCGAAGGATTTCATCGACACAACGCTGGCGTTTTCGCGCACGCCGGGGCAGGCGAAGCGCTATGTGCAGGACGCGATGCGCGAGCGCGCCGCGGACGTCGCCAATCTGCTGAAGGATGACAACACCTATATCTACGTGTGCGGACTGAAGGGCATGGAAGACGGCGTGCTGCAGGCGCTCAGGGACATCGTCGAACAGCAGCGGCTCGATTGGGATGTGTTGTGGGCGAAGCTGAAGCGGGAAGGGCGGCTGCATCTGGAGACGTACTGAGCGGGATGTGCTGAAGCGGACGTATCGACGCCGGCGCGGATGTAGCGTGGATGCCGCAGTGTGAGCAGACTGAAGGCCCCGCCAGGGCTCATGAAAGTATGAGCGCTGGCGGGGCCTTTTTTTGCGTCCGGCACAGTACCGCCGGCGCATCCGCGCTTTAAAAAACACGGGCGGTTTGCTACAGTCGGCCCACACCGCTATGCGTTCCGGATGCGCGCCGGCCGCGCATCCCTTTCAACGCCCCACCCAGTCACTCCGACGGAGCCGTTTGATGAAGCCGATTCGTTCCCTGGCGATGGTCGCACTGTTGCACGCGATAGTCGCTCATCCGGCAAGCGCCGACGATCTCGCGCAGATCAGAGCATCCGGTATCTTGCGAATCGGCACCGAAGGCACGTACGCGCCGTTCACGTACCACGACGACGCCGGCCGGCTGACCGGCTTCGACATCGAGATCGGCACTGCGATCGCGCAGCGGATCGGCGTCAAGCCGCTCTTTATCGAAAGCAAGTGGGACGGCCTGATCGCCGGTCTCGACATCAACCGCTACGACGCGGTCATCAACGACGTCGCCATCACCGACGAGCGCAAGCACAAATACGACTACTCGGATGCGTACATCACGTCGCACGCGGTGCTGATCGTCGCGTCGGACAACACGACGGTCAAAAGCTTCGATGATCTGAAGGGCAGGAAGGCTGCCAATACGCCGACCAGCCACGTCGGCCGGCTCGCGGCCGCGCACGGCGCGGAGGTGATTCCGACGCAAGGTTTCGAGGAATCGATCGATCTGGTCGAGGCAGGGCGCGTCGATGCGACCGTCAACGACACGCTGTCGTTTCTCGACTACAAGAAGCGCAATCCCGGCGCGAAGATCAAGATCGTCGCGGTCGATACATCGGCGGACGACCGCGGTCAGGCGGGCGTGCTGATCCGCAAAGGCAGCCCGAAGCTGCGCGCGGCGCTCAACGAGGCACTCGCTGAGATGCGTAAAGACGGCACGTATCAGCGGATTTCGCAGAAGTATTTCGGGCGGGATGTGTTTCGCTGAGCGTTGCTTGAGCGAATGCAGCCGATGCGAACGCTACCGGTGCGGACGCGGATGACGAGGCGATAAAAAAGAGGGGGCGTCGTAAAACGCCCCCTCTCTGTTTTTGGCCTGCGGTTCGACCCGCTGTCAGCGCCGCTTGGTGCGGCTGACCTTCAGCGCGAATGACTCACCTAGCTCACACCGTTTCGTCGTCCAACGCGGCGTCGAAGAAACGTTCCTGCGCCTGTGCGTTCACGCGCGCATAAGCGCGGTTGACGCCGCTGATCACCGCGCGGATCGACGCGGTAATCAGGTTCGCGTCGACGCCGACGCCAAACGCGCTGCCGGCCACATCGGCGCCGGCCATTTCGGCGATCGCGATCGCACGCGCATCGGCGCCTTGCGTCAGCGCGCGTTCTTCATAGTGCTGGAGTCGCACCGGCACGTCGATCGCCTGCATCAATGCGTCGAGCGGGCCGTTGCCGGTGCCGCTCAGCACGCGCGGCATGCCGTTGATTTCGACGCTGAGCGTGATGTGCTCGCGGCCGTTCTGCTCGGACAGGCTGTGGCCGACATAGCGGATCGGCTCGGCGGTGCGCACGTATTCCTGTTGGAACAGTTCCCAGATCTGCGCGGGCGTAACTTCCTGGCCGCTGTCGTCGGTGTAGCGCTGCACGGCCGAGCTGAAGTCGACCTGCAGGCGGCGCGGCAACACGACGCCGTAGCTCTGTTCGAGCAGATACGCGATGCCGCCCTTGCCCGACTGACTGTTCACGCGAATCACCGAATCGTAGGTGCGGCCAAGGTCGCTCGGATCGATCGGCATATACGGCACTTCCCAGATCGCGTCCGGTTTCTGCGCGGCGAAGCCCTTCTTGATCGCGTCCTGATGCGAGCCGGAGAACGCGGTGAACACCAGATCGCCGACATACGGATGACGCGGATGTACCGGCAACTGCGTGCATTCCTCGGCGGTGCGCGCGACTTCGTTGATGTTCGAGAAATCGAGTTCGGGATCGATACCCTGCGTATAGAGATTCAACGCGAGCGTGACGAGGTCGACGTTGCCGGTGCGCTCGCCGTTGCCGAACAGGCAGCCTTCGATGCGGTCGGCGCCCGCCATCACCGCGAGTTCGGCGGCGGCGACCGCGGTGCCGCGATCGTTATGCGGGTGGACGGAAACGATCAGCGAATCACGGCGCGCGAGATTGCGGTGCATCCATTCGATCTGGTCGGCGTAGACGTTCGGCGTGGCCATTTCGACGGTGGCCGGCAGATTGACGATCGCCTTGTGCTCGGGCGTCGGTTGCCAGATGTCGAACACCGCGTCGCAGACTTCCTTCGCGAATTCGAGTTCGGTGCCGCTGAACACTTCCGGGCTGTATTGCAGCGTGAAGTGGGTTTCCGGCTGCGCGTCGGCGAGGCGCTTCATCGTGCGCGCGGCCTTTTGCGACAGTTCGATCACGCCGCTCTTGTCGAGGCCGAACACGATCTTGCGGAATTCCGGCGCGGTTGCGTTATACAGATGGACGATCGCGCGCGGCGCGCCGCGCAACGATTCGAAGGTGCGCTCGATCAGATCGTCGCGAGCCTGCGTGAGCACTTCGATCGTCACGTCGTCGGGGATATGGCCGCCTTCGATCAGTTCGCGCACGAAGTTGAAGTCGGTTTGCGATGCCGACGGGAATGCGACTTCGATTTCCTTGAAGCCGATCTGCACGAGCGTCTTGAACATGCGCATCTTGCGCTCGGCGTTCATCGGCTCGAACAGCGCCTGGTTGCCGTCGCGCAGGTCGGTGCTCATCCAGATCGGCGCGCGCGTGATGGTACGCGACGGCCACTGGCGATCGGTCAAATTGATGGGCTTGAACGAGCGGTACTTGGTAGCGGGGTTTTTCAACATTTTCATCATCCGTGGGTGAGACCGTGGAGCGGGTGTCGACCGGACGACGAAAACGCGATACTGGGCCGCCGGTCGAAAACCGGGGCTGGGTCAGTTACTGGGGATTCAAGCGATGCTTCGGTGTATCAGAGACAAGCGGAAGCGCGCTGCAGCAGACCTAGCCCGGTAGAGCGGGCTAGTAGTAGGGATAGGGTGGTCTGGGCGCGGTACATAGAGCGCAATAGGACCATATCCGCGGCACGGCGTCAAGGGGCGCGTGCTTGCGGCGGCGCCCGGCCAGGGCCGTAAGCTACAATGGCCGACGCCTCGAACCACGGAATATCAATGAAGATGCGGATTCTCTCCCTTGCCTGCGTCGCGACCGCCGCCGCTCTGCTGACGGCCTGCACCGCCGCGACCCGCAACTCGGGCGCGTGCGAGCAGTTGATGCGAAGCAAGCTCGCCGAAACGTCGTCGGATACGCTGCGCGTCTCGCATCGAGGCGCCGCGATTCACGGTTCGCGCGTGGTGGTGGAGGGTACGATCGAGCATCTGGTGACGGCGTCAGAGGTGGCCGCGTCGGCTGCGCAAGCGGCTTCGGCTGCTGTGGCCGCGTCGGGTGCGGTGGCTTCGGCTGCTATGGTCGCTTCCGCGCCGCGCGCGGTGTCCGACGTCAAGGTGGCGTCGAAGCCCGCCGCGCCGAAGAAGCTCAGCACGCCGGCAGCCGCCGAGTGCACGTTCCACGGCGAAACACTGGACGTATTCCGCTGGCTCGCGCCGGAGAAACTGGCAACACCGGTCGCGCAAGCCGCCAGCAGCGCGGGCTAAGTTCAGCCCGCCGGCTCGTGCGTACCCGTGACGCGCGGCCATGCAAATCTCAAGCAGCCGGAACTCCCCCTAGAACGCGTAAAACGGGCCCTGTCCCGCCGACGTATTGCGCTCCGCAATCGCCGTAAAAACGCGTTTGCCGTAAAAGAACGGCAAGCCCCAACCGAAGCCCTGACTCGCGTTGCCAGCGAGGTTGTCGAACGCGTTGTTCGATGTCGCGAACAGCGTGCTCGAATTGGCGACATCGAACGACACGCTGCTCGATACGCCGTCGGTGCCGGTGATCGACGCGCTCGCGGTTTGCGTCGAGGTCGGGCAATACCAGACGCCGCAGAGCGGGAACTGCGACGAGTGGAAGAACAGCCCGTTCGAGCCGCTGTCGAGATAGCTCACCGTGTACGTCTGTCCGGCGGACGCGGTCGTCACGTAGCCGGTCGACGGACTTGCCCTGAGCACGCTCGCGCCTGCGAGCGTGTTGTCCGCCTGGGTGCCGATGCCGAAGATCAGCGAGCCCGACACGCTGGCCGCGCCGGTATCGGCGACGGTCGGCAGGTCGATCACGACGCCGTTATTGTCGAGCGCGAAGCTGCTGACCGGATTGGTCAACTGGTGCGCGAGCGGTTGCGTGCTCGCCGTGCAGCTACTCGCGGTGCAGCTGTAATACCAGCGCGGCAACGCGGCGTTGGCACAGCCCGTGCCGCAATCGACCGGGAACAGTCCGACGCCGAGAATGCCGTTCGCGTGCAGGCTTGCGACACTCAGCATCGCCGGACCAGAGTTCGCGCACTCGGTGGGCGCGGCCGGCAACGCCGGATCGGCGATTACCTGCACCGGAATCGATGACGCGAGCTGGCCGGCCATGCGCACGTCCGCGGTACGCACCGAGCCCCACGCGTAGCCGCTGCCGAACACCGCGCATTCGCCCGACACGCCGCTGCCGGAAGCCACCGACGGCAGCGCGAGACTCGACGGCAGCGCGGACGCAAGAATACGCAAGCCATTCGAACCGGTGTCGACCTGGATGTCGTCGATGGTTGCGCAGTTGCTCGTGCCGGCCACGCAGACGATGACGCTCGTCGTCAGCATGTTGCGGGTCATGCCGGGCGACACGCCGACCGTGACCGGCTGCACGTTCGGCACGTTAGACTGCGGCACGTTGAGACTCTGCGTCGTGTCGGGCGCGGGCGAGCCGCTCGTGGCCGGCGTCGGCGTGCTGGTGGATGGCGTGCTGGTCGATGGCGTCGACGGCGTCGAGCCGGGTCCGGACGCGTTCGATGAACTGCCGCCTCCGCCGCCGCAGCCGGCAAGGACCGCGCAGACGAAAAGGAGCAGAGTGGGGAGACGGAAGGCGAATGTCATGGCGGGCGGTCGTCGGCGAGAGCTTGAAGGGCGACAGAGGCGACTGAATGGCAAATGAAGGGCGACTGAGCGGCGACTGAGCGACGCGTTACTGCAGATCGTCGGACGTGACGCCGGGCGGCAACGCCGCGGGCAGCCACGCGCGCCCGACATAGCCGCGCATCGGGCCGCCGGATTCGACGATCACATCGGAGCGCGCGATCCGCGACGAATGCAGGTCGCCGTTGGCCGCGGCGGCGGCGCCGGCTTTGTACGAATCAGCGTATTTGCCGAGCAGTGCGTGCAGGTCGGGCATCGTCGGGCCTTGCCACGTGTAGGCGATGATCTGGCCGGTGCTCGTCGCGTACTCGTTGATGGTCGTGTTGCCGGCGTCGATCCACGTGCGCATGCGCAATGCGCCGTTGAGCACCGTGCGCGGCGCGCTCGCGCCGGAGCCGGTCTGGGGCATCACGCCGCCCAGTTCGGCATGCACGCCGACACTGGCGCAGCACATGGCAACAGCGATCGCGGATGCGATCACCGACCGGCAAAAACGGAATCTGGACATAGGTGGTCTGCCTCGCTGGGCATCCGGGTTTTTATTGAGATAAGTGGATTAACGTAACCCCGGTTTTTCTATCGCATCCGATTCATGTCGCGCGTGGCTCTCGAGCAATCGTGAAACACGGCCGTATGCGCGCCGAAAGTCCTTTGAAAACAGGCCTCTTCCGCAGGTATCGGCACGATCCCGGGGTCCGCCGGAAAACGCTATCGACTGTGAAATTTACCTTATAAAGAGATAGGGCGGGAGCAGGATCAGGGTACTTTTTTCCCTACCATTGTCGGGCGCAAACGGTGCAATTGACGGTAGCCGGCGGCCATGCACATATCGCGTCCGTCGATGGGTATGGATGGACATAGCGCGCCGCCGATGCGCGGGCAAACCCCAGTTTTTGCACAGGCTTCGCCGGGACCGGTAAAATGTTGGGTTGATCCACGGAAACTTGCCGTGGCGTAGCGGAAGGATTCTCCGAACATGACTGATCTTCGTCTTACCAAGCGGTTTGCAGTAATGCTGATGGCGGGCGGGCTGGTCGCCGGCTGCGGCACCTCGTCGCCGACCAAAATCGACTACAAGAGCGACTCCCGTTCGAAGCAGGTCTCGCTTGCTGTACCGCCGAACATGATCGACGAGACGGCCGATCAGCGTTCGCTGCCGCCGCAGGGCGGCGAAACCTCGCTGTCCACGTTGAAGCAGGTGCAGGCGCAGGCGCCTACGGGTAATTCGGTGGTGGTCGTGCCGCCGGTTCAGGACATGCATATCCAGCGCGACGGCACCGAAAGCTGGCTCGTGATCGACAACAAAACCCCCGATCAGGCCTGGGCGCAAATCCGCCGCTTCTGGCAGGAGCAGGGCTTCCTGCTCGTCGTCGACCAGCGCGACAAGGGCGTGATGGAAACCGACTGGAACGAAACCCACGCGCAGATCAACGACGGCTTTATCCGCAGCACGCTGTCGAAGGCAATGGGCAACAGCTACGTGGCCTCGGAGCGCAACAAGTTCCGCACCCGTCTGGAGGCGGCGCCGAACGGCGGCACCTACGTGTTCGTCAGCCAGAAGGGCATGCGCGAGGCGATCACCGGCACGAACAACGATTCGAGCCAGTGGGAGCCGAAGCCGAACGATCCGGCGCTCGAGCAGGAATATCTGAAGCGTCTGATGGCCTCGCTCGCGCTGGCCGATTCGCGCACCGCGGGTGGCACGCAGAACGCCGAACTGTCGCCGGCTGGCGCGCAGGTCGCGCCGAACGCGGCGACGGCCGGTGCGAAGTCGGCGGCGGCAGCCACGGCCGCGCAAAACGTTGCGCTCGCGGCCCAGCCGCAGATGCCGGATTCGGATACGTCGGGCACGCCGGCGCAGTTCTCGTCGACGGAACTCACGCTCGGCGAACCGTATGACCGTGCCTGGCTGCGCGTGGGCCTCGCGCTCGACCGCAGCAACTTCACCGTCAACGACCGTGACGCGAGCCGTGGCCTGTACTTCGTGCGCTACGTCGATCCGAAGGATATGTCGTCGGCTGAGCAGGGCTTCTGGAGCCAGGTCTTCCACGGCAAGAAGGAAAAGATCGCCAAGGAATATCGCGTGAACGTGCGCGCGGTGACGCCTAACCAGACGCGCGTGGCCGTCGTCGACGACAAGGGGCAAATCGATGAGAGCCCGCAGGCCAAGCAGATCATGAGTCTGGTGGTCGACCAGTTGCATTGAAGCGAGGCGTTGCCTTGCAACGCCGCTGTCGCTGAACGAGAAACGCCCGGGTGAACCCCGGGCGTTTTTTTGTGTGCCGTTGCAGCGTCGAGTCGTGCTGCGGATCCGGCGCATGATCTGCGCTTAGACCGGGTATGGATTGCGTCGGCAGCGTGAAGACCAACAACGACGGACGCGTGACGGCGCGTGCGAACCTCAGTCTGGCGACTTACGCTGTACAGCGATCCCGCTCGATCGCCTTGTCGCCGCTCAGGCTCAGGTATCCGCCCGCCGCCGCGTGCCCACCCACGGCAAACGCTTGATGACCCCGGTCGCGAGCGCCGTCCCCACCAGAATCACCGCGCAACCTTCGAGCATCCCCGGCGAGACCGATTCGCCGAGAAACAGCGCGCCCCACAGAATGCCGAAAATCGGAATCACGAACGTGACGGCAATCGCGCGCGCCGGCCCGGCAACCGCGATCAGGTGGAAGAACAGCATGTACGCGACGCCGGTACAGAACACGCCCAGCGCGATCACCGCGCCCCACGCGCGCGCCGAGATCGGCGCGGCGGGCCAGTAGATCACCGCGAGCGGCAGCAGCACGATCGTCGCGCCGATCATCGTGCCGGCCGCGACGGTCAGCGCATCGACGCCGGTCAGATAGCGCTTCGTGTAGTTGGCCGCGATCCCGTACAGCAGCGTCGCGCCGAGCGCGGCCGCCGCCGCGAGCCCGATGGTCAGCGGTGCCGCGGACGAACCGTCCGGCGTCACGATCTGATCCCACACGAGCATCAGCACACCGAGAAAACCGACCGCCAGCCCGAGCGTGCGCAGCGCGCTCAGCCGGTCGCGCAGCCACAGGAAGCCGACCAGCGCGCCCCACAGCGGCGCGCTCGCATTGATCACAGAGGTCACGCCCGCCGGCAGCGTCAACTCCGCATACGCGAACAGACAGAACGGCGCCGCCGAATTCAGGATGCCGACCATCAGCAGCGGCAATGCGCGCGTGCGCAGCACGCTGGCCGATTGCCGCAGCGGCCGTCGCGCGACCAGCACGATCGCGAGGAAAATCGCGCCGATGCCGACGCGCAGCGCCATCAACGGCGCGACGCCGAAGTCGGTCACGCCGACGCGGATAAACAGGAACGACGCACCCCATAGGGCGGCGAGAATCAGCAGTTGCAGCAGGTTTTTGGCATTCATCGGAGGGAGCGTCGCGCGCGGTTGAGTCGAGACGCCATCTCATCGTAGCAGCGCGGTCGCGCGAAACGTTTCACTGTGGAATGAAACGGCAAGAACCGGGAGACGGAGAGGACGGCGGCGTCCGGTGGTGTCGATCGTAAGCGCTGCCGGGGGACGCGCAAAACGAACAATTCTCACGTTTATGTGAGAAAAATTGCGATAAGGCGAGGTGGGGTTTTAAACCGCGCGCCTGCTATGAGCGGGCGGGCGCGTGAAACACGCGAGACACGCGAAGCAAGCGAAACACGTCAAACGCGTTCGCTGTTTTGCGCAGATATCGAATTGCGGGCAACGCTGGGGGCCGCGGCCCCCAACCACCCTCGCATCAATGCGGAATCATCCACTGCAGGAAATTCTGCTGCGCCCACACGAGCAGGCCGAGCAGCACCGTCAGCAGGATCGAGTGCTTGAAGGTTTTCGCGAACACCACGCCTTCCTTGCCCTTCAACTCGGTGGTCGCGACGCCGGTCGAAATGTTCTGCGGCGAGATCATCTTGCCCATCACGCCGCCCGACGAGTTCGTCGCCGCCATCAGCACCGGGTTCAGATTCAGCTGATTGGCCGCCACCACCTGCAGGTTGCCGAACAGCGCGTTGCCCGACGTATCGCTGCCGGACAGGAACACCGCGACCCAGCCGAGGAACGCCGACACCAGCGGGAAGACCGGCCCGACCGACGCGACGCCGAGACCGAGCGTATAGGTGAGCCCCGAGTAGTTCATCAGATAGGCGAGGCCGACGATCGTCGCGACGGTCAGAATCGCGATACGCGTCTGCACCCACGTGTCGGAGATTGCCTTGCCGAAATCGGCGAACGACAGCCGCACGATCAACGCGGTGATGATCGCGGCGACCAGAATCGCGGTGCCGGTCGCGAGCGGCTGGAAGTCCCAGATCGCGCCATACGGCGTGTTGTACAGCGTGATGAACACGGCCTTGTCGAGACCCGGCCAGAGGATCTTCACGTCGCCGATCGTGAAAATTTTCGCGACCGTCCAGATGATCACGACGACCGACACGATGATCCACGGGTACCAGCCCTGCGCACCGCCAATCTTGCCGCGTACTTCGCCGATGCGATCGACGTTGACCGCGAACTTCGGATCGACGGCAGGCTTCCACACTTTCAGGAACGCGACGGTGAGGATCAGCGAAACCAGCGAAGACAGCACGTCGGTCAGGCTGTAGTTCACGTAGTTCGACACGACGAACTGCGTCAGCGCGAAGCTCACGCCCGACACCAGCAGCACCGGCCAGACCCGCAGCATGTTGCGAAAGCCCGCGTACACGCCGATCACGTAGAAGGGCAGCAGCACCGCGAAGAACGGCAATTGCCGACCGACCATTTTCGCGAGGGTGTCGGAGGGCAGGTGCGTGACCGCGCCGAGCACGGTGATCGGCACGCCGAGCGCGCCGAATGCGACTGGCGCGGTGTTGAAGATCAGCGTGAAGGTCAGCGCCTCGAGCGTCGGGAAGCCGAGCATGATCAGCAGCGAACTGGTGATCGCGACCGGCGTGCCGAAGCCCGAAATCCCTTCGAGCAGTGCACCGAAAGAAAAGCCGACCACGACCAGCACGATGCGCCGGTCGTTCGGCAGGTTATCGATCATCCACAGACGAAAGGCCGCGAAACGCCCCGAGCGTTGCGCGATGTTGTACAGCAGGATCGCGGTGAACACGATCCACATGACCGGCCAGCACGCGAACACCGCGCCGGCCGCGACCGAGTTGAACGCGAGCCCGACCGGAAACTGCCAGACGGCAATCGCGATGATCAGACCGACGACGAGCCCTGCGAGCGATGCCTGCCAGGCCGGCCGGCGAGCCCAGCCGAGCAGCGCGAGCACCGTGAGAATCGGCAGTGCCGCGACCAGAAATGAGGGGAATAGGGAGTTGCCGACCGGAGTGAGTAGTTGATGGAACATCACGTCTCCTTCGTTGTTGTTCGGATCGACGCGGAGGGACTGCGCATGACGGGCGCGTCGCTGTGGCAGGGCGGAGACGCGCCGGGACCTCAACGGAGCGGACGCCGCCTGTTAAGCGGGTGCTGCATGTGGCTCCCAAAAGGATAGAGCGGAATGCGGGCGCGTCAAGCCGGGAAACTACGGGCCGCCGTAGAAGGGTGACGCGCGTGTGATGCGGTGCGATTCAATGCCAGTGGTGATGTCCCCAGCCGCCGCCCCAATAGCCGCCGAAGCCGATGCCGACCGACACCGACGGACCGTAGTAGGCCGGATAGCCGTAGTACGCCGGATACGGATAGACAGGCGGCGGATAGTAGGCAGGATAGGGCGCGACATACGCGGGCGGGGGCGCCGCAACCGCATAGGTGGGTGGCGCGTTCGACGGTGCGCCTTGCGCTTGTGTCAGTTGCTGCTGCTGTGCCGATGGGTCGGAGGGATCGCCCGGCGCGGTTTGCACGGCGGTGGTCGCGGGCGCCGTCGTGTAATACGGTGAGTAGTAGGCGGACGGATAGTAGCCGGCCGGGTAATAGCAGCCGGACAGCGCGAGCGCACCTGCAACGCCGCCGAGCATTGCGATGACGCGCGTTGCATGACGCGAGATGAAAATGCGCGAGTTCGAGCGCGGAAAAACAGGCGGCAGCCACAGGCTTGCCGCGCGAAGGGTATTGACGACGCGGGGCTTCATGGCGCGCTCCTCGGTAGGCCGACGCTGCCCACGGCAGCGCTGATTCCATGAGCTTACGCTGTTGGCGCGCGAAGATTATCGCAAAACCGTAACGACGTATTTCAGCGCATTGCAAAGCGTCGGGCGAGGGCGCGCGCCGGGTTCTTCATGCCGTCGCGCGCTGTCAATATCGGGCTGCCAGTAGCGATATCGCCAAGGTGTCTGCGCCAATTCGCGGTCGCGCCGCGCGTCGCCGTCGCCGTCGACCTTATTTGCCGACCTGATTGCCGATCACGCCGCCCACCGCAGCGCCGCCTAGCGTCGACAGTGCGGAGCCGCCGAGCGCCGCGCCCGCGGCGCCGCCGACGCCCGCGCCGATCGCGGTATCGCGTCCGCGTGTCGACATGCCGCCGCAGGCCGCAAGCGTTGCGACGAGCGTGGCGACGGCCGTGAGTCTGCTGATTTGACGGATCGTTTTCATGATGCTGACTCCATGTGTAGTTGGACGTAGTCATGGAAGCGGAACATCTGCCCTTCCCTGCATTCGATGCTAGCCGCGCGTCGCGTATCGAGTTGTATGGGCTTGTTAGCGAATCGGCGGCTTCGTAATCAAATGTTTATCTGCTGTGTTTTTTTGCTCAGCACATCGCGTGCCTGCATTACGCGGAGGATAAAAAAAGCCCGCCATTGAGGCGGGCTTCACTACTGTCCTACTGTCGCGGCGGATCATGCGAGGCGCGCCGATCAATACCACGCACCACACACAAACCATTTATTGCCGCTGATAAATTTCGGCACCTTGCTTCATGAACTCGATCGACTTCACTTCCATGCCTTTCCGCAGCGCTTCGTTATCGCTGACGCCCTGTTGCGCGGCGAACTCGCGCACGTCCTGGGTGATCTTCATCGAGCAGAAGTGCGGGCCGCACATCGAGCAGAAGTGCGCGACCTTGGCCGAATCCTTCGGCAGCGTTTCGTCGTGGAATTCGCGCGCCTTGTCCGGGTCGAGACCGAGATTGAACTGATCTTCCCAGCGGAATTCGAAACGCGCCTTGCTCAATGCGTTATCGCGCACCTGCGCGCCCGGATGACCCTTCGCCAGGTCGGCCGCGTGCGCGGCGAGCTTGTACGTGATGATGCCGGTCTTCACGTCGTCCTTGTTCGGCAGGCCGAGGTGTTCCTTCGGCGTCACGTAGCACAGCATCGCGGTGCCGAACCAGCCGATCATCGCGGCGCCAATACCCGACGTGATGTGGTCGTAGCCCGGCGCGATATCGGTCGTGAGCGGCCCGAGCGTGTAGAACGGCGCTTCTTCGCACCAGTCGAGCTGCAGGTCCATGTTCTCCTTGATCAACTGCATCGGCACATGGCCCGGACCTTCGATCATCACCTGCACGTCGTGCTTCCACGCGATCTGCGTGAGTTCGCCGAGCGTCTTCAGTTCGCCGAGCTGCGCTTCGTCGTTCGCGTCGTAGATCGAGCCGGGGCGCAGACCGTCGCCGAGCGAGAAGGCCACGTCATACGCCTTCATGATTTCGCAGATGTCTTCGAAGTGCTCGTACAGGAAGCTTTCCTTGTGATGTGCGAGACACCACTTCGCCATGATCGAGCCGCCGCGCGACACGATGCCGGTCATCCGGTTCGCGGTCAGCGGCACGTATTGCAGACGCACGCCCGCATGGATCGTGAAATAGTCGACGCCTTGCTCGGCCTGTTCGATCAGCGTGTCGCGGAAGATTTCCCACGTCAGATCTTCAGCCTTGCCGTTGACCTTTTCGAGCGCCTGATAGATCGGCACCGTGCCGATCGGCACCGGGCTGTTGCGGATGATCCATTCGCGCGTTTCATGAATGTGCTTGCCGGTCGACAGATCCATCACCGTGTCGCCGCCCCAGCGGATCGCCCACGTCATCTTGTCGACTTCCTCGCCGATGGAGGACGTGACCGCCGAATTGCCGATATTCGCGTTGATCTTCACGAGGAAGTTGCGGCCGATGATCATCGGCTCGCTTTCAGGGTGATTGATGTTGTTCGGGATGATCGCGCGGCCGCGCGCGACTTCGTCACGCACGAATTCCGGCGTGATCGCCGCGAGGCCATTCGGGCCGAATGCGCTTGCACCGAATGCCTGGCCCGGATGCTGGCGGCCCATCATCGCGGCGAGTTTCGTGCCGTTCGGGCCGCTCGCCTTCAGGCTCTCCAGATACTCGGCGCGGCGCTGGTTCTCGCGAATCGCGATGTATTCCATTTCCGGTGTGACGATGCCTTGCTTCGCATAGTGCATCTGTGTGACGTTCTTGCCCGCGATCGCGCGGCGCGGCGTGCGGTGCAGGCCCGGGAAGCGCAGTTGCGTGGTGGCCGGGTCGGCGGCGCGCTCGCGGCTGAAGCTGCTCGACAGACCGGTCAGCGGCTCGGTGTCGCCGCGCTCTTCGATCCACGCTTCGCGCAGCGCCGGCAGACCGGCGCGGATGTCGATCTTCGCGTCCGGGTCGGAGTAGGGGCCCGACGTGTCGTACACGTAGATCGGCGGATTCTTTTCGCCACCGAAGCTGTCAGGCGTATCGGCCTGGGAGATTTCGCGCATCGGCACGCGGATGTCGGGGCGCGAGCCGCTGACGTAGATCTTGCGCGAATTCGGCAGCGGCGCGACGGCCGCTTCGTCCACGTGGGCTTCGGCGGAAAGGAACTTCGGATTGGCGTTCATGCGGTATCTCCATGCAACTCGTTGCGCTCGACCAGCGTGTGCAATGCACCGATGCCGGTCCAATGCAAAGCACTTCGCTGGTCCCTTGTGGGGGACCGCTAAGCAGGAGACGAGACGGAAGTAGTCGGAAATCGCAAGAGGGATGAGGCGGTAAGGCTGGAGTGCGAGATCCGTACGCTTCCCTGCGCTGGCATTATCCAGATCAGGTTCAAAGGGTATTTCTCACCCACGCAGCACGGACCTCCAGCTCCGTGCAACGCAGGACCCCCGCGTTAGCAGCGCACACGATACACCGGCGGCCGGCCGTTTGGCAACCTGTCAGATTGCCATTCGCGATCCGTCGGCGATGTCCTATTTTTTTCCTATGCCGAATCGGATCGTGATGTATGAAGCCGGGCGATGAGGCCCGGCGCGCGGCTTACCGCGAAAAATCGTCGGCGGCTTCCGGTTGATACAGGATGCGCGCGAGCTTCAGTTCCTTTTGCGTGCCGCTCGGCGGCGTGAAGCGGATGCGCTCGCCGCGCTTCGCGCCGAGCAGCGCGAGGCCGGCCGGCGAGAACACATTCAGCCGGCCGTGCGCGAAGTCGGCGTCGGGAGGATAGACGACGGTCCACGTCATCTGCTCGCCGCTTGCTTCGTCGACCAGCGTCGCCTGCGAATTCATCGTGACGACGTCGGCGGGGATTTCGCGCGAATCGACGATGACGGCGCGTTCGAGCACGTCATCGAGCATGTCCTGCAGTTTCGCGTCCGTGGCCGCGTGCTTTTCGAGACGAGCGACGTCGAGTTCGGTCAGGTAACAGGTGCGGGTCTTTTTCATGGAGAGTGCTCCGTATCGGTGTGCATTGGATGCGACGCGCGGCGGCGCGCGCAGTGGCATGCAAATAAGGGATAAGCCGGTCACGCATCAGATGAGCCCGGAGCCCGCTCGCGCGGCCCGGGTCATCGGAGGGCTGCGTCAGAACGGGCGCCGGGCGGCGGGAAGCGGGGGCGTGGGGGTCGTTTCGCCGGTAGTGCGTGGGGCGACGCTCGCACGTGCGCAGCCGCTCGCGCGGCAGCGGCGCAGGCGGGTGAGAGCGTGGCAAGTCGGTCGGCGCATCGGAGTCACGGGAAAGCGGCCAGGTGATTGAAGAAGTGTTGAAAAAACGTTGAAAAAACGCGGACAACTTGGTGCGCGGAAGCGGGCAGGCGCGCGGTGCGCAATGAAGCAAAGCGAAGCCGCGCGCGGTGCGAAAGGGCCAGAGAGCCAGCACCCGCTAGCGCTGCAAAGCAACAGATGAAAGCTGGATGTTAGCACGCTGTCAGACGCGCTTTCCCGTGGCGACGCCACGCGGCTCGGCGAGCCTCTTTCGTGCGCCGCAATCCGGAGGGAGCGGCGAATAGGCGAACCGCCAAAGTAGTCGTGCGCAAGGCGTTCAAGCCACTCGAAAGAAGTGCCGTTATTGAGCATGCAACGAAGGCCACTGCCTGGCGCGACGCATCGCGCGGGACAGTGGGTGAATGGTGCGAGGCAATTCAAGGCGATTCGAGCCGATTGACAGGAGAGGTGCGCATGAAAGCGGAAACGAGGCAATGGCGGACGTTGAGCACGGGCGCGATGGCGGTGGCAGCCGCGGCGTTACTGGCTGCGCCGCTGGCGGTATCGGCGGCGAATGGCGGGGTGATCCGGTTTGTCGGCATGATCGTCGCGCCGCAACTGCGGATCAGCGCGGATGCGATGCCCGCCGGTGCGCAGGCAGGAGTCAGCGGCGCGAGCGTGGCCGGCCAGGGGCTGATGCGATCGGTGACGTTCAGCGCGCCGCCTGGCGTCGGCAGTGGCGCGGATGTCGCGTTCGAAGTCAACGGTAATGCGGCGGCGCACGATCTCGTCGCGGCGCGTTTCGTCGACGGCAGCGGACGCGTGACGACCGCCCGCGATGGTCACTACGAAGTGAGCCGCACCGGCGGCGTGCTGACGCTTAAAGCGAAGGGCGCGAGCGCCGACACGCGCGTGGCGGTTGTCGTCAGCTACGAGTGAGGGGCGGGCTGGCCGGCCGGCTTGTAGCTGGCGGCTGGTCGTCAATGAATCGGCGCGCGGCCGACGGGGAAATTCACGCGGCTCGTCTGCCCGAAAAAAAATTTAAAGCGAGCGTGTCATAACTCGCCGCGCGGTTCGACAAACGTGCAATTCCTGATTGGAGCACGTCATGTCAACCGCGCTTAGTCGCCCGGCACTTCAACGTTTCAAACTGCCGGTCGCGGTGAAAGCCGCATCCAGAGCGGCTTTCAAAGCTGCATCCGCAGCCGCGTCCTGTTTCGCATGCGGTCTCGCGCTGATGCTGCTCAGCTTCAGCAGCGTCGCCGCCAACGCCGCCGAGCACCTTTGCACCGCCCGCAGCCCCGCGCATCGCGTGGCGCTCGTCGAGCTTTACAGCAGCGAAGGCTGCGATAGCTGCCCGCCCGCGGACCGCTGGCTCGGTCAATGGAAAAGCGCGGGCGCCGCGCCCGGCGTCGTGCCGCTCGCGTTGCATGTCGACTACTGGGATGGCCTCGGCTGGACCGATCGCTTTGCGCAGCATCGCTTCACCGAGCGTCAGCAGACGCTGACCCATCTCGCGGGCGCGCACACGATCTACACCCCGGAAGTATTCGTCGCCGGCCGCGAGTTGCGCGACTGGTCGCAACGCGACAGCTTCGCGCGCCGTATCGACGAACTCGTCGCCGAGCCGGCGCAGGCGAATATCGCGCTCGCGCTGACGCCGCCCACGGCGGGGCTGGCGGGCATACCGGGAACGCCGGGCGTGTTCGGCGTCGATGCCCAGTTCGACGGCAAGGCCACATCCACTGCGGCGCCGTTGAGCGCCTATCTGGCGGTCTACGAGAACTCGCTGATGTCGCAAGTGGGTGCCGGAGAAAACCGTGGCGCGACGCTGCATCACGAGCGCGTCGTGCGGCAATGGATCGGCCCGGTGCCGCTGGTCGAGGGCCGTGCGCGGATTCGTCAGAACGTCCATATCGACGACGTCCCCACCGACGCGAACGCACACGCGCCCGCCAAGCGCTTCGGCGTGGTGGCCTTCGTCGAGAACGACGCGACCGGCGACGTGCTGCAAGCCGCCGACCTGCCCGCCTGCAACTGACCGGAATGCCATCGATATCCGGCCTGCCGCATTCCTGATCCCCATTACAGCGAGAGTCTCATGGCAACCCCTCATGCACTGCACAACAGCGTGCCGGCCGCACCGAACCAGCGTGGCGTCATTCATCCGCGGTGGGTGCGCATCACGCATTGGCTCAACGCGCTCGCGGCGATCGTGATGATGCTGTCGGGCTGGCGCATCTACGACGCGTCGCCGATCTTCCCGGCGTTCAGCTTTCCGCCTGGGATCACGCTCGGCGGCTGGCTCGGCGGCGCGCTGCAATGGCATTTCGCGGCGATGTGGCTACTCGTGTTCAACGGCCTCGTGTACGTCGCGCTCAATCTCGCGAGCGGGCGTTTCGTGCGCAAGTTCTGGCCGCTCACGCCGGCCGCGGTGCTGCGCGATTTCGTCGCCGCGCTGCGCGGCAAGCTCGCGCACGACGATCTGCGCATCTACAACGCGGTGCAGAAATTCGCCTACCTCTTCGCGATCGCAGACCTGATCGTGCTGGTGCTGTCGGGGCTCGCGATCTGGAAATCGGTGCAGTTTCCGCTGCTGCGCGAACTGATGGGCGGCTACGACAACGCCCGCGTCGTCCACTTCTGCGCGATGTCGCTGCTTGCCGCGTTTCTCGCCGTGCATCTGGTGATGGTCGCGCTGGTGCCGCGCTCGCTGCTCGCGATGCTGCGCGGACGATGAGCGCGCAGCCGAGCCCATACCGATTCACGACCTTCAAGCGAAGCAACACGCTAACGTAACGGACCTCGAATCATGACCAAGCCGCTCGCTCAACCCCCGGCCGACCCGGCGGCCCCACCCGCGCAAAACGCGCTTCAGAAGCTCGACCGCGAGTCGATCCTGATCGATGCGCGGCGCGAACTCGCGATGCCGTCACGCCGCCTGTTCGGCAAGCAGTTGCTGACGCTCGGCGGACTGTCGATGCTGACCGGTTGCTCGCTGACCGACGACACGTCGGTCAATCACTTCCTGACCGCCGTATCGCGGCTGAACGACCGCGCGCAGGCCGCGCTGTTCGACCCTCGGCAGCTTGCGCCGACCTATACCGAGGCGCAGATCACGCGGCCGTTCCCGTTCAACGCGTTCTACGGCGTCGACGAGGTGCCGCAGGTCGACGGTGACGGCTACCGTCTGAAGGTAAGCGGTCTCGTGACCGGCCAGCGCGTGTGGACGCTGCCCGAGCTTTACGCGCTGCCGCACGCGGAGCAGATCACGCGGCATATCTGCGTGGAGGGATGGAGCGCGATCGGCCGCTGGGGCGGCACGCCGTTCAGCGATTTTCTGCGACGCGTCGGCGCGGACACGACAGCGAAATACGTCGGCTTCAAATGCGCGGACGACTACTACGAAAGCATCGATATGCCGACCGCGCTGCATCCGCAAACACTGTTGACGTTTTCGTACGACGGCAAGCTTCTGCCGGCGCAATACGGCTACCCGATGAAGCTGCGCATGCCGACCAAGCTCGGCTACAAGAATCCGAAGCACATCGTCGAGATATTCGTCACCAACACCTACCCTGGCGGCTATTGGGTCGACCAGGGCTACAACTGGTTCGGAGGCTCCTGACGCGCGCGGTAGCGGCGCGCGTGCAGGTTGTGCGATGCACGCGGCGCCCGCGAACGCTCGCGGCAGCGGCTTCGGAAATACGCCGGCGCTGGCCGGTTTTTGATCGATCTACCTACTACGGAGTCATCCCATGAAAAAGATTGCAATCGCCACTATCACGACTGTTGCGCTGCTGACGGGCGCCGGCACCGCTTTCGCGCAGGCGAGCGGCGCGATGTCCAACGACGCGATGTCGAAGAACAGCATGGCGAAAGATTCGATGTCCAAAGACAGCATGTCGAAGGACGGCATGAAAAAGGACGCGATGAAGCACGATTCGATGAAGAAGGGCGGCGCGATGGGCATGAAGCACGAGGCGTCGGGCGCGATGGCGAACTGAGGTCCTGAGCGCAGGTCCTGAGCGCGGGTCCTGAACGATTCGCGCGGATTTCACCGGGGCAAGGCGACGCCGTGCCCCGGCCGAATTAGTCGCGTAGTTCGAAGTAAGCGAAAAGCCGGGGCTTCCCCGGCTTTTCTGTTGCAGGCACGCCAAAAGTTACGATTCTCCCGAGCGATGCGCGGGGCGCTTACTGCATAATGCGGTGCTCCTGCGTTGGCCTTTCCCGGCCGTCTATCGTCTTTCCGCTTCCCCCACATGCCCGTCAGTTCCGCCAATCGAACCGCATCGCCGCCGTGGCGTGCGCCGGTTCGTTCGACCGTCTTCAGCGCAGTCGCGGCACGCTGCCCGGCACGGCCACGCTGAACCCATGTCGCTGCAACGCCCAGGCTTTTCTTCGCGCGCGTGGCCGATCCGTTTGCCGCAGTCGCGCAACGGGCAGATTGCGCTCGCGCTCGCCGTCGTTTATCTGGTGTGGGGCTCGACCTATCTGACGATCCATGTCGCGCTCGGCTCGTTTCCGCCGTTGCTGCTGTCCGGTCTGCGCAATCTGTTCGCGGGTATCGGTCTGTTCGTGTTCGCGGTGCGCCGCAAGCCGATCCCGCCGAGCTTCGCCGAAATCCGTAACGCGGGACTGGTCGGCACGATGCTCGTCGGTCTGTCGAGCGGCATGCTCGCGTACGGGATGCGCACGGTCGGCACCGGTACAGCAGCGGTGATGGTCGCGACCGTACCGCTGTTCGCGACCGTGATCGCGGCTGTCGCCGGTCGCAAGATCGGCCGCGGCGAATGGTTCGCGGTGGGCCTCGGGCTCGTCGGTATCGTGATTCTGAGTCACGGCGACAGCGCGCCCGGTTCGGCGGGCGGCAGTCTCGCGATTCTGTGCGGCGCGCTGTTCTGGGCCGGCGGCGCGCATCTGGCCGGACAACTGAAGCTGCCGTCGGACCTGTTTCTGTCCACCGCGCTACAGATCGGCCTCGGCGGCGCGATCTCGACGCTGGTCGCGTGGGTGTCGGGCGAACGGATGCTCACGCTGCATTTCCTGCCGATCGTCGCATTCGTCTATCTGATGCTGATCGGCACGGTGGCCGCGTATGTCGCATACGGCTACCTGATTCGCCACACCAGTCCGATCATCGCGAGCAGTTGCATGTATGTGAATCCGGTGGTCGCGGTCGTGCTCGGCGCGTTGCTGCTCGGCGAGGCGGTCACGCGTTACACGGTGGTCGCGACGATCGTGATTCTGACCAGCGTGGGGCTGTCTTTCTGGTTCGATTACCGGAAAAAGCACGGCGCGTGACGTGTGGTGACGCGTGGCCCCGGAGCCTTGGGGTAGCGCTTCAAAGCGCCGCCGCCAGCTCCGCGCCCTCGCGAATCGCACGCTTCGCATCGAGTTCAGTCGCGAGCTTCGCGCCGCCGATCACATGAAAACGCGGACCATCGTTGCGTTGACCATGGGCTCCATCGGCCGCGGAGGGCAGCAGCTCACGTAGCGATTCCTGCCCTGCGCAGATGACGATCGTATCGACGTCGAGCCATTCGTCGGCACCGTCGCGCGCGATCCGCAAACCCCGCGCGCTGATCTCCCGGTACTCGACGCCGGCCAGCATCTGAACACCGTTTCTCACGAGCGTCGCGCGATGCACCCAGCCCGAGGTCTTGCCGAGCCCGGCGCCGAGCTTGCCGGCTTTGCGCTGCAATAGCCAGATCTGCCGCGCGGGCCTTGCCGCGGCAGCCGGCTTCAGACCGCCGCGCTCGCGCACCGCGAGATCGACACCCCATTCATCGAGCCACGTATCGCGCGGCACCGGCAGCGGGTCGCCCGCGCGATGCAGCAAGAACTCGCTGACGTCGAAGCCGATGCCGCCCGCGCCGATCACCGCGACCCTCTCGCCGACCGGGGCGCCGCGCAGCACGTCCACGTACGACAGCACGTTGGCCCCGTCGATGCCGGCGATCGCCGGCCGTCGCGGCACGATGCCGGTCGCGACGATCACGTCGTCGTAGCCGCCCGCGGCGAGCAGCGCCGCATCGACCCGCGTGCCGAGCCGCACGTCGACATGATGGCGCTGCAACTGGCTCGCGAAATAGCGGATCGTTTCGCTGAACTCTTCCTTGCCCGGCACGCGCATCGCGAGATTGAACTGGCCGCCGAGCCGGTCGCTCGCTTCGAACAGCGTCACGCGATGCCCGCGCGAGGCGGCCACCGCCGCCGCCGATAATCCGGCCGGCCCGGCACCGACCACCGCGATCGAACGCACGGCCTCGGAAGTCGCGAGTGGTCGGTAGATCAATTCGGTTTCGCGGCCCGCGCGCGGATTCACGAGGCAACTCGCGCGCTGATTGCGGAACGTGTGATCGAGGCACGCCTGGTTGCACGCGATACAGGTGTTGATCTCGTGCGCGCGGCCTTCGGCGGTCTTCAGCACGAACTCGGGATCGGCGAGCAGCGGCCTCGCCATCGAGACGAGGTCCGCCGCGCCGTCGGCGATCAAGGCTTCGCCGATCTCCGGCGTGTTGATCCGGTTCGACGCGATCACCGGCACGCTGACCGCGGCCTTCAGACGCGCGGTCAGTGACGCGAACGCCGCGCGCGGCACCGAGGTCACGATGGTCGGCACACGTGCCTCGTGCCAGCCGATGCCGGTATTGAACATCGTCACGCCGGCCGCTTCGAGCGCTCTCGCGACCTGCACGGTTTCGTCCCACGTATTGCCGCCTTCGACCAGATCGATCAGCGACAGCCGGTACACGACGATGAAGCGTTCGCCGCACATCGCGCGCACCCGTTCGACGATCTCGCGCGCGAGCCGCATGCGGTTCTCGAGACTGCCGCCGTAGCGGTCGGTGCGTTGATTCGTGCGCGGACACAGGAACTGGTTCAGCAGATAGCCTTCGCTGCCCATGATCTCGATGCCGTCATAGCCGGCGCGTTGCGCGAGTCGCGCGCAGCGCGCGTAATCGCGCACGGTCCTGTCGATGCCGGCAACGCTCAACGCGCGCGGCTTGAACTTCGAGATCGGCGACTTCAGCGCGGAAGCGGAGACGACGAATGGCTGATAACCATAGCGGCCCGCATGCAGGATCTGCAGCGCGATCTTGCCGCCCTCGGCATGTACGGCCTCGGTCAGCAGCCGGTGATTGCGCAGGTCGAACACCGAGTTCAGCGTGCCGCCGAACGGCAGCAGCCAGCCCTGACGATTCGGCGAAATGCCGCCGGTGATGATCAGCCCGACACCGCCTTTGGCGCGCTCGCGAAAGTACGCGGCGAGTTGCGGGTAATGCCAGAAGCGGTCTTCCATGCCGGTATGCATCGAACCCATCACGACGCGGTTGGAGAGCTTCGTGAAGCCCAGGTCGAGTTCGGCGAGTAAGTGTTGGTAAGACATTCAGCAGACCGTGTAAGGAAGGGAGCCGCCCGAACGATACACCGCGCGGTGTGCGGCAGCGCCGAGGAAAAATTCTAAATCCGCGCGAAGCGTTGTCGTTCGGCGTGCCTGTCGGCGCGCATATGTCGCTCCGACCCTCGCGGCACACGCATTGCTCATTGCGAGCGTCCACATCGGTTCGGCTTGCGCCACTCGAATCATCGGCGTGCCGTATCGGGCGGATGGGAGGGGGTGTCCGCGCGGGTCGCGGCGGAAGCCCGCATATCAATGGGCGATGGGTTGAGAGCCCAACATAGAGACAGGTGAACACAATGAAAATGATCCGAACCATGACGGCGGTCGTTGCCGTTGCATCGATTCTGAGCGCATGCGGCGGTGGCTCCGACGACGCCGGCAAAGAGCTTGGGCTGACCAATCCCGAGATCCATTTCATTCACGCCATTCCGAGCGGACCCGCGGTGGATTTCCTCGTCAACGGGACCGCGCCTTCCGGGCAGACCAACATCTCCTATAAGGGCGTCACGAATCTGACCAACATCAACACCGGCTCGACGAGCGTCGCGTATGCGGCAACCGGCACCAAGACTGCGCTCGCGAGCGGCACGTTCCCCGATGCCGCGAAAGGTCACGAGTACACGGTGCTCGCGCTGCCTGGACTGGCCGCGCCCGATATCGGCCTGATCGACGATCCGTTCGACAAGGGACTGCTGACCAATAGCGCGCGGCTGCGTGGCTTCAATGCATCGGCGAACGCGACCAATCTCGACCTGTATCTGGTGCAGGCGAACTCGACCAGCATCGCCTCCGTGTCGCCGACGATCGCCGGCGTGTCGTTCAAGAATGCGGTGCCGCCGAGCGGCCAGGATTCGATCTACGTATCGGGCGGCCAGTACGTGCTGATCGCGACCGCGGCCGGCAGCAAGACGCCGATCTTCCAGTCGGCGGCATTCTCGCTGTCGAACAACGCCGACTGGTTGATCACGTCGGTGCCGATCGGCGGTGCGATCACCCAGCTTCTGCCGGGGCAGATTCATCTGCTGATCGCGCAGAACGGCAACACGAGCACGCCGAGCGTCGAACTGTCGAATACGCTGACCGGTCAATGACGCGGCGCGAATAGCAGGCTGTGGCTGCGCGTGCGTGTATCAGCGCACGCGCTCGTGATTGCGATTGGGATTGAGATAACAAACTGCGGGCTACGCACTGCAGCGGAGGGCGACGCGGCGATCCACGCGAGTGGATCGCCGTTTCGTTTTTATGGGCGCGGATAACGCGCGCTAGCACTGCTGGCAATCAGAAGCGAACGACAAAAAAAGACGACAAAAAGCCCGTCGCGGAGATCCCGCGACGGGCCTTCAAGATGCCATGTGCGTGTCAGCTTTTATTTGTTCTTTTCAGCCGAGTTCGTGATGGCGTTGCCGCCCTTCGAGATGTCTTCGCCGGCTCCCGCCATCGTGTTGCAACCGGCGGCCAGCATTACCGTTCCCGCAAGCACCAGTAAAGCGATCAGTCGAGTCATGAAAGTTCTCCTTGTCGAGAATGCATCAGTTGATGTCGTCCGACCGGGGCGTGCCAGTCGTTCAGGTCTCGATCCGGTATCGAGGTTTCGAACCGGCCTGATTGCATGGTAAAAAAAGGGCGGGGGCCGCGCTGTCGGCCGCATAGCGATTTTGTTGTAGGCGTGCTCCGGTGTTTGCGTCGGCGCAGTCCTACAAGGTATTTCGACGGATGCCGTGGGGCCTTGCTACACGGGGCTTTGCGATGACACCGACGGTGCCGCGGCGGGCGGTGTGGCCGGTGATGTTGCCGGCGCCAACGGCGACGCCGGCAAGTCGACCGACGGCGTCGCGGTGCTGACGCTCGGCATCACGACGTCGATGTCGGTGCCGTTGTGCGTGCCGCGGCGGATGTCGAAGCGCCCGCCATGCGCGGCGACGCGCTGGCGCATGCCGAGCAGGCCATGCGTATGCGTGCGCTTCAGATCGGCGGGCATGATGCCGACGCCGTTATCGGCGATATGCAGCGCGACCTCGCCATCGTCGACCCGCAATGCAATCGATACTTTCGACGCGCGCGCATACTTCGCCGCGTTCGTCAGCGATTCCTGGGCGACGCGAAAGAGCGCGATTTCGGTCTGCTCGTCGAGCTGGATATCGTCGGCGGGCAGATGCAATTCGAGCGCCCAGTTGTTGCGCTGCGCGGCTTCGTCGGCGAGCGTGCGCAGCGCGGTCACGAGACCGAAATTGGCCAGCACGGTCGGCCGCATGTCCTCGATGATGCGGCGCTTCAGCGCGATGCCCTGATCGAGATTCGCGAGCACGCGCTTGAGCTTGTCGGCGAGATCAGGGTCGCTGTCCTTCAGTTTGCGGCGCGCCCACGCAACGTCCATCCGGCACGCGGTCAGAATCGCGCCGAGTTCGTCGTGCAGTTCGCGTGCGAGCTGGGTCTTCTCGTTTTCGCTGACCGCCTGCAGATGCCAGCCGAGCGCTTCGAGCTGACGGGTGCGTTCGTTGACGAGCTGGTCGAGTTCTTCCTGCTGCGTAATCAGTTGACGTTGCGCGCGCGCCTGCCGGTCGATCTGGATGCCGAGATTGCGAAACAGCAGAATGAACAACACGATGTTCAACGCCGACAATCCCGCCGCGCACAACGTGGAGAGCCGCTGATCGGCGCGGCTCGCGGCGAGCGCATGCTGCGCGCGGCGCTCTTCGTTGTCGCGCAGCAGCGTGAGCGTGCTGTCGATCAGCGACGCATCGGCCGCATCGAGATGGGCGGCGTTGCCGCATGCGCTGAGATCGAGCGGATGGGGTGCCGCGTGCTGCAATGCGGCGACGCCCGCGCCGATACGCGCGTCGATCAGCGCGAGAATCTGCGTGAAGCTCGCAAGCTCCGCGCTGTCGGCGCGGCCGCCGCGATAAAACTGCTCCAGTTGCCGGGTGCTTTCGCGGATGCGCGCGGCGCTCGCGCAGAACGCATGGGCGCGCGCATCGTCCTTCGTCAGAAGAAACGCGTTTTGCTGCGCGCCAAGGCGCGATAGTTCGCTCGCGAGCGTGCTCAGCTGCACGGTCACGCCGCGCGCTTCGAGCGCGGTTTCGTATTCGGCGGTGATGCGTTGGCGCGCGGTCTCGAGAATCACGAGGCCGCCCACGGTGATGACGATCGCCACCGTCATCGCGATCGCCCAGCTGCGGTTGCGCATCCACTCGGCGAGCCGCGTCGCGGCGTGCGGATGGTCGGCTTGCTGCAGGTTCTGCGGTTTCGACACGTTCGACTCCCTCGGTCTCGATCATCGGTATCACGTGCGCCGCGTAACGCGGTCGTAATCCAATGTAAGCGGATTCTCACACGAAAAACGGCGAGCGTCGGAATGCGCGCGCCGACCCTCATCGATAGCATGGACCTGATCGTTCATTCAATGTTTCGGAGGTCGCCATCATGTTGAAGTGGGCACTGTTGTTCGCCGTCGTCGCAGTGATCGCCGGTCTGCTCGGCTTTACCGGCATCGCGGCCGGCGCGGCGGCGATCGCGAAGTTCCTGTTCTTCGTGTTCGTCGTGCTGTGCGTGGTGTTCCTCGTGCTGGGCTTCATCGTCACCAAGAAAATGATCGATTAGCGTTTGATCGATTAGCGTTCGTTGGCGTGGGGCAGGCCGCGCGTGCGTCGTCTCGATGGCGGGCGAGCGGTTTGCCGATAGCCGATACCAACAAAAGGGAGAATCGCCATGCTTCACTATGCCATCGTCTTCTTCGTGATTGCGATCATCGCCGCCGTGTTCGGCTTTACCGGCATTGCGGCGGGCGCGGCTGAAATCGCGAAGATCCTGTTCTATATCTTTCTGGTCGTGTTCGTGGTCACGTTGCTGCTCGGCGTGTTCCGAACCTAGCCGCGCGAATGCGTACGCCTGGAATACATACGGCGTACGCAAATCGGTGTAGCCGATAAACAAAGAAAGGCGCGCGAACCCGGGCGCTCTGTTGCGGTTGACGCGCTGAGGCGCCTGGCCCGCGAGTTCGCTCAGTTCTCAATGAGTTCTTTGCGAGCTCGCCTGGTTCGCAATAAGCGCTGTATTGCGTTGCCGGTGCATCAGGCGCGATTCATGCGGATGCCCAATTCCCCCATACCGGATAAAGGAGAAGTTCGATGACGAAGCAATCTGGCGACACATTCGTGATGGACATCAAAAAGATCCGCGAGGACGCGAGAAAGCATATGTCTGACGGTCCGGTCACGCCGACCTACGGCGCGAATCGCGACACGGTGCTCAAGCTGCTCAACGACGCGCTGGCGACCGAAATCGTCTGCACGCTGCGCTACAAACGCCATTTCTTCATGGCGAAGGGCATCAATTCGGAGGCGGTCGCCACCGAGTTTGCCGAGCATGCGACCGAGGAACAGGAACACGCGGACCGCATCGCCGAGCGTATCGTGCAGCTCGGCGGTGAGCCCGATTTCGCGCCAGACGGCATCAAGACGCGCGCGCATTCGGAATACAAGGAAGGCCGCGATCTGACCGACATGATCCGCGAGAACCTGGTTGCCGAGCGCATCGCGATCGATACGTATCGCGAGATCGTTCGCTATCTCGGCGACAAGGACG
Source organism: Paraburkholderia sp. ZP32-5 (assembly GCF_021390495.1). NCBI lineage: Bacteria > Pseudomonadati > Pseudomonadota > Betaproteobacteria > Burkholderiales > Burkholderiaceae > Paraburkholderia > Paraburkholderia sp. ZP32-5. Next base: position 2,715,706 of record NZ_JAJEJP010000001.1, on the reverse strand, counting down.
TGACCACGCGGCGGCTGTTCGAAGAGATCCTCGCGGTCGAGGAGGAGCATGCGGACGATATGGCCGATCTGCTCGAAGGACGCGAATGACCCGCGCGCGGCGCGCATGAGGCGATGAAGTGAGGCGATGAAGTCAGCGGGGCGCACCGGCGACGGGCGCGGTTCGAATGAGCATGGCTGCGCGCCGGGGGTGCTCAGGTGCGCGGTTATGCGAGCACCCATTGCGGCATTCCCGCCGGACCCGCGCCCGCGCCACTACAATGTGTGCTTCGGCGCCATGCCGCGCTGCCTTTGCACGGACAACCCAACCGATGATTCGAGTGCTGATAGCTGACGATCACGCGATCGTCCGAGGCGGTTTCAGACAGTTCGTCGCCGACGAGCCCGACATGTGCGTGGCCGCCGAGGCCGCGACCGGCGAGGAAGCGATCGGGCTCGTGCGCGAACAGGCGTTCGACGTCGTGCTGCTGGATATCGCGATGCCGGACAAGAACGGCATCGACACATTGCGTGTGATCAAACAGCTGCGCCCCGAGCAGGGCGTGCTGATTCTGTCTGGCTATCCGGAAAGCCAGTACGCGATCAACCTGCTGCGCGCGGGCGCGAACGGTTATCTGAACAAGGACTGCGAGCCGGAGGAGATCGTGCGAGCAATCCGCTCGGTTGCGCGCGGGCATCGCTATCTGTCGGAGGCGGTCGCCGATGCGCTCGCCGACAATCTCGACAAGCCTGCGGCGGGGCGCCCGCACGAAGCGTTATCGGAGCGCGAATTCCAGATCTTTTGCAAACTCGCGGCCGGCCAGTTGCCGACCGAGATCGCCGAGGAATTGCATCTGTCGGTGAAGACCGTGAGCACATACCGCGCGCGCGTGCTGGAGAAAATGCGCGTCGCGAACAACGCGGACCTCACCTATTACGCGATCAAGAACGGCCTGATCGAATGACGGATGACCGAGACATTCCGATGAAGAGCGTTCCGAACCCCGTTGCCGAATCAGCCCGCCGCGCGCCGTTGCGCGTGCTGCTGATCGAGGATTCGCCGCTGATCCGCCGCAGCCTGATGGAAGAAATCGATTCGTCCGGCCTGCTACGCGTAGCCGCCTACGCCGACTCAGCGGACCAGGCGATCGCCCTGCTGGGCGACGAACCCTTCGACGCGGTAATCGTCGACCTGCAACTAAAACAGGGCTCAGGCGTCCCGGTGCTCGCGTACCTGCAACGCGAGGGATTGATCGAATCGATGTTCGCGGCGGTGTTAACGAATCACGCACTGCCTGCCTACCGCGAGCGCTGCGAGCAATATGGCATCCGCCACTTCTACGACAAATCATTCGAATTCGACCGCGTCCTCGACGCTCTGCACGAGTATGCGCAAGGGCGTCGCGACGGCGCGTGAACGCGCTACCCGAATGCTGAAGCCGCGCTCGACAAGCGGGTTTATTGCGCCGCCCGCGCCGCCCTCTGCAAATGAATCCACGCGCCGAGCCCGGCAAACACGACGCCGGCAACACTAACCCCAGCCCACCCAAACAGCGGCCAAACCACAGCCCCAACCCCCGACCCTAGCGCCCCGCCAATAAAATACGTAACCATATAAACAGTATTCACGCGACTCCGAGCATCAGGCTTCAGCGCATAAATCCGCGACTGATTAGAAATCTGCGCAGCCTGCACCCCGACATCGAGAATAATCACCCCGATCACCAACCCGACAATACTCTTCCCCGACAGCCCAAAAATCACAAACGAAATCGCAACGAGCGCGAGCGACAAGGTAATGATTGAGCGCGGCCCGCGCCGATCCGCAAACTTCCCGGCAAGCGGCGCAGCCATCGCCCCAGCCGCGCCGACGATGCCGAACAACCCAGCCGCCTGCGGCCCCAAATGAAACGGCGCACCCGCAAGCAACAACGCAAGCACCGACCAGAAAATGCTAAACGCGGCAAACATCGCCGCGCCCACCAGCGATGCCTCACGCAGCACACGATGCTCGACGACCAGATGCCACATCGACACGAGCAGCTTGCCGTACGGCAACGACGAGGTCGGCTTGCTTTTCGGCAAGCGCAAGATGATGACGACCGCCAGCACGAGCAGCGCGACAACCGACACGCCGAACACCGCGCGCCAGCCGAAGTATTGAGCGACGATGCCCGCCGCGGTCCGCGCGAGCAGAATGCCGAGCAGCAACCCGCTCATCACGGTGCCGACCGCGTGACCGCGCTCGGCGGGTGGCGCGAGTTCGGCCGAGAACGGCACGGCCTGTTGCGCGATCGTCGACAGCACACCGATCGCAAGACTCGCAACGATCAGCACGGAGATCGTCGGTGCCGCTGCCGCGACAATCAGCGCGACGCACAGGCCGGCGATCTGCAGCAGGATCAGCAGACGCCGGTCGAAGCGGTCGCCGAGCGGCGCGAGCAGCAGCATGCCGGCCGCGTAGCCGAGCTGCGTGACGGTCGGTACCGCGCCGACCCACGACGCGCCGGCCGGAAACGACTGACGGAAGCTATCGAGCAGCGGCTGGTTGTAATAGATGTTCGCGACCGTCACGCCGGCGATCGTCGCGAGCAGCAGTAGCAGGCCGCGCAACGACCGGTTGGAGGTCGCGGAAGAGGAAGCGTCGGAAGTGGACATGACAGATGGGATCGTCGGACCGGCCCATGCGCGGTCCTCAAGCGTGCCGATCATACCGGAGCAAGGCGGTTCTTGCAGGTTCGCGCGCTGCGGCGCAACCCTGCCATTCTCCTTTCACGGCGAGGCCCGACAGCCGGGCCATTCCCGTCAGTCGATCAACCCATCATCGTCATAAAAAGGATACGGACCGTCTGCCGCGTCAACATAGGCCAGATGCGTGACGATGCCCGTCGCCGGATCGTAGCGATGCAACGCGTATGCGGGCGGCTCCATCACGAATTCCGACGGCGCATCGTCGCGCAGGTCGAGCGCGACCTGATGCGCGGGCGCCGGAATCGCGCTTGCGATCGTGCCGCCGAAGCGCATGAACATCGAGCGGTGCACATGTCCGCAGATCACCCGTTCGACGTTCGGATGCGCGCTGATCAGCGCCGCAAGTTTGTCCGACGCCGCTGGGTCGAGACGTATCTCATCCATATGGCCGACGCCACTGACGAACGGCGGATGATGCAGCGCGACCACGACCGGCTTGCCGCGCGCCGCGTCGAGCTGCTGCGCGAGCCACGCGAGGCGCGTATCGCACAGCGTGCCGCCGCTTGCGCCGGGGATCAGCGAATCGAGCGCGATTACGCGCAGCGGACCTACGTCGAACGCGTATTGCACGAACTCGCTGTCGCCCTGCAATTCCGTGCGTTCGGCAAAGGTCGCGCGCAATGCGTCGCGTGCGTCGTGATTGCCGACCATCGGGAAGTAGGGGATATCGAGCGGCGCGAGCAGTGCTTTCAGATGTTCGTACTGTTGCGGGTCGCCCTGATCGACGAGGTCGCCGGTCATGATCACCGCGTCCGGGCGCGGCACCAGCGCATTGAGCGCGGCGACGCAGCGCGCGAGATAGGCGGCGGTATCGACGCGGCGATAGGCGAGCACGCCGGGCCGCTTGATATGCAGGTCGCTAATTTGAGCCAGCAGCATGGGAAGTCCTTTGGGGGAGGCATAAGCGCCGGGAGCCGGCGCTGCTGTTCTTACTAAGATAGTGCAATGAGCGCGTCTTGCTCGATCGAGATGCCGACCGCCGTACCACGTGCCAGTTCGATCCGGCCCGCGACGTCGACGACGAGCGGCTCCGGCGCCGCGCCGCCGATCGTCAGACGGGTGCGTTCGCCGAGAAACGCGGTGCTTTCGATCTGACCGCGCAACTGCGCGCTCGCGGGGTCGGTGAGCCGTGCGTCTTCGGGGCGGAAGAAGATCTCGTGCGGGCCGTCGGCCGCGGTGCTTGCCGCGGTGTTTGCCGCTGCATGCATAGCGCCATGTGCGGGCAACGGCACCGCGCCGCCGGTCGTCGTCAGCATGCCGTCGCGCCGCTCGCCCGCGAGCCGGTTGATCGTGCCGACGAACTGCGCGACCGTGCGATTCGCTGGCCGATAGTAGATGTCGCGCGGCGAGCCGATCTGCTCGATGCGCCCCGCGCTCATCACGACGATGCGGTCGCCCAGTTCCATCGCCTCGGCCTGATCGTGCGTCACGTAGACAGTCGTGATGCCAAGCTCGCGCAACAGCGCATTCATTTCGCCGCGCAGCGTATCGCGCAGACGCGCATCGAGCGCGGTCAGCGGTTCGTCGAGCAGCAGCACCCGCGGCTGCACCGCGAGCGCGCGCGCCAGCGCCACGCGTTGCCGCTGGCCGCCCGACAGTTGATCGATCGGTTTGTCCGCGTGCGCGGTGAGCCGCATCATGCCGAGCAGTTCGTCGACGCGCTGGCGCGCGAGCGCGGCCGGCGTGCGGCGGATTTTAAGTCCGTAACCGATGTTGCCGCGCACCGTCAGATTCGGAAACAGTGCATAGCTCTGGAACACCATGCCGACCGCGCGCTTTTCGATCGGCAGCGCGGTCACGTCGTCGTCGCCGAATGCGATGCGGCCACCCGCGTCCGGTGTTTCGAGGCCGGCGATCAGCCGCAGCGTCGTCGTCTTGCCGCAGCCGGATGGCCCGAGCAGCACCAGCGTTTCGCCCGCGCCGATCGCGAGGTCGAGCGGTTCGAGTACGCGCGTGCCGCGAAACGTCTTCGCGCACTGCGTGAGCGTGATGGGCACCGAAGTCAGTTTCATCGCGTGTCGTCGGAGGTCGTGGAAGGGGCGGCCTTTTTCGACGCGCTGCGCTGGCCGGTCGCGTCGACGCCGAGCCATTGCATCGCGACGAGCAGCGGCATCGTCATGATGAAAAACAGGATCGTGTACGCGCTGCCGATCTCGATGCGCATCGACGCATAGGTGTCGGCGAGACCGACCGGCAGCGTCTTCGTATCGGGCGTGTGCAGCATCCACGTCAGGTTGAATTCGCCGATCGACAGCGTCAGCACCGCGAGCGCCCCCGCGACGATGCCGGGCCGTGCGTTCGGCAGCACGATCGTGATGAAGCGCGTGAAGAAGCTCGCGCCGAGGCTCGCTGCGCCTTCTTCGAGCGTGCGCAGATCGCTGCTCGCGCAGACTGCCGCGACCGCGCGCACCATGAACGGCAGCGTGAACACCACATGGCCGACCACGATAAACATCGAGCTCATCCGGAACGCGGTGAAGCCGCCGTAGATCACCAGCAGCGCGAGCGCCGATGCGAGGCCGGGCAGCGCGATCGGCAGCACGAGAAACTCCTCGACGAGGCGCGCGAAACGCGTCTTGCTGCGCGCGAGTACGTAGCCGGCGGGCACGCCGGTCAGCAGCGTGATGACGAGCGTAATCGCCGCGACTTCGAGCGACAGCCACACCGAGTCGTGATACTGCGTCCACACGTCGATCAGCCAGCGCAGCGTGAGGCCGCTCGATACGCCCTTGAAGTAGTTGACCGTCAGCCCCGCCACGATCGACATCACGACCGGCACGATCAGGAACGCGCACAACAGCAGCGTGACGAGCCATTGACCGGCCGCGAGCCACGCGCGCGTTGACGGCCATGCGCGCCGCGCGCGCGGGCCTGCCGCCGGTTGTGAAGGTGAAGAGGGCGAGGAGGGCGATGAAGAGCCAGTGATCGAGTTCATGGAGCGAGTGTCGTTCTGCTTGCCGGTGTCCGAACCGCGCGACGCGGCACTCATGCGCTGGCCGCCACGGCGGAGCCGCTCGCGCTGCGCGCCAGCGCGAGCACCGCCCACGTGACGATGCCGAGCACGATCGACAGACCCGCGGCCGTCACCATGTTCGCGTTCAGCGTGAACTCGGTGTAGATGGTCATCGGCAGCACGTCGATGTCGGTGGCGAGCGTGAACGCGGTGCCGAATGCGCCCATCGCGGTCGCGAAGCACACCGCGCCCGCTGCGATCAGCCCTGGCGATAGCGCGGGCAGCACGATGTCGCGCATGATCCGCCACGGCGATGCGCCGAGCGAACGCGCGGCTTCTTCGAGCGAAGCATCGAGCTTGGTCGCCGACGCCATCACGGTGACGATCACACGCGGAATCGAGAAATACAGGTAGCCGAGAAAGAGTCCGCTCATCGAATACGCGAACACCCAGCGATCGCCGGTGAGTTTCAGCGACAGCGCGCCGATCAACCCCTGCCGTCCGGCGAGCATGATCACCATGAAGCCGACCACCACGCCCGGAAATGCGAGCGGAAACGTCAGCAGCGCGAGCAGCGTGCGCTTTAACGCGAACTCGCGGCGCGCGAGCAGCAGCCCCGCGATCACCGACAACACCAGCGTGGCCGCGGTGACCGCCGCCGACAGCACGACGGTCGCGCCGAGGCTCGACATATAGCGCGGATTGGTCAGCATCGCGCGATAGGTCGACAACGCGTGACCGTCGGCCGACAGCTGCGCGAGCGCACCCATCGGCAGCAGCCAGAACGCGATGAACACCGCCAGCGCCGGCGCGAGTAATGCGATACGCCAGCGCAGCGGGAACGTGACGTCGTTCAATGCATCACCTGAAGATAGCGCTCGCCGAAGGCCGATTGCTTGTCCGCCATCTTCGCGAAGTCGACTGCCTTGGCGCGCGCATAGTCGCTCGCGGGCAGGAATTTCGCGGCGATGTCCGGGCTCATCGCGCTCGCGCGCACCGGCCGCAGATACGCTTCCGCCCACAGCTTCTGGCCTTCGTCGGACAGCACGAAATCGAGCACCTTCTTGCCGTTCGCTTCGTGCGGCGCGCCCTTCACGAGGCTCATCACGTACGGCACCGAGATCGTGCCTTCCTGCGGAATCACGAATTCGACGTTTGCATGATCCTTGTATTTCGCGCGATAGGCGTCGAAATCGTAGTCGAGCAGGATCGGAATTTCACCGGACAGCACGCGCGCGTACGCGGTCTGCTTCGGCACGATCGGCGCGTTGGCCTTCAGCTTCCTGAACCAGTCGAGGCCCGGTTCGAAGTTATCGAGCGTGCCGCCGAGTGCCTGATTCACCGCGACCGCGCCCGCATAACCGACGAACGCGCTCGACGGATCGAGGTAGCCGATCATCCCTTTGTATTCGGGCTTCAGCAGATCAGCCCATGAACGCGGCACCGGCTTGCCTTCGAGCGCATCCTTGTTGACGAAGAAGCCGAGCGTGCCCGAATGGATCGTGAACCAGTAGCCCTGCGGGTCCTTCAGATCAGCGGGGATGTCGTTCCAGTGCGCGGGCTTGTACGGCTGGATCACACCCTTGTCCTTCGCCTGGAACGCCGACGACACGCCGAGATAGACGACGTCCGCGACCGGGCTCTTCTGCTCGGCCATCATCTGCGCGATCGCCTGGCCCGAGTTCTTGTTGTCGAACGGCACGCGAATACCGGTCTTCTGCTGGATCGCCTTGATCTGGCTCGCCCAGTCGGCCCATTCGGGCGGGCAGTTGTAGCAGATCGCGGTTTCGTCGGCGTGCGCGGCTTGCGGCGCGAGCGTCGCGAACGCGGCGCCCGCGACGATCAGGCCGGCCGGCAGCACGGTTGCCGCGGCGAGCGTGAGTTTTTGCCAGAGTGGTTTTAGCGAAGATGCCAGGCGTGGGGTTGAGCGGATCACTGCGGGTCTCCAGGTAAGGAAAAGGGCGGGTGGTGGTTTGGAGTTGACTGGGTTGTCGGCGTGATTCGGGTAGCGCGTGCGATTGGGGTTACGTTTCAGATGCCCGTTGAGTTTCGTGTGCTTTGTGTATTTCGCGTGCGTCGTACTTGCGTACCTGATTTATGTGTAGCGTCGGTATCGCGCCGCATGACGTTCGTGCGGCTCATATGTTTCATGTAGAACGTGTCGCCGCTCGCGCCGCGCATGCGCTGATGCATCCGTGCATGCATACATGCGTGCGGCCGCATGGCTTCATGCGCAAGGTTTTTCCGCAGCCGGCGCGATGCCGTTAGCCGATGACATGTCGAGGCGATCCGCAAGTGCCGCGATCGTCTCGCCTTCGCGCACGCTGTGCGGCAACGTCAACGCAAGCGAGGTCTCGCCGCACGCGTCGTAATCGCCGCCGATGCGCGCGCGCAGCCGCTGCCAGGCCGCGCAGCCGATGTCGCGATTCGGCGCGCAGATGGTGGCGAGCGGCGGCGACAGCAGTTCGCTCATCGCGAGGCCATCGAAGCCGAGAATCGACATGTCCTGCGGAATCTTCAGACGCGCGCGACGCAGCCCGCGCATCACGACCATCGCGAGCAGATCGTTGCTGCAAAAGAGCGCGGTTGGGCGGTTCGCGCCGTGGGTCAGATGCGCGAGCACGGACGGCGCCAGTTCTTCCGCATTGAAATCGACTTCGAGCGCGGGCGCGGGCGTGAGCCCGGCCTGCTGCATCGCCTGCGTATAGCCGAGATGCCGCTGACGCGCGCGGTCCGACGCGGCGAACGAGCCGGCCAGCATCAGGATGCGGCGATGGCCGTGCGCGATCAGACGGCGCACGCCGTCGTATGCGGCGAGGCGATTGTCGACCGATACCGACGGACGCCGCACCGTGTCGTTATGCATCAGCACGTAGAGCAGGCCCGCGCGGTCGAGTTCGTCGAGCAGCGGATGCGTGTCGGCATCGGCGACGGTCAGGATCAGACCTTCGACGCGATGCTCGCGCAGCGTTTCGATCGCGTGACGTTCGCGCTCGACGTCGTACTGCGTGGTCATCAGCATCAGCCGGTAGCCTTGCGCGGACGCGAGATCGTCGATGCCTTGCAGGCATTCGGCGAACACCGGATTGGCGAGCGTCGGCAGGATCACGCCAATGAGGCGCGAGCGTTCGCCGCGCAACTGCCGGCCGAGCGGGCTCGGACGGAAGTTCAGCGCGTCGATCGATTGCCGCACCTTGTCGAGCGTGACGGGGTTCACGGTGTGCGGCGCATTAAGCGCGCGCGAGACCGTGGCGATGGAAAAGCCCGCGTGGGCGGCGACATCCTTGATGGTCGGCGTCATCGTTGCCGTTCCGTTGTAAACGTTTTCGGTGAGCGGATTATCGTGAACGTTTGTGACTTGGGGATGACTGTTGCGAGAGGTTGAAAGCGAGCGGGGAGGGCAGCGACGATCCGCCTGTCTGGCGGCGAATGCGCGGTTTTTGGGGTGCTTGCGACGCAGTGGTAGAATTCGCGACCACGCGCGATGACGCCCCTGCCGGGGTGATGAAATTGGTAAACATAGCGGACTTAAAATCCGCCGCTTCACGGCTTGCCGGTTCGAGTCCGGTCCCCGGCACCAGCAGTATTCCGCCAGTTCGGAGAAAATCGACAAACCCGCCACGAACAGATATCTGGCGGGTTTTTTGTTGGCTGGATGTTCCAGTGTGTTCGTGCGAATGAGCGGTCCGTGGGGTCCAGCGTCTGTCCGGGCGTTACACTGCCGGTTGCGCGAGAAGCAGGAAACTCCGCGCGCGGGGAAGCCGGCGGTAGATGTTGATCTCGGAGAAGCGAAGCATGTCGGGAAACGCGACGCGAATACTCACGACGCGCACGGGCCAATAAAATCATGCAGCGTCAAAAATCTGCCTTACTGATCCGTTGTTTGCGCTGGCGTCTGATACAGATCGCGGTGACGAGTGCCATCCCCGCGATGGCCTGGGCCGACTGCATCGACGATGCGGCATCGTTTCAGCACGTGAACGTCGGTCTGATGCGTGCGATTGCCCAGGTCGAATCGGGTACGCAAACCGACGTCATCAACCGCAACAGCGATGGAACGGTTGATATCGGTCTCATGCAGATCAACAGCTCGTGGCTGCCGCGGCTCGCTCGCGAAGGCATTTCGGAGCAGAGCCTGTTCGATCCATGTACGAATGCCTATGTGGGCGCATGGATACTGTCGGAGAATATCCGCCAGTACGGCCCGACGTGGAGCGCGATCGGCGCCTATAACGCAGCGTCGCCCGAGAAGCGGCTCGCCTATGCCCGCAAGGTGTACGCTACCGCGCAAGCCATCGCTAACTCGCCGGATTCGCCGATGCCCATTCTTCCGCCGTCATTTGTCCCGCCGCAGACCTATAGCCCGTTCGCGACCCTGCAGGTGAACCAGGTCAAAGTGGGCGCTCCGCATGGGGCACCAACCGCGCCCGCTTCGGCAAATGCGGCTTCCGCGATTTCGTCGGCGACGCCGGGCGCCTATAACTTCGGTTGGACCATCGCAGGTGCGGACGCCGCTAAACCCGTGCAGGTATTCGACGATGGGACCAAAGTCTATGTCCAGTTCGGCGACCTGAAGCGCGTGCCGGCCATCTTCGCGGATACGCCACACGGACGCGTCGTACTGCGCTGGGAAGCACAACCGCCGTATGCAATCATTTCGTCGCCGGAGCGCAAGCTGATCTTCCAGATCGGCTCGGCTGAAGCTGTTGCGCAAAAGACCGCCGTGAGCGGATCAGCCGGAGCGGCGACTGTGAAGGTGCCGGGCACGGCGGCATCGGCGGCCGAGGCGCTTGCTGCGCTGAAGCCTGATTCGAAGCCCGATGCCGCGCGTGGGGCATCCGTGCCATCGACGGACGCGCTTTGGTATGTCGGGGCTTCCTCGTCGGCCAAAGTACCTGCAGCGACATTGCCTGCGCCGCAGGTGACCGCGGGGACGACTCAGGCTTCGCCGCCGGGCGCGCCACCAGCGGCACCGCAAACAGACCCCGGCCAGACTCCGGCAGCCAAGTCACAGGCAGCTTCGCCCGGAACAAGCGCGCTGTGGTACGTCACACAGTGACCCCACGCGGCGCCCAAACGTAGATGCACTGCTGTAGCAACGCATCCCTTAAGTCAGCCGTCCCCGTCTTCCATGTCCTCGCTGAAATACCTGACCGGCTATCCCGCACCATTGCAGGAAAAAGTGCAAACGCTGATCGCCACCGATCAGCTCGCCGCGTACATCGCCAAAAAATACCCGCACACGCACGACGTGCAAACCGATCGCGCGCTCTACGAGTACTGCGCGGAATTGAAGCGCGAACATCTGCGCAACGCGGAGCAGATCGACAAGGTGACTTACGACAGCAAGCTCGACGTCATGCGTCACGCGCTCGGTCTGCACACCAGCATTTCGCGCGTGCAGGGCGGCAAGCTGAAAGCGAAAAAGGAAATCCGTGTCGCGTCGCTATTCAAGTCCGCGGCACCGGAGTTTCTGAAGATGATCGTCGTGCATGAACTCGCGCATCTGAAAGAGAGCGATCACAACAAGGCGTTTTATCGTTTGTGCGAGTTCATGCAGCCGGGCTACCACCAGATCGAGTTCGATCTGCGCCTCTATCTGACGCACCGTGATCTGACGAAGAAAACCGCCTGAAACACGCGGGAAGCGCGTCGGCAGGCGGTCATTGTCAAACGCTAATCCTAACCTTCTTAACCGGCAGGTTTCAGGCGGCCACTGCTTCCACAGCCTCCACTACCGATGCCGTCAACAGCACCGGAATCGACTTCGACGTCGGCGTACCCGCGCCGTCCGCCACCGACGAAAGCGGCACTAGCGGATTCGTCTCCGGATAGTACGCACCGAGGCAGCCGCGCGGAATGTCGTATTCGACCAGCAGAAAGCCATCCACGCGACGCTGGATGCCATCGGCCCACACGCTCGTGATATCGACGCGCTGACCGGCCGCGAAACCGAGCATCGCGAGGTCGTCCGGATTGGCGAACAGCACACGCCGCTGCCCATATACGCCGCGATAGCGATCGTCGAGCCCGTAAATCGTCGTGTTGTACTGGTCGTGCGAGCGCGTGGTCATCAGCGTCATCAGCCGTTCGCCGTATTGCTTCTTCGCCTGATGAATCGGCGTATCGAGCGCGATCGCGTGCGCGATGAACTGTGCCTTGCCGCTCGGCGTTTTCCACACGCGATCGCGCGACGCGACGCCAAGGTGAAAGCCGCCCGGCTTCTTCAACCGTTCGTTGTAGTCCGCGAAACCGTCGATCACCTTCGCGATGCCGTCGCGAATCAGCGCATAGTCGGCCGCGTGCGCGAGCCAGTCGACCTTGCCGCTGCCGAGCGTTGCGTGCGCCATGCGCGCGACGATCGCGATTTCCGACAGCAGATTGGTCGACGCCGGTGTGTTCATCCCGTACGAGATGTGCACCATGCTCATCGAGTCCTCGACGCTGACGCCTTGCGCGACGCCGTTCTGCAGATCGATCTCGGTGCGGCCGAGCGTCGGCAGGATCAGCGCGTCGCGGCCGTGCACGAGGTGGCTGCGATTGAGCTTCGTCGTCACGTGCACGGTCAGGTCGCACGCGCGCATCGCGTCCCACGTGCGCGGTGTGTCCGGCGTCGCGATCGAGAAGTTGCCGCCGAGGCCGATGAACACCTTGACCTTGCCGTCGAGCATCGCCTGAATCGTGTTGACGACATCGAGCCCGTGTTCGCGCGGCGGTTCGAAATCGTAGGCCGCGCCGAGCTTGTCGAGAAACGCCTGAGTCGGCCTTTCCTCGATGCCGACCGTGCGGTCGCCCTGCACGTTCGAGTGGCCGCGCACCGGGCACAGCCCCGCGCCGCGCCGGCCGATATTGCCGCGCATCATCATCAGGTTCGACAGCAGCTGCACGGTTGCCACCGAGTTTTTGTGCTGCGTCAGACCCATGCCCCACGTCGAGATCACCGCGCGGCCACGCACGTAGATGTCGGCGAGTTGCAGCACGTCGTCGAAGGTCACGCCCGCTTCGGCGACGATCGTGTCCCAGCGCTCGGCGCGCAGATCGTCGGCAAACGCGTCGAAGCCGACCGTATGCTCGGCGATGAACTCGACGTCGAGCACACGTTCGAGACCCGATGCAAGCGCTTCGTCGTCGAGTTCGAGCACGCGCTTGGCGACGCCCTTGATCAGCGCGAAATCGCCGCCGACTTTCGGGCGAATGAACACCGAACTGATTTTTGTGCTGCCCATCGTCAGCATTTCGACCGGGTGCTGCGGGCTCGCGAAGCGCTCGAGCCCGCGTTCTTTCAGCGGATTGATCGAGACGATCGTCGCGCCGCGCTTCGCGCATTCGCGCAACTCGCCGAGCATGCGCGGATGGTTGGTGGCCGGGTTCTGGCCGAAGATCAGCAGCGTGTCCGCGTGTTCGAAGTCGTCGAGCGTGACCGTGCCCTTGCCGATGCCGACCGTATGCGGCAGACCGCGGCTGGTCGCCTCGTGGCACATGTTCGAACAGTCAGGGAAATTGTTGGTGCCGTACATGCGCACGAACAACTGGTACAGGAACGCGGCTTCGTTGCTCGCGCGGCCCGACGTGTAGAACGCGGCGCGATCCGGATCGTCGAGACGTTTCAGATGCTCCGCGATCAGCTCGAACGCGTCGTCCCAGCCGATCGGCACGTAGCGGTCGCGCGCGGCGTCGTAGACGAGCGGATCGGTCAGGCGGCCGTGCTGCTCGAGTTCGAAGTCGGATTGCGTCATCAATTCGGCGACGCTGTGCTGCTCGAAGAACGCGGGCGTCACGCGCTTGCTGGTCGCCTCGGCGGCCACCGCCTTGACGCCGTTTTCGCAGAATTCGAACGTCGACGCGTGCTCGCGATCCGGCCACGCGCAGCCGGGGCAGTCGAAGCCGTCGGGCTGGTTCTGTTTGAGCAGCGTGCGGTAGTTGCCGCCCGCGACCTTTTCCTTCAGCAGGTTGACGGCGACGTATTTGAGCGCGCCCCAGCCGGCGGCCGGGTGCTTGTACGGTTCGATGCGCGGTTCGGCGCGGACTTCGTTCTTCTTCATGGCGTGGCGATGGGCAAAACTGGAGAGGCCTGATTAGCCGATGCCAGTCAGGGTACTGTGTTCCCAAATGCGCGCTGGATACAGAAAAATGGAAAGAAGAGGAGTACAGTTGCACACCACTTCCGCCTGAACCAGCCCGATATCACCGACACCCGTGAAGCTCTACGAAAAGCTCGCCGACGAAATCACCGAAGCCGTGCGCCGCGGCGTGTTCGCGGCCGGCGAGCGGATCGCGTCGGTGCGTCAGGCGAGCCAGCAGCACGGCGTCAGCATCAAGACGGTGCTGCACGCGTACGCGCTGCTGGAGAGCCGCGGCATCGTCGAGACGCGGCCGCAGTCGGGCTACTTCGTGCGCGACGCGGCCGCGAAGGCGCTTGCGCCCGCCGCGCCGCAGTCCGCACACAAGTCAGCGCGCAAGTCCGCGCCACCGCCACCGGTGCCCGCGACGGTCGACGTGAGCCGGCTCGTGCTGTCGACGCTGCGTAGCATCCGCGCGCACGACGCGGTGCCGTTCGGCTCACCGTATCCCGATCCGTCGCTGTTCCCGTGGCGGCGCATCAACCAGTACGCGAACGCGATCGCGCGCCGTCACGCGAGCTGGAACCTGATCGACGATCTGCCGCCGGGCAACCCCGAACTGATCCGCCAGATCGCGCGGCGCTACGCGGAAAACGGACTGCCGGTCGATCCGGGCGAGATCGTCATCACGCTCGGCGCGACCGAGGCGATCAATCTGAGCCTGCAGGCGGTCGCGAAGCCGGGCGATACGGTCGCCGTCGAATCGCCGACCTACTACGCGATGCTGCACGCGATCGAGCGGCTCGGCATGCGCGCGATCGAAGTCGCGACCCATCCGGTCGACGGCATCGACATCGATGCACTCGCGAAGGTGATCGAGCGGCAGAAGATCGCCGCGTGCATGGTGATGCCGAATTTCCAGAATCCGCTCGGCTTCCAGATGTCCGACGAGCGCAAGCGGCAACTGGTCGAACTGCTCGCCGCGCACGACATTCCGGCGATCGAAAACGACGTGTACCAGGAGCTGTATTTCGGCGACACACGCCCGTCGACGCTGAAGACCTTCGATACGAAAGGGCTCGTGCTGCATTGCGCGTCGTTTTCGAAGAGCCTGACTGCGTCGTACCGGATCGGCTGGGCGCTGCCAGGGCGTTATCGCGCGCAGCTCGAAAAGCTGAAGTTCCTGAATACGCTGACGACGCCCTCGGTGCCGCAGGTCGCGCTCGCCGATTATCTGCGCCAGGACGGCTACGACCGTCATCTGCGGCATGTGCGCAAGGTGTACCGGCAGCAGGCGCGCATCATGAGCGCGCTGGTGCTGCGCTTTTTTCCGGTCGGCACGCGCGTGTCGACGCCGCAAGGCGGCTACGTGCTGTGGGTCGAACTGCCGGCGCGGATCGATTCGATGCGGCTCTATCAGGCCGCACTGGCGCGCGGCATCACCGTGGGGCCGGGCACGATGTTTTCGGCACGCGATGCGTTTCGCCACTTCATCCGGCTCAACTACAGCTATCCGTGGACCGCGCAAGCGGAGGCGGCGCTGAAAACGCTAGGCGAGTTGGCGACGGAGATGGCGTGAGGTTAGAGGCGAGAGCGCTACCGGCGAGACGAAACAACCGCCGCCAAACCGCGCCGGCAGCCGCGAATGACACACTCGAACAAGGAGACAGCAATGGATGACGACGATATCGACCCGCAGCTCGCCGCGATACTTGCGCAACTGTGGCGCGCGCATCGCGAAACGCCGCAGCGCACGTGGTCGCTGGCGAAGCTGTCGAAGCAGTCGGCCGTGCCGATGAGCAGCTTGCGGCGGCAACTGGCGGCGCTGACGGGCGCCGGTCTCGTGAGCACCGCGCTCAACGAAGACGGCACCGGCAGCGCCAGCCTGACCGAACTGGGCACAGGACTCTGCGCGGAACTGTTCGGTGACGAAGAGGGCGGTGAGGCGGGTAGTGAAGCGGGCAACGACGAAGCCAACGACGAAGCCAACGACAGCAACGCTGACACCACACCCCCGCCGCGCCTGCACTGAAACGAAACCGCCTTACAGCTGGCTCATTCCGCCGTCGGCGATGATCTCCGTGCCGACGATAAACGCCGATTCCGGCGCGGCCAGATGCAGCACGGTCGCGGCGATTTCCTCCGGCTTGCCGAAGCGGCCGAGCGGCACCTGGCTCATGATCTGCGCGGCGGTCGCGTCGAGCGTGGCGCTGTCGAATCCGAGCTTGCCGTAAAGCGGCGTATGCACCGGGCCGGGGCTCACGACATTGACCCGCACGCCTTGCGGCAGCAATTCCGCCGACAGCGTCTTCGCGAACGAAATCAGCGCCGCCTTGCTCGCCGCATACACCGACGACGCCGGCATGCCGATGTGCGCATTGATCGAGCCGTTCAGGATGATCGACGCACCGCGGTTCAACAGTGGCAGCAACGCCTGAATCTGGAAGTACGGGCCTTTGACGTTGGTGTCGAAGGTTGCGTCCCATAGTGCTTCGTCGATGTCGGTGAACGGCGCGAGCTTCGCGATGCCCGCGTTGATGAACACCGCATCGAGCCGCACGCCTTGCGCGCCCAGCGCGGCAGCCAGGTCGCGTGCCGCGGCGAGCGAGCCCGCTTCGTTGCGGATCGCGATCGCGTTGGCGCCGAGCGCGGCCTTGGCAGTCTCGAGCGCATCGGCGTCGCGGCCGGTGATGATCACGCGCGCGCCTTCGCGTGCAAAAGCTTGCGCCGCGGCGAAGCCGATGCCGCTGCTGCCGCCGGTGACGAGAACCGAAGTGTTTTGGAAGCGGGTCATTGCATTTCTCCGTCAGAGTTGAGGGTTGATGTAAAGGATGATGCGCGCCGATGACCGCGTTGTCGTACCATTTTTCCGACGAACTCGTTCGAAGTTCTCGAATGTGTTGCGAACGGCGACGTTGCGCCAATGCGTGCGCCGCGCCGACATACGCGGCAGATGGATGACTTGCCGCCGCGCTTTCCAGTACAGTGGGTTCCAGGACGCCGCCGGGCGTCCGCTGACGTAGGACCGGGCCGTGCGGCGCTCGCACGACCGTCATGTAACTGTCGCAGCATGTGGAAAACAAGTGGGGCGGTGGATCGGACGTGGCCGCCGAAACTGGAGAAAGAATGAAACAACAAAGCATGGTGGGTCTTTGGCTGGCCGCCGGATTGTTGGTGCTGCCCGCTGTGGCTAGCGCCCAGTCGCAGGCCTATACGACGAGCGGCGTCAACGTGCGCGCGGGTCCCGCATCCGACTATCCGGTCGTCGCGCAATTGCCGGCCGGCGTCCCGCTGACGGTGATGGGCTGCCTCGGCGACTTCCAGTGGTGCGATGTCGCCGCGCCGAATCTGCGCGGCTGGGTGTATGCATCTCGGCTGAGTTCGCCGTATCAGGGCGGCTACGTGCCGCTGAACTACGGCGCGACGATCGGTCTGCCGATTCTCGCGTTTTCGATCGGCGATTACTGGGGCAACTACTATCGCGGCCGCCCCTGGTACAGCCAGCAGTCACGCTGG
The DNA here is from genome assembly GCF_021390495.1 of Paraburkholderia sp. ZP32-5. Lineage (NCBI taxonomy): Bacteria > Pseudomonadati > Pseudomonadota > Betaproteobacteria > Burkholderiales > Burkholderiaceae > Paraburkholderia > Paraburkholderia sp. ZP32-5. The sequence continues at coordinate 2,698,448 of NZ_JAJEJP010000001.1, read as the reverse complement.
TCGCACCATCGGCCGCCTCCGCCGCCGCGCCCGGGGGCCGGACATCCGCCGCCGGGCTGGCGGCCGTCACCCGGTCGTCCGGGCGGACCGCCGCCGGGGCACGGCGGTGGCCGGCCGCCGGGTGGCTCGCAGCCGGGGCATGGGGGAGGCCGCCCGCCGGGTGGGTCACAGCCGGGGCATGGAGGAGGCCGTCCGCCGGGCGGACAGCCGCCGGGTAATGCGGGAGGCCGGCCGCCAGGCGGGCAGCCACCGGGTAATGCGGGCGGTCGTCCTCCCGGCGGTTCGCAAGGCGGTGGAGGCGGTCGTCCTCCGGGCGGCGGCGGTGGTGGCGGCTCCCAGCACGGCGGAGGCGGTAACCGTCCTTCCGGCGGTTCGCACGGCGGCGGCCAGGGTGGCGGTGGCGGACGCCCCCCCGGTGGCGGCGGCAACTGAGTCTCCACGCAGCTTGACGCCGGGACGTCCACGCACGCATTCGCCCGTCCCGGCGCCGCTTGGTCGCGGCGCTCGCCAGGCCTGGCGAGCGGTCATCCCGTGTCGTACCGAGTCCACCGATACCGCGCGTGCCACTCCTGTTGTGGCCGCGATCGGTCATTTTTAAGATATTTGGCGCCGGGTCGGCGTAAACCCCGGTGCGCCGCGTACACTAACTTGCCGATGTTGCGGCAGGGGGCGCATATATGAGTTGCGAAGCGACATCAGATGGCACAACAGGGGCCGGGCCTGAGAGCGCCCGCTACCGGCCGGAACGGGCCGAGGAAGTACTCGCGTCGGAGCGCAGCGTGTTGCGGCTGATCACTCGCAATACGCCGCTGCCGGAACTGCTGGCCGAGGTATGCCGCCGCGCCGAGGCGCTGCTCGGCGAAGGCGCGTCCTGTTCGATCCTGCTGCTCGATCCCGATGGCCGGCACGTGCGGATCGGCAGCGCGCCGTCGCTGCCGCCCGCGTTCAGCGCGGCGATCAGCGGCCAGGAGATCGGTCCGCGCAGCGGCTCGTGCGGCACCGCGATGTACGAGCGGCGTCTCGTGATCGTCGATGACATCGACACCGATCCTCTGTGGGACGACTTCCGGCATCTGGCGTTGCCGTATGGCCTGCGCGCGTGCTGGTCGGTGCCGTTCGAAAACGACGCCGGCATCGTGCTCGGCGCGTTCGCCGTCTATTACCGCACGGTGCGCCGTCCCAACCCCGAAGAAGAAGCGATGCTGCGCGATATCGGCAGCAGCGTCGGTCTCGCCGTGCATCAGGACGCGATGGCGCAGCGTCTCGCGCGCAGCGAGGAGCGCCATCGGCTGGTGGTCGATCATCTGAGCGAGGGCATCGTCGTGCAGTCGCGCACCGGCGTGGTGCTCGCCTGCAATCCGAGCGCGCAGCGCATGCTGCGCACCACCTCGAAGATCATCGGCCGCAGCATCGAAACGGTGATCACGCGCGCGTTCAACGAAGACGGCTCGCTGGTCGACGACGCTCGCCTGCCGATCGTGCAGGTGTTCACGAGCGGCAAGCCGGTGCTCGGCGTGACGATCGGCATCGAGCTGGTCGGCGGGGATATCGTGTGGATCACCGAGAACGTCGTGCCGATCATGCGGCCCGGCGAGGCCAAACCCGACTCGGTGCTAATTTCGTTTTCCGATATCGGCCCGGTACGCGAGGCGCAGCGCCAGCTCAAATATCTGGCGACGCGCGATTCGCTGACCGGTCTGTACAACCGCGCCTATCTGACCGAACGGATGCGCGACCTGTTCCAGCCGCGCGACGTGGATGACGGCACGAGCGGCCTCGCGAGCGTCGCCGTGCTGTTCGTCGATCTCGACGGCTTCAAGAAGGTCAACGATACGGCCGGGCACGAAGCCGGCGATGCGTTGCTGTGCAGCGTCGCCGAGCGTCTGTCGGCCTGCGTCGGGCGCAACGACACGCTCGCGCGCGTCGGCGGCGACGAGTTCGTGATCGTCGTCAACGCGTACCAGCACACCGGCGAGCTGATCGGCCTCGCGCACCGCATCCTCGACATGATGGCGGTGCCGTTCGCGGTGGCCGGCAACGAGTACTACCTGGGCGCGTCGATCGGCATTAGCCTGTTCCCCGAAGACGGCCAGGACGTCGCGACGCTGATGCGCAACGCCGATTCGGCGATGTATCACGCGAAGCAGCGCGGCCGTAACAACTTCCAGTTTTTCACCGCCGAGCTGAACCAGCATCTGCAGCGCCGCTTCACGATCGAACAGTCGCTGCGGCGCGCGCTCGCCAGCGACGAGTTGAGCCTCGTGTACCAGCCGATCGTCGATAGCCAGAACGGCCGCACGATCGGCGCCGAGGCGCTTTTGCGCTGGTACAACGGCGAACTCGGCAACGTGTCGCCGGGCGAATTCATTCCGGTCGCGGAGGACGCGGGGCTGATCGTCGAAATCGGCGATTGGGTGCTCGAACACGCGTGCGAGCAGGTCGCGCAATGGCGGCGCACGCTCGCGCCGCATCTGATCGTCGCGGTGAACCTGTCGCCGCGGCAGTTCAACGACAAGCTGCTCGAGCGCATCGAGCGCTGTCTCGCGCAGTCGGGGCTCGAGCCGGCCGCGCTCGAACTCGAAATCACCGAGCGGCTGCTGATGAGCGACAGCGACACCGTGCTGCCGATCCTGAGCGCGCTGAGCGCGATGGGCGTGCGCATTTCCGTCGACGATTTCGGCACCGGCTATTCGTCGCTGTCGTATCTGAAGCGCTTTCCGCTGCACAACCTGAAGATCGACCGTTCGTTCGTCGCAGGCCTGCCCGATCATCGCGATTCGATCGCGATCACGCAGGCGGTCGTCGCGATGGCGCACTCACTCGGCATGAACGTGACCGCCGAAGGCGTCGAGACCGCCGAGCAGGCGGCGTTTCTGCGCGCGATCGATTGCGACAAGCAGCAGGGTTATCTGTACAGCCGGCCGGTCGGCGCGAGCGCGTATGCACGCAGCCTGTACGACGCGCAGATGATCGGCATGGCGAAGGCGTCCTGAGCGCCGGCGGCGTGGCGGAACGGGACCTGCGCCACGCGCCGCCACGCCGAATTCGATTGTTCGGATTGGTGGACAAGTGACTTCGCGTTACCGCTATTTATCCGTGGCGGCGCGCTCCCTAGAATGCTCCCATCGAAACGTAACAGGCGACGGTGCCGAAGCGGTGCCGCGCGATGGGAGTGGTCATGTCGGACTTGATCAGGAATCAGCTTTACCGGCCGTCGGTCGTGCTGCCGATGGTCGCGTTGATGCAGGTAATGGTGTCGCAGGACTTCAATCTCGGCCAGGTCGGCTGGGTGTTCGCAACGCGTGGTGCACAGGCCGCGCTGCAACGTTCGCGCGAATTGATCTGCGCGGTGCATTGCCACGAATAACGGGCAGCAAGTCGAAAGGCTAATCATTTTGTGGGCCGGTGCGTGCCACAGCAGTCCCCGCAACACCTCTCGCAACACCCGGCGGCCATCGCGGCGCGTGGCACTAAGCGTAAGATGCTACGACCTGCATCCAGCCCGGGAGAGTTGCCATGCCACAGCACTTCGACGCAGTCGTGATCGGTACCGGACAAGGCGGTTCGCCGCTTGCGGTGCGCCTCGCCGAGAGCGGCCGCAAAACGGCGGTGATCGAACGCAGAGACTTCGGCGGGACCTGCGTGAACGTCGGCTGTACACCGACCAAATCGTATGTGGCGAGTGCCCGCGCGGCGCACGTCGCGCGTCATGCGGCCGAGTTCGGCGTGCAGGTCGGCTCGGTCAGCGTCGATCTCGCGGCGGTCAAGGCACGCAAGGACCGGATCATCGGACAGTCGCGCAGCGGCGTCGAAAAATGGCTGCGCGGTACGCAGAACATCACGGTCTTCAATGGCCACGCGCGTTTCATCGGCCCGCATACGCTCGCCGTGAGCAGCGTCGACGGGCAGTTGCTGAACGAAATCAGCGCCGACGAAATCTTCATCAACACCGGCACGCGCGCGGTCGTGCCGCCGCTCGACGGACTTCAGCGGATTGCTTACTACACGAACTCCACGCTGCTCGAACTGACGCAATTGCCGGGTCATCTGGTGATCGTCGGCGGCAGTTATATCGCGCTCGAATTCGCGCAGATATTCCGCCGCTTCGGCAGCCGCGTGAGCGTGCTGGTACGCGGCGATCGTGTGCTCAATCGCGAGGATGCCGATTTCTCGGAGTCGGTGCGCAAGGTGCTCGCGCGCGAAGGCATCGAGTTCCACTTCGGCGTGCAACCGACGCGGGTCGAGCCGCATCCACATCGCGCGAACGACGTGTGCATCGGCTTCGAACAGAACATCCCGGCGATGGAAGCATCGCATCTGCTGTTCGCGACCGGCCGCAGGCCGAATACCGACGATCTCGGTCTCGACGCCGCCGGCATCGAGGTCGACCGGAACGGCATGATCCCCGTCGACGGCCAGTTGCGCACCAGCGTGCCGGGCGTGTGGGCGATCGGCGACGTCAACGGGCGCGGTGCATTCACGCATACGTCCTATGACGACTACCAGATCGTCGCGGCCAATCTGCTCGATGGCGCGAGCCGCAGCGTCGACACGCGGATCATGACGTACGCGGTGTTCGTCGATCCACCACTTGCGCGCGTCGGCATGTCGGAGGAGGAGGTGCGCGCGAGCGGGCGCGACGCGCTGATCGCGACGATGCCGATGTCGCGCGTGGGCCGCGCGCGCGAGCGCGGCGAAACCGACGGCTTTATGAAGGCGCTGGTCGACGCGCACAGCAAGCAGATTCTCGGCGCGGCGATTCACGGCGTCGAAGGTGATGAAGCGATCCATACGTTTGTCGACATCATGACGGCCGGCGCGCCGTATCCGACTTTGCAATACGCGATGCACGTGCATCCGACGATCAGCGAACTCGTGCCGACGCTGCTCGATGGGCTCAAGCCGATGGAATGAGCGGCGCAGTGGCCTCCCTATGACACGATCGATGAAATCCGGCTATACGAGCGGCAATCTGTTTGCGCCCGTGGCGGCGTTGGACGCGCAGTCGCCATCGGCGGCCGGCGAGCACGTCGACACGTTCGTCGAGCAGGGCGGCGTGACGATCGAGCGGATCGTTTCGACCGGGCAGGCGAGTCCGCCTGGCTTCTGGTACGACAGTCCGCGCGCCGAGTGGGTCGTGCTGCTGAGCGGCGCGGCGGCGCTCGAATTCGAGGGCGAGGCCGAACTGCATCCGATGAAGCCAGGTGACCACGTGCTGATCGATGCGCATCGTCGGCATCGCGTTGCGTGGACGAGCGAGACGGAGCCGAGTGTGTGGCTCGCTGTGTATTACCCTGGTGGTGAGGTTTAGAGAGATCGGAAGGTTCGGAAGGGCGGACGGCTCAAAGCACATGGGGGCGCGTATCTGATGAGTGATCGAGGAAGCCAGGCCAGCCGCACTGGCCCACTCACGCGCATCGACAAAGCGACACCGCATCGCCGATAATCGGCAGCGGCGCGGCCCCTGCGCAACGCGCGGGCGGGCTGTGCGCCCAACCGCATTCATCGGGGACATCGCAGCATGGGCAAGGGACGCGTCGAGGCCTTCAGCGATGGCGTGATCGCCATCATCATCACGATCATGGTGCTCGAGCTGAAGGTGCCCGAAGGCCACGATCTCGCGTCGTTGCGTCCGGTGGCGCCGGTGTTCTGCGCGTACGTGCTGAGCTTTATCTACGTCGGCATCTACTGGAACAATCACCATCACACGTTCCATGCGGTGCAGAAAGTCAACGGCCGGGTGCTGTGGGCGAACCTGCATCTGCTGTTCTGGCTGTCGCTGCTGCCGGCCGTCACGCACTGGGCCGGCGAAAATCATCTGGCCGCGTGGCCGACCGCGATGTACGGCGTCGTGCTGTTGATGTCGGCGGTCGCGTATTTCATCCTGATCCACGCGCTGATTCGCGAGCACGGCAGGGAGTCGACGATCGCCAAAGCAGTCGGTAACGACTTCAAGGGCAAGGTGTCCGTCGTCATCTATCTGGCCGGTATCGGCATTGCGTTCGTTGCGCCGTGGGTGTCGGCCGCGCTCTACGCGCTCGCCGCCGTGTGGTGGTTCGTGCCAGATCGGCGCATCGAACATGTGATGGAAGGCTGAGCATGCTACTCGTGCTCAAGCTCGTGCTGGTGCCGGCGTTTCTCGCCGCGTTGACGCTGGCCGCTCGTCTGTGGGGGCCTTCCGTTGCCGGGTGGCTGTCGGCGTTGCCGGTCGTTGCCGGGCCGATCGTGTTGTTGCTTGCGCTCGAGCGCGGGCCGGGGTTCGCGGCGCAGGCAGCGGTCGCATCGATTGCGGCGATCGCCGCGTCGGAGGCATTCAATCTCGCGTACGGCTGGAGCTGCCGGCGTTTTGCGTGGCCGCTCGCGTTGCTCGCGGGCATGGCGGGCTGGCTCGGCACCGCGTTGCTGCTGGTGCGGCTGCCGGGCTCGTTCGGTTGGGCGCTGGCGGCCGCTTGCGTGGCCGTCGCGGCATCGCAGAACGGCTTGCCGCGTGTCAGCGGCAAGGTGCCGGCCGCGCGCATCGGTCTCGCCGATCTGGCGGTGCGCATGCTGGCCGGCGCGCTGCTGACGCTCGTGGTCACGACCGCGTCCGCGTCGATGGGCGCGGCGTGGAGCGGCGTGCTGTCGGTATTCCCGTTGCTTGCGAGCGTGCTCGCGGTGTCGGCGCAGCGCGCGCACGGTGCCGATTTCGTCGCGCTGCTGATGCGGGGCATGGTGGTGGGGCGCGTTTCATTCGCGACGTTCTTCGCGATGATCGCGCTGCTGCTGCCGCAATTCGGCGTGGCGGCGAGCTTTGCGTGCGCGGCGGTCGTGTCGATCGTCGCGCACGGGCTCACGCGCCGCATGCTGAGCTCGCACGGGCGCCCTCAGGCTGTGTCGCGAGATCTGGCCGGGCCGCAGGCGGAATGAGTTTGGCCGAACGATATCGATGCCGGATGACATGACTTCACGCCCTTCACCGTTAGCCGCGACCCGCATCGGCCTTATCTCCGATACGCACAACCTCGTGCGGCCCGAAGCGCTGCGATATCTCGACGGCTGCGACGCGATCATTCATGCGGGCGATATCTGCAATCCCGACGTACTGGATGCGCTCGCGCGGATCGCACCGGTCACCGCCGTGCGCGGTAATAACGACACCGGCGATTGGGCTGCGTCGCTGCCGACGCACGCGACGCTTACCGTTGGGCAGGTGACGATCCTTGTCGTGCACGATATCGCCGAGTTGGGCTGCGAGCCGAGCGACGAAGGTATCGGCGTCGTGGTGAGCGGTCATTCGCATAAGCCATCGATTAGCGAACGTGACGGCGTGCTGTTCGTTAATCCGGGGAGCGCCGGGCCGCGGCGGTTCAAGCTGCCGGTTTGCGCGGGGCTGCTGGTGGTGGAAGGGGGGCGGGTGAACGCGAGTTTTGATTCGCTGTTGGCGTGAAAAAGCGGGGCGGCGTGGGGTGCGCTGGCCGTTTTTTTGCGGGCAGTGAAGAGGGGGCTGACGGTTAGGTCGAGAGGTGGGCTCGTCGTGCTTCGTTCAGCGGGCGACGCGCAGCTTTGCTAGCGCGACCGGTTCGAATCTAATCTTTGCCGTGCCGTGCCGTGCCGTGCCGTGCTTGCGATCGGAGTGCCGCGTGGCCGACAGCCTTCAGGCCCGGTCATGCCGGCTGACTGGCAGAACGGCAGAACGGCAGAACGGCAGAACGGCAGAACGGCAGAACGGCAGAACGGCAGAACGGCAGAACGGCAGAACGGCTGCAGGCCGCTCGCGCGCCAATCCGGATGTCTACAACAAACCGCTTGTTTCGCGCGAGCAGTCCCAAAGTCGTTACCACCGATTGCCGGGCGCGTCGCCGCGCAAACAGCCCTTAGGCCCGCGCGGTTGCCGCCGCGCTGTAGCGCTCATCCCTTTGCCCGTCCTCACGCTCGCCGCGCAGCACCGCATGCGCTTCGGCGCGCGTCGCGACGCACGGACCCGAACCCAGCAGCGGCTTGCGCGCGGTTTCGCGCAGCGCGAGCACCGACGCGACACCGATCAGCGATGCGCCCATCAGGTAGTACGCGGGCATCATCAGATTGCCGGTGCGGTCGACCAGCCACGCGGTCACGAGCGGCGTCGTGCCACCGAACAGCGACACCGACACGTTGAAGCCGATCGCGAGCGCGCCGTAGCGGATCCGGGTCGGGAACAGCGCCGGCAGTGCCGACGGCATCACGCCGGTGAAACACGACAGCAGCACGCCGAGAATCATCAGGCCGCCGAACACCGGCAGCACCGTGCCCATGCGGATCAGCAGCAGCGCCGGAATCGACAGCACGAACAGACCCACGCAGCCGAGCAGCATCACCGGCTTGCGGCCGACCGTGTCGGATAGACGGCCGGCGGCGAGCGTCATCGGCATCATCAGGATCATCACGAGCAGCACGAGGAACAGGCCGTGCGTTTCGTTGAAGTGCAGCGTCGCCGACAGATAGCTCGGCAGATACGACAGCGCCATATAGTCGGTCACGTTGAAGATCAACACGAGGCCGACGCACAGCAGAAGCGGCTTCCACTGCTGCGCGAGCAGCTGGCGAAACGACTGTTTTGGCGCCGCGCGATCTTCCGCTTCACGCTCTTCGGCCTGCTTTTTGAACGCGGGCGTTTCTTCGAGCTTCATGCGGATATAGAGACCCACCAGCCCGAGCGGCCCGGCGATCAGGAACGGCACGCGCCAACCCCAGGAGAGCAGCGCGTCGCTCGACAGCGTCGCGGTCAGCAGCGCGACCGTGCCCGCGCCGAGCACGTAGCCGATCAGCGTGCCGAATTCGAGGAAGCTGCCCATGAAACCGCGGCGCTTGTCGGTCGAGAATTCGGCGATGAAGGTCGCGGCACCACCGTATTCGCCACCCGTCGAGAAGCCTTGCACGAGACGCGCGACCAGCAGCAGCACCGGCGCGAAAATGCCGATCGTCGCGTAGTCGGGGATCAGGCCGATGGCGAAGGTGCCGAGCGCCATCATGATCATCGTCATCGCGAGCACGCGCTGACGGCCGATGCGGTCGCCGAGCGGCCCGAACACCATGCCGCCGACCGGCCGCACGAGAAATGCGGCGGCAAACGTGCCGAACGTCGCGATCAGTTGCGCGGACGGACTCGACGACGGGAAGAACACCTTGCCGAGCGTGACCGCGATATAGCTGTACACGCCGAAATCGAACCATTCCATCGCGTTGCCGAGCGCCATCGCGCCGACGGCCCGCTTGAGGAGAGAGTTGTCGACGACCGTGATGTCGTCGAGGGACAGGCGTTGTTGTTCTTTGTCGTGTCGCCAGAAGCCGTTACTGGAAGCGGTCAAGATTCAAAACTCCAATGACTGCGGCGAAACCGGTGATGCGTTTCGCCACGGTTGCTGGAAGTGTGATTTCGCGAGCAAGGGCAACGCGCGGGCATTCGCGGCACCGGCAGCCGGCGGCGAAAGAAGGGGCGTAAAGATCAAACGGAAAACGCCCGTGCCTCGCGACCCTGTCGCGAAAAAACACTTGTCTAGATTGTGCTGACTGTTGCACCTGCGTGGCCGTGGAAGGGGGGCAGATGCATGAAGGACGCTGAGGTAACTGGAGCTTGACTCGCAGTTGACTCTGGCGCCGCTGAAAGGCTTGAAACGAAAAAGGCCGGTCTTGAATTTCCGCTTATGCGGGGAAACGACCGACGAGCCTTCTTGTTTGAAAACAGTTCGATTCGGAACGGCGCACGTATGGCGGGGCCGCTTGAGGCGAACGCGAATGAAGGTAAATGGCTGTTGAAACGATGAACATGTTAGCACGATGGGCGATGATCGTGCAAACCGGGGGTTCGGGTGGATGCTGTCGACGGGCTCAATCCGCTGCTGGGCGGGGGATTTGGCGGGGTCGAATCCGTTGGGAAAACGGACTGCTTAGAACAATTTTTGTTGGGGTGGGTGGGGGAAAGATGGTTGAGGGGGAGGGCGGGAAGTTGGGGAGTCGGGCAAGTAGAAGGCAGAAGGCAGAAGGCAGAAAATTAGGTGCCTGCGAAACCGAGCGGACAGCAAAAATCGGGAGGCTGAGGGGCTGAGGGGCTGAAGGACTGGGGCCTCGAGACAACGGGGCATCGGGACGCCGGGCAAACGGGGAGTGAGAGTGCGACGCGGCTAGGCCGAATTCGGACGAAAAAAATCCGCGCTCATGGCGCGGATTTTTTGTGCTGCCTTGGCTGACGCGGTGCGCGTCGTCAAGCGAAAAAGCAATCCGCCTGACTCAGGCCGACGGCGGCACGTAGCCCGACGCGGTATCCGCGCCTTCGCCGAAGAAGAATTTTTCGGTCTGCTTCATCAGATACTGGCGCGCACGCGGATCAGCCATATTCAAGCGATTTTCGTTGATCAGCATGGTCTGCTGTTTCAACCAGCTCTGCCAGGCTTCCTTCGAAATGCTTTCGTAGATCCGCTTGCCGAGTTCGCCCGGCAGCGGCGGGAAATCGAGGCCTTCGGCTTCCTTGCCGAGCTTCGCGCATTGAACCATACGAGTCATGCTGTGCTTCTCCTGTAATCGATGTTGGGCGCGCAGACGCCTGTGCCTGTGCGGATCAGATGGGGCCGCTCAGAGCTGTTTCATCAGCACGAGCGATTTGCGCTGCCAGTTGTAGAGCCGGCGACGGTCTTCGGGCAGGTCGTCGACCGTGGCCTTGACGAAGCCGCGCTTGAGGAACCAGTGCTCGGTGCGCGTGGTGAGCACGAAGATGCGCGTGAGGCCGCGCGCCCGCGCGCGCTGCTCGATGCGCTTGAGCAGGCGCTCGCCGTCGCCGGTGCCTTGCGCTTCGGGCGCAACCGTCAGGCACGCCATTTCGCCGATGCGCTCCTGCGAATACGGATACAGCGCCGCGCAGCCGAACAGCACGCCATCGTGCTCGATCACCGAGAAATGGTCGATGTCGCGCTCGATCTGGTGACGACCGCGCCGCACGAGCGTGCCGTCCGCCTCCAGAGGCTCGATCAGCGCGAGAATGCCGCCGACGTCGTCCGGCGTCGCTTCGCGCAGGCTCTCCAGATTCTCGTACGAGATCATCGTGCCGACGCCATCGTGCAGGAACAGTTCCAGCAGCAGGCTGCCGTCGAGCGCATACGGGATGATGTGCGCGCGCGGCACGCCGCCACGGCAGGCGCGGATCGAATGCTTCAGGTAAAACGCCGTGTCGCCGGTGACTTCGCCGCTTTCGTGCAGCTTGTACGCATCGTCGAGCGACAGTTCGCGGATCAGCTCGAGGCCGTCTTCGCCCGGCTCCATCAGGCCCGGTGTTTCGGTCAGGAACACGATCTTGTCGGCGCGCAGCGCGATCGCGGCGGCCGATGCGACGTCTTCCATCGACAGATTGAATGCCTCGCCAGTCGGCGAAAAGCCGAGTGGCGACAGCAGCACGAGCTTGCGGCTCGCGAGGGAATGACGGATCGAATCCGCGTCGATCTTGCGCACGAGGCCCGTGTGCTGGAAATCGACACCGTCCAGAATGCCGACCGGGCGCGCGGTTACGAAGTTGCCCGACACGACGCTGATGTGCGCGTGCGCCATCGGGGTATTCGGCAGGCCCTGGCTGATCGCGGCTTCGATGTCGAGACGCACTTCGCCGGCCGCTTCTTTCGCGGATTCCAGCGCGCGCGCATCGGTAATGCGCATGCCGTGCGAGAACTCCGATTCGACGCCGTGCAGGCTCATCTGCTCCTCGACCTGCGGGCGCGAACCGTGCACAAGCACGATCTGGATGCCCATCGCCTGCAGTAGCGCGATGTCCGAAACCAGTGCATTCAGCAGCCGCTCATGCACCACTTCGCCGCCGAAACCAACGACGAACGTCTTATTGCGAAACGCGTGGATATAAGGAGCGACTGAACGCATCCAGTCGACGAATTGCGCATGCTGGGCGAGGGTTTCCGTCGAGCCGGCGGGGGCCGGAACGCTCGCGGGCGCGGGGACGAGGTCGGTTTGGGAATTCATGCCGGGGATTATAATGCGCCCCCATGTCGAATGTACCCAAAAGTCCCGCTGCGGCGAACGAGAAAACGGCGCCGGTCGCCGATCCGGCGAACCCCGGCGACGAGCATCGCCGTCTCGCGCGGGATGTAAAATCTGAAGCAGCGCGCGAGGCGCGTCATGCGGCGGGCGCTGCTGCGCGGAAAGTGCAGGCTGAAGGCCATGGTGAAGGCAGCAATGAGCGTCGCGAGCAGCGGGGCGATGCGCAGGGTCGCTCGCGTGATGAGCGCCGCGGTGGCGGGGTGCGAAGCGAGTCGCATGGCGAATCCCGCAAGGCGTCTGATAATGCTGCTGGTGGCGAACACAAACGTGTGCCTCGCAACGAGCCACATGCCACGCCTCGCGGCGAGCAGCGTCGTGAAGCCCGCGACGCGCAACCCGGCAAAGCTCGCAAGGAACCGCGCGAACCGCGTGCTGCGCGCGTCATCGAGCCGAATCCGATTCCGCCGATCACCTTTCCCGAAGCTTTGCCCGTTTCCGGCCGCCGCGAAGAGATTGCGCGAGCGATTGCCGAAAACCAGGTTGTGATCGTTTCGGGCGAAACCGGTTCGGGCAAGACCACGCAGTTGCCGAAAATTTGTCTCACGCTCGGCCGTGGGCTCGGCGCCGGCGGCAGCGGTTTGATCGGGCACACACAGCCGCGGCGGATCGCGGCGTCGGCGACCGGTCGCCGTATCGCCGAGGAACTCGGCACGCCGTTCGGCGAAGTGGTCGGCTACAAGGTGCGTTTTAGCGACAACCTTGCCCCGGGCGCATCGGTCAAACTGATGACCGACGGCATCCTGCTCGCCGAAACGCAGACCGATCCGCTGCTCAAGGCCTATGACACGCTGATCATCGATGAGGCGCACGAACGCAGCCTGAACATCGATTTCCTGCTCGGCTATCTGAAGGAGATTCTCGTCAAGCGTCCCGATCTGAAGCTGATCGTGACGTCGGCGACGATCGACGCCGACCGCTTTGCGCGCCATTTCGGCAGCGATGACAAGCCCGCGCCGGTGATCGAGGTGAGCGGGCGGCTGTATCCGGTCGAGCTGCGCTACCGGCCGGTGGTCGAGGACAGTCCGGCCGTCAAGGCCGCGCAGGGCACCTCGGCCACTTCGTCGGGCCGCGAGCGGCCGAAAACCCAGCGCGAGACCGATCGCGATCTGATGGAGGCGATCGTCGACGCCGTCGACGAACTGTGCCGCGAAGGCCCCGGCGACGTGCTGGTGTTCCTGCCCGGCGAGCGCGAGATTCGCGACGCGGCCGAAGCACTGCGCAAGCATCATCCGCCGCATACGGAGATTCTGCCGCTGTTCGCGCGCCTGTCGGCCGCCGAGCAGGAGCGCGTGTTCCGCGCGTCGAACGCGCGCCGCATCGTGCTTGCAACCAATGTTGCCGAGACTTCGCTGACGGTGCCCGGCATCCGCTATGTGGTCGATACCGGGCTCGCGCGCGTAAAGCGCTACTCGTATCGCAACAAGGTCGAACAGTTGCAGGTCGAGTCGATCTCGCAGGCCGCCGCGAACCAGCGGGCGGGGCGTTGCGGTCGTGTCGCCGACGGCGTGTGCATCCGTCTGTACGAGGAAGGCGACTTCCAGGGACGCGTGCGTTTTACCGATCCGGAGATTCTGCGCTCGTCGCTCGCGTCGGTGATTCTGCGCATGAAGTCGTTGCATCTGACGGCGATCGAAACCTTCCCGTTTATCGAGCCGCCACCCAGCCGCGCGATTTCCGACGGCTATCAGCTGCTCAACGAACTCGGCGCTGTCGACGACGACAACCGTCTGACCCCGCTCGGCCGCGAACTCGCGCGGCTGCCGCTTGATCCGCGCATCGGCCGGATGATTCTGGCCGCGCGCGACCAGCAGGCGCTGAAGGAAGTGCTGATCATCGCGAGCGCGCTGTCCGTGCAGGACCCGCGCGACCGTCCGATCGAAGCGCAGGAGCAGGCCGATCAGGCACATCGCCGCTTCGCCGATGAACGCTCCGAATTCCTGCAGTGGCTGAAAATCTGGAACTGGTTCGACGAAGCCATCGCGCACAAGAAGTCGAACCGCCAGTTGCAGGACGAGTGCCGCAAGAACTTCCTGTCGCAACTGCGGCTGCGCGAATGGCGCGATGTTCATTCGCAACTGCTGACGGTCGTGCGCGAGCATGGCTGGCGTCTGAACGAAGCCGAAGCGACGTTCGAGCAGATCCATCTTGCGTTGCTGACCGGTCTGCTCGGCAATATCGGCCTGAAAGCCGATGACGAGCCGTACTACCTCGGCGCACGCGGCATCAAGTTTTATCTGTGGCCCGGCTCGGCGCTGGTGAAAAAGGCCGGCAAATGGGTGATGGCCGCGGAGCTCGTCGAAACGAGCCGCCTGTACGCGCGCTGTATCGCGAAGATCGAGCCGGAGTGGATCGAGAAGGTCGGTGCGCATCTGCTGAAAAAGTCGCTGTCGGAGCCGCATTGGGAAAAGCGCGCGGCGCAGGTGTCCGCGTTCGAGCGCGCGATGCTGTACGGCCTGCCGATCTATCATCGGCGGCGTATTGCGTTCGGCAAGCAGGATCCGGCGCGGGCGCGCGAGCTGTTCATTCGCGGCGCGCTCGTTGAAGGCGAATTCGATATGAAGCTCGCGTTTTTCGCGCACAACCGCAAACTGCTTGCCGATATCGAACAGCTCGAACACAAGTCGCGCCGTCAGGACGTACTCGTTGACGACGAGCTGATTTTCGCGTTTTACGATCAGGCGGTGCCCAACGGCATCTACACGGGTGCATCGTTCGAGCGTTGGTATCGCGATGAGGTGAAAAAGAGCGGCCAGGCGGAAGACAAGCTGCGGCTGCTGTATCTGTCGCGCGACGATCTGATGCGGCACGAAGCGGCCGGCGTCACGACCGATCTGTTCCCGAAGCGTCTGACGATGGCGGGCATCGAGATGACGCTCACCTATCACTTCGAGCCGGGCACGCCGCGCGACGGCGTAACGCTTGCGGTGCCGCTGTATGCACTGAACCAGGTCGACGCGCGCCGCTGCGAATGGCTTGTACCCGGCATGCTGAAGGAAAAGACGCAACTGCTGCTGAAGTCGTTGCCGCAGAAGCTGCGTCGTCATTGCGTGCCGCTGCCCGACTACGCAGCGGGTTTCGCCGAGCGGCACGGCGCGCAGCGTTTCGGCGCGGGCGGCCTGCTCGAAGCGCTGATCGCCGATGTGCGCGAACAGACCCAGATCGCGATGAAGCAGTCCGACTTCAAACTCGAGACGCTGCCCGCGCATCTGTTCATGAACTTCAAGGTCATCGACGAGCATGGGCGGCAGCTCGCGATGGGACGCAATCTGTCGCAACTGCGCGCCGAACTCGGCGGCCAGGCACAACAGCATTTCCAGAAGATCGTGTCCGGCGCGGCCGGCGCGGCGTTGGCCGATGCCGGCGGCAGCGGTGTCGCGACGCCCCTGCAAAGCGCGGAGCCGGCCGCAGGCGGCGCAGCTCGCGGCAAGGGTGCGGTTGCATCCGGCCCGCAGACCACGCCGCAAGCTCAGGCAGCGGGCACCGCACTCTATGAAAAACTGACCACGTGGAATTTCGGCAAGTTGCCGGAACTGCTCGAAATTCGCCGCGGCGGTCAGACGCTGTTCGGTTACCCGGCGTTGGTGGATCGTGGAACGCATTGCGACGTGGAGGTGTTCGATTCGCCGGAGGAAGCCGCGCGAATTCATCGCGCGGGCTTGCGCCGGCTCTTCGCGCTGCAGTTGAAGGAGCCGATCAGATATCTGGAAAAGAATCTGCCGGGCCTGCGCGAAATGGCGATGCAGTTCATGCCGCGCGGCACCCAGGAAGAATTGCGCGATCAACTGATCGACACTGCGCTCGACCGCGCGTGTCTGCAGGACCCGCTGCCCGACGATGACGCAAGCTTTCACACGCGACGCGACGAAGGACGCAGTCGCCTGACGCTCCTCGCGCAGGAAATCTCGCGATTGGTTGGGCAGATTCTCAGCGAGTACGCGAGCCTGACGAAGAAGCTCGTGCAGGCGAAGCCGTTCGCGGCCGCGCACGCCGACCTGCAAAATCAGCTCGATACGCTGGTCGGCAAGCGCTTCGTGGTCGACACGCCTTATACGCAGCTCGCGCACTTCCCGCGCTATCTGAAGGGGATGGCGCTGCGGATCGACAAGTTGCGGGCGGACGCGACGCGCGATACGCGGCAAGCTGCCGAATTCCAGCCGCTGTTCCAGCACTACCAGCGCGCAGTGTCGCAGCGCGGTGGCGTGGTGGATCCACGGCTCGCGGAATTCCGCTGGCTGCTGGAGGAACTGCGAATCTCGCTGTTCGCCCAGGAGCTGCGCACGCCGATGCCGGTTTCCGTAAAGCGCCTCCACAAGGTGTGGGAGTCGATGCAACGTTAAGCGAGGCGACGGCGGTTGCGCGGCCTGGGCGCTGCGCAATGCCCGGACCGCCGCGGCGCTTTTTGCCGACGTGCGGGGCACGATGCCGGTCAGAGCGATGACGCGCACACATTGTGCCGGCTTTAGCCGCCGTAGCGCGCCGGGCTGCAGTTGCCGTGGCAGGCCATCGCAGCGCTCGACCGCGATCAGCCTTGGTCTGGCCAGTCCCATCGATTCGGCTACCAATGCATCCCCGCGCCGACGGATGCACCGAACTGACCACGTGAATCGGTGCTGCCCTGAACCTTGTAGACCCACGCGCCTGTATTCGACAACTGCGACACGCCGAGGGCCAGCGCTGACTGGCCAGCGTACATGCCACCGGCCATTGCAATCATGCCGCGTCCCGGCAATACCGCTTGCGGCAGGGCCGCCATCGCGAGCGCGGTTGCGGTGCCGCCGTATCCGTCGCGGCGTGCCGAGCGAATCTGGTCGTCCGTATAGTGGTTTGCCTGGTCGACCGCAGTGCCCACGCTTTGCCGCAGTTGATTGACGTTGACTGCGTCTGTACCTTGCACACCCGCTGTGACGTGAGTGATCTGGCGTTCGTTGCCCGCGCTGCCTATCGACACGGTATTCACCCGGTCAGCCAGCGAGCCTTGACCCAACGCAACCGAATTGTCGGCACTCGCGTTCGCGGTGGCGCCGAGCGCAGTGGCGTTGTTGCCGCCCGCTACCGCGTTCGTGCCGACGGCCGTTGCGTTTGCGCCCGTAGCCCGGGCATTTGCTCCGGCCGCGACTGCGTGCGTACCCGATGACACCGCACCTTCAGTTCTACGGTCGCTGTCTGCGCTGAAGGCGGGGCTCGTCGAGTTGACCACGACGTCACTGATCGCGCCATCGAGGGCTGCAGTGAGCTGACCGAGGTTGACTGCGTCAGTCGCTTCCACGGCGTTCGCGACGTTATGGATGGCGGTGCCGGTGGTCGGGTCGCCGCCGAGCGTAACGCTGTTGCGGTTGACGCTGCCATCGGCGTTGGTGTCGTACATGATCGCCGCGTCGAGCTTCGAGGCCGTTGCCGCGCTCTGGTCGCTCACTACCCGCAGTTGTGCGACGTTGACCGCGTCCGTCGCTTCCACGCCATTCGCGACGTTATGGATCGCGGTGCCGGTGGTCGGGTCGCCGCCGAGCGTGACGCTGTTGCGGTTGACGCTGCCATTGGCGTTCGTGTCGTACATGACCGCCGTGTCGAGCCTTGCGGCCGTCGCCGCACCTAGGTCGCCGACAGCCTTCAGTTGCGCAACGTTGACCGCGTCGGTATCCGCTGATCCCGCCGCGACGTTAGTGATCTGACGTTCGTTGCCGATGGAGCCGACCGAAACCGTGCCAACGCGATCGGCAATGGAGCCGTGGCCGAGCGCAACGGAGTCGATGGCCAGCGCACTCGCGTTATAGCCGAGTGACATCGCGTTGCTCGCGGCAGCGTTCGCGCCGTAGCCGAGCGCAATTGCGCCGTTTCCGTTTGCGTTGGCGCTCGTGCCGAATGCCGTTGCATTGGTGCCGGTGGCGTTCGCATGACTGCCCGCCGCCAGCGTGTGCGTGCCATTCGCGACGGCCTCGTTGGAATCGTCGATCGGGCCGCCGGCTTTGAAATAGTGTTGGGCGCTGCTTTGGGCAATCGCATCGATCTTGCCGTCGACCGCGCTCAACTGGCTTACGTTGACGGCGTCGGTGAGCGCCGCGCCCGCCGCGACGTGAGTCAGCCGACGCTCGCTAGCTGCCGAACCGAGCGACACCTCGCCGACCGGAATGGCTGCGGCAATTGAAGTCGCGCCCGTTCCCACCGGCGCGAAGGCTGGTTGAGACAGATCGGCGGTCGTGCTGGAATTCGCGCCTAGCGCGACGCCGTTATCCGCCGCGGCGTTTGCGCCGGCGCCGAAGGCAATAGCGTTGGCACCGGTTGCCGTCGCGCCGAACCCGATCGCGCTGGCGCGAGTGCCGGCTGCCTCGGCGGTGACGCCGAGCGCGATCCCGCCAATGCCGCTGACGGTTGCTTCGCTGCCGAGTGCAACGCCCCAGTCCGCGCTGGCTCTCGCCCATGCACCGGTTGCAAGCGAGCGGGCACCAGCGGCTTGCGCGTTGTAGCCGAGTGCGGTTGCTCCGACGGTGGTTGCGCTGGACAGGGAGCCGAATGCCGCAGCGCTGTTGTCTGCCGCCATGGAACCCGAGCCTGCCGCAACGGAGTCGACTCCAAGCGCCGTTGCGTTCAGTCCCAAAGCGCTTGAGCGTTCTCCCTGTGCGTTCGCACCGGCACCCACGGCACTTGCGCCGCTGCTGAGCGCGCTCGCGTCCCGGCCGAGCGCAAGCGCGGCTTCGCCTTGGGCATTGGCAGCCGCCCCCAACGCCGTTGCGCCGTCGCTTTGTGCATTGGCCTGCCAGCCGACGGCGAGCGAGGCGTCACCGGCCGCGGTGGCCTGCTCGCCGAGCGTAGTCGCGCCAATGCCCGGCACGCCGGCTGCGACTGGATCGGCTGAATCGACGGCGGCCCGTACATTCGCGACGTGCAACGCCGTTGCCGCCAGCGCAACGCCCAAGGTGTTCCGAACCGCTTGCGCAACGGCTTTTCTGCGCATTGCCGTACCACTGATCATTACAATATTTTTATTCGTCAATTCGAAACCTCCATATTATTGATTAATGTGCTTTTGACTCAAATTAACTCATGGCGTACGATAAAACGGTAATTCCTCAGGACTTATTGCCCGAGGTAAATCGCAAAAACATGAGAATAGCGAGCTGACATGCTTTCTCGGCGCTCGTCCGTTTTGGCGTGAGAGCGTGCCCGAGCGATCCTGTCGCTCGCCTGAGCCGCAGGAGCGAGCGTCAGCGAGTACTGGCGGAAGCGCCTGTGCTTGAAAGGACAGTGTCCGGTCTGGACGTATGACTCGAATATCAGCAAATTCCTAAATCGAGCAAGCAAGACCTATCTAAATAAAAGACATTTTATTGATAAGAAACAGGAATATTCCTATTGCTTCCAATGATGAATTGCGTGATTCTAAAAGTAAGCCGATTTATCTTAAAAGTAAGTTGGGCTATCGTTAATGAACGCCGGAGGCAATTTGGCATCGTCGACAGTCAGCACCCTGATTTCACCCCGAAAGCATGCGCCACAGGTACTGAAAGCTTCGGCGGGCAGGCCGCTACAACTCATCCCGCCCTCCATTTTCCGGGCTCCGCGAGACGACTTCCGTCAACCGCTGGGCGCGGCAAACGTTCTACAATGACGGTTGTTCTCCGAAGCGAGTTTTCATGCGTAATTTTTTTCTTTCCGGCTTGACGGCCACGTTCGCCACGAGCGCCGCGCTGGTCGTTGCCGCAGGCTTTTTCTCCCCGGCGGCTCATGCCAATAACGTGATCGTGCTCAACTCCGGTGAAGCCACGCTGAGCCTGATCGACGAGAACAGCCGCCAGGTCGTGGGTACTATTCCCACCGGAAAAGAGCCGCACCATCTGATGGTCACGCCGGACAATTCATCGCTGATCGTCGCCAATTCTGTGTCGAACAATCTGATGTTCGTCGATCCGAAGACGGGCCAGGTGCAGCGCTGGGTGGAGAACATCGAGGATCCGTATCAGATCGGTTTTTCGCCGGACCGCAAATGGCTCGTCACGACCGGGCTGCGTCTCGACCGCCTCGACATCTATCACTACGACAGCCAGAAGAACCAGATGGCGCTCGCGTCACGCCTGCCGCTCGCGGTTATGCCGAGCCATATGGCGTTTTCGAGCGACAGCAAAACAGTATTCGTCACGCTGCAGATCTCGGGTGAACTCGCCGCGATCGACCTGCCCACGCAAACCGTGAAGTGGAAGATGAAAGTCGGCAAGGTGCCGGCTGGTTTGTGGATGACGCCGGGCGAAAAATATCTGCTCGTCGGCATGACCGGCGAAGACTACGTCGCGGTGGTCGACTGGCGCAACCAGAAGATCGTCAAGACGATCCACACGGGCAAGGGCGCGCACAACTTCCGCTCGCTCGCGGATGGCCGTCACGTTGCGGTGTCGAATCGGGTGGCGGGCACGATCAGTATTCTCGATGAAGATACGCTCACCAACGTCGGCGACATCACCGGCCTGTTGCCGGGGCCGGACGACATGGAACTTTCCGCCGACAAACGCTATCTGTGGGTTACGTTCCGCTTCGCAAAGCACGTCGGCATCATCGACCTGAATACGCACAAGCTGATCCAGACCATTGCGGTGGGCCGCTCGCCGCACGGTATCTATTTCTTCGACCGCGCGCCAGTTACGGCGCCCAATGGGGCCTGAAGGCATTCAAGGGCCACGGAGAGCGTACACAGCAGGGCACCGCGCTCGAGCCATGGATGAAACAAACAGCACGGACGAAGTAACCAGGCCAGCACTATGTTCCATCTGATTTTTTCTTCGCTCGACAATATCGTTTCAGTCATGCAGACATGGCTGTACGTCGACGTGGTGCAACCGCTGCTGTATCGCTTCAACCTGATGGACTACGACGAAGACACGTACGACAGCCTGTATTGGGTCATCGTCGGCGTGTTCGAGGTGCTCGCGATGTATGCGCTGCTGCGCCCGCTCGAGGCGTTGCGTCCGGTCGAGCGGTGGGAGGACAGGAAAGCGGTGCGCGTCGACGTGCTGTACACCTGGATCGCCAAACTCGGCATTCTCAATCTGTTCTTTTTCTTCGCGCTGCAACCGTTCTTCGACAACGTGCAGGGCTGGTTGCGGCTGCACGGCATCGCGAACATCAACTTCGACAATCTGTGGCCCGGTGTGACTACCCAGCCGCTCGTCACGTTCGTGATGTATCTGCTCGTGCTCGACTTCGCCGGCTACTGGTATCACCGCTGGGAACATCGGATCGGCGTGTGGTGGGAACTGCATGCGGTGCATCACAGTCAGCGGCAGATGTCGCTATGGTCGGACGATCGCAATCATCTGCTCGACGATTTGCTGCAGGCATCGTTCTTCGCGACGATCGCGCTCGTGATCGGCGTGCCGCCGTCGCAGTTCGTCGTGCTGGTCGCGATCACGAACCTCGCGCAGAGCGTTCAGCACGCGAACATCCGTTTGTACTATGGCTGGTTCGGCGAGCGGCTGCTGGTCAGTCCGACATTCCATCGCCGTCACCATGCAATGGGTTACGGTCACGAGGGGCTCAACTACGGTTGCAACTTCGGCGTACTGTTTCCGTGGTGGGACATGCTGTTCGGCAGCGTCTCGTGGAGCCGCGACATGGAGCCGACCGGCATCAGCGACCAGCTCGAAGGGCGTCGCTATGGCGATGGCTTCTGGGCCCAGCACTGGCTCGCGTTCGTACGCATCGCGCGACGTTTGACGCCGAAGCGCCGCGCGCCGGGTAACGACGCCGCCGCCATTTGAGCACGTCGACCGCCGCGCCATTACTCGCCCCGGCGGCGCGTCCCGTGGTTTATCCTGTGCACGTTCGTGCGCACGCTGCTGTGTCCCCGCGTGGCTGGCCGGCGCACGGCACGGTTATCCTTCCCACCGTTCCGTTCGCAGGCACTGGCTCGCATGAATGATCTGTTGCGTTCGCTCGGTCGCGCGCTCGCAAGCGCGTTCCATCCGCGCATGCTCTGGCTGACCTTCAAGCCGTTTATCGTCGCAACGCTCGGCTGGGGCGTGATGCTGTGGTTTTTCTGGCAGACGCTGACGGGCACAACCCGTTCGTGGCTCGAGGCCTGGTCCTTTACCGGCACGCTTTACCACCTGTTCGACTGGCTCGGTTTTTCGTCGCTGCATGCAGTGATCGCACCGTTCATCGTGATCGCGGTGGCGATTCCGCTGATCGTCGTCACGGTGCTGCTGCTGATCGCGACGCTGTCGATGCCGTCCGTGATCCGTTTTCTCGGCACCCGGCAGTTTGCCGGCCTTGAAATGCGCAAAGGCGGAACGTGGTACGGTAGCCTCGCTCAGGTGCTGTGGAGCACACTGCTTTGTCTGGTGCTGCTGATCGTCACGTTGCCGCTGTGGCTCGTGCCGCCGTTTTTCGCGCTGATTCCGCCGCTGCTGTGGGGCTGGCTCACCTATCGCGTGATGAGCTACGACGCGCTGGCGCTGCACGCGACGGCCGACGAGCGGCGCGAGCTGGTGCGGCGCCATCGGCTACCGCTGCTGCTGATCGGCATCGCGAGCGGTTTGCTGGGCTCGCTGCCGACGCTGTTGTGGGCGTCGTCGGTGTGGCTGATCGTGCTGTTCCCGGTGATCACGGCGGTGACGATCTGGATTTACGCATTCATCCTCGTGTTCTCGGCGCTGTGGTTCGGCTATTACTGCCTGCGTGCGCTGCAGCGCATGCGGGCCCAGGGGCATGGCGGCGCGTCTCACGGCGCGCCGGTTCCTTACTGATCAAACGAAAGAGGCGGCAATGGCATTTGGCGTCATCATCATCGGCGACGAAATCCTGTCGGGCAGACGCGTCGACAAGCATCTGCCGAAGGTCATCGAATTGCTCCGCGCGCGCGGGCTGTCGCTCGGCTGGGCCGAGTATATCGGCGACGATCCGGAGCGCATCACGACGACACTGCGGCGCACGTTTGCGTCGGGCGACATCGTGTTTTCGACGGGCGGCATCGGCGCGACGCCGGACGACCACACGCGCCAGTGCGCGGCGGCCGCGCTAGGCGTGCCGCTCGAATTGCACCCGGAGGCTGCGAAGCTGATCCAGGAGCGTATTCGCGATATGTATCCGGCGAATTCGCCGGCTCCGCTCGACCTCGACTCACCCGAAAACCGGCATCGCCTGAACATGGGCACGTATCCGCAGGGTGCATCGATCATTCCGAACGGCTACAACAAGATCCCCGGCTTTTCGATTCAGCAGCACCATTTCGTGCCCGGTTTCCCGGTGATGGCGTGGCCGATGATCGAGTGGGTGCTCGACACACAATACGCGCATCTGCACCACACCACGCCGCACGCGGAAAAATCCCTGCTCGTGTTCGAGCTGCCGGAATCGCGCCTGACGCCGCTGATGGAAAAGATCGAGCGCGATTTTGCCGGAGTGCGGGTATTCAGCCTGCCGAGCGTGGGCGACGCCGAGCGCGGTGGCATCTATGCGCGGCATCACATCGATCTGGGCGTCAAGGGCGAGCCGGAGGCCGTTGCGGCGGCGTTCGTGAAGCTGCGCGAGGGGGTGCATCTGCTTGGCGGGGATATTGTCGAGCCGGAGGCCGCATCGGCAGCCGCCGCCAAGCCTGGCAACTAACCGACATTGGCATCGACGAGCGGCTCGCTAGATAGCTCGGAGCCGCGCGGGCCGGTCTGGCTGGCATTGGCTCCAGCCTCTGCAGGCCAGGACAGGCCGCGATAACGCCGCAAGCCCCGGCGGAAGAGGGCACAAGCGACCACAAATTCCCCGGCCCGCTCCCATCATCGCCGTGTCACATTCACCGCCGACCATGATCCAGCCGAACGCGCCTGCTGTTGCCGTGCACGAGCAAACGGAGCAGACAACAGCAGGCAACGAAAGCGGGTCGGCCAGCCCAACGGACGCAATCGCGATGCAATCACCCGGCAGCCGCCGTGCACTTGCACCGCAAGCCGATCGCCCCGTCAATCGTCAACCGTCAAGCGCCGATCCACGGCAAGCCGCGAAAACACCATCCCGACACCGTCTTCCGATGCCCCTGGCCGTCCTTGTCGCCTTCGAAGCCTTCCAGCAGGTCGTACGCTTTCGTGAAGCCGGCCTGGGTTGCGGCGATCGCGGCGAGCTTCGAGCGCGCGGCGCTGCGGCACAGGAACAGCACCGGCGTATCGGGCGACGCCACCTGCGCGAGTTGCTGCAGAAATTCCTGATTCGGCACCGCGCCCGGATAGCGCGTCCATTCGATATGCGCGTATTGGCCGTCGCCGATGACCGGCCGGCCGACCCAGTCGAGTTCAGCGCGGGTGCGTACGTCGACGAGACGCGTACGGGGATCGAGTTGCAGCAGTTCGAACGCCTCGGCGGGCGATACCGCGCCCGCGTAGGGCAACTGGTTCCCGGTGCGGCGTGCGTCCGCCTGTGCGTACAGCTGTTCGAGCGTGCTCATGAGCGTCAGTCTCCTTCGGACCAAATGAACATTCTAGCGCGCGCCGTGCGCCGCGCATGGACGGGTGATGCAAGCGTCGCTCTCAGGTTGCCGGGTTTTTCGTCGCGAGCATCACGCGCAAATTTGGTGCAATTTTTCGCGAATGCACCAAAATGGAACGAGACATTGCTTTTATACGGACGAATGCACGTCGTTGGTGCATCGAGGAATAAGAGGATTACACGGCACGCTTGTAGGCTCGCCACCTCGTGCCCGCAAACCCGTGCTAGGTAACGTTGTTATCCGCATCGGCCAAGCTTGAGGCCGATGGTGGCACGGAAGGTGCTTTATTGGTGCCGATCGATTTGCCCCGGCAGAAATTTCCCGCTTTGCGGTGCCGTTTTTGGTGGACGCGCAGGGGCGGGTCAGCTAGATTGGGCGGCGGCTGAAATCCGCCGAATTCGTTAATCAGGAGATAGGTTATGAGTAAATCCGTGGCCGACGTCATGCAACTCGTCAAGGACGAGGACGTCAAGTTTGTCGACTTCCGTTTCACCGACACGCGCGGTAAGGAGCAACACGTTTCGGTGCCGGTGTCGGCATTCGAGGATGACAAATTCGAAAGCGGCCATGCGTTTGACGGTTCGTCGATTGCCGGCTGGAAGGGCATCGAAGCATCGGACATGTTGCTGATCCCCGATGCGAACACCGCCTTCATCGACCCGTTCTATGAAGAGTCGACGCTCGTGCTGACCTGCGACGTGGTCGAACCGGCTGACGGTAAGGGCTACGAGCGCGACCCGCGTTCGCTCGCGAAGCGCGCTGAGGCGTATCTGAAGAACTCGGGTCTGGGCGACACCGCGTTCTTCGGTCCGGAACCGGAATTCTTCATTTTCGACTCGGTCCAGTGGAACACGGACCAGTCGGGCTGCTTCGTCAAGATCGGCTCGGAAGAAGCACCGTGGTCGTCGGCGAAGGAATTCGAAGGCGGCAACACCGGCCACCGTCCGGGCACGAAGGGCGGCTACTTCCCGGTCGCGCCGGTCGACACGTTCCAGGACATGCGCTCGGAAATGTGTCTGCTGCTCGAACAGATCGGCATTCCGGTCGAAGTGCATCACCACGAAGTCGCGGGTCAGGGCCAGAACGAAATCGGCACCAAGTTCTCGACGCTCGTGCAGCGCGCTGACTGGCTGCAGCAGATGAAGTACATCATCCAGAACGTCGCGCACACGTACGGCAAGACGGCGACGTTCATGCCGAAGCCGATCGTCGGCGATAACGGTTCGGGCATGCACGTTCACCAGTCGATCTGGAAAGACGGCCAGAACCTGTTCGCGGGCAACGGCTACGCCGGCCTGTCGGAATTCGCGCTGTTCTACATCGGCGGCATCATCAAGCACGCTCGCGCGCTGAACGCGATCACGAACCCGTCGACGAACTCGTACAAGCGCCTCGTGCCGCACTTCGAAGCGCCGGTCAAGCTTGCCTACTCGGCACGCAACCGCTCGGCATCGATCCGTATTCCGCACGTGTCGAACCCGAAGGGCCGCCGTATCGAAACGCGCTTCCCGGATCCGATGGCGAACCCGTACCTGTGCTTCTCCGCGCTGATGATGGCGGGTCTGGACGGTGTGCAGAACAAGATTCACCCGGGCGAAGCCGCCGACAAGAACCTGTACGACCTGCCGCCGGAAGAGGATGCAAAGATCCCGACCGTGTGCGCCGGCCTCGACCAGGCTCTGGATTCGCTCGACGCGGATCGCGAATTCCTGACGCGCGGTGGCGTGTTCACGGATTCGATGCTCGACGCGTACATCGAACTGAAGACGGTGGAACTGCAGCGTTATCGCCAGTCGGTGCACCCGATCGAATTCGAAATGTACTACTCGCTGTAAGCGGCGATGGCGCTTCGCCCGTCACCCGGCGAAGCGCTTTGCCCGACGCTCGCGATCGGTCACGAAGGGACGGCGGCGCCGTCCCTTTTTCGTTAGAGCGATTGCTTTGCGTTTGCCTGACCCGCCGCGCCGCGGATAGCACGCAAGACGCGCTCTGACGCGCACCCGGGCGTAGGCGACGCATCAAACGCGGTACCCCGCGCAGTACCCTGATTTATCACCATCTCCTATCGGCTCGACTGCAAGATGGTTCTGAAGAATCTGATCAAGGCAAGAAAAGGACACGAACAGTCGCTGTCGGACGACGTGCAACTCGTGGGCTCCGGTTTGTTGCCGGGCTTCGAGGCGCTGCCGACAGTCGTGCTGGTGCTCGAGAAGCGCACGCTGCGCGTCGCGTATGCGAATCCGTCGGCGGAGTCGATGCTCGAGATGTCGCGCCGGCAACTCACGCAGATGGCGTGGCCGGAGATTTTCTCGAACGCCGACGAGCTGGTCGCGACGATCACCGCGATTGCCGCGCACCGCTTTCACGCGACGCATCTCGACGCGGTGCTCGAACGTCCGGCCCACGAGCCGCTGCATGTGCATGCGATCGTCGGCTTTCTGGAAAGCGCGCAGGATTATGTGCTGCTCGAACTGTTCGAAAACGAGCGGCATCTGCGCAGCGACCGCGAGGAACGCATCAACGACCTCACGGCCGTCAACAAGCAACTGATCCGCAATCTCGCGCACGAAATCAAGAATCCGCTCGGCGGCATTCGCGGTGCCGCGCAACTGCTCGAGTTCGAACTCGGCGAGCGCCAGCGCGACGAATTGCGCGAGTACACGCAGGTCATCATCAAGGAGTCGGATCGGCTGCAAACGCTGGTCGACCGCCTGCTCGAACCGCACCGTCATCCGCATATCGTCGGCGATGTGAACATTCACGAGGTGTGCGAGCGCGTGCGCCAGGTGATTCTCGCGGAGTTTCCACGCGGGCTCACGATCGTGCGCGACTACGACGTCAGCGTGCCGGATCTGCGTGGCGACAAGGAGCAACTGATTCAGGCTCTGTTGAATATCGTGCGCAACGCGGCCGAAGCATTGCGCGAGCGTATCTCGCAAGGCGATGCGCGCATCGAGTTGCGCACGCGCATCGCGCGCAAGGTCACCATTTCAAAACGCTTGTGCAAGCTGGCATTGGACTTGCATATCGTCGATAACGGCCCAGGCATTCCCGAAGAGATTCGCGACCGCATTTTCTATCCGCTCGTGTCGGGGCGCGAGGACGGCAGCGGTCTTGGTCTCACGCTCGCGCAGACTTTCGTGCAGCAGCACGAAGGTCTGATCGAAGTGGACAGCCGGCCGGGCCATACCGAGTTTCAGATTCTGCTGCCGCTCGACTGCTAACACCACAAGCATTTCAAGACTTCTGACCGAACTATATGAAGCCGATCTGGATAGTAGACGACGATCAATCGATTCGCTGGGTGCTCGAAAAAGCGCTCGCCCGCGAAAATTTCGCGACCCGCAGCTTCGCGAACGTGCGCGAGGCGTCGGCCGCGCTCGATCACGACAGCCCGCAAGTGCTGGTCTCCGACATCCGCATGCCGGGCGGCTCCGGGCTCGAACTGCTGCAAACCGTGCGCGACAAGGTGCCGGGTCTGCCCGTCATCATCATGACCGCGTTCTCCGATCTCGATAGCGCGGTCGCCGCATTCCAGGG
This sequence comes from Paraburkholderia sp. ZP32-5, assembly GCF_021390495.1. Taxonomy (NCBI): domain Bacteria; kingdom Pseudomonadati; phylum Pseudomonadota; class Betaproteobacteria; order Burkholderiales; family Burkholderiaceae; genus Paraburkholderia; species Paraburkholderia sp. ZP32-5. Next base: position 2,670,400 of record NZ_JAJEJP010000001.1, on the reverse strand, counting down.
CGGCGCGTTCGAGTATCTGGCCAAGCCGTTCGACATCGACAAGGCGGTCGAGTTGATCCGCCGCGCGGTCGACGAAAGCATGCGTGGCGAGCAGACGTGGGACGATCGCGTCGCCGAGGCGCCCGAGATGCTCGGCCAGGCGCCGGCGATGCAGGACATGTTTCGCGCGATCGGCCGCCTGTCGCATTCGGCGGCGACCGTGCTCATCACCGGCGAATCAGGCACCGGAAAGGAACTGGTCGCGCGTGCGTTGCACCGACATAGCCCACGCGCGAACGGTCCGTTCATCGCGCTGAACACCGCGGCGATTCCGAAGGACCTGCTCGAATCCGAACTGTTCGGCCACGAGCGCGGCGCGTTCACCGGCGCGCAGGCGATGCGCCAGGGGCGCTTCGAGCAGGCCGAGAACGGCACGCTGTTTCTCGATGAAATCGGCGATATGCCATTCGATCTGCAGACGCGTCTGTTGCGCGTGCTGTCGGACGGCCAGTTCTATCGCGTGGGCGGCCACAATCCGCTGCGCTCGAATGTGCGCGTGATCGCGGCGACGCACCAGAATCTCGAATCGCGCGTGCGTCAGGGGCTGTTTCGCGAGGACCTGTATCACCGTTTGAACGTGATCCGTCTGCGTCTGCCGGCGTTGCGCGAGCGCAGCGAGGACATCCCGCTGCTCACGCGGCACTTCCTGCAAAAGAGCGCGCGCGATCTCGGCGTCGAACCTAAGCGCGTGTCCGACGAGGCGCTCGCTTATCTCGCGTCGCTGCCGTTTCCCGGCAACGTGCGGCAGCTCGAGAACCTGGCCAACTGGCTGACGGTGATGGCGCCCGCGCAGACGATCGAGATCAAGGATCTGCCGCCCGATCTCGAGCCGGCGCGAGTGGAGGCGGGCGATGCCGCCATCGGCGCGGCGGCTGTCGCCGCGGTGGACGGGGTGGTGGCTCCGGGCGCCGGTTTCGCGGGCGGTGTGCCGCTCGGTGGCACCCACGCTGGCGCGGCCTATGCGGCCGCCAGCGGGGCTGCAAACGCGGCGGGCGCATCGATTGCCGCGGTGAGCGCGTGGGAAGGCGGTTTGCGTACTGAAGTCGCACGGATGCTGCGCGAAAACGCGGCGGACGTGATGGACGAACTCGCGCGCCGTTTCGAAGCGGCGGTGATTCGCGAGGCGTTGGACTTCACGCGTGGACGCAAGGTCGAAGCAGCCGAGCGGCTTGGTATCGGGCGCAATACGATTACGCGCAAGATTCAGGAGCTGAACCTCGAGCCTTGATAAGGCACGGGCACGAGCTGGCAGTACGGGCGAGGGCGGCGAGAGCCGCCTTCGTCGTTTCTGGCGCCGAAGTTTAAGTATCCAGGCTGGCGCATCACACTGTGCCTAACCGGCCAACCGGCCAACCGGCCAACCGGCCAACTCACCGCACAAGGCATAATCGACGCTGTTTCCCTCCGACAGCCGACGATGCCCGCTTCTCAAGCTTCTCCCGCCCCCTTCCAGTGGCCGCTTTCCCCCGATCCGTTCCTGCCGCTCGAAGCGCTTCACGACCCCGAGGTACTCGAATGGGTCGAAGCTCAGAACGCGCGAACACGCGCCGCGTGGTGCCGCGGCGCATCGTTCGAGACGCTCAAGCGCCGGCTTGCCGACGCGTATCTGCCGCGCGAGCGCCCGGTGATTCCGGATCGCTGGAAGGAGTGGGCCTACGATCTGTGGCAGGACGAACGTAATCCGCGCGGCATCTGGCGGCGCACGCTATGGGCCGCGTGGCGTAGCGGGGCACCGGTGTGGCAGAACCTGCTCGACTTCGACGCGCTCGGCGCAACCGAAGGCACACCGTGGGTCTGCGTCGATCTCGACATTCTTTATCCGGATGGCGACCGCGCGCTGATCACGATGTCGCCGGGCGGCTCCGATGCGCTGGTCGTGCGTGAGTTCGATATCGACGCGCAGTGTTTCGTCGACGGCGGTTTCGCGATTGCGAAGGCGGGCAAGCACACGGCGTCGTGGATCGATCGCGATACGCTGTACGTCGGCTGGGACAACGGCCGTAAGACGCTGACGCGCTCCGGCTACCCGCGCGAGGTGCGGCGCTGGACGCGCGGCACCTCGCTGGCCGATGCGCCGGTCGTGTATCGCGGCGAGTTCCGCGATATCGGCGTGGAAGCGCACTACGATCCGCTCGACCGGCGTCATACGGTGACGAGCAGCATCGATTTCTTCGATTCGCACACGTACACGCTCGATGACGCGAGCGGCGCGTGGCATCGCTACGACGTGCCCGCGCATGTCGCGGTGGGCGGCTGGCAAGGCTGGCTGCTGCTCGAGCCACGGCTCGATTGGGACTGCAACGGCGCGCGCTATCCGGGTGGCGCGCTGCTCGCGATTCGCGAGGACGCGTTCATGCGCGGCGCGCGCGATGTCACACCGCTGTTCGTGCCGACGCCGCTGACGTCCGCTTGCGAGTGGTCGCATACGCGCCATCATCTGATCGTGTCGTATCTCGATGACGTGCGCAGCAAGACGCTGATCTGGACGCCGTCGCAGCGCGACGACGGTGCATGGCAATGGCGCGAGCGCGTGTTCGGGACGCGGCGCGGCGCGCTGGAAGGATCGCGGGACGAAGCGAGCGAAGGCGCGCAGATCGATGTATCGCCGGTCGAATCGACGCTCAACGATGAAGTGTTCGTCGATACCGATGACTATCTGCAACCGCCGGCCTACTGGCTCGCCGACCTCACGCGCGATGGCTCGGCGGACGCGGCGGCCGATGCGACGACCGACTGGGAACTGCTCGACCGCTGGCCGACGCAGTTCGACGCGACGCGCTTCACGGTGACGCGCGGCCATGCGGTGTCGGCCGACGGCACGCAAGTGCCGTACACGGTGATCGGACCGAAAGACGCTTCCGCTGTCGATGAGCACAACCCGCACCCATGCCTGCTCAGCGGCTACGGCGGCTTTGCGATTCCGTTGCTGCCGGGTTATCTGACCGGGCAGGGCATCGGCTGGCTGGAGCGCGGCGGCGTGTACGTGGTCGCGCATATTCGCGGCGGAGGAGAGTTCGGCACGCGCTGGCATACGGCGGCGCAGGGCGAGCATCGGCAGCGCGCATTCGACGACTTCATCGCGGTCGCCGAAGCGTTGATCGCGACCGGCGTAACGAGTGCCGCGCGGCTCGGCATTCAGGGCGGCAGCAACGGCGGGCTGTTGGTGGCCGCGTGCATGGTGCAGCGGCCCGAACTGTTCGGCGCGGTGGTCTGCGAGGTGCCGCTGCTCGATATGAGCCGCTATCACCTGCTGCACGCGGGCGCGTCATGGATCGACGAGTACGGCGACCCCGACGAACCCGATGAAGCGCGCGTGCTCGCCGCGTATTCGCCGTATCACAACCTCAAGGCGGGCGTCGCTTATCCGCCCGTGCTGTTCACGACGTCGACCGCCGACGATCGCGTGCATCCCGGTCACGCACGCAAGATGGCCGCGCGGATGCAGGCGCTCGGCGCGCCGGACGTGTGGTATCGGGAGAACACCGAAGGCGGCCATGGCGGTTCCGATGAACTGGAGCAGGCCGAGCACGATGCGATGGTGTTCGGGTTTTTGTGGGGCGTGTTAGGCGGAGAAGCATCCGCTTAAGCACGTGCCTGAGCTGCCGGCGATGTAATAAACGGGCGACGCATCATCGATGCGTCGCCCGTTTTATTTGCAAGCCTTCAACCCAGTTGCGCGAATACCGGTGCGTGATCCGAAGGCTGTTCCCATTTGCGCGGCACCTTGTCGATGTCGCACGATGTGCAGATATCCGCGAGCGCTTTCGACAGCAGGATGTGATCGATGCGCAGCCCCGCATTGCGGCGGAACGCCATCATCCGATAGTCCCACCACGAATAGATCTTCTCCTGCTGCTCGAACTGACGGAACGCATCGAGCAGGCCGAGGCCGATCAGCCGCACGAACGCCGCGCGCTCCTCCGGCGACACCAGATTCTGACCTTCCCACGCTTTCGGGTCGTGCACGTCGCGATCTTCGGGTGCGATGTTGTAGTCGCCGAGCAAGGCGAGCTTCGGATGCTGCGTCATCTCGGTCGTGAGCCACGCGTGCAGCGCGTCGAGCCAGCGCAGCTTGTACGCGAACTTCTCGGTGCCCGGCGCCTGGCCGTTCGGAAAATACGCGGAGATGATGCGCACACCTTCGACGGTCGCCGCGATCACGCGCTGCTGCGGATCCTCGAAGCCGGGGATGTTGCGCACGATGGTGCTCTCGTCGACGCTCAGACCGTCGCGCACCAGAATGCCGACGCCGTTATAGGTCTTCTGGCCGATATAAAAACTGCGGTAGCCGATGGCTTCGAGTTCGGCGCGCGGAAATTTTTCATCGGGGAGTTTCAGTTCCTGCAGGCACAGCACGTCGGTGCCGCTGCTCGCGAGCCAGTCGATCACGTGCTGCTGACGGACTTTGAGGGAGTTGACGTTCCACGTCGCTATTTTCATGTCGTTCTCGCATGCTTGCGGGCAAGGCTCGGTGAAGCCTTGATCCGTTGTTCTGATCGATCGCCACCGTGCGCCATCGTGCGATAGCGTGTGTTCATCGCAGCGGGCGATTCCGGCTTCCCTTTCAGTAGTCCCGCATCTTATCGTGCGCGAGCATGGGCTGTGCAGAGGGGCGCCGCGGTGTTTTCTTCGCGCGCGTTATCGTGCAGGCGTCGACTAATTGCGCGATCACATCACGCGCGCTACTCAAATCGCGTATCGTCATTTGACGTTCACAAAACGAGTCGCTATAATCTCTTTTCTCTGACGCGGGGTGGAGCAGTCTGGCAGCTCGTCGGGCTCATAACCCGAAGGTCGTAGGTTCAAATCCTACCCCCGCAACCAAGCATTGTTGAAAGCCCGCATGGCGCAAGTCATGCGGGCTTTTTGACTTCTTGCCACTGCTTCATCGCGCAGCATTCGCCGTGGGGTTCACGCGCGTTCTCACGCATGAACCCCACGCGTATCACCTGTCATCGAAACCGGCATCACGTCGATATCAAGCCGATTCAATCGCCCATTCCACCGCCGCCTGCGCATGCAACGCCGTGGTATCGAACACCGGCAGTGACGAATCTTCCGGTTTGATCAGCAACGTGATTTCCGTGCAGCCGAGTATCACCGCCTGCGCGCCGCGCGCGGCGAGATTGTCGATCACGCGCTGATAGATCTTGCGCGATGCGCTGTCCACGTTGCCATGACATAGCTCGTCGTAGATGATGCGATGCACGTCCGCGCGTTCGGCTTCATCGGGCACCAGCGTATCGAGCCCATGACGCTCGCGCAGGCGCCCCGTGTAGAACGTCTGCTCCATCGTGTAGCGTGTGCCGAGCAGGCCGACCCGTTCGACACCCGCCGCGCGCAGCGCCGCGCCGGTCGGATCGGCGATATGCAGGAACGGCACCTTGATCGCCTGCTCGATCGATTCGCACACCCGATGCATCGTGTTCGTCGCGAGTATCACGATGTCAGCGCCGCCGCGTTCGAGCTGGAGCGCGGCCCCGGCCATCTGTTCGCCGAGCGCGTGCCAGTCGCCGGCGCGCTGGTTCGCCTCCACCTGCGCAAAATCGACGGTCAGCAGCAGGCTGCGCGCATTGTGATGGCCGCCGAGGCGTGCCTTCGCATGGCGGTTCAGCAGCCGGTAATACTCGGTGGACGACTCCCAGCTCATGCCGCCGATCACGCCGATCGTTTTCATCTGTCTCGCTCCGTGAATGCTTGCCTGAAACGGCGAGTATAGGCGCGCGCTGTAGCGCACCGCCGGTACGGATTGGGCAGCGCGCGCCGGTACGGCATGCATGGGCGCATGCACGCCCCGTTCGTGACCGCATTGGCGAGGGCATCTGCACGGAGCGCGCCTACGCTTTTCTGGCACCGATAGAATCGTAGAGAATCCGAACGCGTTCAACGGGAGCGATACATGGAGCTGATCATCCGCCGCGCGACGCTGCCACGCAGCGCCAAGCAACATCCGCAGCCGCACGGTCAAGCACCGCTCGTCGATATCGGCATCGACGCGGGCCGCATCGTAGCGGTCGAACCGAACCTGGCCGCGAACGCGCGCGAGGAAATCGACGCGGCGGGCTCGCTCGTCACGCCGTCGTTCGTCGATCCGCATTTCCATATGGATGCGACTCTGTCGTACGGCCTGCCGCGCGTGAATACGTCGGGCACGCTGCTCGAAGGCATCGCGTTATGGGGCGAACTGAAACCGGCGCTCACGCAGCAGGCGTTGATCGAGCGCGCGATGCAGTACTGCGACTGGGCCGTCGCGCGCGGCCTGCTGGCGATTCGCAGTCACGTCGACGTGTGCGACTCGCGTCTGCTGGCGGTCGAGGCGCTGCTCGAAGTGAAGCGCCGTGTCGCGCCGTATCTCGATCTGCAACTGGTCGCCTTTCCGCAGGATGGCGTGCTGCGCAGCGCCGGCGCATTCGACAATCTGAAGCGCGCGATCGGTATGGGTGTCGACGTAGTCGGCGGGATTCCGCATTTCGAGCGCACGATGGCCGATGGTGCGCAGTCGGTGCGTCTGTTGTGCGAGTACGCGGCAGAGCAGGGCTTGCGCGTCGATATGCATTGCGACGAATCGGACGATCCGCTGTCGCGTCACATCGAAACGCTCGCGGCCGAAACGCATCGGCTGGGTTTGCAAGGGCGCGTGACCGGTTCGCATCTGACGTCGATGCATTCGATGGACAACTACTACGTGAGCAAGCTGTTGCCGCTGATGCGCGAGTCGGGCGTCGCCGCGATCGCGAATCCGCTGATCAACATCACGCTGCAAGGCCGCAGCGATAGCTATCCGAAACGGCGCGGCATGACCCGCGTGCCGGAGATGATGGCCGCCGGCATCACCGTCGCGTTCGGCCACGACTGCGTGATGGACCCGTGGTACAGCCTCGGTTCGGGCGATATGCTCGAAGTCGCGCACATGGGCTTACATGTCGCGCAGATGACGGGCGTCGACGGCATGCACGCGTGTTTCGATGCGGTGACGGTGAACGCGGCGCGAATTCTCGGGCTGGAAGGCTATGGTATCGCGCCCGGATGCGCGGCCAATCTCGTGCTGCTCGATGCGCGCGACGAAGTCGAGGCGATCCGTTTGCGCGCGGCCCGGCTCGCGGTGATCAGTCGCGGCAAGGTGGTGAGCCGCGCGCCGGCGGCGCGAGCGTCGTTATCGCTCGACGGGCGGCCTGAACAGGTAGATTTCAAACTGCATCGTAGCTAGCAATCGTGGTGTATTTCGTCCGCTAACGAAAACGGCGGCCTGTTTGCACAGGCCGCCGTTCTTTTGGTAGTTTCGCTCCGCGTTGTCCGGCTTTCGCCGAACCAACGACAACGCATCAAACCATCAAATCAATGCGCGGCGCCCGGCGCCATGCCGTTATGCCGCAGCAGCGCGTCGATATTCGGCTCGCGGCCGCGGAACGCCTTGAACGATTCCATCGCCGGACGGCTGCCGCCGACCTCCAGAATCTCGCGGCGATAACGCAGGCCGGTGGTCTGATCGAGCACGCTGCCCGCCGACTGCGCGGCCTCCTCGAACGCCGCGTACGCGTCGGCCGACAATACTTCGGCCCACTTGTAGCTGTAATAGCCGGCCGCGTAACCGCCCGCGAAGATATGGCTGAACGTATTCGGCCAGCGCGAGAACGGCGCCTGCGGCACTACATGGAAGCGCTCGTTGATCTCGCGCGCGAGGTCGTTCGCGCTCTTGCCGCCGTTCGCGTCGAAGCCGGTATGCAGTTGCATGTCGAACATCGAGAACACGATCTGCCGCAGCGTGCCGAGACCGCTCTGGAAGTTCTTCGCGGCGAGCATCTTGTCGAACAGATCGCGCGGCAGCGGTTTCGCCGTATCGACGTGCGACGTCATGTCGGACAGCACGTCCCACTCCCAGCAGAAGTTCTCCATGAATTGCGACGGCAGTTCGACCGCATCCCATTCGACGCCGTTGATGCCCGACACGCCCAGCTCATCGACGCGCGTGAGCATGTGATGCAGACCGTGACCGAATTCGTGGAACAGCGTGATCACTTCATCGTGCGTGAAGCAGGCGGGCTTGCCGCCGACCGGCGCCGAGAAGTTGCAGGTCAGATATGCGACCGGCGTTTGCACCGCGCCGTGCGCGAGCTTGTGACGGCCGCGCGCGTCGTCCATCCATGCGCCGCCGCGCTTGCCTTCGCGCGCGTACAGGTCGAGATAGAACTGCGCGACGAGCCCGCCATCCTGATTCTCCACGCGGAAAAAGCGCACGTCCGGATGCCAGACGGTGGCTTCGTCGCGGCGGATGCGCACGCCGAACAGCGTCTCGGTGACCTTGAACAGGCCCTTGAATACCGCGTCCTCGGGGAAGTACTGCTTCACTTCGTTTTCCGAGAACGAATAACGCGTCTGACGCAGACGTTCGGCGGCAAACGTCATGTCCCACGGTTGCAGATCGCTCATGCCGAGTTCGCCCGCCGCGAATTTGCGCAGTTCCTTCCAGTCCTGCTCGGCATGCGGGCGCGCGCGCGTGGCGAGGTCTTCGAGGAAGGCCATCACCTGGGCCGGCGACTCGGCCATCTTCGGCGCGAGCGACACTTCCGCGAAGTTGCCGTAGCCGAGCATGTTGGCTTCTTCGGCGCGCAGTTTCAATTCGTCGGCGAGCACCTGGGTGTTGTCCCACTCGGGCTTGCCGTTACCGTATTGCGCGCCGAGTTCGGACGCGCGCGTCACATACGCGCGATACATCGCTTCGCGCATCGCGCGGTTTTCCGAGTACTGCATCACCGGGAAATACGACGGGAAGTGAAGTGTGAATTTGTAGCCGCTTTTGCCTTCGCGTTCGGCCGCTTCCTTGGCGGCTTCGATCACGTCTTCGGGCAGGCCGGCCAGTTGCGCTTCGTTGCCGGCGTCGACGAAATACGCGTACGCATTGGTCGCGTCGAGCACGTGATCGGAGAAGGCCTTCGACAGCGCCGCCTGGCGCTCCTGCAGTTCGGCGAAACGCGGCTTCTGGTCTTCGGGCAGCTCGGCGCCGGACAGACGGAAGTCGCGCAGCGCGTTGCCGAGGATCTTCTTGCGCTCGCCGGTCAGCGACGCGAAATCGTCGCTCGCGTTCAGTGCCTTGTATTTCTCGTAGAGCGCCAGATTCTGGCCGACGCTCGACCAGAACTCGGTCACACGCGGCAGGTTTTCGCCGTACACGGCGCGCAGTTCCGGCGTATCGGCAACAGCATTCAGATGGCCGATCGCGCCCCACGCGCGCGACAGCGGCTCGGTGGCGCGCTCGACCGGGTCGACTACGTCGGCCCACGACGCGGGCGTGATCGGCAGCGCGGCGCGCTCGACCGCGGCGCTTGCGTTGGCGAGCAGCACGTCGAGCGCGGGCGTCACGTGTTCGGGGCGGATGTCGCCAAAGCGCGGCAGGTCGGAAAAATCGAGGAGCGGATTGTCTTGAGGTGTGGCGGTAGTGGACATAGGGCTTCCTGTCTGACGCGGGTGAATGGGGCGGTGAATCGGGCGGTGTGGCGGGCGCGCATTCCGGGCGGACGGTGGTCCGCTCGACGCGCGGCACGTCATGCGCAGCGGCACCGGATACCGAACATTATTGGGGCACGGCGCGGCAATTCCAATCCATCGGCTGACAAATTATCAGATGTCGTGGCGGGCTGGGCGGTGCTGCGCGCATCGGAACTTGGCCGTGGCGCGGGGAAGGGGCGAGAAGACGGCGCGGTGGGCGCCAACGGGGATGAGTGGGGAGGGGCGGTGGATAGGTGGCGCAACTGGCGGGAGTTCGACGCGTTGCGCGTCGTGCCCCCGCATCGAGCCTGCGTGGCGGCGAGGCCGCCTGCACACTGTGCTTTGGCGCCTGCCACCTGCCGCTTGTTGCGCTCCGCTGTGCCTTTTTACGCCTGCGCCGCCTGCGCGTTCGCTTTGCGCTCGGCTGCTTCGATCGTGTTGACGAGCAACATCGTGATCGTCATCGGGCCGACGCCGCCCGGCACCGGCGTGATATGGCCGGCCACTTCCTTGACGCCCGCGAAGTCGACGTCGCCGCACAGCTTGCCGGCGTCGTCGCGATTCATGCCGACGTCGATCACGGTCGCGCCGGGCTTCACCATCTCCGCGGTCAGGATGTTGCGCAGGCCGGTCGCTGCGACCACGACGTCGGCATTGCGCGTGTGCGCGGCGAGATCGCGCGTCTTGCTATGGCAGATCGTGACGGTCGCGCCCGCTTCGAGCAGCAGCAGCGCCATCGGCTTGCCGACGATGTTCGAGCGGCCGATCACCACCGCGTTCGCGCCCTTCAGATCGATGCCGTAAGCCTCGAACATCTTCATCACGCCATACGGCGTGCACGGACGGAACAGCGGCTGGCCGGTCATCAGCGCACCGGCATTGGCGACGTGAAAGCCGTCGACGTCCTTCTCCGGCGCGATCGCCTCGATCACCTTGTGGGTGTCGATGTGCTTCGGCAGCGGCAGTTGCACCAGGATGCCGTGGATGTGCGGATCGTGGTTCAGTTCGTCGATGCGCGCGAGCAGTTCGGCTTCGGGCAGATCGGACGGATAGCGATCGAACGACGAGCCCAGACCGTTGTCATGGCAGGCCTTGATCTTGTTGCGCACGTAGACTTCGCTGGCCGGGTTGTCGCCGACCAGAATCACGGCGAGGCCCGGCTGATGGCCGCGGGTGGTGAGGGCGGCGGCGCGCGTGGCGACGTCGGCGCGCAGGGTCTTGGAGAGGGCGAGGCCGTCGATCAGTTTGGCAGTCATGGTCGGTCGAGGGTTGGGTCCGGGGTTAGGCCGGGCATTGAGTCGGGGAAAGGCGTGGGCTAGCGGGCGATGTGTTTGCGCGGGTATGCGCGAACATGGGCGCTTTTGACGGGAACCTCGCGGTCCATGAAAAGCGCGCGGGGCCGCTTCTGGCGAGGCGCCGCTGCGAAGTGCGACATTATACCGGCGCAACATGACACCAGTGCGGACACGAGGGCAGTGCGAGCGGGCTGCAGCAGCGCATTCGAACCGCGTGGGAATGCTGGCCGCGGGCCTGATGCGATAGTCGCGCGCGGTGCCGCGCGGCGCGAGGGCGATGTATTACAAGAGAAAAGACCGCGAAGCTGCGGATGCGAAGCCTGCGAGCGCCAGTCGGCGAACGCTATACAGTCCACCGCGAAGCGCCGCCAGTGGACCCAGCCTGCCTCGGCGCGCCTCACGGCAAAGCATGACGACAAGCCGGCGGCCCTTCACTCGAAGGGCCGCGCATCGCATGTGTTACTGCGCCGGCTGCGGCTTGTTCGACAACGCGAGTCGCAGCAGATCCGCGACCGTGTTGACGTTGAGTTTTTCCATGATGTTCGCGCGATGCGCTTCGACCGTCTTGATGCTGATGCCGAGGTCGTCGGCGATCTGCTTGTTCAGGCGGCCGGCGATGATCCGCTCGAGCACCTGATGCTCGCGCGCGGTCAGCTTGCCGAGGCGTTCGGCTGCGGCGCGCTGCTGCTGCACGCTGCTGCTTTCGCTGCGTGCCTTGTCGAGCATGCGCTCGACCAGCTTGCGCAGTTCCGCTTCGTCGAACGGCTTCTCGATGAAGTCCATCGCGCCTTTTTTCATCGTCGATACCGCCATCGGCACGTCGCCGTGGCCCGTCACGAAGATGATCGGCAGCGACGCGTTGTCGGCGATCAGGCGTTCCTGCAGTTCGAGCCCGCTCATGCCGGACATCCGCACGTCGAGAATCAGGCACGCGATCTGGCCAGGATGCTGATGCGGCTGCCATGCGTCGATGAACTGCTCGGCGCTCGAGAAGCACTGCACGCGGTAGCCGTTCGCCTCCAGCAGCCAGCGCAGCGAATCTCGCACGGCCTCGTCGTCGTCGACGACAAAGACGGTTTCCTGTGTGGTGACTGGGCTGTTCATAGCTCTCCCGTAACGGTTTGTGGTGTCGGTGCCTCGGACCCGCCGTTGCTCGGGCCGTCGGACTGTCCAATAGGCAGACTGCAATGAAACGTGGCGCCCGTGATGTGGCCGTCGGACTCGACGTTGTTGACCACCCACAGACGGCCGCGGTGCGATTCGATAATCGAACGGCAAATGTTCAGCCCCATGCCCATGCCGTCGGACTTGGTGCTGTAAAACGGTTCGAACAGACGCTCGGCGGTCGCCTCGTCGACGCCGGGCCCCTGATCGACGACGCTGATGCAGACGAAGCCGCTATCGAGCCGCACAACCACGCGAATCACTGGATCGACCGCGTTCGGCCGCGCTTCGGCCATCGCCTCGACGCCGTTCTTCAGCAGGTTGACCAGCACCTGCTCGATCAGCACCGGGTCGACGTAGATCACCGGCAGACGCGCGCGCAGATCGGTGACGATGCGAATCCGCCGCTTTCTTGCCTCGATTTCGGCGAGCCCCACCGCGTCCGCGACGATATCGGCGACGCGCGTGGCTTGCCGCTTCGGCTCGCTGCGCTTCACGAACTCGCGGATGCGCTTGATGATCATGCCGGCCCGCACCGCCTGCTGAGCGGTTTTTTCCAGCACCGGCAGCAAGTTGTCAGGCGTCGTTCGACCGGATTTAACCAGTGCGACGGTTCCGGAGCAATAGTTATTGATCGCGGCGAGCGGCTGATTGAGTTCGTGCGCGAGCGACGAGGCCATTTCGCCCATCGTCATCAGGCGGCTGGTGAACTGCAGCTTTTCGTCCTGCTGACGCGACAGTTCCTGCGCCTGCTTGCGGGTCGTGATGTCGGTCGCGATCTGCATTTGCGCGAGATGGCCGTCGACCCACTGGATGTACTGGCGGCGCACCTCGAACCACTTCTGGATGCCCGGAATATAGATTTCCTGCGCGTCGGCGGTGCTTTCGGTCAGCGCGGCGGCGGGCAGGCCGGCGAAGGCGTCGACCATGTCGATCGAATCGGACGACGCCTGCGAGCTGTCGAAGCCGCCGCCCGCCAGCTCCAGGTGGCCGTCCGGGCGGATGCCGAACAGATGCCGGTAGTAGCGGTTCGCGAACAGCAGCTCGGCTTCGTCGGCGGCCAGCACGGACACCGCCGCGTCGAGGCTTTCGAGCACGGTCGTGAAGCGTTCGTGAGCGGCCGCGAGTTCTTCGCGCGCGCGCTTCGGCTCGGTGATATCGGTCATCGACGACATCCAGCCGGTCTGACGGCCCGAGCTGTCGATCAGCGGCGAAACATAGAGCCGTGCGTGGAACAGCGAGCCGTCCTTGCGGCGCACGCGCAATTCGAAGCCGGACGACGGCGCCTTGCCGCGCAGCGTCATATCGAGCTGGCGCTGCATTTCCGGGTACGCGTCGCGCGGCCAGTAAGCAAACGGCGCGCTCTTGCCGACGAGGTCGCTTTCGTCCCAGCCGGTCATGCGGCAAAACGCCGGATTCACGTGCGTGATGCGCCCGTGCATGTCGAGCACGCGCATACCGATCAGCACCGAGTTTTCCATCGCGCGACGGAAGAATGCTTCCGCGTACAGCGCCTGCTGGGCCTCGAAGCGTTGCCGCGTGTGCTTCCACAAGCTCCACAGGCTCCACAGCACGAAGCAGGAGAGGCCGGCCACCAGCCAGACCAGCGTGTTGTTCGTGAAATTTGTGATCTGCGGGAACGCATACACGCGCACCGAGATGCCCTGGCCCGGCGGGTCGAGCGGCAGGTCGTAGAACATGTCGCGCGGCAGGCGCGGGCGGGTCGACGTGGTCGTCAACTCGCGGTTGTTCACGTCGATGATCGAGATCTTGTACTTGGCCGACAGCTCGGGCGGGATATCGCGCTTCAGGATCCCTTCGACCGAGAACACCGCGGCGATCGTGCCGAGAAATTCGCGATCACGGAAGATCGGCGTCTGCAGCGTGATGAAGCCGTTGCCGAGGTCGTCGTAAATCAGCGGCGAGTAGATCTGGCGGCGGCTGTTGCGCGCGTCGGCGAAACCGGACTTGACCGCTTCGTCCATCTGCGCGTCGTTCAGGCGCGCGAGACGCTGGCCGAGCACCGGCGGCGCCGCGTTGGGCCAGCGCGGCTGCTGCTGGCTCGTGTACCAGTTCATGTACAGGATTTCGGGGTGTCCCTGCATGATGTCCGTGCTGGACACGAGGAACGAATGCTGGTCGGCATGGCCGGCGGCGAGATCGCGTGCGAGCGCCTGGATCTGCTCCTGCGCGCCGGTCATCGATAAACGGATCTGCTGCTGCGCCCATGCGACGTTGCGGTACAGCGTGTCTTCCTGCTGTTGCTGCTCGCGCCGGTTCAGACTCCACAGAATCAGGCTCATGACGACCAGGAATACCAGGATCGACAGGAGCGGCGTCAGCAAATAGGAATTGGACCACCACGGCCCATGGTGCCAGCGAGTGGACGGCGACGAATCCGCTGGCGAACCGGCGGTGCGCGCCGAGCGAGAGAAAAGCCGTTCGGTCAACATGCGTGGCATTGTAGCGCAGCACGTCCCTGACAAATGACGCAAAAAAGCACGGATAGTCCAGTTAATCGGCGCAAACTAGCCGACGGATTCATCGGTTGGCAGTCAAACCAGGTTGCGCCGCAGCAATTTTCCGCATTGTGAGAATTAATCTCGTAATTTGAAAATTTGGTTGCACGGACGTCGGGACCCTTATTACAATCGGCCGGAACCTGCCGCGGCCGTGTTCGTCCGCGTCGTCTGTTCAAAGTGCGTTCCCCATACCCAGGAGACGAGCATGTCCGCTGTACCCGACGAAGTCATGAAATATGTCGCCGCCGAAAAAGACGACGATCCCCAGGAAACCGGCGAATGGCTGGAAGCGCTGGATGGCGTGATTTCTGCTGTGGGCCCCGACCGCGCCCACTACCTGATTGAAAAGCAGATCGAGTTTGCCCGCGTGCATGGCGAACATCTGCCGTTCTCCGCGAATACCCCCTACATCAATACGATTCCGGTCGCGCGCCAGGCGAAGATCCCCGGCGACCAGGACCTCGAACACCGCATCCGCTCGTACACCCGCTGGAACGCGATGGCAATGGTGCTGCGCGCCGGCAAGGACACTAACGTCGGCGGCCACATTGCATCGTTCGCGTCGGCGGCCACGCTGTACGACGTCGGCTTCAACCACTTCTGGCATGCGCCGTCGCCCGAGCATGGCGGCGACCTCGTGTTCGTGCAGGGTCACTCGTCGCCGGGCGTCTACTCGCGCGCGTTCCTGCTCGGTCGTCTGAGCGACAAGCAGCTTGACAACTTCCGTCAGGAAGTCGGCGGCGAGGGCATCTCGTCGTATCCGCACCCGTGGCTGATGCCGGACTTCTGGCAGTTCCCGACCGTGTCGATGGGTCTCGGCCCGATCATGGCGATCTACCAGGCGCGCTTCATGAAGTACCTGCAGGCGCGCGGCATCGCGAAGACCGACGGCCGCAAGGTCTGGGCCTTCCTCGGCGACGGCGAGACCGATGAGCCGGAATCGCTCGGCGCGATCGGCATGGCCGGCCGCGAACGCCTCGACAACCTCGTGTTCGTAATCAACTGCAATCTGCAGCGCTTGGACGGTCCGGTGCGCGGTAACGGCAAGATCATCCAGGAACTCGAAAGCGAATTCCGCGGCGCCGGCTGGAACGTGATCAAGGTCGTGTGGGGCAGCCGCTGGGATGCGCTGTTCGCGCGCGACAAGTCCGGCGTGCTGATGCGCCGGATGATGGAAGTGGTCGACGGCGAGTACCAGACGTACAAGTCGGAATCCGGCGCGTTCGTGCGCGAGCACTTCTTCAATACGCCGGAACTGAAGGCGCTGGTCGCCGACTGGTCCGACGAAGACGTGTGGAGCCTGAACCGCGGCGGCCACGATCCGCACAAGATCTACGCGGCGTTCACCGAAGCGACGAATTCGAAGGGCCAGCCGACCGTCATCCTCGCGAAGACGATCAAGGGCTATGGCATGGGCGAAGCCGGCCAGGCGATGAACATCACCCACCAGCAGAAGAAGATGCAGGTGGAGCAGCTGAAGAAATTCCGCGACCAGTTCCGTCTGCCGATCACCGACGAACAGATTGTCGACGTGCCGTACCTGACCTTCGACGAAGGCTCGAAGGAACTCGAGTACATGCGCGCCCGCCGCCAGGAACTCGGCGGCTATCTGCCGGCGCGCCGTCAGAAGGCCGAATCGCTGCCGGTGCCGGATCTGGCTGCGTTCGAGCCGCTGCTGAAGGGCACGGGCGAAGGCCGCGAGATCTCCACGACGATGGCGTTCGTGCGGATCCTGAACATCCTGCTGAAGGACAAGGCGCTCGGTAAGCGCGTCGTGCCGATCGTGCCGGACGAGTCGCGTACCTTCGGTATGGAAGGTCTGTTCCGCCAGATCGGTATCTGGAATCAGGACGGCCAGAAGTACGTGCCGGAAGATTCCGACCAGCTGATGTTCTACCGCGAATCGGAAACCGGTCAGATCCTGCAGGAAGGCATCAACGAAGCCGGCGGCATGGCCGACTGGATCGCAGCCGCGACGTCGTATTCGACGCACGGCGAGATCATGATCCCGTTCTACATCTTCTACTCGATGTTCGGCTTCCAGCGCATCGGCGACCTCGCATGGGCAGCCGGTGACATGCGCTCGCGCGGCTTCCTGCTGGGCGGTACCGCGGGTCGTACGACGCTGAACGGCGAAGGTCTGCAGCACGAAGACGGCCACTCGCTGCTGTGGGCCGCTTCGGTGCCGAACTGCATCAGCTACGACCCGACGTTCGGTTACGAACTCGCTGTCATCATGCAGGACGGTTTGCGCCGCATGGTCGCTGAGCAGGAAGACGTGTACTACTACATCACGGTGATGAACGAGAACTACGAGCATCCGGCGATTCCGCAGGGCGCGGGCCTGGAGAGCGTAGCGGCGGACATCATCAAGGGCATGTACTCGTTCAGCAAGACCGAGGCCGACAAGAAGACGCCGCACGTGCAGCTGATGGGCGCGGGCACGATCTTCAACGAAGTGATCGCCGCGGCCGACCTGCTGAAGAAGGACTGGGGCGTCAACGCCGATCTGTGGAGCGTGCCGAGCTTCACCGAACTCGCGCGCGAAGGTCACGAAGTGCAGCGCTTCAACCTGCTGCACCCGACCGAAGAGAAGAAGGTCTCGCATGTCGAGAAGCTGCTCAAGGATGCGCCGGGTCCGGTCATTGCATCGACCGACTACGTGCGCGCGCTGACCGAGCAGATCCGCGCGTTCGTGCCGCAGAAGTTCGTCGTGCTGGGTACCGACGGTTATGGCCGTTCGGACACGCGCGAAAAGCTGCGTCACTTCTTCGAAGTCGATCGCTACTGGGTCACGGTCGCCGCGCTCAACGCGCTGGCGGACGAAGGCACGATCGAACGTAAGGTGGTCGCCGAGGCGCTCAAGAAGTACAACCTTGATCCCGCCAAACCCAACCCGATGACCGTCTAAGGCATCACCCGTGTGCCATGACGCGCGCCGCCCGCTCCCCACGAGGGGCGGGCGGCGCGCGTGGCCCAGGAGACACTAACAATGAGTCAAGCGATCGAAGTCAAGGTGCCGGACATCGGCGATTACAAGGACATTCCTGTGATCGAGGTGCTGGTGAAGGCGGGTGATACCGTCGAGAAAGAGCAGTCGCTCGTGACGCTGGAATCGGACAAGGCAACGATGGACGTGCCGAGTTCGGCGGCCGGCGTCGTCAAGGAAGTGAAGGTCAAGGTCGGCGACAACGTGTCGGAAGGCACGCTGATCGTGATCGTCGAGAGCGCTGAAGGTGGCGCTGCCGCACCGGCTCCGGCCGCTGCGCCGGCTCCCGCCGCGGCACCTGCGCCCACACCTGCTCCTGCTGCCGCACCGGCCGCGAGCGGCGGTGGCGTGCAGGAAATCAAGGTGCCGGATATCGGCGACTACAAAGACATTCCCGTGATCGAAGTCGCGGTGAAGGTCGGCGATCGCGTCGAGAAAGAGCAGTCGCTCGTGACGCTGGAATCGGACAAGGCGACGATGGACGTGCCGAGTTCGGCGGCCGGCGTCGTCAAGGAAGTGAAGGTCAAGGTCGGCGATACCGTGTCGGAAGGCTCGGTCATCGTCGTGCTCGAAGCGGACGCTGGTGCCGCGGCACCGGCTGCCGCGCCCGCGCAGAAGCCGGCGGCCGAGAAGCCGGCCGATGCGCCGGCTCCCGCAGCGGCCGCGCCGGCACCGGCTGCGGCGCCGTCCGCGCTCGCGCAGGCGCCGTCGATTCCGGCAGGCGAGGGCGGCTCGCGCCATCCGAGCCATGCGTCGCCGTCGGTGCGCAAGTTCGCGCGCGAACTCGGCGCCGATATCGGCCAGGTGAAGGGCACGGGTCCGAAGGGCCGCATTACCCAGGCGGACGTGACCGCGTTCGTGAAGGGCGTGATGACCGGCCAGCGCGCAGCACCTGCGGCTGCCGCGGCACCGGCGGGCGGCGGCGAGCTGAACCTGCTGCCGTGGCCGAAGGTCGACTTCACGAAGTTCGGTCCGGTCGATCCGAAGCCGCTGTCGCGCATCAAGAAGATCTCGGGCGCGAACCTGCATCGCAACTGGGTGATGATCCCGCACGTCACGAACAACGACGAAGCGGACATCACCGAACTCGAAGCGCTGCGCGTGAAGCTGAACAAGGAGCACGAAAAGGCCGGCGTGAAGTTCACGATGCTGGCGTTCGTGATCAAGGCCGTGGTGTCGGCGCTGAAGAAATTCCCGACCTTCAACGCGAGTCTCGACGGCGATAACCTGGTGTTCAAGCAGTACTACCACGTCGGTTTTGCCGCCGACACGCCGAACGGTCTCGTGGTGCCGGTGATCCGCGACGCGGACAAGAAGGGCCTCGTCGATATCGCGAAGGAAATGGCCGATCTGTCGAAGGCAGCCCGCGAGGGCAAGCTGAAGCCGGACCAGATGCAGGGCGGCTGCTTCTCGATCTCGTCGCTGGGCGGCATTGGCGGCACGCATTTCACGCCGATCATCAACGCGCCTGAAGTCGCGATTCTCGGTCTGTCGCGTAGCGCGATGAAGCCGGTGTGGGACGGCAAGCAGTTCGAGCCGCGTCTGACGATGCCGCTGTCGCTGTCTTACGACCATCGTGTGATCGACGGTGCAGAAGCTGCGCGCTTCAATGCGTATCTGGGTGCGATTCTTGCCGATTTCCGGCGTGTGATTCTTTGATAGGTGGTGATTGCGCGGGGCGCGGGTTTTTGTCTGTGATCCGCGTCTCTCTGTAGAACCTGCTTTCTTGTCGGTCTATTAGTGTCGCCCCTGTGCGGGGCGGCACCTACTTTTCTTTGTCTTCCAAAGAAAAGTAGGCAAAAGAAAGGCGCGTCCTTGGGCGGACGGCAAAGGATGTTTCTGTCCATGCCTGTGGCGCCGGTCTGGCCGAATGTTGCGGTTCTTCGCTCATCACGATCAACAGGAGAAGGGGACACCATGAGTCTCGTCGAAGTAAAAGTGCCGGACATCGGTGACTTCAAGGACGTCGACGTCATCGAAGTCAACGTCAAACCGGGTGACGTCATCGAGAAAGAGCAGTCGCTGCTGACGCTCGAATCCGACAAGGCGTCGATGGAAGTGCCGAGCGATACCGCCGGCACCGTCAAGGAAGTACGCATCAAGCCGGGCGACAAGGTTTCGCAGGGCACGGTGATCGCGCTCGTCGAAGCCTCGGCGGATGCGAAGCCGGCGGCGGCGCCAGCCGCGGCACCTGCTCCTGCTGCTGCGCCCGCGCCTGCGCCGAAGGCCGCCGCGCCGGCACCGCAGGCCGGCAGCTATTCCGGTGGTGCCGATATCGAGTGCGACATGCTCGTGCTCGGCTCGGGCCCCGGTGGTTATTCGGCTGCGTTCCGCGCCGCCGATCTCGGTATGAAGACCGTGCTGGTCGAGCGTTATTCGACGCTCGGCGGCGTGTGTCTGAACGTCGGCTGCATCCCGTCGAAGGCGCTGCTGCACACCGCGCTCGTCATCGACGAGGCGGCGGATCTGGCCTCGCACGGCATCACGTTCGGCAAGCCGCAGATCGATCTCGACAAGCTGCGCGACTTCAAGTCGGGCGTCGTCAAGAAGCTGACCGGCGGTCTCGCCGGCATGGCGAAGATGCGCAAGGTCGAGGTGGTCACGGGCACCGGCGCGTTCGTCGATCCGAACCACATGGAAGTGCAGACCGAAGGCGGCAAGAAGGTCGTCAAGTTCAAGCAGGCGATCATCGCCGCGGGTTCGGAAGCGGTGAAGCTGCCGTTCATTCCGGAAGATCCGCGTGTGGTCGATTCGACCGGCGCGCTCGAGCTGCGACAGATTCCGCAGCGCATGCTCGTGATCGGCGGCGGCATCATCGGTCTGGAAATGGCGACGGTGTACTCGACGCTCGGCGCGCAGATCGACGTGGTCGAAATGCTCGACGGCCTGATGGCCGGCGCTGACCGCGATCTGGTCAAGGTCTGGGAGAAGTACAACAGCAAGCGTTTCGCGAACGTGATGCTGAAGACCAAGACCACCGCGGCGGAAGCGAAGGACGATGGCATCTATGTGTCGTTCGAGGGCGAGAAGGCCCCGGCTGAGCCGCAGCGCTACGACCTCGTGCTGGTGGCGGTGGGCCGCACGCCGAACGGCAAGCGGATCGGCGCGGAAAAGGCCGGCGTCGCGGTGACGGATCGTGGCTTCATCGACGTCGACAAGCAGCAACGTACGAACGTGCCGCATATTTTCGCGATCGGCGATATCGTCGGCCAGCCGATGCTCGCGCACAAGGCGGTGCACGAAGGCCACGTGGCGGCGGAAGCCGCGCATGGCGAGAAGGCCTACTTCGACGCGATGCAGATTCCGTCGGTGGCTTATACCGATCCGGAAGTGGCGTGGGCCGGCAAGACCGAGGACCAGCTGAAGGCCGCGGGCGTCAAGTTCGGCAAGGCGGTGTTCCCGTGGGCCGCGTCGGGTCGCGCGATCGCCAACGGCCGCGACGAGGGCTTCACCAAGCTGCTGTTCGATGAAGAGACGCATCGCGTGATCGGCGGCGGCATCGTCGGTCTGAATGCGGGCGATCTGATCAGCGAAGTGTGCCTCGCGATCGAAATGGGCGCGGACGCGACGGATATCGGCAAGACGATCCATCCGCATCCGACGCTCGGCGAATCGGTTGGCATGGCCGCGGAACTGTACGAAGGTGTGTGTACCGATCTGCCGCCGGTCAAGAAGAAGTAATGCTCATCGCTCCGCGCGCATCGCGATATGCGCGCGGAGCGGGGTGGCCAATAAGATTGGTCGATAAAAAAACGGCGCGCTCCTTGCGGGGCGCGCCGTTTCTTTTTTGCGGCGGGATTTGATGCGCCAGACCTGTGTTGTGCGATTCCGTTCCGATGGCAAAGCGGGCGTGTCCTGCGCCTACGCCGCCCAACGGTGCCTAGCAACAGGCGGCAGGCCGGGAGATGACCGAGGAGGCTGGCAAAGAAGCAAGCAAAAAAATCCCGGCCTGACGACCGGGCAAACGATACGCCAGTTCAACGTATCGGAGCGTTCGGCCAATCAAACCGTGTAAGCGGCAACGGCACGACGCTGTTGCTTGCGAAAACGCCGGCGCAGCAGAAATGCGGGGCCGGCGTGAAGACGACGACGCCGGGTCGAAGCCCGGCGTGTGCAAAAGACGCGAAACTTAGACCGTCTTCTTGGCGGCGCGCGATGCTTGCGCGGCGGCTTGCGAAGCTGCCTTCGATGCAGCGGTTGCAGCTGCGTTGAAGTTGCTTTCAGCGATTTCGACAGCCTGACGGGTTGCCTTGTGAACCGTTTCGTACGTCGTGTTAGCGGCGGTGATAGCCGACTTCATCACGGCGACAGCGGTTTCCGAGCCAGCCGGCGCATTCTTCGCGACGTTTTCGACGAGTGCCTGAACCTTGCGGTTCTGTTCTTCGAACTGGGCTTCAGCGACACGGGTGAATTCACCTTGCGTTGCCGAAACGATTTCGTACACGTGCCGGCCATACGACAGCGCCTTTTCAGCCACCGGCTGCGCGAGGCTCGCTTGCAGTGCCAGCAGTTCCTGCGCGTCCTTCACGGACAGCGCGCGTTGAGCGTTTTCCTGGCTTTCGGCGAGCGTTGACTTCACGACTTGCAGGTTCAGCTCGACCAGCTTTTCGACGCCTTCAAATGCTTTGGTCGTCAGGCCGAACAGGGTTTCGAAGTTGGCTTTCTGGGCTGCGGCGAATTGCTCAGGGGTCAGCAGAGTCATGGTTTACGCTCCTGGATTGCGGCCTGTCTGGGCGGACCGCATTGGGTTAGTGGCGAGACGCAGGGTTGATCGTCTGCCTGGACCGCGACGGTTTGTGCATCGCAGCAATGGTTCCCATTTTAGGATGACCAAAGAGAATGTCAAGCGCTTTTTGTGCGTCGCACAATATTAAGAAAATATTGATAAAACAATAGGTTATGCAGTAGGCATGTCATTAAGATGACGCACGGCGCTTTAGTCGCTGCACCGCATTCAGTGTACGCAAAAAATGCTGATCGTACCCCTGAAATAAGGTTATTTTTACCGAAAAAAACGGCTCATGCGGACGGTATCGCGAGCCGGGTACAATCGATCGGTCCCTGGAAGCCGGTAAATCGTCAATTCATGTAAACCGGTGAGTGCCACGGAACGTTAAGAATCGAAGACAGTCGAACGCGCGTCAGCGATTTTCGGCGGGCGCTTAACAGCGTCGCCGCGAATGCGCAACGCCCTCATTGCACGGCGGCGGAAGCGCCGCCGAGGTTCTGGCCGTATTTCCCCGAATCAAGCCTGTCTCGAAATTGCCGTTATGCTGCAAGAATCTGTCCGGTTCTTGCGGGCGGCGGCTAGGGCGAGGCATGGCGGGCGACGATCGTTTTTTTCGATCGAGGCGCGGCACTTATTTGTGTTTTCGCGATCGGAGCTTACAAGCCGGTTTAAGGAGCGCGTATAAGTGCTTCAAATTGCTAATTTTTCGTTGCTTTACTACACTTGCGGAAACCTCTCGCCGCTCCCTATCGAACACCCATGAAAACCGACATGTTTTCGTCGCTAAAAGTGATCCACGGCGCGGCGCGCGCCACCGCTCTGTCGGTGGCCGTCTCGATGGCCGTCGCGGCGGCGCTTGCTACGCCTGTCAGCACTTTCGCAGCCACTTCTGCTGCACCCGCAAAAACTTCCAAACACACCAAAACCGCCAAAAAGCCGGCGCCGGAGGCGACCCCCGCGAAGGTGTCGAGCCGGGCGGCGAAATCCGGCAAGGGCGCGGCCGTGAAGACCGCCGCCGCGGAGGAGGAAGCGCCCCGCGCAGGCGTCAAACGCAAGCGCGTGACGTTCGCGGCCAACGGCCGCCACCACTCGGTCGTGCGCCGGGTGGCGTATGAACCTCGCCCGCCGTCAGTCGGCCAGGCATTCGGTCTGCATGAAACGCCGGATGCGCTGATGCTGCGCTCGAGCGTTGCCTATGTGATCGACCAGAACAACGGCGAGCCGCTGTTCGACAAAAATTCGCGCGCGGTGGTGCCGATCGCATCGATCACGAAGCTGATGACCGCGATGGTGGTGCTCGATTCGAAAGCACCGATGACCGAGCAGATCGAAGTCACCGACGAAGACCGCGACTACGAGAAGAACACGGGTTCGCGTCTGTCGGTAGGTTCGGTGCTTTCGCGCGAGGACATGCTGCACATTGCGCTGATGGCGTCGGAAAACCGCGCGGCGGCGGCGTTGTCGCGTTACTACCCGGGCGGCCGTCCGGGGTTCCTCGCGGCGATGAACGCGAAGGCGAAGCAGCTCGGCATGAACGACACGCACTTCGAAAACCCGACCGGTCTGACGAGCCAGAACGTCTCCAGTGCGCGCGATCTGGTGAAGATGGTCAACGCTGCATATCAGTATCCGATGATCCGCAGGTTCTCGACCGATCACAGCTATGAGGTGTATACCGGCAAGCGCACGCTGGCCTACAACAGCACCAACGCGCTGGTGCGCAATCCGACGTGGGACATCGGTCTGCAAAAGACCGGCTTCATCAACGAAGCGGGCGAGTGCCTGGTGATGCAGGCGACCATCCATGGCCGTCCGATGATCATGGTGCTGCTCGACTCGTCGGGTAAATACTCGCGCTTTGCGGATGCGTCGCGTCTTCGCACGTGGCTCGACAACGGCGGCGATCAGCAGCCGCGTATCACGAGCGCCGACGCTGGCGGCGCGGGTACCTGAAGCTCACGTGAATTCGCGGCCGTCTTGTTCAGGCCGGCCGCGATTGCCGCATAAAAAAGCCTCGCATTTGCGAGGCTTTTTTCTTTGTGTAGCGCAGACAAGCATGTGATGAGCCGTGCGGTACCCGCGTTACGTATGTTGTCCGTGGTGATGCGAGTGATCCTGCTGGACCTGTGGCCGATAGCCGAGCGATTCCGAAATCATCAGTGCCGTCTGGCTCAGTTGCCCAAGCCACGAATCCTGCAAACGATCCGCCGGCGCGGAGAGCGACAGGCCCGCGACCAGCTTGCCGGTATCGTCGTAAATGCCGGCGGCGATGCAACGTACGCCAAGCTCCAGCTCTTCGTTGTCGCGCGCGCAGGCTTGCTGGCGCACGTGCGACAACTCGCGCTCGAGTTTCGCCAGATCGGTGATGCTGTTTTGCGTGTGGCCCGACAGGCCGGTACGCGTGGCGTAGGCGCGCACGCGGGTCGCTTCGTCGGCGGCGAGAAACAGTTTGCCGACCGAAGTCAGATGAAGCGGCGCGCGTCCGCCGATCGCCCGCACCACCTGCATGCCCGAGCGCTCCGAATACGCGCGCTCGATATAGACGATTTCGTCGCCCTGACGCACCGACAGATTCACGGTCTGCCCGGTTTGACGGTGCAACTCGCGCATCGGCGTGAGCGCCGCGTCGCGTACCGACAGGCGTGCCTTCACGAGATTGCCGAGTTCGAGCAGGCGCATGCCAAGACGATAGGTGCCGGGGTCCGAGCGGTCGACGAGCCGACACATCACCATGTCGTTCAGAATGCGGTGCGCGGTGGATGGGTGCAACTCCGTGCGCAGCGCCAGTTCCTTCAGGCTGACCGGGTCGCTATGCGCTGCCAGTGCGTCGAGCAGGCGCATCATGCGTTCGATCACCTGGATCGAAGTTTTGGGATCCGGATTGGTATCGCTCATATGAGAATCGTTGGATGCGTCAAACAGCGAAAACTGATTGTATCTCGTATGGTGAAAAAAGCGAACGCGCTGCGAGGCGCTCTTGCAATCGGCGCGCCGCATGTCCTATGCCTTTCGGCCCGTTGGTATTGCCTGACAAACAGCGGATAATCAGGGACGTTTCCCCGAAGGAGGGCTCATGCGAGTCGGATTGTTCGTCACCTGTCTGATCGACCTGATGCGTCCCGAAATCGGCTTTTCGGTCATCAAGCTGATCGAAGGCGCCGGTTTCGAGGTCGTGGTGCCTCCCGCGCAAACCTGCTGCGGGCAACCCGCGTACAACTCGGGGGACCGCCGTCTTGCGCGCGATCTCGCCGAGAAAACCTTGCGCGAATTCGAGCAGTTCGACTACGTGGTGGTGCCGTCGGGCTCGTGCGGCGGCATGATTCGCGCGCACTACGGCGACCTGTTCGCCGATGATCCCGACCTGATGAATCGCTTCGGCCGCCTGCGCGCCAGGGTATTCGAGTTGACCGATTTCCTCGTCAACGTGGCGAAGGTGCAGTTGCAACCACGAGAGAGCGTGGAGCAGGTGACTTATCACGATTCGTGCTCGGGCTTGCGCGAACTCGGCGTCAAGACGCAGCCGCGCGAGTTGCTCGCGCAGGTGGGCGTCGCCGTGACGGAGATGAAGGGCTGCGAGCACTGCTGCGGCTTTGGTGGCACGTTCGCGGTCAAGTACGGTGACATCTCCACCGCGATCGTCGACGAAAAATGCGCGAATATCGCCGCGAGCGGCGCGGGCACGGTGGTGCTCGGCGACCTCGGGTGCATGCTCAATATCGAAGGCCGGTTGCGGCGCAACGGCGATTCGACCACGCGCGTGCTGCATATCGCGCAGGTGCTGGCCGGCGACGCATAGCCTCGCGCACGAGGCGCGGCGATATCGAGTCGCTCCGGGGCGCTCGTCGCTGGTGGCTGGTTCGCCTGCCCCCGTTTCCCAGCCGTTTTATGCATTGCGCCGCGCCTGAGTTCGCGCCGCGCGTTTCGATCCGATTCCACCAAGGCTGCCATGCAAGTTCAATCGATGCAGTTCAAGGCTCGCGCCGGTCAGAAACTCGCCGACCAGCGTCTGCAGCAGAACCTGACCAAGCTGTCCACCAAGTTCGTGTCGGCGCGCGCGAGCGCGATGACCGCCATCGACTTTCCGGCGACCCGTGCCGCGCTGAAGGAACGCCGCAATCGCGCGCTGGAGAATCTCGACGTTTGGCTGGAAACCTTCGAACGCGAGGCAACCCGGCGCGGCGTGACCGTGCTGTTCGCCGAGACGACGCAGGAGGCCGCGCGGCTAATCGGCGATATTGCGCGCAAGCACGACGTGAAGAAGGTGATCAAGACCAAGTCGATGGTCACCGAGGAAATGCGTCTGAACGAAGTGCTCGGGCAGATGGGCGTGCAGTCGATCGAAACCGATCTCGGCGAATATATTCTTCAGATCAACGACAACGAGCCGCCGAGTCACATCATCGCGCCGGTCGTTCACAAGGATAAGGACGAAATCGCCGACCTGTTCGCGAAGACGCATGGCCGGCCTCGCCTGACCGAAATCCCCGATATGACGCGCGAAGCGCGCGAGATGTTGCGTCCGCATTTTCTGAGCGCGGACATGGGCGTGACGGGCGGCAACTTCATCGTCGCGGAAACAGGCTCGGTCGTCGTCGTGACCAACGAGGGCAACGAAGGCATGTGCACGGTCATGCCGCGAGTGCATGTCGCCGTCACCGGTATCGAAAAGGTGCTGCCGACGCTGGAAGATCTCGCAACGGCGATGCGTCTGCTGCCGCGTTCGGCGACCGGGCAGGCGACGTCGAACTATTTTTCGATGCTGACGGGTCCGCGTGGCGCGGGCGATCAGGACGGTCCCGAGCACATGTACGTGGTGCTCGTCGATGGCGGGCGCACGGGACTGATCGGCGGCGACTTTCAGGAGATGCTGCGCTGTATTCGCTGCGGCGCATGCATGAATCATTGCCCGGTTTATCAGAAGGTCGGTGGCCACGCGTATGGCTGGGTCTATCCGGGCCCGATGGGATCGGTATTGACGCCGAGTTATGTGGGGATTGACAAGGCGCTCGACTTGCCGCAGGCCGCGACGCTGTGTGGCGAGTGCAATAGCGTCTGCCCGGTCGGCATTCCTCTATCCGACCTGCTGCGCAAGCTGCGCGAAAAGCAGATGGAGCGGCGTCTGCGGCCATGGAAGGAGCGCGCAGGGCTGGCGCTGTGGGGCTGGCTGGCGTTGCATCCCGATGCGTACGCACTCGTCACCAAACTGGCCGTGCGTGTGATGGAGCGGATGGGCGGACGTAATCGCTCGATCGCGAAGCTGCCCCTTGGCGGCGCCGGCTGGACCGATACGCGCGATATGCCGGCACCGGTGGGGCGCACCTTCAGGGAGTTGTATGCCGCGCAGCGCAGCCATATCGGCTAGGCGGGCGGCGCGTCAGAAGGAGATTGCCGGTCGGACGGCGAGTATCGAGCCGGCCGCAGCGGGAGAATCTGCCGCGGCCTCGGCTTTCATCCTGCGCAGGTGGTTCTGAACGGCTCAACCTTCAATGTGTTCAGTGATCCGTCGGCTGGCCAGGCTGACGCGCTGGCGTATTTCTCACCCATGCGCTGCCTCGACCGCCGCCGTTGCCCGCCTGTGGCTGTGCCGGCGGCGGGCCGCCTGCGCCGGGATGCGGGCCGCCATTCGAGCCGCTTGGCCCGCGCGGGCCGGCCGCGGCGCCTTGTGGCGGCGGACCGCCGTGCGGTTGTCCCGATCTACCATCGCCGCCGCCGTGGTTGCCGTGATCGCCGTGATGCCAGTCGTTATCGTTCGGCCGGCCGTGATCGGGGTAGCCCCGATAGCCTGGTCCCGGTCCGTAATAACGCCCAGGTTCGGCGTAGTTGCCATACCCGAGATAGACGTTGGTTTGTGGCACGACTGCGGCGCCGGGAGCGTAGCCGTCATAGCCTTCGTAGCCGCTATAGCCGTTGTTTCCGTACATCGGTGTGCCGTCCGGATAGACCGCGCAGCCGCCGAGCAGGGCGGCGGCCACGAGGCCAGCGAGAGGTGCGAGACGTTTCATTTTGGGAGCACTGCAAGTGCGAAGAAATGTTGATGTAAGCATGAGACCACTATTATCGCCGTCCGTCGCGGCAGCTTTGTGTGTGTTTGTAAGGATTTCTTTTTCGTGCCTGCTTGAAGAACACTGCCGGGAAAGAGCCGTCGCTTGACTGTTCCGTTTCAAGCAACGATCTATCTCGTATTAGTGGGTTTTCCCTGATTGTCAATTCCTATAGCATTTCGACTTGGCATAGTGGGCTACAAGCTCATGAGCCTCTATTGGAAACGACATCATGAAAAAGACAATATCGGTGTACTGGCCTCTCGCCATCGTTGTACCGCTCGTCGCACTCGCATATCTGAACATCGGCAGCCGGGCCAACTCCCGCGTGCCGCAGACGCCGCTCGATGCTAATCATCTGACCGCCGAACTCGCGCGCGCGGTGTCGTACGGCATGATCGATACGTCGGCGGCATTGCCGGCCAAGCCCATGCGCGGTACTACGGCAGTGCCGGCCGCCGAGGCATCGTAACTAACGAAATAGCGGCGAGCGTGGTCGGTTCGCGGCGGCGCCCACCAGGCTTACATGGCGTGTGACGCCCGGTGGGATTCGATCGCGGTTTGTAAAATCCCGGCGCAGTCCGCGTTGCGTCTGTTGATCTATACGTGCGCTTCGAGCGCCGGAAATTCCTGATGAAAACCGTGTCCGTATGTTTCATCTGCCTCGGGAATATCTGCCGTTCGCCAACGGCGGAGGGTGTGATGCGCCATTTCGTCGAGGAAGCGCAACTGACGGACCGCATCCTGATCGATTCCGCGGGCACTGGCGACTGGCATATTGACGAGGCACCGGACGAGCGCGCACAGCACGCGGCGCGCCAGCGCGGTTATGAACTGGGCATGTTGC
This sequence comes from Paraburkholderia sp. ZP32-5, assembly GCF_021390495.1. Taxonomy (NCBI): domain Bacteria; kingdom Pseudomonadati; phylum Pseudomonadota; class Betaproteobacteria; order Burkholderiales; family Burkholderiaceae; genus Paraburkholderia; species Paraburkholderia sp. ZP32-5. Next base: position 2,641,291 of record NZ_JAJEJP010000001.1, on the reverse strand, counting down.
GCGGCCGCCAGTTGAAGAGTGCGGATTTCGAGCGTTTCGATCTGCTGGTCGCGATGGACGAGCGCAACATCACCGCGCTGCGGCAGGTTTGTCCGCCCGCGCAGCGCGACAAAATCCATCTGCTGATGGAATTCGTGCCGGAAACGGACGATCGCTGGCATGGCGCACGCGAAGTCGTTGATCCGTATTTCGGCGGCAAGGAAGGCTTCGAGCAGGTGCTCGATCAATGCGAGGCCGCCTGCCGCGGGCTGATCGCCGAACTGCGGGCGCGGTTGCTCGCCTGACGTCGCGGTGAATCCGGGCAGCCGTGATGCGCCCGGATGCAGCGCCGGTTCGACGATCAATTAAGCAAATGACTCAAATTTTGCCGGTCATACTTGACTAAATCGCTCATGTATTTATACTTGACCAAACTTGTCGAGAATTGCGGTTCCCACACTATATGAGACTCACCACGAAAGGCCGTTTCGCCGTCACGGCGATGATCGACCTGGCACTGCGCCAGGAGCAGGGCCCGGTGACGCTTGCGGGTATCAGCCAGCGCCAACATATCTCCCTGTCCTATCTCGAGCAGCTATTTGGCAAGCTGCGCCGCCATGAAATCGTCGAATCCGTGCGCGGACCCGGCGGCGGCTACAATCTGGCGCGCCGTGCGGAAGACGTCACGGTGGCCGACATCATCATCGCGGTCGACGAACCGCTCGACGCGACCCAGTGCGGCGGTAAGGGCACGTGCGAAGGCACGAAGCAGCACGACGGCCACTGCATGACGCACGAACTGTGGTCGACGCTGAACCAGAAAATGGTCGAATACCTCGATTCGGTTTCCCTCAAGGATCTGGTCGACCAGCAGCGCTCGCGCGAAGGCGCGCCGGCGGTGTTGCGCGACAGGCGCAGCGAAGCGCCGGCGGTCGAACCCGTCCGCACGGCGCCGAAAGGGCCCAATTCCGTTTTCAACATGGCCGGTTCCTGAGGCGCGGTACGAATTAGAGAACACCACCGCGCCCGACAGAGAATCCAGAAGCCAGAGCACATGACGTCCCCGGAGCAATTGATGAATAACGACTCTCTCCATCTGCCCATTTACATGGACTACAGCGCCACGACGCCGATCGATCCGCGTGTAGTGGACAAGATGATTCCGTTTCTGCGCGAGCAGTTCGGCAACCCTGCTTCGCGCAGCCACGCATACGGCTGGGACGCGGAGCGCGCAGTCGAGGAAGCGCGCGAGCAGGTCGCCGCGCTCGTGAACGCGGACCCGCGCGAAATCATCTGGACGTCGGGTGCGACGGAGTCGGACAACCTCGCTCTGAAGGGTGCCGCGCACTTCTACAAGAGCAAGGGCAAGCACATCATTACGGTGAAAACCGAGCACAAGGCCGTGCTCGACACCTGCCGCGAACTCGAACGCGAAGGCTTCGAAGTCACGTATCTGGACGTCAAGGACGACGGTCTGATCGATCTCGACGTATTCAAGGCGGCGCTGCGCCCGGACACGATTCTGGTGTCGGTGATGTCGGTGAACAACGAAATCGGCGTGATCCAGGACATCGAGGCGATCGGTGAAATCACGCGTGAGAAGGGCATCATTTTCCACGTCGACGCGGCGCAGGCCACCGGCAAGATCGAGATCGATCTGCAAAAGCTGAAGGTCGATCTGATGTCGTTCTCGGCGCACAAGACGTATGGCCCGAAGGGTATCGGCGCGTTGTACGTGCGTCGCAAGCCGCGTATCCGTATCGAAGCGCAGATGCACGGCGGCGGTCACGAGCGCGGCATGCGTTCGGGCACGCTGGCGCCGCATCAGATCGTCGGCATGGGTGAGGCGTTCCGTCTCGCGCGCGAGGAGATGGCGACCGAAAACGAGCGCATCCGCATGCTGCGCGACCGGCTGCTGAACGGTCTGTCGGAGATCGAAGAAGTGTATGTGAACGGCGACATGGAAAAGCGTGTGCCGCACAATCTGAACATCAGCTTCAATTTCGTCGAAGGCGAATCGCTGATCATGGCGGTGAAGGATGTCGCGGTGTCGTCGGGTTCGGCCTGTACGTCCGCGTCGCTGGAGCCGTCGTACGTGCTGCGCGCGCTTGGCCGCAACGACGAACTCGCGCACAGCTCGATCCGCTTCACGGTGGGCCGCTTTACAACCGAGCAGGATGTCGACTACGTGATCAACCTGCTGAAGAACAAGATTTCCAAGCTGCGCGATCTGTCGCCGCTGTGGGAAATGCACAAGGACGGGATCGATATTTCGACGATCCAGTGGGCCGCGCACTGACGCGCCGGCTGGGCGGTATCGAACCTTGCAGGTTCATCGGATTGCAGGTTGAAACGAATCAAGGAGTGTAATCATGGCTTATAGCGACAAGGTCCTCGACCACTACGAAAACCCGCGCAACGTCGGTTCTTTCTCGAAAGACGACGACGCGGTCGGCACCGGCATGGTTGGTGCGCCGGCTTGCGGCGACGTGATGAAGCTGCAGATCCGCGTCGGCGCGGACGGCATCATCGAAGACGCGAAGTTCAAGACGTACGGCTGCGGTTCGGCGATCGCGTCGAGCTCGCTCGTCACCGAATGGGTGAAGGGCAAGACGCTCGATCAGGCAATGTCGATCAAGAACACGCAGATCGCCGAAGAGCTGGCACTGCCGCCGGTGAAGATCCACTGCTCGATCCTCGCGGAAGACGCGATCAAGGCCGCGGTCGCCGACTACAAGCAGCGCCACGGCGAAGCAGCGGTTGCCGAAGACGGCAAGGCCGCCTGAGCAGCCGGGTAAGAAAGAACGAAGTAACCGGTGAGCGCGGCGTGACATGTGCGCCGCGCACGCACTCTCGCAACTGAGAAACGTTATGGCAATTACGTTGACCGAAAAGGCAGTACAGCACGTCCAGAAGTATCTGACCCGCCGCGGTAAGGGCATCGGGTTGCGCGTCGGCGTGCGCACCACCGGTTGCTCGGGCCTTGCTTACAAGCTCGAGTACGTGGACGAACTCGCACCCGAAGATCAGGTGTTCGAGACGAGCGGCGTGAAGGTCGTCGTCGATCCGAAGAGCCTCGCGTATATCGACGGCACGGAACTCGACTTCGCGCGCGAAGGGTTGAACGAAGGCTTCAAGTTCAACAACCCGAACGTGAAGGACGAATGCGGCTGCGGCGAGTCGTTCCGCGTATAGCTTCGGCACTTTCCGCGTGCGGCGGACCAAAGGCGGCGCGTGCCGCCTTTTTAGTTTGATCCGCGGCGGTTGATCGTAGCGCCGGTGATGGCTGGATCAGTCCAACACAAGTCCAACGCTTGCCGACCCCGTTCCCAGACTCGCACTCCGGTGCGCTTTACTCGACGGACTTTTAATCCGATGGCCTCGCTCAACGATAGCCACTTCGACCTGTTTGGTTTGCCGGCGCAATTCGCGCTCGACGCCAGCGCGCTCGATCACGCGTACCGCACCGTGCAGGCGCAGGTGCATCCCGACCGCTTCGCGGCGGCTGGGGACGCGCAAAAGCGCATCGCGATGCAATGGGCGACGCGCACGAACGAGGCGTATCAGACGCTGCGCGATCCGCTCAGACGCGCGACTTATCTGTTGTCGCTGCGCGGCATCAACGTCGGCGCGGAGAACAACACGGCGATGGAGCCGGCGTTTCTGATGCAGCAGATGGAGTGGCGCGAAAACATCGAGGACGCGGCGGCGGCGAAGAATGTCGATGCGCTCGACGCGTTGCTGGCCGAACTGCGCGACGAGGAACGCCAGCGTTTCGACAAGCTCGGCGCGTCGCTCGACAGCGGCGCGAATCAGGCGGCGGGTGAAGCAGTGCGCCAGTTGATGTTCATTGAGCGCGTCGCCTCCGAAATCGATGCGCAGATCGAGCGGCTCGAAGGCTAGCGCGGTTTGGGCGGCACGTAGCGCGCGACAGCCTGGATTGGTCAGCGCACGGCGCGATGCCAGTTAGCGCCAGTAAACGGCAGCAAGCGATAGCACAGTGGCAACCCAGCGGTAGCAGCAACAAGCGGCAGAGAAAAACAGAAACGGCATGGCGGCCCAGAGCCGCGGCATCACACCCCAGCAACGCGAACATTCAGGACGGGGCACAACGTCCCCGAGAAGATCCAGATGGCCTTACTGCAAATCTCCGAACCCGGCATGGCGCCGGCGCCTCATCAGCGGCGCCTGGCGGTCGGTATCGATCTCGGCACCACCAACTCCCTCGTTGCCGCCGTGCGCAGCGGGTCACCCGACGTGCTGCCCGACGAAGACGGGCACGTACTGCTGCCGTCGGTGGTGCGCTACCTGGAACAGGGCGGCCGCCGTATCGGCCGCAAGGCGAAGGCCGAAGCCGCCAGCGATCCGCGTAACACGATCGTGTCGGTCAAGCGCTTCATGGGCCGCGGCAAGGCTGAAGTGGAGGGCGCCGAAAACGCGCCGTACGATTTCGTCGACGCGCCCGGCATGGTGCAGATCCGTACGGTCGACGGCGTGAAGAGCCCGGTCGAAGTATCGGCCGAAATTCTCGCGACGCTGCGCCAGCGCGCCGAAGACACGCTCGGCGACGAGCTGGTCGGCGCGGTCATCACGGTGCCTGCGTATTTCGACGAAGCCCAGCGCCAGGCGACCAAGGATGCCGCGCATCTTGCCGGCCTGAACGTGCTGCGGCTGTTGAATGAACCGACCGCGGCGGCGATCGCCTACGGTCTCGACAACGGCGCGGAAGGGCTGTACGCGGTCTACGACCTCGGCGGCGGCACCTTCGACCTGTCGATCCTGAAGCTCACGAAGGGCGTGTTCGAAGTGCTCGCGGCGGGCGGCGATTCCGCGCTCGGCGGCGACGATTTCGATCATGCGCTGTATCGCCACGTGCTCGAACAGGCAGGGATCGAGCGGCAGACGCTCGCGCCGCAGGACGTGCGTCTGCTGCTCGATAGCGTGCGTGACGTCAAGGAGGCGCTGTCGAGTGCGCCGACTGCTGCTCTCAAGGCAACGCTGTCGAACGGCGCCACGCTCGATCTGACGATCGACGAAGCTACTTTCGACACCCTGACGCAGGAGCTGGTGCAGCGCACGCTGGGGCCGACGAAAAAAGCGCTGCGCGACGCGAAAGTGACGACGAAGGAGATCAAGGGCGTCGTGCTGGTCGGCGGCGCGACGCGCATGCCGGTGATCCGCCGCGCGGTCGAGGCGTTCTTCGGCCAGCCGCCGCTCGTCAATCTCGATCCCGATCAGGTCGTCGCGCTGGGCGCGGCGATCCAGGCCGATCTGCTCGCCGGCAATCGGGGCGCGGACGGCGACGAGTGGCTGCTGCTCGACGTGATTCCGCTGTCGCTCGGCGTCGAGACGATGGGCGGCCTCACCGAGAAGATCATCCCGCGCAACTCGACGATTCCGGTCGCGCGCGCGCAGGACTTCACGACCTTCAAGGACGGCCAGACGGCGATGGCAATCCATGTCGTGCAAGGCGAGCGCGAGCTGGTCAGCGATTGCCGTTCGCTCGCGCGCTTCGAGCTGCGCGGCATTCCGCCGATGGCCGCCGGCGCGGCGCGCATTCGCGTGACCTACCAGGTCGACGCGGACGGTCTGCTGTCGGTGTTCGCGCGCGAACTGGGCTCGGGCGTCGAGGCGTCGGTGGTGGTCAAGCCGTCCTACGGCCTCGCCGATGACGACATCGCGCGCATGCTCGAAGACAGCTTTTCGACCGCCGAAATCGACATGCGCGCGCGGGCGTTGCGCGAAGCGCAGGTCGAGGCGCGCCGTCTGGTCGAAGCAACCGACGCGGCGCTCGCCGCCGACGCCGAATTGCTCGACGACAGCGAACGCGCCGCGCTCGATGCGCTGCTCATCGCGCTGCGCGACGTGGCGCAAAGCGACGACGCGGATGCGATCGAAGCGGCCACCAAGGCGCTCGCCGAAGGCACCGACGAATTCGCCGCGCGCCGTATGAACAAGGGCATTCGCCGGGCACTGTCGGGCCGCAAGCTCGACGAGATCTGAGCGACGCGCGGCACGTTCACGAACAACCGAAGCGCGCCGGCGCGGACTTAAAAAGTCCGTATGGCGCCACTAGAATGGTACGGAGCCTGCAGGTGGCATTGCTGGCAGTCGCCGTGCCTCAGACCCAAACGGAAACTGTATGCCTCAAATCGTTGTGCTGCCTCACGTCGAACTGTGCCCGGAAGGCGCGGTGATCGATGCCGTTCCCGGCAAGAGCATCTGCGACAACCTGCTCGATAACGGTATCGAAATCGAGCACGCGTGCGAGAAGTCCTGCGCGTGCACGACCTGTCACGTGATCGTGCGTGAGGGTTTCGCCGCCTTGACGCCATCCGAGGAAGACGAGGACGATCTGCTGGACAAGGCGTGGGGGCTCGAACCGGCTTCGCGTCTGTCGTGTCAGGCGATCGTGCCGGATGAACAGGATCTGGTCGTCGAAATTCCGCGTTACTCGATCAATCACGCGAAGGAAAACCACTAACAGGAGCGCGCAGCCATGAAATGGACCGATACGCAAGACATCGCGATGGCTCTGACGGACAAGCATCAGGACGTCGATCCGCAGCAGGTGCGTTTCACCGACCTGCACCGCTGGGTGACCGAACTGGAAGGATTCGACGACGATCCGAACCGCTCGAACGAAAAGATTCTCGAAGCGATTCAGGCAGCGTGGATCGAAGACGCGGATTACTGAACGCCGCCTGGCGGTGTCGCGAGATCTGACAAAAAAAGGCGATTCCAATGGAATCGCCTTTTTTATTGCCGTGGGTATTGCTGCGAGTATTGCTGAGTAGGCAAGCCGCCGGTTCCGGCGCTACGTCAGTCCGCCACCAGCCCGCCGTTCTGAACGCGCACGCGCTCACCGTCGCGGAACGGCGGCGCCTCGTGATAGGTGAAGTAGCGCGTCTTGCCGTTTTCCATTCGCACGCGCACCGAGTAAGACGTCGAGCTGCGCAGATGCTTTTCGACCGAATTGCCGGCGAGCCCGCCGCCGAGCGCGCCGAGCAGCGTCATCGCGGTGCGGCCGCCGCCGGCGCCGAACTGGTTGCCGACCACCCCACCTGCTACCGCGCCGCCGATTGCGCCGATCCCGGTGCCATGCCCCTCTTGACGTACCGCCGAAATGGCGACGACCGTGCCGCAGGTTGAGCAGTAAGCAGGTTGTGGCGCCGGCTGTTGTGCATATTGCGGCGGCGCCTGCGGTACTGGTTGCTGCGTCGGTTGCTGCGCATACTGCGGTGCGGCCTGCGCCTGCTGCGCATATTGCTGCTGCGCTGGAGTGGGAACCGCCTGCGCCGGCTGCTGAACTTCTGCTGGCGGTTGCGCGGCCTGCTGTTGCGCGGACGGAGACGGGCTAACCGGCGCAGCCGAATCGACGACACCTGGCGGCTGCGTCGCGACCTGCGCGGCCTGGGTCTGATCGTTCTGCTCGCTCGTGCTCGATGCTTTCGGGAACACGCCTGTGATCGCCGCGGTCGCGACGAGGCTCGCGATCAGCACCGCGCCGGCGGCGACCGCGATCAGAGGATGAAGACGACGGGGTTGTGACGATTGAGTAGGGTTGTCCATTTTTGGCCTCCGTTTCTGGCAGAGCCGACTCTTGTGAGATCGAGTGTCGGGCAATTCGATCGGGGCGGCGTTTCAATTTGTAACTGTCGCCGCATCGACTGGCAGTCCGCGTTACGCCAACGCGCGCGGCGCGCCTCGCTCTCCGCGAGATTCGACCCCAACAGCCGCAACGGCTGTTCGCGCGCGACTGCGCGGCTTTTACCACTGGTTACAAGCCGCTGCGGAGCAAAAAGCAATCCCGGCTTGGTGCCCAGTGTTCAGACGGAGCTCGCGCACAAGCGGCGTGGAAATAGAAACGCCCGGCATGGGCCGGGCGTTTGCCTAGATGAAGACGTCGCCGCGCATAGGGCGCAACGGTGGGCCGCCGCAATCAGCGGCTGACGCTCAATCCTCGCGACGCAGATGCGGGAACAGGATCACGTCGCGGATGCTCGGGCTGTCGGTCAGCATCATCACCAGCCGGTCGATGCCGATACCGCAGCCGCCCGCCGGCGGCATGCCATATTCGAGCGCGCGGATATAGTCGGCGTCGTAGTACATCGCTTCCTCGTCGCCGGCATCCTTCTGGTCGACCTGCTTCTTGAAGCGCGCGGCCTGGTCTTCCGGATCGTTCAGTTCCGAGAAGCCATTGGCGATTTCGCGACCGGTGATGAACAGCTCGAAACGCTCGGTGATGCCATCCACCTTGTCCGACGCGCGCGCGAGCGGCGACACTTCGATCGGGTAGTCGATGATGTAAGTCGGCTCCCACAGTTGCGACTCGGCGGTCTCTTCGAACAGCGCCAGTTGCAATGCGCCGACGCCCGCGTTCAGGAATTGCGGCTGCGACGCGTCGACACCGAACTTCTTCAGCTCGGTGCGTAGGAATTCGCTGTCGGCGAGCTGTTCGTTCGTATATTGCGGCGCGTACTTCTGGATCGCCTGGGTGATCGTCAGACGATGGAACGGCTTCGACAGATCGAGCTCACGGCCCTGATAGGTGATGGTGGCCGTACCGAGCGCATCGATCGCAGCCTGGCGGATCAGTTGCTCGGTGAAGTCCATGACCCACGCGTAGTCGGTGTAGGCCGCGTAGAACTCGATCATCGTGAATTCCGGATTGTGGCGCACGGACACGCCCTCGTTACGGAAATTACGGTTGATCTCGAACACACGCTCGAAGCCGCCGACCACCAGACGCTTCAGGTACAGCTCCGGCGCGATGCGCAGAAACATCTGCATATCGAGCGCGTTGTGGTGCGTGGAGAACGGCTTGGCCGCCGCGCCGCCCGGAATCGGGTGCAGCATCGGCGTTTCGACTTCCATGAAGTCGGCTTTGGCCATGAAGTTGCGCACCGACGCGATCGCCTTGGTGCGCGCGATGAACGTGCGGCGCGTTTCCGGCGTGACAATCAGGTCGACATAGCGCTGGCGGTACTTCATTTCCTGGTCGGCGAGACCGTGGAACTTGTCCGGCAGCGGGCGCAGCGACTTCGACAGCAGACGCAGTTCGGTGCAGCGCACCGACAGCTCGCCCTTGTTGGTGCGGAACAGCACGCCGCGCGCGGCGACGATGTCGCCCATGTCCCACTTCTTGAACGCGTCGTAGGTTTCCTGACCGACGTCGGCCGGCGTGATGAAGAACTGGATCTGACCCGAACCGTCGCGCACGGTCGCGAAGCTCGCCTTGCCCATCACGCGCTTGAGCATCATGCGGCCGGCGATCGCTACCTCAAGCGGGTTCGCTTCGAGCGCTTCCTTGTCGGCGTGCTCGTACTGCGCCTGCAGATCGTCGGCGTGATGCGTGGGACGGAAATCGTTCGGATAGGCGACGCCTTGCTCACGCAACTCGCGCAGTTTTTCGCGGCGCTCGGCGATGATCTTGTTGTCGTCCGCTTCGGGCGCGACGGGCGCCGCATTCTGCTGGGTCGGTTCGGTCATGATGAGTTGGTATTCGGTGGCCCGCGGCGGGGTGCCTCGCGTGCGCGGGGCCGGTCAGTGTAAAAACCTCAGGCGGCAAATTGAGGCAAGAGGCAAATGAGGCAAGAGCAAATCGAGCAAAAGGGCGCAAAGCCGGCGCAGCCGGTGCCGGCCGCGCCGCTGGCGCTTAGACGCCCTGTTTCAGGCTCGCGCTGATAAACGGATCGAGATCGCCGTCGAGCACGCTCTTCGTGTTGCTGATTTCGACGTTGGTGCGCAGATCCTTGATGCGGCTGTTGTCCAGCACGTACGAGCGGATCTGGTGACCCCAGCCCACATCGGTCTTGCCGGCTTCGAGCTTGTCCTGCTCGGCCTGCCGCTTGCGGATTTCCGCTTCGTACAGGCGCGATTTCAGCATGGCCATCGCTTCGGCGCGGTTGCGGTGCTGCGAGCGGTCGTTCTGGCACTGCACGACGATACCCGACGGCATGTGCGTAATCCGCACCGCGGAGTCGGTCTTGTTGATGTGCTGACCGCCCGCGCCCGACGCGCGGTACGTATCGATACGCAGATCGGCCGGGTTGATGTCGACTTCGATCGAATCGTCGATTTCCGGATACACGAACACCGACGAGAACGACGTGTGACGCCCGCCCGACGAATCGAACGGCGACTTGCGCACGAGCCGATGCACGCCGGTTTCGGTACGCAGGAAGCCGTATGCGTATTCGCCTTCGATCTTGATCGTCGCGTTCTTGATGCCGGCGACGTCGCCGTCGGTCTGTTCGAGCACTTCGGTCTTGAAGCCCTTGCGCTCGCAGTAGCGCAGATACTGGCGCAGCAGCATCGACGCCCAGTCGCATGCCTCGGTGCCGCCGGCGCCGGCCTGAATGTCGAGAAACGCGTTGTTGGGGTCGGCCGGGTTCGCGAACATCCGGCGGAATTCCATGTCGGCGACGCGCGCTTCGATCGCTTGCGCGTCGGCTTCGCAGGCGGCGAGCGTTTCGTCGTCGCCTTCTTCGCGGGCCATGTCGAACAGGTCCTGTGCGTCGCGCACGTCGTTACCGATCGACGTGAGCTTGCCGACCGTGTCGTCGAGCAGTTTCTTTTCTTTGCCCAGTGCCTGGGCGTGTTTCGAGTCGTTCCAGACGTCCGGGTCTTCGAGTTCCCGGTTGACTTCGATTAGACGCAGTGCTTTGTCGTCGTAGTCAAAGATACCCCCGTAGGTCGGCCGCGCGCGTGCGCAGGTCCGCCAGAGAGGCTTCGATCGCGTTGAGACGTTCCGCTTCCATGTCGATCTTCTATTCTGCGTAAAAAGCAGAAATTATAGCCGATCGACATGCGGCGCCGGGGTCTCGCGGACGATCCGGCGCGCGTTTGGGGTTGATTTTGCGGGGATTTTCGAGGTCTTGGCGGCGCGGGGCCGTCCCTCAGCTCACTGCATGCTCGACGATCAGCTGCACCCGCGACACCCCGTTCCACGTATCGCTCGCGAGCCGGTATGCAACGGTCGTGCGCGCGGGCAGCGTGTCGGTGTGGTTGAACCAGATCGCGCTGAACCGCTGACGGCCGCGCAGCAGTTGCAGTTTCAGGTGCTTGTCCTTCACCAGTGCCTGCGACGCGACCTCGAATTCGCCCGAAAACACCGGCGCCGGAAAGCCCTGGCCCCACACCGCCGCATCGAGCATCTCGACGAATTGCGGCGTGAAGTACGCATCCTCGAGTTCGCCGTCGGTCTCGACCGTGCGCGCGAGCGCCTCTTCAGACAGCCATTCGCGGCCGACCGCCTCGAATGCGGCCGTGAAACGAGCGACGTCGGCGGCGGCGATCGTCAGACCCGCGGCCATCGCGTGGCCGCCGAACTTGATGAGCAGATCCGGCTCGCGTTTCGAGATCAGATCGAGCGCGTCGCGCAGATGAAAGCCCGCAATCGAGCGGCCCGAGCCCTTGACGAGCACGCCGCTGTCGTCGGCCGGCGCGAACGTGAACGACGGCCGGTGAAATTTCTCTTTGAGCCGCCCCGCGACGATGCCGATCACGCCCTGATGCCAGCCCGGATTGAACAGCGTGATCGTGGTCGAACCGTCAGGGTCGATCGCCGACAGGTCATCGAGTGCCTGCTGCTGCATGCCGGCTTCGATTTCGCGCCGCTCGCGGTTCATCGTGTCGAGCTGCTGCGCGAGGTCCCACGCGCGGCCGACGTCGTCGGTCGTCAGGCACTCGATGCCAAGCGACATGTCCGACAGCCGTCCCGCCGCGTTCAGCCGCGGCCCCAGCGCGAAGCCGAGGTCGAAGCCGGACGCGTTGCGCGCATCGCGCGCGGCGGCGCGAAAGAGGGCTGCGATGCCGGGCTGCATGCGGCCTTTGCGGATGCGTTGCAGGCCTTGCGCGACCAGCACGCGATTGTTGCCGTCGAGCTTGACGACGTCGGCGACGGTACCCAGCGCGACCAGGTCGAGCAGGCCGTCGAGGCGCGGCTCGGGCAGCGCGTCGCCAAACGCTTCGCGGCGGCGCAATTCGGCGCGCAGCGCGAGCAGCACGTAGAACATCACGCCGACGCCGGCGATGCACTTGCTCGGGAACGTACAGCCCGGCTGGTTCGGATTGACGATCGCGCGCGCGGGCGGCAGTTCATCGCCGGGCAGATGGTGATCGGTCACGAGCACGTCGATGCCGAGCGCGTTGGCCGCTTCGACACCGTCGACGCTCGCGATGCCGTTGTCGACCGTGATCAGCAGATCGGGCTTGCCCGACGCGCTGGCCGCCGCGAGCGCGACGATGTCCGGCGTGAGCCCGTAGCCATGCTCCATCCGGTTCGGCACCAGATAATCGATGCGCCCGCCGAACATGCGCAGCCCGCGCACCGCGACCGCGCAGGCAGTCGCGCCATCGCAGTCGTAGTCGGCGACGACCAGCATGCGCCGCTGCTGCTGGATCGCGTCGGCCAGCAGGATCGCGGCGGCGTCGCAGCCCTTCAGTTCGGCCGGCGGCGTGAGCCGCGCGAGGCCGGTTTCGATTTCATCGGGCATGCACACGCCACGTGACGCGTACAGGCGCGCGAGCACCGGGTGCAGGCCGTGACGGGTGAGCACTTCGGCATCGACGGGAGAGCAGGGGCGCGTAACGATTCGGGTCATGCAGGAAGGCCGTGGATCATTCGATGAAAAGCGAGGCCAGCACGCGCCGCCGCCAGAATTTGCGCAGATCGCCGCGCGTGACGTTAAGCGTCACCGAGCCGGTGTCGCCGCACAGCGTCAGGCCCAGCTCCGCGAGTTCGCCGGATTGCAACGCCGCGAGCGCGGGTTCGAACCAGTCGGTTTGCAACGCCGCGAACGCGCTGTTCCAGCGCGCCCAGTCCTGCTCGATATAGGGCGCGGAGAACGGATCAAGTTCGACGAGCGTGACGCCGTCGCTGCCGTTGCCGCTCATCGTCCCGCGTTGCGCCGCCAGTTCGGCGAACGAAGCGGGCGGCGCACCGGTCGTCGCGCCCGCGCTGATCGCAAGACCACGGGTCGCGGCGGCCTCGGACAGCACGCGCGCAAATGGACTGCGCACCGTCTGCGCGACACCCTGCGCGTGCAACCAGATCGAGTTGACGGCCGGCAGCCCGCGCGCCTCGCGCGCTTCGTTCACCGGATGCTCGAACCACGCCATCTGTACTTCGTTCTGCAGCTTCATCCACGCGCGCGAACGCTCGCCCGAATGCGCTTCGTGCGGCAGCCAGATTTCGATATTGCGGCCGCTCGCGCGCAGCGGCGACGCGCCCGCGAGCGTGCCGAAGTCATCGCTCGACAGATACCAGCGGATCGGCTTCGGCGCCTCGATGCGCACGCCGAGTTCCTCGATCAGCGGCCGCGCGGCAGCCAGCAACCTGCCGGCTTCCTCGTCGGACAGTTCGAGCGACGCCGGGTCGATCAGCACCAGATGGTCATGCGCGATACGCACGTGGACCGGTTGCACGCAGGCCCATGTCGCGTTGCCGGGCTCGCCGCCGTCGGCGCGCAGCATGTACGGCGCGAGCGGGGCTTCGTCGGTGGCGGCCGCACTATCGGCTTGCGGATTACGCGCACTGGACAGCGCGCCGAACTGCCGCGCGACCCAGCGTTCATGCGGCAGCGTGCGCTGGAAATCCTCGCCGATCACGCGTTCGACCAGCGTCGCGCGCGCGATCAGCCGATCGAGGGCGGGACTGCGGATATCGTGAAGGGCGGTGGAAGCGTCGGCCGCGGCGGGCAGCGCGAAGGGCAGCAGAAGATGGAGGCGGGCGACAGGCATGATGCTGCGCATTGTAGGGCAAAGAGTGCGTGGACTCGACCGGTAACGTCACGGGTAGCGAGGCTAGCGCCAGGGCGCGGCGGTCTCCTTGCGATAACCTGACCGGGCGCGGCCGTTGCGCGAAGCGGCGGAATTGTGTGGCAAACTTCGCGCTTGATCGGCGCGGCAGGCGGTAGCTTGAAGTGCGCGCATTGCAGCCATGCGCGGTGCCGGCGTGGCCGGCGGCGTGCGGCACCGCAGCGGCATCCGATCCGCGCGCGGAACGATCCGCGCCGCCGCGAGCCCAACGATCACGATGCGCGGGCCGCCTGGCGGACGCAAGACGCGAGGCGCCCGCCGCGCGCAACACATCGCCGAAGAACGCAGACAAGGATTCGCTTGAAATTTCCCTACGAATGGCAGATTGGCTGGCGCTACACGCGCGCCGGCAAACGCACGACCGGTAACGGCTTCATTTCGTTCATCGCGCTGGTGTCGATGTCGGGCATCGCGCTGGGCGTGGCGGCGCTGATCGTCGTGCTGTCGGTGATGAACGGTTTCCAGAAAGAGGTGCGCGACCGCATGCTGTCGGTGCTAGCGCACGTCGAAATCTTCTCGCCGACCGGCTCGATGCCCGACTGGCAACTGACCGCCAAGGAGGCGCGCCAGAACAAGGAAGTGATCGGGGCGGCGCCGTACGTCGAAGCGCAGGCGCTGCTCACGCGCCAGGACGCGGTGAGCGGTGTCGCACTGCGCGGTATCGAGCCGTCGCTCGAACCGGAAGTTTCCGACATCGGTAAGGAAATGAAAGGCGGCAAGCTGGATAACCTGACGCCCGGCGACTTCGGCATCGTGCTCGGCGCGGACCTCGCGGCCAGTCTCGGCGTGCAGCTGAACGACAAGATCACGCTGGTCGCGCCCGAAGGCACGATCACGCCGGCCGGCATGCTGCCGCGCCTGAAGCAGTTCACGGTGGTCGGCATCTTCGAATCGGGGCACTACGAATACGACAGCACGCTCGCGCTGATCAACATCAAGGACGCGCAGGCGCTGTTCCGGCTGCCCGCGCCGACCGGCGTGCGGCTGCGCCTGACCGACATGCAGCGCGCGCCCGAGGTCGCGCGCCAGCTCTCGCACACGCTGTCGGGCGATCTCTACATTCGCGACTGGACCCAGCAGAACAAGACCTGGTTCTCGGCGGTGCAGATCGAAAAGCGCATGATGTTCATCATCCTCACGCTGATCATCGCGGTCGCGGCGTTCAATCTGGTGTCGTCGCTGGTGATGACCGTCACCAACAAGCAGGCCGACATCGCGATCCTGCGCACGCTCGGCGCGCAGCCCGGCTCGATCATGAAGATCTTCGTCGTGCAGGGCGTGACGATCGGCTTTATCGGCACCGCGATCGGCGTTGCGCTCGGTTGCCTGATCGCATGGAGCATTCCATGGCTCGTGCCGATGATCGAGCATCTGTTCGGCGTACAGTTTCTGCCGCCGTCGGTGTACTTCATCAGCGAGCTGCCGTCCGAGCTGGTGACGTCCGACGTCGTGCGCATCGGCGTGATCGCTTTCGCGCTGTCGGCGCTCGCGACGCTCTACCCGAGCTGGCGCGGCGCGAAAGTCCGCCCCGCGGAGGCGCTGCGCTATGAATGACCGCCTCGCCAATCTCTCCACTGATTCATCCATGACCGCTCAGGACCCCGCGTCGTATCCCTACGTGCTGGAAGCAACCGGCATTTCCAAATCGTTCGTGCAGGGCGGGCTGAATGTGCAGGTGCTCAACGACGCGCAACTAAATGTGCGGCGCGGCGAGAAGCTCGCGATCGTCGGCGCGTCGGGTTCGGGCAAGAGCACGCTGCTGCACGTGCTCGGCGGTCTCGACGATCCGAGCGCGGGCCAGGTGTCGGTGCTCGGCAAGCCGTTCACGCAACTGTCCGAGCGCGAGCGCAACGATCTGCGCAATCGCGCGCTCGGTTTCGTCTATCAGTTCCATCATCTGCTGCCAGAGTTTTCCGCGCTCGACAACGTCGCGATGCCGCTGCGGATTCGCCGCGAGACGCCCGAAGTCGCGCGCCGCGAAGCGCTCGCGGTATTGGAGCGCGTCGGCATGGGGCATCGCGCGAAGCATCGGCCGGGCGAACTGTCGGGCGGCGAGCGTCAGCGTGTCGCGATCGCGCGCGCGCTGGTCACGAAACCGGCCTGCGTGCTCGCCGACGAGCCGACCGGCAACCTCGACGGCGGCACCGCCGACACCGTGTTCAACCTGATGCTCGAACTGTCGCGCACGCTCGAAACGAGCTTCGTGATCGTCACGCACGATCCCGAACTGGCTGGACGGTGCGACCGCATCATGCGGCTGCGCGACGGCGTGCTGCACGAAGAGCCGCCGGTTCCGGTCTGACGCGGTGGCCTAAGGGACTGACGGAGAGCGCCCAGTTCCCGCGGGCATGGCCGTTGCGGCCCGGCATTGACTACGGTGGTTCGCCATGGACCACGGCGAACCATGGCACTGCGGTATGGCGAGTCCTGGCCTGCCGCCGCCGCTAGCGAGACAGCCCATGTGGATCGATACGCATTGCCACCTCGACGCTTCGGAGTTCGATGCCGACCGCGACACGGTTGCGACAGCCGCGCGCCGTGCCGGTGTGTCGCGCATTGTGATTCCGGCGATCGGTCGGCAGAACTTCGCGGCGGTACGTGAGCTTGCGCATCGTGTCGACGGCGGTGCGTATGCGCTCGGCATTCATCCGCTGTTCACGCCCGGCGCCGACGACGGCGATCTCGAACTGCTGCGCATGGAGATCGAGGCCAGTCTCGACGATCCGCGTTTCGTCGGCATCGGCGAGATCGGGCTCGACTATTTCGTCGAGGGTCTCGACGACGCGCGCCAGCAATTCTTCTACAACGGCCAGTTGCAGCTCGCGCGCGAATTCGATCTGCCGGTGATCTGCCACGTGCGCAAATCGCAGGACCAGGTGATCAAGGGACTGCGGCGGCATCAGATTCATCGCGGCATCGCGCATGCGTTCAACGGCAGCTTCCAGCAGGCCCAGGCATATCTCGATCAGGGCTTGCATCTCGGCTTCGGCGGCAATCTGACGTTCGAGCGCGCGCGGCAGATCCGGCGGCTGGCCGAGCAGCTTCCATTCGATGCGCTGGTCGTCGAAACCGACGCACCGGACATCGCGCCATCATGGATGTACAAGCAGCGCAATTCTCCCGAGCAGATCCCCGCGATCGGCGCGAGCCTCGCGCAACTGCGCGGTGTCACTTCCGACGCAGCCGCCCTAGGCACAACGGCTAATGCGCTCGCCGCGCTGCCGCGACTCGCGCTTTTGTCTGCATAATCGATCCAGTTGGTTTTGGTGTGCGCCGGGCGACACCCACGCCCGGCGGGCCCGCTGCTGCCTGTTCGCCGGCGTGTGACAGCATTGGGCGCGCGCTCTTCGGAGGGCGAATGCGGGCAACGTGGTGTGGTTTTGCGCTGGGTGTGATCTGGCTGCAGCGGCAGGCGGCTCTGCCACAAGCGGGCGGCTGGTGGGCGCTCGCGGTGATCGTGGGCGTGGCTCTGGGCGCCGCGGTGTGGGGACTGTACAGCGCTGCCGCGCCGCGCGCGAGCGAGGGCAGGCAAAGGGAGCCCACCGGTCTGCTTGCGCGCTATCTCGGTCGGATCGGATGCGGTGTGCGTGCGCGTCGTATTGCCGGCTGGGGCGCGCTATGGTGCGCGGCGATCTGCATCGGCTTCGGCTATGCGGCCCTGCGCGCGCAGACGCGACTCGCGGTGAGCCTGCCGCACGCGTGGGAAGGGCGCGATATCGAGGTCGTCGGCAGCATCAGGGGCTTGCCGTCGCTAAACGAGCAGGGCGCGCGCTTTCTGTTCGACGTCGACGCGAATGAGGCTCGACTTGCCACGTTTCCGCGCGTGATCCAGTTGTCGTGGATCGCCCGTGACGACACCCCTGTGCCGACTCTCGAACCCGGCGAGCGCTGGCGTTTGGGCGTGCGGCTCAGGCGGCCGCACGGCAATGCGAACTTCGGCGTGCGCGATGCCGAGGCGAGTCTGCTCGCGCGCAATGTCCGCGCGACCGGCTATGTGAGCGCGCCGGAGCACGCTGTGCGGCTCGGTGGTCATGCGCGCGGCGTGTCGGTGCTGATCGATCGCTGGCGCGCCGCGTTGCGCGCGCGGATCGACGCGGCGCTCGCTGATTCTCCGCATCGCGGGATCATCGTTGCGCTCGCGATCGGCGCGCAGGACGGAGTGAGCCCCGCCGACTGGCAACTGATGCGTCGCACCGGCACGAGTCATCTGGTGGCGATTTCCGGATTGCATATCGGCTTCGTCGCCGGGCTCGCCGGCTGGCTGGCGGCGGCTGTGTGGCGGCGCTCGGGTTGGCTCGGCCGCGACTGGCCGCTACGGCTGCCCGCGCAACTCGTCGGCGTGGCGGCCGGCGCGCTGTTCGCCGCACTCCATGCGGCACTCGCCGGCTTCAACGTGCCGGCGCAGCGCGCGCTGTGGATGGCGCTCGTTGTTGCGCTCGCGTTCGTCAGCGGCCGCCAGCTCGCGCGCTCGACGATCCTCGCATGGGCGCTCGGGCTCGTGCTGCTGATCGATCCGTGGGCGGTGGTCTCGGCGGGATTCTGGCTGTCGTTCAGCGCGGTCGGCGCGATTCTGTTCGCGATGTCGGGGCGGCCAAGGCTGCGCGAGCGCCAGCCGTATCACGCCGACGAGGACGAGCACGGCGATCAGCGTGATGACGCACGAACCCGCTTTCAGGCGTTGCGCGCGCGGGTGGGCCGGCGTGCGGTCCAGCGTCTTCATGCGTTCGCCGAACGGTTGCGCGGCGCCGCGCATGTGCAGTTCGCGGTGACGGTTGCGCTCGCGCCGCTGACCGTCTACTGGTTCGCGCAGATACCGCTGATCGGCCCGCTCGCGAACGCGTTCGCGATTCCATGGGTCAGCGTGCTGGTCACGCCGGCGGTGCTCGCGGGCGTGATATTGCCCGCGCCGCTCGACGCGCCCGCGTGGTGGGCTTCGCACGCGCTCGTCGAGCTGCTCGCGTCCGGCTTGCAACGGCTGACCGAACTGTGTGGACCGCACTGGACGCTCTGGTGGCTGCCGCAGCCGAACGCGTGGACGCTGGCCACGGCGGCGGTCGGCGCGCTCTGGTGTCTCGCGCCGCGCGGCTGGCCGCTGCGCTGGGCCGCGCCGCTGACGTGGCTGCCGTTGCTGATACCGGGCGCTGACGGGGCACTGTCGGCGCCAGCGGGTGCGTTCCGGCTGACGGCGCTCGACGTCGGGCAGGGCACGTCGGTACTCGTGCAAACCGCGCATCACGCGTTGCTGTTCGACGCGGGCCCGGGGCCGGAGTCTACCCACGCGGGCGAGCGCGTGGTTGTACCGTTCCTGCAGTCCCAGGGTGTGACGGCGCTCGATACGCTGATCATTAGCCACGCCGATTCCGACCATTCCGGCGGCGCGCCCGCCGTACTCGATGCGATCGATGTGCACCAGCTCGTCGCCGCGCTGGCGCCCGACCACGCGCTGTGGACGCAGGCGCGGCAGCAAGGTGTCGATACGTTGCCTTGCGCGGCGGGGCAGCATTGGCAATGGGACGGTGTCGAGTTCACGATGCTGTGGCCGGATGCGGGGCCGCTGCAGGGCAAGCCGAACGAGCATTGCTGCGTGCTTCGTCTCGCAACGGTGGCTGGCGCGGTGGGCGGGCAGGTGGCGCGCGTCGATGGCGATGGCGAAGTCGAGGCGGATGCAGTCGCTGGCGTGCCGCGCATCGCGGCGTTGCTGAGCGCCGATATCGAGGCGCCGGTCGAGCGGGTGCTGCTTGGGCGCGATCGCCGTGCATTGCGCGCGCAGGTGCTGGTGGTGCCTCACCATGGCAGCAGGACTTCGTCGACCGAGCCGTTCCTCGACTCTATCGATCCGTCCGTCGCGTTATTTCAGGTAGGCTACCAAAATCGCTTTCATCATCCGAATGCCGGTGTGTTCGAACGCTACGTCGCACGCCATATCGAGCTTGCGCGCAGCGACCGGGACGGCGCGGTGCGTGTGGACATCGACCCCGGTGCGCCGGGTGCGGCACTCATGCTCGAACGCTATCGGGATACGCAGCGCCGCTACTGGATGGATCGCTGATCGAGCGACGGTTCGATGTGCGTGAAAGAACGGGCGAGCATGGCCGCGAACGCGGGCAAACACACATGCCGCGACAGCCGCGAGACGCAAGCGCAAAGGCATGCCAACTCACGCGTTAGCAGTGCCCGCAAAAAAACAGAACGGAGATAGCCGCACTTGAAAAACATCATTCATTTCTCGCATGCGAACGGCTTTCCGGCGTCGACGTACCGGACCATCTTCGCCGAACTCTCCGACGATTACGACATGCGCTATATCGAACGGATCGGCCACGACACACGCTTTCCGGTTACGCAGGACTGGCCGCACCTCGTCGAACAACTGCTCGATGATATCGGCCGCACGTACGAGCAGCCGGTGTGGCTCGTCGGCCATTCGCTAGGCGGCTATCTGTCGTTGATGGCGGCGCTGAAAAGGCCGCAGTGGGTCAGAGGCGTCGTGATGCTCGACTCGCCAGTGATCGCCGGCTGGCGCAGCAGCATGCTGCGCGTGTCGCAATGGACCGGGCTCGACGAGCGGCTGTCGCCGGCGGCCGCGACCCGCACCCGGCGCACCCACTGGGCAAGCCGCGACGAAGCGTGGCGGCACTTTCACGCGAAGCCCGCGTTCGCGCGCTGGGACGAACGCATGCTGTCCGACTACATCGACTTCGGCATCCCGCAGACCTCGCCCGACGGTGCCCGCGCGCTCGCGTTCGACCGCCGCACCGAATACCAGATCTACCGGACGCTGCCGCACACGCTCGGCGCGCGGCTCGCGCACGGTGCGCCGGTACCGGTCGGTTTTATCGCCGGCACGCACTCGAAGGAAATCCGCCAGGCGGGTCTCTCCGCGACGCGCCGCGCGACCGGCGGTCATGTCGAGTGGATCGAAGGCAGTCATCTTTATCCGATGGAAAAACCGCTCGAAACCGCTCGCGCGGTGCAACGGATGCTGCGGGAACTGGAGCGGGGTAGCTGACGGTTTCCATGCTGTTGTGTTCACTGCCGTTGTTGTCTTCGTGGCCTTGCCGCTCGTGCCCGATCCATGTCTGATCTGTGTCCAGTTTGTAGCCGGTTTGCACCTGGTTTGTAGCTGGTCATTCGCGCGGTCTTATCGTTTCCGGATCGCCGCGCCTGCCCCCCCGACGGTTGCTCAGATTTGGCTTTCTCGCATCGCAACGCCGGGCCGGGTTCCGCGAAAAGGCGCGCCGGGCCGGTCGTTTTTTGCTGGGTCGGGACCATCCTTTACGGTATAATCCGTTTTTCCCGCGAGCATCCAGCGATGACCAAATATGTTTTCGTCACCGGCGGCGTAGTATCTTCCCTCGGCAAGGGTATTGCCGCCGCTTCCCTCGCCGCGATCCTCGAATCGCGCGGTCTCAAAGTCACCCTCCTCAAGCTCGATCCCTACATCAACGTCGACCCCGGCACGATGAGCCCGTTTCAGCACGGCGAAGTGTTCGTAACGGAAGACGGAGCGGAAACCGACCTCGATCTCGGCCACTACGAGCGCTTCATCAGCACGAAGATGCGCAAGGCCAACAACTTCACCACAGGCCAGATTTACGAATCGGTGATCCGCAAGGAACGCCGCGGCGATTATCTCGGCAAGACGGTGCAGGTCATCCCGCACATCACGAACGAAATCCAGGCATTCGTCGAACGCGGCGCCGCATCGGCGACCTGTGGCGAGCCGGATGTCGCGATCGTCGAAGTGGGTGGCACGGTGGGCGACATCGAATCGCTGCCGTTCCTCGAAGCCGCGCGTCAGATGAGCCTGCGCCTCGGCCGCAACAGCGCATGCTTCGTGCACCTTACGCTCGTGCCGTGGGTTGCCACGGCCGGCGAACTGAAGACCAAGCCGACCCAGCACAGCGTGCAGAAACTGCGCGAAATCGGGATCTTGCCGCACGTGCTGCTGTGCCGCGCCGATCGCCGCATTCCGGACGACGAGCGCGCGAAGATCTCGCTGTTCTCGAACGTGCCCGAAGACGCGGTGATTTCCGTGTGGGACGCGGACAGCATCTACAAGATTCCGCAGATGCTGCACGACCAGGGGCTCGACGCGATCATCTGCGAAGAACTGAAGCTCACGCCGAAGCCGGCGGACCTGTCGATGTGGGCCGAACTCGTCGAGAAGCTGCAGAATCCGAAGCACGAAGTGACGATCGGCATGGTCGGCAAGTATGTCGATCTGACCGAGTCGTACAAGTCGCTGATCGAAGCGCTGCGCCATGCGTCGATGCATACGTCGACGCGCGTGAACATCGAATACATCGACTCCGAAGAAATCGAAACGCAAGGCGTCGACAGCCTCCGGCATCTCGATGCGGTGCTGGTGCCGGGTGGCTTCGGCCGTCGCGGCACCGAGGGCAAGATCGCCGCGATCCGCTATGCGCGCGAAGCGAAGGTGCCGTACCTCGGCATCTGCCTCGGCATGCAGCTCGCGGTCATCGAATTCGCCCGCGATGTCGTCGGCCTGAAGGATGCGAACAGCACCGAGTTCGATCCGGAAACCAAAAATCGCGTGGTCGCGCTGATCACCGAGTGGTACGACCGCGAAGGTCGCGTCGAGAAGCGCACCGAAGAGTCCGACCTAGGCGGCACGATGCGCCTCGGCTCGCAGCGCTGCCCGATCAAGCCCGGCACGATGGCCGAAGAGATCTACGGCAAGGACGTCAACGAGCGCCATCGTCACCGTTATGAGGTGAATAACCGTTTCGTGCCCCAACTCGAAGGCGGTGGCCTCATCATTAGCGCCCGTACCCCGAGCGAAGATCTGCCGGAAATGATGGAACTGCCGCGCAGCATGCACCCGTGGTTCGTCGGCGTGCAGTTCCACCCGGAATTCACGTCCACGCCGCGTGATGGTCATCCGTTGTTCAAGTCGTTCGTCGAAGCGGCACTCGCGCGTCAGCAGTCGAGGGTCGAGGAGAAAGCATGAAACTGGGCGATTTCGAAATCGGTCTGGACAAGCCGCTTTTCCTGATCGCCGGTACCTGTGTCGTCGAATCCGAACAGATGACGATCGACACGGCCGGCCGTCTGAAGGAAATTTGCGCGAAGCTGAACATTCCGTTCATCTACAAATCGTCGTACGACAAGGCCAATCGCAGCAGCGGCAAGTCGTTCCGCG
Source organism: Paraburkholderia sp. ZP32-5 (assembly GCF_021390495.1). Lineage (NCBI taxonomy): Bacteria > Pseudomonadati > Pseudomonadota > Betaproteobacteria > Burkholderiales > Burkholderiaceae > Paraburkholderia > Paraburkholderia sp. ZP32-5. Next base: position 2,618,322 of record NZ_JAJEJP010000001.1, on the reverse strand, counting down.
GTCTGGGTATGGACGAAGGTCTGCGCATCCTGTCGGAAGTGAAGCGCCAGCTCGGTCTGCCGGTGCTGACCGACGTTCACGCCGAACACGAGATCGAACAGGTGGCGTCGGTGGTCGACGTGTTGCAAACGCCCGCGTTCCTGTGCCGTCAGACCGACTTCATCCACGCGTGCGCGCGCTCGGGTAAGCCGGTCAATATCAAGAAAGGTCAGTTCCTCGCGCCGCACGACATGAAGAACGTGATCGACAAGGCGCGCGACGCCGCGCGTGAAGCGGGTTTGTCGGAAGACCGCTTCATGGCGTGCGAGCGCGGCGTGTCGTTCGGCTATAACAACCTCGTGTCGGACATGCGTTCGCTCGCGATCATGCGCGAGACCAACGCGCCGGTCGTGTTCGACGCGACGCATTCGGTGCAGTTGCCGGGCGGTCAGGGCACGAGCTCGGGCGGTCAGCGCGAATTCGTGCCGGTGCTCGCGCGCGCCGCGGTGGCGGTGGGCGTCGCCGGTGTGTTCATGGAAACGCATCCGAATCCGGCGCAAGCCAAGTCGGATGGTCCCAACGCGGTGCCGCTCGATCGCATGGCCGATCTGCTCGAGACGTTGGTGACGCTCGATCAGGCCGTCAAGCGCGGGCCGTTTCTCGAAAGTAACTTCAACTGATTCAGGCGTTCGCCGCGCGCCGCGATTTTCACGAGCTATCTCGAAAATCGGAGCGCGGCGAATGCGCTCGATGGTTATCGAACGTATCGGTGCGTGGGTTGTCTACCGGGGAAACCGGAAAGAGCGCGATACAGTGTCGTAGTAAAGAATTCAACGTCATTTCTTTGAGGAAACCATGAGTGCTATCGTAGACATCATCGGTCGAGAGATTCTCGATTCGCGCGGCAACCCCACCGTCGAATGCGACGTGTTGCTGGAATCGGGCACGATGGGCCGCGCGGCGGTGCCGTCGGGCGCATCGACCGGCTCGCGCGAAGCGATCGAACTGCGCGACGGCGAAGCCGGCCGTTACGGCGGCAAGGGCGTGCTGAAGGCCGTCGAGCACATCAACACTGAAATCTCCGAAGCGATCATGGGCCTCGACGCTTCCGAGCAGGCCTTCCTCGACAAGACGCTGCTCGAACTCGACGGCACCGACAACAAGTCGCGCCTCGGCGCGAACGCGATGCTGGCCGTGTCGATGGCCGTCGCGAAGGCCGCCGCTGAAGAAGCCGGCCTGCCGCTGTACCGCTACTTCGGCGGCTCGGGCGCGATGCAACTGCCGGTGCCGATGATGAACATCGTCAACGGCGGCGCGCACGCGAACAACAGCCTGGACATCCAGGAATTCATGATCGTGCCGGTCAGCCAGCCGACCTTCCGCGAAGCACTGCGCTGCGGCGCCGAAGTGTTCCACGCGCTGAAGAAGATCCTGTCGGATCGCGGCATGAGCACGGCGGTCGGTGACGAAGGCGGCTTCGCGCCGAACTTCGGCAGCAACGACGAATGCCTGTCGACGATCCTGCAGGCGATCGAAAAAGCAGGCTATCGCGCCGGCGAAGACGTGCTGCTCGCGCTCGACTGCGCGGCGAGCGAGTTCTACCACGACGGCAAGTACCAACTGGCGGGCGAAGGCCTGCAACTGTCGTCGACGGAATTCGCGGACTACCTCGCGAACCTGGCCGACAAGTTCCCGATCGTGTCGATCGAAGACGGCATGCATGAAGGCGACTGGGAAGGCTGGAAGATCCTGACCGAAAAGCTCGGCAAGAAGGTTCAGCTGGTTGGCGACGATCTGTTCGTGACCAACACGCGCATCCTGAAGGAAGGCATCGAGAAGGGCATCGCGAACTCGATCCTGATCAAGATCAACCAGATCGGCACGCTGACGGAAACCTTCGCGGCGATCGAAATGGCCAAGCGCGCCGGCTACACGGCAGTGATCTCGCACCGTTCGGGCGAAACCGAAGACTCGACGATCGCCGATATCGCGGTTGGCCTGAACGCCGGGCAGATCAAGACCGGCTCGCTGTCGCGTTCGGATCGCATCTCGAAATACAACCAGCTGCTGCGCATCGAGGAAGATCTCGGCGACATCGCCAGCTACCCGGGTAAGTCGGCGTTCTACAATCTGCGCTGAACCGAAGCCAGTTGTTCACGCCAATCGATGAGCCGGTTATCTTCCGTTTCTGATTGACCCCGCCGCCCTGCGTATAGCGCAGGGCGGCGCGTATTTATTGTGCTTACTTCATGCGGCTTGTCACTGCTGTCCTGATCGTTCTGCTGGCGCTGATCCAGTACCCGCTCTGGTGGGGGCATGGCGGCTGGCTGCGCGTGCATGAGTTGCAGCAGCAACTCGCGCAGCAACTGCAAAAGAATGCCGACGCCAAGTTGCGCAACGAGCGCATTCAGGGCGAAGTGCAGGATTTGCAGAACGGCACCGCGGCGGTCGAGGAACGGGCACGCTACGAGATGGGTATGGTCAAGGACGGCGAGGTGTTCGTGCAGTTCGTGTCGCCGAATCAACCGCTGCCCACACCGAGCGCGCCGTCGGCGAATACGTCGACGCGCGGTGAGGTATCGGCCGCACCGCTGCATGTGGTGCCGAATCCGGAATCGCGCGCGAAGCCGGATCGCAAGCATGGCGGCAAGGTGGTTGCCAAAGACAAAGAGAAGAAGGCGGCGCACTGAGCGGATGGTGTTGGCTGTATGCACCGGCCCGAACGAAGCACGCAAAAAAAGCGCGATTCAGATGAATCGCGCTTTTTCTTTATTGAGATCTGAAGGTCTTTGCGGCGTCGCCGATAGCCGGCTTGACTCACCAGCGTCTTGACCAACCGTCCCGTCAAGTCACCAGCCCCAATACGGCCCAAAGCCGATACCCACGCCGGTTCCCCAGCCGCGGCCCCAGCCACCGGTGGAAAAACCGCCTGAAAACCTTACCGGCGGCGACGGTGAGTAGTAACGCGACCACGCCTGGGCGGCGGCTTCCGCGGCCATCGACTGATCCTGCTCGAACATCACCTGACGATCGATTGCGTCGTAGTGCGCGCGTTCCTCAGGGGTGAGCGGTTGGCCGGTGCCAACGGCCTCAGTTTCATCGGCCGGCAGACGGCTCAGGATAGGCGACGGGCCGGGTGGATCGATCGAACAGCCTATAAGTGCGCAACCGCCCGCGACGATCGCTAGCACGGCCAGCATGCGCACATCGCGTAGCAACGAAAGGGGATGCTTCATGTCCGACTCTCCCGTGGTCCGATGCTTCACAGTCTGAATCAACCCGTGCCGCGCGTATTTCCGATGGCCCTTTGCAACAGTAATCCGGTCACGATCAACGCGCGCTGCTCGCTCAAAACGCACCGCGCCGCCCGAGCCGTGACGAGGCAAAGGGCGGCGCGGTGGAGACTGCCAGCCTGAACAGCGATCAGGCGTCGCGAAGAGGGCGGGCGAGCCTGCTTTGCACGAGTTGCCCGAGCGAGGGGCGCATCGTCAATGCCGTTGATCGGCCGCTGGCGTCACGCCTTGTGAGAGTCCGCCCAGTACGAAAAGTTGCGCGACGTCGACCGGATCGAACTCGTAGCGCTGATTGCAGAACTCGCAATGAATCTCGACGTGGCCGCGTTCCTCGATCACGCTATCCACTTCGTCGCGGCCCAGCATTTTCAGCATCGCACCGACTTTTTCGCGCGAGCACGTGCATTCGAAGCGTGTTGCGACCGGCTCGAAATGCAGCACGTTTTCCTGCCAGAACAGCCGGCGGAAAACCGTCTCCGGTTCTTCCTTCAGCAGTTCTTCCTGCGACAGCGTGCTGCCGAGCGTGCACACGCGCTCCCATGTATCCGCGTCGAGCTGGCCCGGATGCGGGACGATGCCGCCGTCGCCCGGTAGCTTTTGCAGCAGCATGCCGACCGCGCGCTCGGTGTTCGCCGCGAGCCACATCCGCGTGTCGAGCTGCTCCGAGTGATGCATGTAGTGCTCGAGCACTTCGGCGATCGAGTTCAGCGGCCCATCGATGCCCGAGAGCGGCACGATGCTCTGATACGGCTGCTGGCCGGGCTGCTTGTTGGCCGGATCGAGCGTGATCACGCAACGGCCATGGCCGCTCGCGTTGACCAGATCGACTAGCGGCGTTGCGCTGTCGAGCATATGACTGCCGTCGCCGGAGAGCTTGGCGGTCGCGCGCATCGTCAGATTCGAGCTGCACTGCACGATCAGCATCTTGACGGGGCCATCGCCGAAAATCTGCATGACGAGCGTGCCGTCGAACTTCAGGTTCGCCGACAGCAGCGCGCAGGCGGCCATCATTTCGCCCAGAATCGTCCGCACGGGCGCCGGATAATCGCGGCGCGTCAACACCTCCTGCCACGTATTGCGCAGGGAAACGATCTCGCCGCGCACCGGCGCCGCGCTGAACATGAATTTTTGTAACTGGTCGCTCACAACTTTTCCTCGGTGGAATGACACGGCGCGATGCCGTGCCGTTACGCGCCCGCGCGACGGCTGCCTAGCCGATGCGTACGAGCTGCGCCTTGAAATACTCGCGACGCCCGGCATAGCTTGCCGCGCCGCGCTGCATGTTGGCGATATCGGCTTGCGTCAGCTCGCGTACGGCTTTCGCGGGGGCGCCGAGAATCAACGTGTTATCGGGAAATACCTTGCCTTCGGTGACGACGGCGCCCGCTCCGACCAGACAGTTGCGGCCGATCACCGCGCCATTCAAGACCACGGCCTGAATTCCGATCAGCGCGCCTTCCTTGATCGTGCAGCCGTGCAGCATCGCCTGATGACCGATCGTGACGTTCGACTCGACCGTCAGCGGAAAGCCGGGGTCGGTGTGCAGTACCGCGCTTTCCTGCACGTTGCTGCCGGCGCCGATCGTGATCGGTTCGTTGTCGCCCCGAAGCGTCGCGCCGAACCATACGCTCGCGTTTTCCGCGAGCGTCACGTTGCCGATGATGTTCGCCGAATCCGCGACGAACACGCTTTCATGGATGATCGGGGCGGCTTCGCCCAGCTTGTAAATCGTCACAATGTCTCCTGTTGATCGGTCGCCATGGGCGCGGCGTGGTGGCGTTGGTGAACTCACGCGGTGTGGGGCCGGTGCGCGCTGTCCTGCTGGCGTGATGGATACGTCCGAAGGCGCGCCGGATGGTCGAATCGGGTATTGTAAACGGTTGTATGTTTCGGTCACCGGCGCGGCCGCGTAAGGACGCTCGGCGATTTCGTTTTGATTCCGTTCGATTTCCTGTGATGAGGCCGATGTCCGCATGGGGCCGCGCGCCGCTGATGGGCAGTACGCTGCTGCCGAGCCGAGCCGAGCCGAGCCGAGCCGAGCCGAGCCGAGCCGAGCCGAGCCGAGCCGAGCCGAGCCGAGCCGAGCCGCCCGGCAGCGCCCGCCGCAGCGCTTCCCGCCGTCACTTCATCGTTGCTTCCGCCGCCCCCGTTGCCAATCCGCTTGTCATGACGTCTGCCGCATCGCCCGTGTCCTCCGCTTCCTCCGCATCGATTCCCCGCGACGAACCCTATTGCGCGCGCCGCGCCGCGCTCGCGGCATTGCGCGAACGCAATCCGGCCACGAAGGCGGCTTCGGCCCGCGCGCTGTATCAGCATGTGCTCGAAGGCCGCGCGGTCTGGTCGACAGACATCGAACTCGCTGAGCCCGCCGACCTGCCGGGCCGTCCCGAGCGGCCCGAACTGGTCGAGCCGCGCCTGCTCGGGCGACGCAGCATGCAGTCGCCGCAAGGCCGCGCAGTGCTGCTGCATGCGCTCGCCCATATCGAGTTCAACGCGATCAATCTCGCGCTCGACGCCGTCTGGCGCTTCGCCGGCATGCCCGCCGCGTTCTATACCGACTGGCTGAAGGTCGCCGCCGAAGAGGCCTACCATTACACGCTGCTCGCCGCGCGTCTTGCCGAATACGGCCATGGATACGGCGATTTCCCGGCGCATGGCGGCCTGTGGGACATGTGCGAGCGCACCCGCGGCGATGTGCTCGCGCGCATGGCGCTGGTGCCGCGCACGCTCGAAGCTCGCGGTCTCGACGCCTCGCCGCCGATTCGCGCGCGCTTGTTGCAGGCGGGCGATCAGGCCTCGGCGGCGATTCTCGACGTGATCCTGCGCGATGAAATCGGCCATGTGCTGATCGGTAACCGCTGGTTCCGTCATCTGTGCGAAGCGGGCGGCTTCGATCCTCACGAGACCTATCTGCGTCTCGCCGACGAGTACCACGCGCCGAAGCTGCGCGGTCCGTTCAATTTCGAAGCGCGTCGCGAAGCCGGCTTCGATGACGCCGAACTCGCCGCGCTCGTCAGCCTCGACGCACAGGCACAGCCAGCAACCCCGCCTGAAGCCGACGATCGAGCGTCGGCTCGATGATCCGTTACCACCAGTCGTCTCGCTATCTCTATAATCGAACGATCATTCTTTTTATCGGTGTGCCGTTTCATGAATATTTCCCGCTCTGAGTTCATCGCCGCGCATGGCGTCCGTCTGCATGTGCGGCGTTGGGGGCGTGCCGACGCACCGATGCTGTTCATGCTGCACGGCTGGATGGATGTCGGGGCGTCGTTCCAGTTCGTCGTCGATGCGCTCGGCGACGGCTGGCAGGTCATCGCGCCGGATATGCGCGGTTTCGGTCTGTCCGACTGGCCGGTCGCCGGGCGCGGCGGCGGCAGTTACTGGATCCATGACTATCTCGGCGACCTCGACGCGCTGCTCGATCACTATGCGCCGACCGGCGAAGTCAACCTCGTCGGCCACAGCATGGGCGCGAACGTCGTGTGCCTGTATGCGGGCGTGCGGCCGCAGCGCGTGCGGCGCGTCGTCGATCTCGAGGGTTTCGGGCTCGCGCCGTCGCATCCGGCGCAGTCGCCGAAACGGCTGCTCAACTGGCTCGACGAGTTGCGCGATCCGCCGCAGCTCAAACGCTACGGTTCGCTCGACGACGTCGCCGCGCGCCTGATCAAGACCAACCCGCGGCTCGATCCACAGCGAGCGCAATTCCTTGCGCAGCACTGGTCGAAGCCGGACGGGGAGGGGCGCTTGATGCTGCTCGCCGATCCCGCGCACAAGGTGCGCGGCCCGATGCTGTACCGGCTCGACGAAGTGATGGCCGCATGGCGTAAGGTGACTGCGAAGGTGCTGCACGTCGAGGCGGCCGGTTCTCCGACGCTCGCGCAGATTGCAGGCGACATCCCGCTCGACGAATTCAAGGCGCGTTTTCAGGCGTTTGCGGACTGGCGCGAGGAGATCATCGATGGCGCGGGGCACATGGTGCATCACGACCAGCCGGAGCGGATCGCCGCGCTGATCGACGGCTTCTGCGCCTGACGCGGGTCCGAAACGGTAGTGGGGCGGCAGCCGTCCGTCCCTGAATTCGCGTGGCGCGGAGCGGCCAGCCGGCACTGCGAGATAGCTCTGCGGGCACTTACTGCGTTGCAGTAAAATGGTTGAAGAACCTTTTCAGGCCCACGATGAAAGCCGCGATGAACGCCGATCTCCACTGTCACTCCACCGTTTCCGACGGCCAGTTCGCGCCGGCCGACGTTGCGCGCCGCGCGCACGCGAACGGCGTGACGTTGTGGGCGCTCACCGATCACGACGAAGTAGGCGGCCAGCACGAGGCGCGCACGACCGCCGAGGCGCTCGGCATGAGATATCTGAGCGGCGTCGAGATTTCAGTCACGTGGGCGGCACGCACCGTGCACATCGTCGGGCTTGGCATCGATCCGACCAGCCAGATTCTCATCGACGGTCTCGCACGCACCCGCGACGGCCGCGCCGCACGCGCCGAGGCGATCGGCGAGCAACTGGACTCGCTCGGCATTCCGGACGCGTATGAAGGCGCGCTCAAGTACGTATCGAATCCCGACATGATGTCGCGTACGCATTTCGCGCGTTTCATGGTCGAGTGCGGTCACTGCGGTACCACCCAGGAAGTCTTCGACCGCTATCTCGGCGATGGCAAGCCGGCCTATATCGCACACCGCTGGGCCAAACTCGCCGACGCACTTGGCTGGATCCAGGCGGCGGGCGGCGAGGCGATCGTCGCGCATCCGGGCCGCTATGCCTATTCGCCGCTCGAATTCGACGCGTTTTTCGGCGAATTCATCGATCTCGGCGGCAAGGCGATCGAAGTCGTGACAGGCAGCCATACGCCCGACCAGTACCGCGAATACGCCGACGTGGCGCGCCGTTTCGGCTTCGAAGCCTCGCGCGGCTCCGATTTCCACGCTCCCGGCGAAGGCCGCATCGAACTCGGCGCGCTGCCGCCGCTGCCTGCCGATCTCAAGCCTGTCTGGGAACGCTGGCTGTGACCGCGCGCCGTGCCATGACGGCACGTCGAGCGCGCGGGTCGGCCGGATGCGATGCGCGCGTGAGCGCGTCCGCCGCCGCACTGCACCTCGCTCCCGGCGATGCTTGCGGCGCCGACTGGCCATTGCGCCCGGTCCATGCGGCGCGGCTCGTCCGCTGTGCCAGCCCGCTTCACACGCGCTTCAGTTGCCGCGGCCTATCCGCCGTGGGTCACCCGCGGTTACCGTGAGTCACCATGTCCCAATACTTCCGGATTCATCCCGACAATCCGCAGCCGCGTCTGGTCAAGCAGGCCGTGCAGATCATCAACGACGGCGGCGTGGTCGCGTTGCCGACCGACTCGACCTATGCGGTTGCCTGCCATCTCGACGACAAGGACGCGGTCGAGCGTCTGCGGCGCATTCGCGGGCTCGACGAGAAGCAGCTGTTGTCGCTGCTGGTGCGCGATCTGTCGGAGCTCTCCAATTTCGCGATGGTGGACAACCGGCAGTACCGGCTGATTAAATCGGTGACCCCGGGCCCGTACGTGTTCGTGCTACAGGCAACCAAAGAGGTACCGCGGCGTGTGTCGCATCCATCGCGCAAGACGATCGGCCTGCGCGTACCGGATCATGCGATCACGCTGGCGATTCTCGAGGAACTTGGGCAGCCGCTGCTCGGCTCGACGCTGATCATGCCCGGCGAAACCGAGCCGTTGAACGACCCCGAAGAGATCCGCGCGCGGCTCGAAAAGCAGCTCGATCTGGTGATCGACGGCGGCGCGTGTGTGTGCGAGCCGTCCACCGTGATCGATCTGAGCGGCGCCGAGCCGGTGCTGGTGCGGGCAGGGCGCGGCTCGCTCGCACCATTCGGCCTCACCGAGGCGGCCTGAGCGGCGCGAGCAAAACCGGACAGAGGCGTGCAACCGCGTTGTTACAATAGCGAGTTATGGATTCTTCCCTGATACAGACCATTGCGGTGTACGCACTGCCGGTGATCTTCGCGATCACGCTGCACGAGGCCGCGCACGGTTACGTCGCGCGCTGGCTCGGCGACAACACCGCCTACGTGCTCGGCCGCGTGTCGATCAATCCGATGCGGCATATCGATCCGCTCGGCACGATCGCGATTCCACTGCTGCTCTATTTCGCGACGAGCGGTGCCTTCATGTTCGGCTATGCGAAGCCGGTGCCGGTCGCGTTCGGTAATCTGCGCAACCCGCGTTGGGGCAGCCTGTGGGTCGCGGCGGCCGGTCCGTTGTGCAATTTCATCCAGGCGCTGATCTGGGGCGTGTTCGGCATCGCGCTCGCGGTACTCAATGTCGATGAACCGTTTTTCACGCGCATGGCGGGCGCCGGCATCGGCGTGAACCTCGTGCTCGGCGTGCTGAACCTTTTCCCGCTGCCGCCGCTCGACGGCGGTCGCGTGCTGATGGCGCTGCTGCCGCCACGGCAGGCGATGACGCTGGCGCGGCTCGAACCGTACGGCTTTTTCATCGTGATGGCGCTGGTCATGACGGGCACGCTCACGCGGTACTGGCTCAATCCGCTCGTCACGTTCGGCTATAGCGCGCTCACCGCAGTTCTGACTCCACTTGTTTCGCTTTTCTAATACAACTATGTTCCCAGACCGTATCTTCTCCGGCATGCGGCCCACCGGGTCGCTGCACCTCGGCCACTATCACGGCGTGCTGAAAAACTGGGTGCGGCTGCAGTCCGAGTACCCGTGTTTCTTCTGCGTGGTCGACTGGCACGCGCTGACCACGCACTACGAAACGCCCGAAGTGATCGAAAAGAACGTGTGGGACGTGCTGATCGACTGGCTCGCTTCCGGCATCGATCCGGCCCAGGCAACGCTGTTCATCCAGAGCAAGGTGCCCGAGCATGCGGAACTCGCGCTGCTGCTCGGCATGAGCACGCCGCTGGGTTGGCTCGAACGTGTGCCGACCTACAAGGAGCAGATGGAAAAGCTCAAGGACAAGGACCTGTCCACCTACGGCTTCCTCGGCTACCCGGTGCTGATGGCGGCGGACATTCTGCTTTATCGCGGCTCGCTCGTGCCGGTCGGCGAAGATCAGGTGCCGCACGTCGAAATGACGCGTGAAATCGCGCGCCGCTTCAACTATCTGTATGGCCGCGAGCCGGGCTTCGAGGAGAAGGCCAACGAAGCCGCGAAGAAGCTCGGCGGCAAGCGCTCGAAGCTTTATCACGAGCTGCGCAACGCGTATCAGCAGGAAGGCGACGACGAAGCGCTCGAACAGGCGCGGGCGATGCTGCAGGAGTCGCAGAGCCTGTCGATGAGCGATCGCGAGCGCCTGTTCGGCTACCTCGAAGGCTCGCGCAAGATCATTCTCGTCGAGCCGCAGGCGATGCTGACCGAAGCGTCGCGCATGCCGGGCCTCGACGGTCAGAAGATGTCGAAGTCGTATGGCAACACGATCGGCCTGCGTGAAGACGCGGAAACGATCACGAAGAAGGTTCGCACGATGCCGACCGATCCGGCCCGCGTGCGCCGCACCGATCCGGGTGATCCGGACAAGTGCCCGGTGTGGCAGTTGCATCAGGTCTATACCGACGAAGCCACGCACGAGTGGGTGCAGAAGGGCTGCCGCTCGGCTGGTATTGGCTGTCTCGAGTGCAAGCAGCCGGTGATCGAAGGCATTCTGCGCGAGCAGCAGCCGATGCTCGAGCGCGCGCAGAAGTACATGGACGATCCGTCGCTGTTGCGCGCGATCGTCGCCGACGGCTGCGACAAGGCACGCCGTTTCGCGACCGAGACGATGCGCGATGTTCGCGAGGCGATGGGCCTGTCGTACAACTGAGCCGGCGTATCGCATGGCTGAGCGTAATCGAGTGAGCGCGAGTGAGCGCGACCAGATGAACGGATTCCTTCGATGAACGCACCCGCTGCTGTGCATGGTCTCGGTGAGCCGTCGCGCTGGGTGCGCGATTGGGCGCATCTGGTCACGCCGGGCGGCGCGGTGCTCGATGTCGCGTCGGGAGCGGGGCGGCACGCGCGATTTTTCGCGTCGCGCGGGCATCCGGTGACCGCGCTCGATCGCGACGCGGCCGCGCTCGACATGCTGCGCGATGCGCCGCTTGTTACGCCGGTCGTCGCCGACCTCGAAGGCGCGCCGTGGCCACTGCCCGCGGGTGCGGCGTTCGCCGCTGTTGTCGTGACGAACTATCTGCATCGGCCGCTTTTTCCGCATCTGTTGCGTATGCTCGCGCCCGGCGGCGTACTGATTTACGAGACCTTCGCGCAAGGCAATGAAAGCGTCGGCAAGCCTTCCAATCCGGCGTTTTTGCTCGCCCCCGGGGAGCTTATTGAGGCGGTCCGAGGCCAGCTCCGGGTGGTCGCATTTCAGGATGGATTTCTCGCGCAGCCGCGTCCGGCATACGTTCAGCGGATCTGCGCGGTCCGGCAGGCAGCGCACACGAACGACCCCGCAAAGGCGGCACCTCCGCCTTGTTACGAGTTGGCCGGCTAATCCGCTACAATCGCGGTTTACCTGATCAAATTCATGGCGTTTCATGACTAACGGCAACCAGAACGGCGTTCAGATTCGCGGCAGTATTCCTGCCATCATCACTCCGATGCTCGAAGACGGCAGCCTCGATCTGCCGGCGTTTCGCAAACTGATCGATTGGCACGTCGAGGAAGGGACGGACGCACTCGTCGTCGTCGGCACGAGCGGCGAGTCGGCCACGCTGTCGGTCGAAGAGCACGTGCTGATGGTCAAGACCGCGGTCGAGCATACCGCTGGCCGGATTCCGGTGATCGCGGGCGCGGGCGCCAATTCCACCTCCGAAGCCATCGAACTCACGCAGCATGCGAAAGACGTCGGCGCCGATGCCACGCTGCAGGTCGTGCCGTACTACAACAAGCCGACCCAGGAAGGTATCTACCGCCATTTCGCGAAGATCGCCGAAGCCGTCGATCTGCCGGTCATCCTGTATAACGTGCCGGGCCGAACCGTTGCGGACATGAGCAACGAGACCATCCTGCGCTGCGCGCAGGTACCGGGCATCGTCGGCGTGAAGGAAGCGACCGGCAACATCGACCGCGCCGCGCATCTGATCAAGTCCGCGCCGTCGAATTTCGCCGTGTATAGCGGCGACGATCCTACTGCGATCGCGTTGATGCTGCTGGGCGGTCACGGCAATATTTCGGTCACCGCGAACGTTGCGCCGCGCGCGATGAGCGAACTGTGCAAGGCCGCACTCGCGGCGGACGCCAAGTCCGCGCGTGAAATTCACCTGAAACTCCTGTCGCTGCACAAATACCTGTTCGCCGAAGCGAATCCGATTCCGGCGAAATGGGCATTGCAGCAACTGGGGCGTGTGCAGGGCGGCATCCGCCTGCCGCTCACGCCGCTCGACGCGCAATACCACGAAGTGGTGCGCGGCGCGCTGCGCGAAGCTGGCCTGCTCGGCTGAACGGCGCGACCGCCCGGCCGCCAGCGCCCGTACAAGACCGCCTCCGGCATTTCCTTAACCGACGTCGCTTCAGCCCACGTTCCCGGTAGAAAGAACCAGGCATCGCGTTCCAGCATCACGAAGGCCCTCATGAAACGTTCCGCACTTTCCCTCCACGCAACCCGCATGGCGGCGTTGGCGCTTGCCATGACGACGCTCGCCGGCTGTGACACGCTGAACGACTGGTTCGCTTCCGACCGCGTCGACTACAAAACCACGGCGAGCGCACCGCCGCTTGCCGTGCCGAGCGATCTGAGTACCACGCCGACCGACCAGCGCTACGTAGCACCGCCCGCCAATCTGGCGCTTGGCGGCGCGACGACGCGTACCGTCACCGCGGCTGGCAATGCGATCGAAGGTCAGCCGACCGGGCAGGACCCGCTCGGCATGCATATCGAGCGCGACGGCGACCGGCGTTGGCTGGTGGTCGACGGCCGCTCGCCGGAGCAACTGTGGCCGCAGTTGCAGGAGTTCTGGCAGGAAAACGGCTTCGTGCTGAAGACCGATGCGCCGGCCACCGGCATCATGACGACCGACTGGGCTGAAAACCGCGCGAACATTCCGGACGACTGGTTCCGCCGCTCGGTGGGCAAGCTGATCGACTTTGCCTATTCGTCGGGCACGCGCGACAGCTTCCGCACGCTCGTGTCGCGCGGGGCGGGCGGCACCACAGACATCTCGATCACGCATAGCGCGATGGAAGAAGTAATGACGGGCCAGGACAAGACGTCGTCGCGCTGGGAAGAGCGGCCGCGCGATCCCGCGCTCGAAGCGATGTTCCTGGCGAAGCTGATGGAGAAGTTCGGCTTGACCGAAGCGCAGTCGAAGCAGCTGCTGACCGACGCACACCCGGCCGCCGTGCCTGCCACGATCGAGCAGAACGCAGGCGCGTCGACGCTTGATCTGCAGGAATCGTTCGATCGCGCGTGGTTGCGCGTGGGCCTCGCGCTCGACCGCACCAACTTCACCGTCGACAATCGTGATCGCGAGAAAGGCATCTACTACGTGCGCTACGCGGATTCGATGCAGGAGCTGAAGAAAGAGGGGCTGTTCGGCAAGCTGTTCTATAGCGGTAATTCGGCACGCAAACCGGGTCAGGAATTCCTTGTCAATGTGCGCGCAAAGGGTGATTCCACCACGCAGGTCGCGGTGCTGGACGCGAATGGACAGATCGATACGTCGTCGGACGCGCAGCGCATCGTGTCGCTGCTGCATGCTCAACTGAATTAAGACAAGGCCGTGCGCTTCGCGAGCCTTGGCAGCGGTAGTGAAGGTAACGCGCTGCTGGTGGAGGCGAACAGCGGTGCGACCACGACGCGGGTGCTGCTCGATTGCGGTTTTTCCGCGCGCGAAGTCGAGCGGCGTCTGGCGCGGCTGGGCGCGAGTGTCGAGGGCCTCGACGCGATTCTGATCACGCATGAACATGGCGACCACATCGGCAGCGCACTGACGCTGGCGCGCAAGTGGTCGATTCCGTTGTATATGAGCTGGGGCACCGCGCGCGCGGTGGGCGCTGACGAAGCCGATGTCGACCTGCAGGTGTTGTGGGGCGATGAGGCGGTGGCGATCGGCGACCTCAGCGTTCTCCCTTACACCGTTCCGCACGACGCCCGTGAGCCGTTGCAATACGTGTTCTCGAACGGAGCGAGCCGGCTCGGCGTGTTGACCGACGTGGGCACGTCCACGCCGCATATCAGCGCGGTGCTGAGCGGTTGCGACGCCCTCGTGCTCGAATGCAACCACGACGCGCAGATGCTTGCGGGTAGCCGCTACCCGCCGTCGCTGAAGGCGCGGATCGGCGGCAATCACGGCCATCTGAACAACGCCGCCGCCGCCGATATTCTGGCTTCACTCGACCGATCACGTCTTCAGCATCTGATCGCCGCGCATCTGAGCCAGCAAAACAATCTGCCGGAACTCGCGCAGGCGGCGCTGGCGGGTGTGTTGGGCGCGGCGCCAACAGAAGTGGTCGTGGCATCGCAAAGTGAAGGTTTCGCGTGGCTGACGATCTGACGACTGCCTGACTCCCGGTTGCGCCGCCATGCACGCGAATGGCGTGTCGCGATAAAAAAAGCCCATAACGATTGCTCGCTATGGGCTTTTTTGTGCGCGGCGCTTTCGCGCGCCGCGCGACAGTCAGACTTAATTGCGGTTGCCGCCGAAAATGCCGAGCAGCGCGAGCAGGTTCACGAACACGTTGTACAGATCAAGGTAGATCGCGAGCGTCGCGGTGATGTAGTTCGTTTCGCCGCCATTTACGACGCGCTGCACGTCGAACATGATGTACACGGAGAAGATCACGATTGCCATGACCGAGACCGTGAGCATCAGCGCGGGCAGTTGCAGGAATACGTTCGCAACCGACGCGAGCAGCAGCACGATCACGCCCATGAACAGCCACTTGCCGAGCCCGGAAAAGTCGCGCTTGCTGACCGTGGCGATGGTCGCCATCGATGCGAAGATCACACCAGTGCCACCGAACGCGAGCATGATCAGCGACGGGCCGTTCGAGAAGCCGAGCACGAACGCAAGGATGCGCGACAGCATCAGCCCCATGAAGAATGTGAAGCCGAGCAGCACGAAGACGCCCACGGCGCTGTCTTTGGTGCGTTGGATCGCGAACATGAAGCCAAAGGCGATTGCGAAGAACGCCAGCATGCTCATCGCCGGGCTGGTGGCCGCGAACAGCGAGAATCCGGTGGCGAGGCCGACCCAAGCACCGAGCACCGTCGGAATCATGGACAGCGCGAGTAGCCAGTAGGTGTTCCGTAACACGCGGTTGCGCGTTTCGGCCGTGCTCACCGCGCCATTGCGGCCAAACATATACGGATGATCGTTCATGGTCTCTCCTTACCTCGGAAGCGTGTTTCGTGATGACGATTCGGCAATTCGTGAAGCGCCGGCAGGCGCCGCATTCATTCCTAAGATTAGCGCGGCGACCGGGAGTTTCAATAGCTCACATCGCCCACAGCGCTTACGCTACCAGCATTTTGAGTCTTTTGCGCGAAACCTTTCGGTATTGTAAGGGTTGAATCGCAATCGTACACGGGAACATGCTACAATTGCGGATTCATTTGAATCTGTAACCTCTTAATTTTTTGGAGTTTTTATGGCGATCGAACGCACCCTGTCGATTATCAAGCCGGACGCAGTGGCAAAGAACGTGATCGGTCAGATCTACAGCCGCTTCGAAAACGCTGGTCTGAAGATCGTGGCATCGCGCATGGTCCACCTCTCGCGTGCTGACGCCGAAAAGTTCTACGCAGTGCACGCAGCGCGTCCGTTCTTCAAGGATCTCGTCGAATTCATGATCTCGGGTCCCGTGGTCGTGCAAGCGCTGGAAGGCGAAAACGCGATTCTGAAGCACCGCGATCTGATGGGTGCGACGGATCCGAAGAAGGCAGAAAAGGGCACGATCCGCGCTGACTTCGCGGACAGCATCGACGCCAACGCGGTTCACGGTTCGGACGCGGCGGAAACGGCTGCTGTCGAAATCGCGTTCTTCTTCCCGCAAGTCAACGTTTACTCGCGTTAAGCGCTGACCGCCTGCGCCGGGTATGGCGTCAGGCGTGTGGCCATAGCCGTCCACGCGCGGCGTGATTCGTGCCGCCAAACTGTTTTATCGCACGAATCGCACGCGTGTCCGGCAAAGTAGTAAGGTTAAAGCAGCAGGAATGGGCGCGAACGGCATTGCGTTCATGCAGCTTGTTGCATGAACGTAGTCTCGCACTGAAATGGCAGGATTCGATATGACGAGCAGTTCCACCGTCAACCTTCTCGACCTCGACGCCCAAGGGCTCGTCGCCTACTGCGACAGCCTGGGCGAGAAGCCGTTTCGCGCCAAGCAACTGCAGCGCTGGATCCATCAGTACAACGCCGCCGATTTCGACGGCATGACCGATCTCGCGAAGTCCTTGCGCGAAAAGCTCAAGGGGCGCGCTTCGATCACGATGCCCGGCATCGTCAGCGATCATATTTCGTCCGACGGCACGCGCAAGTGGCTGATCGACGTCGGCAACGGCAATGCCGTTGAAACCGTGTACATCCCCGAAGAGACGCGTGGCACGCTGTGCGTGTCATCGCAGGCCGGGTGCGCGGTCAACTGCCGGTTCTGCTCAACCGGCAAGCAGGGGTTCTCCCGCAATCTCACCACAGGCGAAATTATCGGTCAGCTGCGCATGGCCGAATTTGCGCTGCGCGCGACGCGTGGCGATGCGGCCGGCCGCGCGATGGGCGGCGAGGGCAAGGGCGAGCGCGTTGTCACGAACGTCGTAATGATGGGCATGGGTGAGCCGCTGCTCAATTACGACGCGGTTGTACCGGCTATGCGTCTGATGCTCGACGACAATGCATACGGTCTGTCGCGCCGGCGCGTCACGCTGTCCACGTCGGGCGTCGTGCCGATGATGGACCGGCTCGGCGCGGATCTGCCGGTTGCGCTCGCGGTGTCGCTGCATGCGTCGAACGATGCGCTGCGCGACATACTGGTGCCGTTGAACAAAAAGTATCCGTTGCGCGAGCTGATGGCGGCGTGCGAACGCTATCTGAAAGTCGCGCCGCGCGATTTCATTACGTTTGAATATTGCATGCTCGATGGCGTGAACGACAGCGAGGCGCATGCGCGCGAACTGCTCGCCGTCACCCGCAACGTGCCATGCAAGTTCAATCTGATTCCGTTCAATCCGTTCCCCGAATCGGGCCTCATCCGCTCGAAGCCGGAGCAGATCAAGCGGTTTGCACAGGTGTTGATGGACGCGGGCGTCGTCACCACGGTACGCAAGACGCGCGGTGACGATATCGATGCTGCCTGCGGTCAGCTGGCCGGCGCGGTGAAAGACCGCACGCGTCTTGCTGAGCGCACCGGGAAGGCAGCAAAGGTGATCGAGGTTCGTGCCGTGTAATCGTATGGGGCGGCAGGGCGCGGGCGGTCAGTGAAAAGCTTCGCGGGCGTGTGAAATTCCCTGATGCCGGTGGTTGAAAAGAAAGTTTGCAGAATCGATCGGAAGCGGCACACAAAGCCGCACATTTTGTTATAAACGGTCTGCGATTCGGACGCATGGCTCGAGCCCGTCCGGTCGCACGAGTAAAAAAGAATCGACGCGAAAGGATTTGGGATGAGTGAGCCGCAGCACCCGCAGCCGCACGAGACAGACACGAACGAAGGTCATCCGGCACCCGTCGCGCGGGCGGTGGTCCAGCCCGCGGTGCAGCCGGCTCTCGATTCGCTGGCGGCTGTTGGCGCGCGCTTGCACCAATTGCGTGAATCGAAGGGCTGGACGATCGAGGACGTGTCGGCGCGGCTGAAAGTGTCGGTTGCGAAGTTGAGCGCGCTCGAAGCGGGCGACATCAGTCATCTGCCGGATACGACTTTCGCGCTTGGCGTCGTACGCAGCTATGCGAAGATGCTCGACGCCGATCCCGCGCCGTTTACGGCTGCGCTGCGTCGCGAGAAAGGGGTGCCGGCGCCGAATCTGTCGATGCCGGCGTCGTCAGGCAAGGATCTGCCTCGCGGTAAGGTATCGCTGACGCTTGGCGATAGCGGACATAAGAGTCGATCGTGGCTGTGGGGCATCGCGGCGATTGTCGTCGCAGTCATCGCGCTCGGAATGTGGCGGACCAATGGCGGCGATTCGTCCGCGTGGCTTGCGCGTCTGAAGGCGAGCGCGAGCGGCACGGCGAGCAGCGACACGGGCGCATCGGGTACGGTCGCGCAAGGTTCGACGATACCGGCGCAGGACGGCGCTTCGACGCCCGAGGCGGCTGAAGCGGCTGCGACGGTGGACAATTCAGCGAGTGCTGACGATGCGGCGTCCGCGGCGGCAACGCCGATGCCGACGCCGCTGACTACCGGCACGGCGCCGGGTTCGGCATCCGCGGTGAACGCAACGCCGACAGCGGCAGCGCCGAAAGCCGGTTCGCAGGCTCAAGCAGCGGCGGTCGGCGCGAGCGCGCCGGTAGTCGTTGCGGGTGCGTCGACACCGGCTGTCACCGCGGCGCCGGGTCAGTCGATGATCGCGCTGAGCGTGACGCAGGACAGCTGGTTCAGCGTGCGTGGCAAGGACGGTAAGGAACTGTTCTCCGGCCTCGTGCACGCGGGCGACGCAAAGGAAGTGAGCGGAGACGCGCCGTTCAAGATTACGGTTGGTAATAAAGCGGGTCTCGAATCGCTGACGCTCAACGGTCAGCCGGTCGATCCGGCGAAATATTCGGCGGCCAAGGGTAACGTGGCGCGTTTCTCGCTGCCTTGACAGATACGGTACGCGCCGCGGCCATCCGGTCCGCGGCGCTTTTTCAATTCAGGCGCTGCGTTTTTTGCGTAGCGCGCGTGGCGTAAATGGGTCTTTCGATGCAATCCGAAGCTCAATCCCAATCCTGCAGCAAAGTCGTGTCAGACGAACCGGTGTTCGGCGGCTCCGCGATGCGGCGCAAGTCACATGCGGTCAACGTCCGCTGGGGCGGCCAACTCGTGACCATTGGCGGCGACGCGCCGGTGCGCATCCAGTCGATGACCAACACCGACACCGCGGATGCGATCGGCACCGCGATCCAGATCAAGGAGCTGGCGCAGGCTGGTTCGGAACTGGTGCGCATTACCGTGAACACGCCGGAAGCGGCAGCGGCCGTGCCGGCCATCCGCGAGCAACTCGACCGGATGGGCGTCATGGTGCCGCTCGTCGGCGATTTCCACTACAACGGCCATCTGTTGCTGCGCGATCATCCGGGCTGCGCGGAGGCACTGTCCAAGTACCGGATCAATCCCGGCAACGTCGGGCATGGTGCGAAGCGCGACACGCAGTTCGCGCAGATGATCGAAGCGGCGGTGAAGTACGACAAGCCCGTGCGCATCGGCGTCAATTGGGGCAGCCTTGATCAGGACCTGCTCGCGAAGATGATGGATGAAAACGGCTCGCGCGCCGCGCCGTGGGAAGCGCAAAGCGTGATGTACGAAGCGCTGATCCAGTCGGCGATCGGCTCGGCGGAACGCGCGGTCGAACTCGGCCTCGGGCGCAACAAGATCATCCTGTCGTGCAAGGTAAGTGGCGTGCAGGATCTGATCGCCGTGTATCGTGAGTTGGCGCGCCGTTGCGATTTCGCATTGCACCTGGGTCTGACCGAAGCGGGCATGGGCTCGAAGGGCATCGTCGCATCGACCGCGGCGCTGTCGGTTCTGCTGCAACAGGGCATCGGCGACACGATCCGGATTTCGCTGACGCCGGAGCCGGGCGCGTCGCGTACTGGCGAAGTGATCGTCGGCCAGGAAATCCTGCAGACGATGGGCTTGCGTTCGTTCACGCCGATGGTGATCGCGTGCCCGGGATGCGGCCGTACTACCAGCACGCTGTTCCAGGAACTCGCATCGCAGATCCAGACCTATCTGCGCCAGCAGATGCCGGTGTGGCGCGATCAGTATCCTGGCGTCGAGCAGATGCACGTCGCGGTGATGGGCTGCATCGTCAACGGACCGGGCGAATCGAAGCAGGCCAATATCGGCATCAGCTTGCCGGGCTCGGGTGAGAATCCGGCCGCGCCAGTGTTTATCGATGGCGAGAAGGTCAAGACGCTGCGCGGCGAGCACATCGCGCAAGAATTCCAGCAAATCGTGAGCGACTATGTCGAGCGCCGCTATGGCCGCGCCGACGCGCTCAATTAATCATCGGCTATCGAACCACAGATGACTGAACAGAAGAAAAAGCTCGAAAAGCTTGCCGGCGTGAAGGGCATGAATGACATCCTTCCGCAGGAAGCCGGGCTTTGGGAATTTTTTGAGACGACCGTCAAGTCGATGCTGCGTGCGTATGGCTACCAGAACATCCGCACGCCGATCGTCGAGCATACGCAACTGTTCACGCGCGGTATCGGCGAAGTGACCGACATCGTCGAAAAAGAGATGTACAGCTTCACCGATGCACTGAACGGTGAAAACCTGACCATGCGCCCCGAGAACACGGCAGCGGTGGTCCGCGCGTCGATCGAGCACAACATGCTGTACGACGGCCCGAAGCGCCTGTGGTACATCGGCCCGATGTTCCGTCACGAGCGCCCGCAGCGCGGCCGTTATCGCCAGTTCCATCAGGTGGGCGTCGAAGCACTCGGCTTTGCCGGTCCGGATGCGGACGCTGAAATCATCATGATGTGTCAGCGTCTGTGGGACGACCTGGGCCTCATGGGCATCAAGCTCGAAATCAATTCGCTGGGTCTCGCCGAAGAACGCGCCGCGCATCGTGTCGAGCTGATCGCGTACCTCGAAAAGTTCGTGGACGTGCTCGATGAAGACGCGAAGCGCCGTCTCTATACGAACCCGCTGCGCGTGCTCGATACCAAGAACCCGGCTTTGCAGGACATCGCTCAGAACGCGCCGAAGCTGATCGATTTTCTCGGCGACGAATCGCGCGCGCACTTCGAAGGTTTGCAGCGCATCCTGAAGGCGAACAACATCCCGTTCACGATCAATCCGCGTCTCGTGCGCGGTCTCGATTACTACAATCTGACCGTGTTCGAGTGGGTGACCGACAAGCTCGGCGCGCAGGGCACGGTTGCCGCGGGCGGTCGTTACGACCCGCTGATCGAACAGCTCGGCGGCAAGCCGACGGCGGCATGCGGCTGGGCGATGGGCATCGAGCGGATTCTCGAGCTGTTGAAGGAAGAGAATCTCGTGCCCGAAGAGGAAGGCTGCGACGTGTACGTGGTCCATCAAGGCGACGCCGCGCGCGAGCAGGCGTTCATCATCGCCGAGCGTCTGCGCGACACCGGCCTCGACGTGATCCTGCATTGCAGCGCCGATGGCCAGTCGGCGAGCTTCAAGTCGCAGATGAAGCGTGCCGATGCGAGCGGTGCGGCGTTCGCGGTGGTGCTCGGCGAAGACGAGATCGCCAACGGCACGGTCGGCGTGAAACCGCTGCGCGATACGCAGGCCAACGGCGGTAAGAGCGAGCAACAGAACGTGCCTGCCGAAGACTTGACCGAATTTCTAATCAATGCGATGGTTGCAACCGCCGAAGACGGCGACGACTGATCGCGATGTCATCGGGCCGGCTGGCTCGACACGCACATATAGCAAGAAAGAGGAAATCGCCGGGCAATGAGTTACCACGACGAACAAGAATCGATTGAAGGTCTGAAGGCATGGTGGGCGCAGTGGGGCAATGCGACCACGTGGATCGTGCTGGTGGTGTTGCTGGCGGGCGCGGGCTGGAACGGCTGGAATTTCTGGCAGCGCCGCCAGGCAGCGGAAGCCGCGGTGCTCTATGACCAGGTGCAGCAGGCGGTGGCATCCGGCGACAAGGCGCAGGTCACGCGCGTCGCCACCGACATGGAAGACAAGTTCGGCCGCACCGCTTACGCGCAGATGACCGCGCTGGGCGCCGCCAAGGCGCTGTACATTGCCGGCGACGAAGCCGGCGCGAAGGCGCAACTGCAGTGGGCAATCGATCACGCGAAAGACGACGAGTTCAAGCAGATCGCGAAGCTGCGCATGGCGTCGCTGCTGCTCGACGACAAGGCGTACGACCAGGGGCTCGCGCTGCTGGCCGAGCCATCCGATGCATTCAAGGGCGTCGTGGCGGACCGTCGCGGAGACCTGCTCGCGGCCCAGGGCAAGCGTGACGATGCGCGCACGGCCTACAAGCTCGCGCTCGACTCGCTCTCGAAGAGCGATACTTCGGCGCGCCAGTTGATCCAGTTCAAGCTGGATGCACTCGGCGGCTGAGCGTCCCACGCGGCGCGCCGCGAGCCACGACCGGAACGCGGTCTCCTTTAATTAATTTCCTGAATGCTTCGTCCACCGATGAATCTGCTGAAACGTTACGCCGTGCCCGTTATCTGTGCGATGACCGTGCTCACGATGGCGGCTTGCTCATCCACGAAAGACGAGCGCCGTGTGCCGACGCCGCTCACCGAGTTCAAACCCGTACTCGATGTGCAGCAGTCCTGGTCGGCGAGCGTAGGCAAGGCGGGCCGTTACCTGTTCTCGCCGGTTGCGCTCGGCAATGCTGTGTACGCGGCTGGCGCGAACGGCACGGTCGCCAAGATCGACGCGCAAACCGGCAAGGATATCTGGCGCACCAAGCTGCATGACGACCTGTCCGCGGGCGTCGGTAGCGACGGCACGCTCACGGCGGTCGGCGGTCTGAAGGGCGACGTGTACGTGCTCGGCGCGGACGGCAAGCAACTGTGGACGGCCAAGGCGCCGGGCGAAATCATCTCGCCGCCGCTCGTCGGCAACGGTCTCGTGGTGGTGCGCACGATCGACGGTCAGATCGTCGCGTTCAATGCGCAAACGGGCGAGCAGAAGTGGAACTTCCGCAACCGTGCGGTGCCGCTGAACCTGCGCGTGTCATCGGGTATGACCTTCGCGGGCGATGCCGCGGTGCTGGCTGGTTTCCCGGGCGGCTCATTCGCCGCAATCAACCTGCAAACGGGCGACGCATACTGGCAGACGCCGGTGTCCTATCCGAAGGGCGTGACCGAAGTCGAGCGTATCAACGACGTAACCGGTCCGCCGACGCTCATCGGTTCGCAAACCTGCGCGGTGACGTTCCAGGGGCAAATTGGTTGCTTCGACGCGAATTCGGGCCGCTCATTGTGGAGCAAGGCATTTTCGAGCACGACCGGCCTTGCGCAGGATGAGCGCAGCGTGGTCGCCGCGGACGACTGGTCGGTCGTGTCCGCGTTCGATGTGAACAACGGCTCGGTGCTGTGGAAGAACGAGTCGCTGAAGAACCGCGATCTGAGTGTGCCGATGTTGCTGGGCCGCGCGGCCGTGTTCGGCGACTACAAGGGCTTCCTGCACTTCCTGTCGACGTCGGATGGCGTGCTCGTCGCGCGCGTGAAGACCGACGGCAGCGCGATCACCGCGGCACCTGTGCTGGCTGGCGACACGCTGGTCGTACAGACGCGCGACGGCGGCCTGTTCGGTTATCGCCCGCGCTGATCGAGCGAGGCGTGCAGTTCTGGCGCGCAGGCCGGCTTTGCCGGCCGCGCGCTTTTTAATTAAGGTTTGAGTCGGTTTCCGAGCCGGCTTAGTTAGCAAGTTGTCTGTCGCGCGTTGCGCGCGGATCCAATAGAAAAAGGCATTGGAAGGGCTGGTCCGGCAAGCCGGACTGATTGTGCTGAGCCCACCGCCGCAACGACGCGGCACACGCGCTTTTCAGCGGTAGCAGGGCGGGGCCGCGAGACAGAAATGGCGAGTGCCGTCGAACGAAAAGTCCGAAGCTGGCGACTCTCCTCGCGACTCTTCGGTGCGCCGCCCGCGCAACCCACCCCTGTCAGCACGGATGCGCATCTCGAACGTGCATCCGAAGCTGGCCGAATTCGTGATAATTTCGTCGGAACTCCGCCGTGTGGCGGCCGCCTGGCGTCGCTACGCGAGCGATCGGTTCCGATCCCGCGTTTCACCGTGAACAACATCAGATGAAACCCGTTATTGCCCTCGTTGGGCGCCCCAATGTGGGGAAATCCACGCTGTTCAACCGCCTCACGCGCTCGCGTGACGCGCTGGTTGCCGACCTGCCCGGTCTTACGCGCGATCGCCATTATGGCGAAGGACGCACCGGCGAGCGGCCGTATCTGGTCGTCGACACCGGCGGATTCGAACCGGTCGCGAAGGATGGCATCCTGCACGAGATGGCGCGCCAAACTCGTCAGGCGGTCGAGGAATCGGACATCGTCGTATTCATCGTCGATGGCCGCAATGGTCTCGCGCCGCAGGACAAGTCGATCGCCGATTACCTGCGCAAGGTCGGTCGGCCGATCTTCCTCGTCGTCAACAAGGCCGAGGGCATGAAGTACGCGAACGTCGCGGCCGACTTCTACGAACTCGGGCTGGGTGACCCGCGGGCGATTTCGGCCGCGCACGGCGACGGCGTGACCGAAATGATCAACGAGGCACTCGAAGTCGCCTACGCCGGCCAGCCGGAAGAGAGTGACGAAGACAAGCAGACGCGTGGCGTGAAGATCGCGATCGTCGGGCGGCCGAACGTCGGCAAGTCGACGCTGATCAACGCTTTGGTCGGCGAGGAGCGGGTGATCGCGTTCGACATGCCGGGCACCACACGCGACTCGATCTACGTCGATTTCGAACGCCAGGGCAAGCCGTACACGCTGATCGACACGGCCGGTCTGCGCCGCCGCGGCAAGGTGTTCGAAGCGATCGAGAAGTTCTCGGTGGTGAAGACGCTGCAGTCGATCTCCGACGCGAATGTCGTGATCCTGCTGCTCGATGCGCGCCAGGACATTTCCGATCAGGACGCGCACATCGCCGGCTTCGTTGTCGAGCAAGGCCGCGCGCTGGTGGTGGGCGTGAACAAGTGGGACGGTCTCGATCCACATGTGCGCGAGCGCACCAAGGCCGACCTCGAGCGCAAACTAAAATTTCTGGACTTCGCCAAATTCCACTTCATTTCCGCCGCGGAAAAAACCGGAATCGGGCCATTGATGCGCTCGGTCGACGATGCCTACACGGCCGCGATGTCGAAGCTGCCGACGCCGAAGCTGACGCGCGCATTGATCGAAGCGGTGGAGTTCCAGCAGCCTCGCCGTCGCGGGCCGGTGCGGCCGAAGCTGCGCTATGCGCACCAGGGCGGGCAGAATCCGCCGATTATCGTGATTCACGGCAATGCGCTCGATGCGATCACCGATACGTATAAGCGTTATCTGGAAAATCGCTTCCGGGAAACTTTCAAGCTAACAGGGACTCCATTGCGAATAGAGTTCAGATCGTCGACGAACCCTTACGCGGACAAAGGCTGAAACCAGGTTGGATCTCAGGCTGAAACCCGCGTGCGTGTTGGGTTTGGGCGCATCGCCCCGGTCCGCGCGCAGAAATGAAAATCAGCTATAGTGTAGCGATTGGCGGCGGATCTCTTTTTCTTCGGCGCCAATTAAGTCAACCTGCAAAAAAATACGGAGTTTGCTATGAGCAACAAAGGGCAATTGTTACAAGACCCGTTTTTGAACGCACTGCGTAAAGAGCATGTGCCGGTGTCGATCTACCTTGTCAACGGCATCAAGCTTCAAGGGAACATCGAATCGTTCGACCAGTACGTCGTGTTGCTCCGGAATACGGTCACCCAGATGGTCTACAAGCACGCCATTTCGACGGTCGTGCCGGCCCGCCCGGTGAATTTCCACCCGGATTCCGAACAGTCCTAACCCTCGTCGCGGCCGGCACAGCGTCGCCCGTTGGCGATCATTCCCGGCCGCGTCATTTTGATACCCTCCAATTTGATCAATGCAGCGCTCGTCGGCATCGACTTCGGCAAGATCGATTTCGAAGCCAGTCTCGAAGAACTCAGCCTGCTCGCGCAAAGCGCGGGGGCGAATCCCGTAGTCACCCTCACCGGGCGCCGTTCCAGCCCCGACGCGAAGATGTTCGTTGGTAGCGGCAAGGCCGAAGAATTGCGCCTTGCATGCGAAGCGAACGACATCGAACTCGTGATCTTCAATCACGCTCTCGCTCCGGCGCAGCAGCGTAATCTGGAGCGGGCGCTTAATCGTCGCGTGGTCGATCGCACCAGCCTGATCCTCGATATTTTTGCGCAACGCGCCCGCAGCCACGAAGGCAAGCTGCAGGTCGAGCTCGCGCAACTGCAATATCTGTCGACGCGGCTGATTCGCGCATGGACCCACCTCGAACGCCAGAAGGGCGGTATCGGTTTGCGCGGTCCCGGTGAAACACAGCTCGAAACCGACCGCCGGCTGATCGGCGAACGCATCAAGGCGCTCAAGATCCGGCTCGATAAACTGCGTCGCCAGCACGGCACGCAGCGTCGCGCGCGCAGTCGGAATCAAACCATGTCGGTGTCGCTCGTCGGCTATACGAACGCGGGCAAGTCGACGCTGTTCAATGCGCTCACCAAGGCGCAGGCCTACGCGGCGGACCAACTCTTCGCCACCCTCGACACCACGTCGCGGCGCGTCTATCTCGGCGACGAGGCAGGGCAGGTGGTGGTGTCCGATACGGTCGGGTTTATCCGCGAGCTGCCGCACCAGCTCGTCGCGGCGTTTCGCGCAACGCTCGAGGAAACCATTCACGCGGATCTGCTGCTGCATGTCGTCGATGCATCGAGCGCGGTGCGGCTCGATCAGATCGACCAGGTCAACGAGGTGTTGCACGCGATCGGCGCGGACACGATCCGGCAGGTTCTGGTGTTCAACAAGATCGACGCGGTACCTGAACTGGCGGCCCGTGGGGACGCGGTTGAGCGTGATGAGTATGGTAATATTTCGCGCGTCTTTTTGAGCGCTCGCACGGGCCAGGGGCTTGATGCGCTGCGCGCTGCCATCGCTGAAATCGCTACCGCTGAACCGCTTGTCGATACGCCGCTCGACCCGTCGCAACACGACCGTCTGGCAGAACCGCGCGATAACCACAAGGTTCCAGAACTCGGGCACTGACCCGTTCCAATTGCACTGACCCGCTGTCTACTCTGGTGAACGAACACAGGTGAACGATTACAACGAGCGGAGTATCTGGCTGCGTATGCGCGCCCTGCTTTCTCTGAACGATCCGCGCTGGGGCCGGGGTGACGGCAATGGCGACCGGCAACGGCCGAACGATCCGAAGCGGCCGGGCCGCGACGGTGAAGGTCCGCCCGATCTCGATGAAATGTGGCGCGATTTCAACCGGCGTCTGAGCCGGATCTTCGGGCGCAAAGGCGGCGGTGTCGGTGGCGGCCGTCCGGACAATGGGCGCGGTGCGCGCATCGGCGTCGGCATTGTGATCGGCGTGCTGGTCGCGATCTATCTCGGCAGCGGCGTGTTCGTCGTGCAGGACGGTCAGGCCGCCGTCGTGATGCAATTCGGCAAGTATCGCTACACGGCGGAGCAGGGCGTGCACTGGCGCCTGCCGTATCCGTTCGAATCGCACGAGTTCGTCAACGTCGCGCAGATCCATCAGGTCGAAATCGGCCGCACCAACGTCGTGCGTCTCGCCAACGTGAAGGATTCGTCGATGCTCACGCATGACGGCGATATCGTCGACGTGCGCTTCGCGGTTCAATACCAGATCCGCAAACCCACCGATTATCTTTTCCGCGGCGTCGATCCCGATCAGAGCGTGATGTATGCCGCGCAAGCGGCGGTGCGCAGCATCGTCGGCGCGCAGAGTACCAGCGAGGTGCTCGGCCAGGATCATGAAACGCTGCGTCAACAATTGATCGCGTCGATCCAGCAATCGCTCGATCAGTATCAATCCGGTCTCGCGGTGACGAACGTGACGATCCAGGGTGTGCAGGTACCCGAACAGGTGCAACCCGCATTCGACGACGCCGCCCGGGTACACGACGAAAACGAGCGCGTGAAGCGCGATGCGCAAGCCTATGCGGCTGATCTGCTGCCGCGCGCGAAGGCCGATGTCGCACGCCAGATCGAGGACGCGACGACCTACAGCCAGAACACGGTTGGCGAGGCACAAGCCGAGGCCGAGCGCTTCAAGCAGGTCTATGCGCAATATTCGAAGGCGCCGGCGCTCGTGCGCTTCCGCCTGTACATGGAAACCATGCAGCAGATCTATTCGAACGCGACCAAGGTGTTCGTCGATGCGAAGAACGGCAACAACGTGCTGTATCTGCCGCTAGACCGGCTGGTCGAACAGAATCGCGAGCGGCGGGCGGCCGCGGCTGCGTCGGGCACTGCCGCCGCGAGCGCGCCGCAGGCAGCGGCGGCGCCCGCGCCGTCGGCCGCATCGGCTGCCGACACGGGCGCCGCCGCTGGCGCATCCGCCGACGCCGCCTCCGGCCCTGCGGCGGCTTCCGCGCCTGCGCCGGCAAGCCGGCCGAGCGCCGCATCGCTGCGTTCGCGCGAGGCGTTCCGCAATCGCCTGCGCGAAGACGACGTTCAATAAGGAGCGCACGAATATGAACAGAATCATTGCGCTCGTCGTTGCCGTCGTCATCGTGGTGTTCGCCGCATCGTCGATGGTGTTCGTCGTCGATCAACGGCATATGGCCGTGCTGTCCGGGCGCGGCGACTCGGCGCCCACCTTGCTCGGTCCCGGCGTGCACGTGAAGCTGCCGCCGCCGCTGCAAACGGTCACGCTGGTCGACAACCGTATCCAGTCCGTCGATGCGCCTGACGAAGATCATTTCGTCACATCGGACAAGACCGATCTGCTCGTCAATCCGGTCATCAAGTTCCGCGTGACCGATCCGCTGAAGCTGCTCGCCGAAACGAAGGGCGACGTGCAGAGCCTGCCGGACCGGCTCGCGTTGCTGTCGCGTACCGCGCTCAGCGATGCCTTCGGCAAGTTCACGCTGTCCGATGCGCTCGCCAAACAGCAGGCCGTCGCCGAAGATGCGCGCGGCGCGATGGACAAGGGCGCGGCTTCGCTCGGCGTATCGGTGGTGGACGTGCAGCTCACGCGTGTCGATTTCCCGGCGGCGATGGCGGATTCGGTATTCAAGCGCATGATCGCTGCGCGCGAACAGATCGCCGCCGACGAGCGCGCGAAGGGCACCGAGCAAGCCAATCAGATCCGTGCCGACGCGTTGAAGGAGCAGCAATCGGTGCTCGCCGACGGTCTCGCCAAGGCGCAGGGCATTCGCGGCGAAGGCGATGCACAGGCCGCGGAAATCGCCGCCGAGGCATTCGGCAAGGACCCGCAGTTTTATCAGTTCTATCAGAGCATGCAGGCGTACCGGAAGACCTTCAAACCGGGCGATCTGATCGTGGTCGACTCGAACAGCGAGTTCTTCCGCTTCATGCGTAGCCCGACCGGTGGCACGCCCCCGGACGCTTCCGCGCCGACTCCGCGCAAACGCTGATTACCGAAGGCCGCGGCATCCGCATCGCGGCCGCTTCAATTGCATGGACATAGCCGGCTCGTTACTGCTCGCGATCGCACTGATGCTGATTATCGAAGGGATGTTTCCGTTCGTTTTTCCGAGTGCCTGGCGCGATACGTTCCGTAAAATAGCGGAGCGGCCGCCGCATCATATTCGCGTCGGCGGGCTCATCGTGATGTTGCTCGGGCTCGTGCTGCTGTTTATCGCGACCTGACGGGCGGGCTGGCGCCAGCGTGAAGCCGGCAGTGAAGGGTTGGACGAGCCGACAACACCGCACATTGCGAGCAGGTTGGGGCGCGCGCCGCGTTGTGCGGCTGTTCGCGGAAAACGTAGGATCGACGCGCTGATCCGCCGCCATTGCGCGTGGAATCGGCGCGAGTCGGCATGACGCGGCGCGCGTCGCCAAAGCACCGCCGGCGGTACCCGTACCACCCGCCAGAATCAAGCCGCTTCACGCCATTACACTCATTCATCGGCGCTTCAAGACGCCGTGTTCAACGCCGTAGGACTGTATCGATGTCGACCTGGTTGCTTCCCGAGAATATTGCCGACGTGCTGCCGTCGGAGGCCCGCAAGATCGAAGAATTGCGACGTCATTTGCTGGACCGTTTCCGCTCGTACGGCTACGAAATGGTGATGCCGCCGCTGCTCGAATACCTCGAGTCGCTGCTGACGGGCGGCGGCCACGATCTGAATCTGCGCACCTTCAAGCTCGTCGATCAGTTGTCGGGCCGCACGCTCGGCCTGCGCGCCGACATCACGCCGCAAGTCGCGCGGATCGACGCGCATCTGCTGAACCGCCAGGGCGTCACGCGTCTTTGCTACGCGGGCAACGTCGCGCATACGCGGCCGCGCGGCCTGCACGCGACGCGCGAGCAGATCCAGATCGGCGCTGAAATATACGGCCACGCGGGCCTCGAAGCAGACCTCGAAATCCAGCAACTGATGCTCGATGCGCTGCGTCTTGCCGGTCTCGCGAAGGTGCGCCTCGATCTGTGCCACGCGGGCGTACTTGCGGCATTGATCGAAGCCGAGCCGGCCGCTAAAGCACTCGGCCAGACGCTCTATGACGCGCTCGCCGGCAAGGACGTGCCGCGCCTCGTCGAAATGACTGCACAACTCTCGCCGGTGATCCGCGATTCGCTGCGCGCGCTGCCGACGCTCTATGGCGACGCGTCGGTGCTCGACGAAGCCCGCGCGCGTCTGCCGAATTCGCCGGCCATCGCTCGCGCGCTTGACGATCTCGCGTTTCTCGCGAGCCAGGTCGACGGCGCCGAAGTGATGATCGATCTCGCGGATATGCGCGGTTATGCGTACCACAGCGGCGTGATGTTCTCCGCGTACGTGGATGGTGTGCCTAACGCGGTCGCGCGCGGCGGCCGTTACGACCACGTTGGCCAGGCATACGGCCGTGCGCGCGCGGCAACCGGTTTTTCGCTCGATCTGCGCGAGGTCGCGCGCATCTCGCCGATCGAAGCGCGCAGCAGCGCGATTCTCGCGCCGTGGCGGCATGACGAAGCGTTGCGTGTCGCGGTCGCCGCGCTGCGCGATGCGGGCGAAGTGGTGATTCAGGCGTTGCCTGGCCACGAGCACGATCTCGATGAATTCGCGTTCGACCGCGTGCTGGTCGAGCGCAACGGCGCATGGGTCGTCGAACCGCGCGCCTGAGCACGCCTGAGCAAGCGTCACTTCACAGATTTGCCGGGGACGTGTCCCCGGCATTCACCACCCGGCAACCATCA
Organism: Paraburkholderia sp. ZP32-5; assembly: GCF_021390495.1. Lineage (NCBI taxonomy): Bacteria > Pseudomonadati > Pseudomonadota > Betaproteobacteria > Burkholderiales > Burkholderiaceae > Paraburkholderia > Paraburkholderia sp. ZP32-5. The sequence goes on along the minus strand of NZ_JAJEJP010000001.1, from coordinate 2,587,051 downwards.
GAAGCGGACGCACGCGGGCCGATGAATGCGGCCGCGCGTCTCTCACGATACTCAACATAACGTGCATACCGTTGAGCGGAAACGGAAAAATTCGGAAGCTTCCGCGAACCTAGGTAGAATACGTTTTTAACCAGCTTACGAAACAACATGTCTGCCAGCGCAGTGAATGTGAACCCCGGGCGCAACGTCGTCGTCGTGGGAACCCAATGGGGTGATGAGGGCAAGGGCAAGATCGTCGACTGGCTGACGGACCACGCTCAAGGCGTCGTTCGCTTCCAGGGCGGTCACAATGCCGGTCACACACTTATCATCGGCGGCAAGAAAACCATCTTGCGTCTGATTCCGTCGGGCATCATGCATCCCGGCGTCGCGTGCTACATCGGCAATGGCGTCGTGTTGTCGCCGGAAGCGCTGTTCAAGGAAATCGGCGAACTCGAAGCCGCCGGCATCGACGTCCAGAAACGTCTGTTCATTTCCGAAGCCACCACACTGATCCTGCCGTACCATATCGCGATCGATCAGGGCCGCGAAGCCCGCCGCGGCGCAAGCAAGATCGGCACCACGGGCCGCGGTATCGGCCCGGCCTACGAAGACAAGGTTGCGCGCCGCGGCCTGCGCGTGCAGGACCTGTTCGACGCACCGGCTTTCGCCGAACGTCTGCGCGAAAACCTCGACTATCACAACTTCGTGCTCACGCAATACCTCGGCGTTGCCGCGGTCGATTTCCAGCAAACGCTCGACACGATGCTGAGCTACGCCGACCGCCTGAAGCCGATGGTCACCGACGTGTCGCGCCGTCTGTACGACGTGAACGCCAACGGCGGAAATCTGCTGTTCGAAGGCGCGCAGGGCACGCTGCTCGATATCGATCACGGCACCTATCCGTTCGTCACGTCGAGCAACTGCGTCGCGGGTGCCGCGACGGCCGGCGCGGGCGTCGGTCCGCAGAAGCTCAACTACATTCTCGGTATCACGAAGGCGTACTGCACGCGCGTCGGTTCGGGCCCGTTCCCGAGCGAGCTGTACGACGCCGATAACGCGTCGCGTCAGGAGCCGATCGGCCTCGAACTCGCGACCGTCGGCAAGGAATTCGGCTCGGTCACCGGCCGTCCGCGCCGCACCGGCTGGCTCGACGTCGCCGCGCTGCGCCGCTCGATCCAGATCAACGGCGTGTCGGGCCTGTGCATGACGAAGCTCGACGTGCTCGACGGCCTCGACGAAGTCAAGCTGTGCGTCGGCTACACGGTCGACGGCAACACGGTCGATCTGCTGCCGCGTGGTGCATCCGAAGTCTCGCATTGCGTGCCGGTGTACGAAACCTTCGCGGGCTGGAAGGAGAGCACGGTCGGCATCAAGGAATGGGACAAGCTGCCCGCTAACGCGCGTGCGTATCTGACGCGCGTGCAGGAAGTCGCGGGTATTCCGATCGACATGGTATCCACCGGTCCGGATCGCGACGAAACGATTCTGCTGCGCCATCCGTTCAAGGTCTAACCGATGCAAGGTGTACCGATGATCGCGATGAAAGATCCACGCAACGACGACAAGAACCTGTGGGTCGGCTGGGACGAATATCACCGGCTGATCGAATTGCTTGCGTTGACGGTGCATGAATCGGGCTGGAAGTTCGACAAGATTTTGTGCCTTGCGCGCGGTGGTTTGCGCGTTGGCGACCAGCTATCGCGTATCTACGATCTGCCGCTGGCGATTCTCGCTACGAGTTCATATCGCGAGGCGGCCGGCACACAGCAGGGCGAACTCGACATCGCGCAGTACATCACGATGACTCGCGGCGAGCTGCACGGCAACGTGCTGCTCGTCGATGACCTCGTCGATTCGGGTGTCACACTTGCACGGGTACAGCAGCATCTGAAGGAGCGGTATCCGGCCATCACCGCGGTGCGCTCGGCGGTGCTGTGGTACAAGGGCTGCTCGAAGGTGAAGCCCGACTATCACGTGCAGTATCTGCCCACCAATCCATGGATTCATCAGCCGTTCGAGGAGTGGGACACGGTGCGTCCGCATAACCTCGGCGCGTGGATCAAGCGCGGCATCGCGCAGGCCGAGGAAGCGTCGGGCAAGTAATGCAAACGCGAGCGGTTGATCGCCGCGCCGCTTTGGCGGATGACGTTTCGCCTTCGCCTTTGCTCTCGCCGCTTACGTTCACGCGCCTTACATTCTTACGGCGAACTGCTTTCAACGTAGTTTTACCTCGCCATCTCCGCAAAAACGGAACCCATCGGGTTCCGTTTTTTTATGCGCGCGCCACATATGGAACGGAGCACGGCTGGCCAAAAGCGCCGCTCGCCGCCTATCACCAACATGACTGCGCATGCGGCAGACGCTGCCATATCACGGTGCTAAACTGCGCGGACTATCCACGTGGTGTATCCACAACAAGCCGGGCGGTGTCAGGTGAGCGGTTTAGAATAGCGGTCGTTTTTTCCGCCTGGGAACGGATTCTCTCGCGTCTATGACAGATAACAACCACGTACACAAACAGCCGCTACCCTCCCTGGCGATTGCCGCGATCGGAGTGGTGTTCGGCGACATTGGCACGAGCCCATTGTATTCGCTTAAAGAGGCTTTCAGCCCGTCGCACGGCATCCCGCTAACCGACCAGTCGATCCTCGGCGTGATCTCGCTGCTGTTCTGGGCGATCGTGATCGTGGTCGGCGTCAAGTACGTGCTGTTCGTGATGCGCGCCGACAACAACGGCGAGGGCGGCGTGCTCGCGCTGATGGCGCTGGCGCTGCGCTCGGTCGATCAGAAATCGAAACTGGCCGGGCTGCTGATGATGCTCGGCATCTTCGGCGCCTGCATGTTCTATGGCGATGCGGTGATCACGCCCGCGATCTCTGTGATCTCGGCGGTCGAAGGTCTCGAAATCGCCGCTCCCCATCTGGCGCATCTGGTGATCCCGCTCACCATCGTGATCCTGATCGTGCTGTTCTGGATCCAGCGGCACGGCACGGCGATGGTCGGCCGGCTGTTCGGTCCGATCATGACCGTGTGGTTCCTCGTACTCGCCGCGCTCGGCCTGTGGCACATCCTGCAGTCGCCGAACGTGATTCGCGCGCTGAATCCTTACTACGCATACACGTTCATGGCCGCGCACGTGCTGCAGGCTTACGTGGTGCTCGGCTCGGTCGTGCTGGTGCTGACCGGCGCCGAGGCGCTGTACGCGGACATGGGGCACTTCGGCGCGCAGCCGATCCGCATGGCCTGGTATGTGCTCGTGATGCCGTCGCTGGTATTGAACTATTTCGGCCAGGGCGCGCTGCTGATGCACGACGCGAAGGCCATCGAAAATCCGTTCTTTCTGCTCGCGCCGGACTGGGCGCTGCTGCCGCTCGTGGTGCTGTCGACGGTGGCGACGGTGATTGCATCGCAGGCAGTGATCTCGGGCGCGTATTCGCTGACGAGCCAGGCGATCCAGCTCGGTTATGTCCCGCGTATGAAGATCCTGCACACGTCGGAACTGGCGATCGGACAGATCTATGTGCCGGTGGTGAACTGGATGCTGCTGTTCATCATCCTGTGCATCGTGATCGCCTTCAAGAGCTCGGACAACCTGGCTGCCGCCTACGGTATCGCGGTGACCGCGACGATGGTGATCACGACGATCCTCGCGTGCGTCGTGATGGTGAAGGTGTGGAACTGGAACAAGATCCTCGTCGCGCTGATCATCACCGTGTTCATGGTGGTCGACGTAGGGTTCTTCGGCGCGAACCTGCTGAAGGTCGAAGAGGGCGGCTGGTTGCCGCTGGGTATCGGCGGTTTGCTGTTCTTCCTGTTGATGACGTGGTTCAAGGGCAGGATGATCGTCAAGGAGCGCACGGCCGCCGACGGTATTCCGTTGATGCCGTTCCTACAGGGACTGCTTGCGCATCCGCCGCATCGCGTATCCGGCACGGCGATCTATCTGACCGGCAGCGACACGCTGGTGCCGGTGAGCCTGCTGCACAACCTGAAGCACAACAAGGTGCTGCATGAGCGCACGATCTTCCTGACCTTCGTTACGCGCGACATTCCGTATGTGAACGACGCGGAGCGCGTGACGGTCAAGGAGATGGACGGTGGTCTGTTCCTGGTGAAGGCGGCCTACGGCTTCAACGAAACGCCGGATGTGAAGGCGGTGCTGCTCGAAGTCGGCCGCACGCACGACATGACTTTCGAAATAATGGACACGTCGTTCTTCCTCGCGCGCGAAACAGTGGTGCCGACGCAATTGCCGGGGATGTCGGTGTGGCGCGAACGCGTGTTCGCGTGGATGCATCAGAACGCAGCCAAGCCAACCGACTTCTTCAGCATTCCGGCGAACCGCGTCGTGGAGCTAGGGACCAAGATCGAGATCTGACGGCGCGTTGTTTTGCGCCCGCTCGCTGAACTGCTCCCGGATGCGCCGCGGAGTGGAAGAAGAAAAAAGCCCACGCATTTGCGTGGGCTTTTTGTTGCCAGGCGCAAACAAACGCAATGAAGGGCATTCGACGTTCGCGCGCCGCGTGAAGGAAGGCCGCGGGACCGCGCGCGTGATACGAGAACTCACCGCGCTCGCGGCGAAGCACATCAGTCCGATGCGCTCACGCCGCACTCACCGCATGCTTGCTTCTTACTTCTGCTTGAGCTTCGCAAAGGCGGCAGCCATCGCGCCACCCGGCTCCGGTTCGCGCGAGCGCTGCGGCGCGCCGCGCCCCGCACCGCCGCGATTGAAGTTGCCGCGATCCTGCTGCGCGCCACCACCACCGCTGCGCGCAGCGGCCGCGCCGGGTTCGTCGTCGAGACGCATCGTCAACGCGATTCGCTGGCGCTTCACGTCGACTTCGAGCACCTTGACCTTGACGATCTGCCCGGCCTTCACGACCTCATGCGGATCCTTGATGAACTTCGTCGACATCGCCGACACGTGCACCAGACCATCCTGATGCACGCCGACGTCGATGAACGCACCGAACGCGGCGACGTTCGTTACCACACCTTCGAGCATCATGCCCGGGATCAGATCGCTGACCTTCTCGACGCCTTCGCGGAACGTCGCCGTCTTGAACTCGGGACGCGGATCGCGGCCCGGCTTTTCCAGTTCGCCGAGAATGTCGCGCACGGTCGGCAAGCCGAAGCGTTCGTCGACGAATTCATTCGGCGACAGTCCGCGCAGCGCGTCGCGATTGCCGAGCACTTCGCCGACCTGCTTGCTGATCTTCGCGAGAATCCGTTCGACGACCGGATATGCTTCAGGGTGCACCGACGACCGGTCGAGCGGATTCTCGCCGTTGTTGATGCGCAAGAAGCCGGCTGCCTGCTCGAAGGTTTTGTCGCCCAGACGCGGCACCTTGCGCAAATGCTCGCGCGACGGGAACGGTCCGTTCGCATCGCGGTAGTCGACGATATTGCGCGCGAGTGTCGCATTCAGTCCCGACACGCGCGCGAGCAACGCGACCGACGCGGTGTTCGCATCGACGCCGACCGCGTTCACGCAGTCCTCGACGACCGCATCGAGCGAACGCGCGAGTTCGCGCTGGTTCACGTCGTGCTGATACTGGCCGACGCCGATCGCCTTCGGCTCGATCTTCACGAGTTCGGCGAGCGGGTCCTGCAGACGGCGCGCGATCGATACCGCGCCGCGCAGCGACACGTCCATGTCGGGGAATTCCTTCGCGGCGAGTTCGGAGGCCGAGTACACCGATGCGCCCGCTTCGGACACGACGATCTTCTGCAGCTTCAACTCCGGATGACGCGAGATCAGCTCGCTCGCGAGCTTGTCCGTCTCGCGCGACGCGGTGCCGTTGCCGATACTGATCAGCTCGGCCTGGGTTTGCGCGGCGATACGCGCGAGCTTCGCGAGCGAGCCGTCCCAGTCGCGGCGCGGCTCGTGCGGGTAGATCGTGTCGGTCGCGAGCACCTTGCCGGTGCGATCGACCACCGCGACCTTGACGCCGGTACGCAGACCCGGGTCGAGTCCGATCACCGCCTTCGGGCCGGCCGGCGCCGCGAGCAGCAGGTCCTTCAGATTGCGCGCGAACACGCGGATCGCTTCATGCTCGGCTTCGTCGCGCAGATGGGTCAGCAATTCGTTTTCGAGATGCGGTTGCACCTTCACGCGCCAGCACCAGCGGCACACATCGGAGAGCCACTTGTCGGCGGGGCGGTTCTGATTGGCGATGCCGAAGTGGCGCGCGATCAGTGCCTCGCCCGGATGCGGCACCTGCGCGTCGAGCTCTTCGCCGAGGCCCAGCTTGATCATCAGCACGCCGGCATTACGGCCGCGGAACAACGCGAGCGCGCGATGCGACGGCACCGTGCGAATCGTTTCCGCGTAGTCGTAGTAGTCGCGAAATTTCTCTTCCTCGGCCGTTTCCTTGCCTTCGACCACCTTCGACGACACCACGCCCTGGCTGTGCAGATAGTCGCGCAGCTTGCCCAGCAGTTCGGCGGTTTCGCCAAACTGTTCAGACAGAATGTCGCGCGCGCCGTCGAGCGCGCCCTTCACATCGGCGACGCCCTTGTCGGTGTCCACGTACGCGGCAGCCTCGGTTTGCGGATCGAGCAGCGGATTGCCGAGCAGTGCGTCGGCGAGCGGCTGCAGACCGGCCTCGCGGGCGATCTGCGCGCGCGTGCGGCGCTTCGGCTTGTACGGCAGATACAGATCTTCCAGCACCTGTTTGCTGTCGGCACCTTCGATCGCGCCGCGCAGTTCGTCGGTCAGCTTGCCCTGTTCGTCGATGCTCGCGATGATCGCGGCGCGGCGCTCTTCCAGTTCGCGCAGATACAGCAGGCGCTCCTCGAGATTGCGCAGTTGCGTGTCGTCGAGGTTCTCTGTCACTTCCTTGCGGTAACGGGCGATGAACGGAACGGTCGCGCCTTCGTCGAGAAGCCCCACGGCGGCCGCGACCTGGCGCGGCTGGACGGACAGTTCGGTGGCGATGCGCTGGACGATCTTGAGTGCTACGGTTTCCGTCATAAGGCTTGGTTTTCCTGCGGACTCAGTGAGGGGCCGCGCGCGGGCGGCAGGTCGGACAGGCCGGGCGTGCGCCGCGACCAGGAGCGGGGCATTTTGCCATAAATGCCAGAGGGCTCAACCGCGGGATGTTAGAATTTCCGCCATCTTCCGTTGACCCGCTACGACGTTGCTAATCTCCTTGTCCCTCAACCGTCTGGTCTCTTTTCTGTCGTCAGATTCGCGGCCGGTTTCGCCTCAGTTTTCGCTCTCTTCGTTGCGTTCGCCGCTCGCCTCGCGCATGTTGGCCGCGTCGGCGGTACGGGCCGTACGCGGCGACGTGGGGCTCGGGTCCGAACGATTGTCGGCCCGGCGTGGATTTGCCAATGTGATGGCGGCATGCGCGGTCATCGTATTGGCCGCCGTGCCGGCACTCGCCAGCGCGCAAACGGTGGCACAGGCTGCAACGTCCGCGCAGGACGCGACGTCTGTTGCTGCGCCTGGCAATACAGCCGCGCCGGCAACCGGTACCACGGCAGCGGCACCGGCAGCCGACGCCACCACCGCCGACGGTGCTGAGGGCGCAAGCGATGCAGCCGCGCTCGACAAATCGTTCGAGGCGCGTCAGCAGGCACTCGATCAGCGCACCGACGACAACAACTACCAATACGCGCTCGCGCAGCACAACTGCTATAGCCGCTTTTTCGTCAACCACTGCCTGAATCGCGCGCGCGATTCGATGCGCTCCGCACAGGCGGAAATCCGCAAGGAACAGCTCGCGCTCGACGCCGAACAGCGCGCGCAACGCGCACGCGAGCGCGACGAGCGCACGGCGCTGCGGCGTGCGCAAGCGCAGGCTGAAGCGCCGCAGCGTGCCGCCGAAGACGCGCGCAACGAGCAGGCCTACCAGGAAAAGCAGCGCCAGCACACACTCGATCAGGCGCAGCGCAACGCCGAGGCGCCGCAGCGCCAGGCCAACGCGCAGGCCTACGAGGACAAACAGCGCCAGCACGCACTCGATCAGGCGCAGCGTAACGCCGGGGCGCTGCAGCGCGCGGCCAACGCGCAGACCTACGACGAAAAGCAGCGCCAGCATGCGCTGGACCAGGCGCAACGCGGTGCTACGCCCGCGCCGGCGGCGGCCAACCAGCAGGGCGACTTCCAGCACCAGCTCGATGAGGCGCGTCAGCAGGGCGCGCAGAAGGCGCTCGAACGTCAGCAGAAGCAGGAAAATTTCGACAGGAAGCAGGCAGACGCGGCGCAGCACAAGCTCGACGTCGAAACGCGTCAGAAGCAAGCCGCCGAGAAAGCCGAGCAGAAGCGTCAGGACCAGTTGAAACAGCAGCAACTCGAAGAGCAGCAAAGACAGCAGCAGCAAGAGTAAATGTGCTGTAGTCGGCGACTGTGCTGTAATGATCCTGGCGGCCGTGGCCAGGACGGCAGCAGTCGCTGGCCGTAGTCGCCGTAACGCGTTTTGAGCCGGACAGCAACCTCAGGCATCGGCCGCGAGCACGCGGCGCATGCCGCAGACGAGAGGAGGCGAGCATGCGCGATCGTCGTCACGTCATCGACGCGAACACTCTTCGCGACCGCATTCTGCAACTGGAATCGGAGCACAGTGGGCTCGACCGGTTGATCGACCGGATATCGGATGAGCCCGGCATCGACGACTTCGAGTTGCAGCGCCTGAAAAAGCGCAAACTCAAAGTCAAGGACACCATCATCTTGCTGCAATTGCAGCTCGAACCGGACTTACGCGCCTGAGTTCGCGGCCTGGCAGGCGCCGGGCGCGCAGCGCGCGAGCCGGACTTAGCAGGAACGCTTGCCTTGAATTCACCGCACGACACTTCATCCCGGGGCGCGCCGGGCGACGCATCCACCAGCGTTACGGCGGCGCCGCGCGCGGCCGCAGCCGTCGCGAGCGAGTCGCTGAGCCGTGCTCGCGTGACGGAGCTCAACGAGATCTTTGCCGACAGCGGGCTGCTCGCGCGTCAGATCGATGGCTATCGGCCGCGTGCGTCGCAGATCGAGATGGCGCGCGCCGTCGCCGCGGCGATGGAAGCGTCGGGCCGCGCGATGCCCGAGCCGGCGATGTTCGAGGCGCAGAAGCGTCCGGCGCGGCGTCTGCAGGGCACGGCAGCCGATAGCGCGGGCTCGGCCGATAGCGTTGAGGGCATCGAAGCGGAGCGCGCCGACAGCGGCGAGAACACCCTGATCGTCGAGGCGGGCACGGGCACAGGCAAGACCTATGCGTACCTCGTGCCCGCCATGCTATGGGGCGGTAAGGTCATCGTGTCGACCGGCACCAAGCATCTGCAGGATCAGCTCTTTCAGCGCGATATTCCGACCGTGCGCGACGCGCTCGCGGTGCCGGTATCGGTCGCGATGCTGAAGGGGCGCGCGAACTATCTGTGCCACTATTACCTGCAACGCACGGCGGACAACGGGCGCTTGCCGTCGCGTCAGGAAACCTCGTATCTGCAGGACATCGTGCGCTTCGCGAAGATCACGCGCACCGGCGACAAGGCCGAGCTCGCGAGCGTGCCGGAGACGGCCGCGGTGTGGTCGATGGTCACCTCGACGCGCGATAACTGTCTCGGCCAGGAGTGCCCGCATTACAAGGACTGTTTCGTGATGCAGGCGCGCCGCGAAGCGCAGCAGGCTGACATTGTGGTGGTCAACCACCATCTCTTTTTCGCCGACATCATGTTGCGCGATACCGGCATGGCCGAGTTACTGCCCACCGCTAACACGGTCATCTTCGACGAAGCACATCAACTGCCCGAAACCGCGACGCTGTTTTTCGGCGAGACGCTGTCGACCGCGCAATTTCTCGAACTCGCGCGTGATTCGGTGGCCGAGGGTCTCGGTCATGCGCGCGATGCGCTCGACTGGGTCAAGCTTGGCGCGACGCTCGAGCGTGCGGCGCGCGACGTGCGCCTTGCGTTCAAGGAAGATTCGGTGCGTTTATCGATCGGCCAGTTGCCCGACGATCACCCTTTGTTCGCTGCGCTCGAGACACTCGAAACCGAGCTCGATGCACTGGCCAGCGCGCTGGCTGGTCAGGCTGAGCGCGCCGAGTCGATCGGCGCATGTCTGCGCCGCGCTCGCGAATTGCAGGATGTGCTGAGCGGCTGGACCACGCCGCCCACGAGCGCCGAGCGCGACGCAGCCGGGTCGCGCGATAGCGCTGTTGCTGTCGGCAACGGCAATGCCAACGCCGCTGCCGAGCGCGCCGATCCGAATGAAAAGGTGCGTTGGATCGAAGTGTTCTCGCATACCGTGCAGTTGCACGAAACGCCGCTGTCGGTCGCGCCGATTTTCGCCAAGCAACGCGCCGGCGTGCCGCGCGCGTGGATTTTTACGTCGGCCACGCTGTCGGTGCGCGGCGACTTCACGCACTACGCGGCGCAGATGGGCCTGAACGCGAAGCGTTCGATGACCTTGCCCAGCCCGTTCGACTATCCGTCGCAGGGGCTGCTGTACGTGCCGCGCAATCTGCCGCAACCGTCATCGCCGATGTTTACCGACGCGGTGTTCGATGCCGCGTTGCCGGCGATCGAAGCATCGGGCGGCGGCGTCTTCATGCTATGCACGACGCTGCGCGCGGTGGACCGTATCTCCGCAAAGTTGCGCGATGCAATCGAGGCACGCGGCTGGGACTATCCGCTGCTGGTGCAGGGCGATGCGAGCCGCACCGAACTGCTCGACCGCTTCCGTGCGTATGGCAACGCGATTCTGGTGGGTAGCCAGAGTTTCTGGGAAGGCGTGGATGTGCGCGGCGATGCGTTGTCGCTGGTCGTGATCGACAAGCTGCCGTTTGCGCCGCCCGACGATCCCGTGTTGTCCGCGCGGCTCGACGCGCTGACGAAGAAGGGCTTGAGTCCGTTCGCCGTGCATCAGTTGCCGCAGGCCGTGATTACGCTGAAGCAGGGCGCCGGCCGTTTGATTCGCGCGGAGACCGATCGCGGCGTGTTGATGATCTGCGATACGCGCCTCGTTGATAAACCCTACGGACGTCGTATCTGGCAAAGCCTGCCGCCGTTCAAGCGCACCCGCGAGATCGACGTGGTGCGCGAATTCTTTGAAGAAAGCGCGGTGCCGGGTGCCGCGACCGAACAATAGCCGCATGCTGGTTTGATACTTAAAAAAACGCCGCAATAAAATGTGGCGTTTTTTTTTGCAATTCTTTTCAAATGACCCGCCAGGCAAAACCGGCGCAGGTCAAAAAATTCAAAGCCCAAAAGCAAAACGCCACGGAAATGAATCCGTGGCGTTTTGCCTGACTGCCCGGGAAACCGAAACGATTTCCCGAAGCAGTTCTCGCCCAGAGGCGAACCCTACGCGACAGCTTACTGGCTTGCGCCCGAAGCCGGAGCAGCAGCCGAAGCAGCAGCGTCCGAAGCGGCAGCGCCAGCGTCCGAAGCAGCAGCCGTAGCCGAAGCAGCAGCGTCGCTCGCAGCAGCAGCAGCACCCGAAGCAGCCGTTGCTGCGTCCGAAGCAGCAGCAGCCGGTGCCGAAGCAGCAGCTGCGTCGCTAGCCGGTGCAGCGGCTTGATCGTTGCTCTTGTTGCATGCAGCCAGTGCCACAGCTGCCAACAGGGATGCTACGAGGAGGGATTTCTTCATGATCACGTCCTTTTATGGTTTAAAGGTAAGCAACAGCGCAAAATAAAACCGGTAATGTGCTCCAACACCGACCTGGGCCGCTGGTGGAGATACTCTCTCGACGAGCTGAAATCTTCCCTACGGCTTGGGCGGAAATTATATGCACTTTCGTACTGACAGTCGATAAATCCGGGGTCAATACGTTGTCTTTCTCATACAAAATTTCGCTGTACGGTATAACAGGCGGGCAGAGTTACGCAAGCTCGCCCACCTGTATCCAGCCCGCACAATACCACTCGTGTAGCAGTGCTGTCACCGGTGAATCGTGCGAGAGTGTTACAAAGCGTTTCGCACTCATAGAGCGGTGATTAGCGAGATCAAACAGCCATTTTTTTGCGCCGCCCCACGCAATTTCTTCTCCATTTACGAAGAAAAAACGACGTTCATACAACAGGTTAGTCTTGCGATCGAGCCGCAGACCCTGTTTCGATGCGGCAGCGATAAAACGCGCTTCGTTGAGCGGCCGTTGCGGCGGATCGAAGACGACACTCGGCTTGGGTTCGCTGAGATACGTGCCAAGGAACGACGCAATATCCTGCTCATTCCACCTGACCCGAGCAAGGATTGCGCCAACCCGTTCGACGAGCGCCGCCGGCAGTTCGGCCGGACGCTCGACAGCGGATTGCCGCGGATCGCGATAAAGCGCGCCGGTCTTGCCCGCAGCCTCGCCGCGCTCGGCCAGATGGTAGAGGAATTGGGCGGTCAGCTCGCTTTCCGATGGCGCGCGAAAGCCGATCGAGCAGGTCATGCACTCGCCCTCGGCGATACCGTCGTGCGCGATGTGCGGCGGCAGATACAGCATGTCGCCCGGCTCCAGCACCCACTCCTGTTCAGGCTCGAAGTTCTGTAAAACTTTCAATGGCAAGCCCGCCTGCAACGTCAGGTCCTTCTGCGCGCTGATGCGCCAGCGGCGCTTGCCTTTTACTTGCAAAAGAAACACATCGTAGGAATCGAAATGCGCGCCGACACCACCTGTGTCACTCGCGTACGAGATCATCAGATCGTCCAGACGTGCGTCGGGCACGAAGCGGAAGCGATCGAGCAATGCCCGCGCGCGGTCGTCGTGCAGATCGACACCCTGGACGAGCAGCGTCCAGCCGCGTTGCTTCGCCGATGGCAGTTCGTCGGGCGCGAACGGGCCGTGTTCCAGCTGCCATTTGTTGCGGAAGTGGGTGATCAGACGCGCTTCGACTTCTTCCTGGTCCGCAAGCTCGAAGAGTTCGTCGCGCGACAGCGGCGGCACGATGTTCGGGATCGCCTGACGGATCAGCAAAGGCTTTTTCTGCCAGTACCGGCGCATGAATTGCGATGGGCTCAGATTGCCGAGCAATGCGGTGGGAACGTCGGGCGCGGGCGGAAGAATGGGCTGGGTAGCTGGCTCTGAAGCAGGCGACGAATTAGGTGTCGAAGCTGCCTCGGCCGAGTGGTGGTTGGGCCGCCTGGGCATCGTATAATGTGAGTTGTATTCTGGAGAATCGAATGAAAATCGCAAAGAACACCGTCGTGTCGGTCGCTTACAAGCTGTCGGATGCGCAGGGCAATCTGATTGAGGAAAGCGACGAGCCGATGGTCTATCTGCACGGCGGCTATGATGGCACGTTCCCCAAGATCGAGGAAGAGCTCGACGGCCATGAGACGGGCTTCGAGACCCAGATCCAGCTTGAGCCGCAGGACGCGTTCGGCGAGTACGATCCCGAACTCGTGAAGATCGAGCCGCGCGATCGTTTTCCGGAACCGCTTGAAGTCGGCATGCAGTTCGAAGGTACGCCCGAAGATGGCGACGAGGAAATCGACGCGCTGGTTTATGTGGTGACCGACGTCGCGGAAGACAAAGTCGTGCTCGACGGCAATCATCCGCTCGCCGGCATGGCGCTGCGTTTTGCGTTGACGGTGAAAGACGTGCGTCCGGCTACTGAAGACGAAATCGAACACGAGCACGCGCACGGCGCGGATGGCCTTGAGGTCCTCGACGACGACGAGGACGAAGACGAAGAAGACAACTCAAAACCCACCCTGCACTGAACTTGCCTGCTTGCCGGGCGCGCCCGGCGTGCGCGGCGCCGTCGTGGGGACTGGCGGTGCCGACGCAGGCAATGCCGGCGAGGCCGGCAGTATCGAGCCTGGCGGCATCGAAATCGCCGGCCCGTAGCCGCCACCGCCCTGGTCGGACGGGATGCGTGGCAACTGGTCCTGCGGCGATTCTCCAGGTGTTTGCAACAGCGGCGGCAATTCCGATGCCGGCCCGAACCCTTCCACATTCGGCATATCCGGCGCGGCCGGCATCGACGCAGCGGACTCGTCGCGCGGCGATCCGGATGGCAGGACCGGCGGCGTAGTCGGCAACGGCATCTGTTTCGGCACGTCGTGCACGCTTACGCGGAATGGCGGCTTCCTGGCGAAATCCGCTTCAATCTCAATCCACTGGTTAAGACGATCGCGCGGCGCGAGCCCGATGCGCGTGAAATTCGTCACGACCATGCCTTTGTCATTGCGTAGCGGCTGATCGATGATGAAGCCGCCGGCGGGGCGCTCGTCGTCGGAATGAACCACGACGATCGGCCCGTGGAAAATCTGCGCGAGCTTGACGAGGCTGCGCTTGAATTCCAGAAAGCCATCGCGTCGCGGGCTGTGCGCGAAACGCAGCCAGGCGAACCGGTCAGGCCGTTCATAACGCTCCGGATCGAAGTCGCCCTGGATGAGGATGACGATTGCGCGGGCGTCGCGGCGTTTCGCGTATTCACCTGCATGCTCGAGCCAGAACGCGTTGGCGATGACGCGATCCTCGAATTCGCCATTGCGTCCGCCCGCGGTCAGATAGTGATTGTTCGGGCTCGGCGCGTTCAAGCCGACGAACACGATGTCACCGGCCTTGTCGCTCACTACCCAGCGCATGTTCTCGCGGTACGGGCGAAAGCGAGACACCTCGCTTTCGCGCGTCAACGCGATCGGGTTTTGACCCATCGACGTCGGGTCTGAGAACAGCGTTTGCCTCAACAGATCGAGCCGCTCGATCGGATCGAAGCCGCCGGCGTCAGACGTGCCGCAATCGACCCAATCATGCTGACCGGGAATGAAGAAGAGGGCGGGCCGCGCGCTTTCGAGCAGCGCCTGGCGACGCTCGTAGAGCGCGTCGCGACAGGCTTCCTTCGGTCCTTTCAGATTGCCGTCGTAGACGATAAAGCGCACATCGCGCTCGCGGCCGATCGCGTCGAGCAGCCGTTGTGTGGACGCTTCGTCACCGGGGCCGCGCATCGTGTCGGAGATGACCGCGAACGCGAAGCGCGAGGCTTCGGCGTGCGCCGGCACCGTCCCTATGCACAGCACCGTGACTGACACGATACTGCCTGTCAGAGAGAGCGCGCGCCACAGCGCCGCGCGAAACCCGCGCGGGCGCCGCGGGTACGTCGCTGTGTCAGTGGTCCGCATCCGGCGCGACGGCCAGTTCATGCAATTCGTACAGCAGGTCGAGCGCTTCGCGCGGACGCAGATCGTTCGGATCGATACCGCGCAAACGCTCGACGAGCATCTGCATTGCGGGCGACGCGGGCGTGACTTCGCCGGCGTCGTAGTCGTGCTCGTCCGAGGCATCTTCGACGAGCATCGCTGGCGGTGCGGCAAACAGATCCAGTTGCGGTGCGGGCTGAGCGGCTGACTGCTGCTCCAGATGCGCGAGATGCTTGCGCGCCGCGCGGATCACCGCATTCGGCACGCCGGCGAGTTGCGCGACCTGCAATCCATAGCTCTGATTGGCCGGCCCGTCGTTGACCGCGTGCAGGAACACGATGCCATGGCCATGTTCGACCGCCGACAGATGCACGTTGGCTGCATGCGGAAATTCCGCGGGCAGTTGCGTCAGCTCGAAGTAGTGCGTTGCAAACAGCGTGTAACAGCCATTGTGCGCGAGCAGATGGCGCGCAATCGCCCATGCGAGTGCGAGGCCGTCGAACGTTGACGTACCGCGGCCGATCTCGTCCATTAGCACAAGGCTTTGCGGCGTCGCGTCGTTGAGGATCGCGGCGGCTTCGGTCATCTCGACCATGAAGGTCGAGCGGCCGCCGGCAAGATCGTCGGCCGCGCCGATGCGGGTAAAGATGCGGTCGACCGGTCCAAAGGCCGCGCGCCGCGCGGGCACGTAGCTGCCCACGTACGCGAGCAGCGCGATCAGCGCGGTCTGACGCATGAAGGTCGACTTACCGCCCATGTTCGGACCGGTGATCAGCAGCAGCTTGCGCTCAGTGTCCAGCAGGCAGTCGTTGGCGATGAATTGCTCGACCTGCGCCTCGACAACCGGATGGCGGCCCTGTTCGATGTTGATCCCGGCGTCTGGCGAGAACGTTGGCGCAACCCAGTCGAGCGCGCGGGCGCGTTCGCCGAAAGCGGCCAGCAGATCGAGCTCGGCGAGCGCCGACGCGACGCGCTGACAATCCGGAATGAACGGCAGCAGCGATTGCAGCAACGCGTCATAGAGCGCGCGTTCGCGTGCGAGTGCCCGCTCCTGCGCGGACAGCGCCTTGTCTTCGAATGTTTTCAGCTCGGGCGTGATGTAGCGCTCGGCGTTCTTCAACGTTTGACGGCGGCGATAGTCGTCCGGAACCTTGTCGGTCTGGCCGCGCGTGACTTCGATATAGAAGCCATGCACCTTGTTGTACTCGACGCGCAGATTACCGATGCCGGTACGCGCGCGTTCGCGCGTTTCGAGATCGATCAGGAACTGGCCGCAGTTTTCCGAAATGTCGCGCAGCTCGTCGAGCTCCGCGTCATAGCCGCGCGCGATCACGCCGCCGTCGCGCACCATCGCCGCGGGTTCCTGCGCGACCGCGTGGCGCAGCAGTTCGACACACGCGTGCGGCGGTTCGAGCGCCGCGTCGATGCGCGCGATCGAATCGGCGTTCGGCGCAATGGCCGCAAGCTGCGCGCGCAACGCGGGCAGCGCGATGAACGTATCGCGCAGGCTCGACAGATCGCGCGGCCGCGCCGACAGCAGCGCGAGCCGGCCGGTGATCCGTTCGATGTCGGAAATTTGCCGCAGCGCGCTGCGCAACGTGTCGAGGTCGGTGCCGGGCGGCGCGTCGAGCAGCGCGCCGATGGCTTGCTGGCGCGCCTGCGCAATCGCCGAATCGCGCGGTGGATGATGCAGCCAGTGACGCAGCAGGCGGCTGCCCATCGTCGTGCAGCAGGTGTCGAGTAGCGAGCACAGCGTCGGCGCTTCGGTGCCGCGCAGCGTTTCTGTCAGTTCGAGATTGCGGCGCGTGGCCGGATCGAGGCCGATATATTCGGATTCGTATTCGACCTTCAGGCTGCGCACGTGACGCAGCTGCTGGCCTTGCGTGGACGCCGCATAGAGCAGCAATGCGCCGGCAGCGCCGCACGCGCAACCGAGCGAATGCGCGCCGAAGCCATCGAGGCTTGCCACTTCGAGTTGATCGCACAGACGCTTCATGCCTGATGTGATATCGAAATGCCAGGCCGGCACGCGCGTAAGCGCACCCGCGATGGCGGGCGGGGTCCAGCTTGTTGAATCGGCGGTGGTGTCGGCGACGAGAATTTCGGCGGGACGGATGCGCTCGAGCGCGGCAGCGACCTGATCGGGCGCGACTTCGGCGAGCCGCAGCGCGCCGCTTGCGAGATTGAGCCACGCGAGGCCGACGCTCGTGGCGACGCCGCGACGGTTGTGCGCGACGCACATCGACAGCAGGTAGACGTCGCTCTTGTCGGATAGCAGGGCGGCGTCCGTCAGTGTGCCCGGCGTGACCACGCGCACGACCTTGCGCTCGACCGGACCTTTCGAGGTGGCCGGGTCGCCAATCTGTTCACAGATCGCAACCGATTCGCCGAGCTTCACGAGCTTGGCCAGGTATTGCTCGACCGCGTGATGCGGCACGCCCGCCATCTTGATCGGATTGCCCGCCGAGGCACCGCGCTGCGTCAGCGTCAGATCGAGCAGACGCGCGGCTTTTTCCGCGTCATCGAAAAAGAGTTCGTAGAAGTCGCCCATCCGGTAGAACACCAGCGTGCCCGGATGCTCCGCTTTGATGCGAAGGTACTGCTGCATCATTGGAGTGTGTTGTGCGACGTCGTTGGCCGCTGCGGTTTGAATGCCCATCCTTGGTGTCTTCTTGCGGTAGATGCTCAGGGCGTGAGTTTAACCCGCCGGCGCGGCAAGCGGACCCTGGCCGAATGGCCGATGCCCGAAGCGGATTTTCCATGCCAGCATGACGACATGCATCATCGAACCAGTGGCAACAGAGCGCATAGCGCCGCCGCGCTCGTGACGCCCACGTCGATCCGCTCGACTGACTCAATCGGCTCATTGATGGAACCATTGCCGCAGGACTGCTATGCCTTCATTCCCCAACCATCGCACGCATGTCCACCGCGCGCTCGTTCGCGGCACTACGCCGTTTCGCGAGCCACATCAGCAGCGTGATGAAACTGCCGAACACGACGATGATCCATTGCGCCGGCATTTTCGCGGTGAGCAGCAGCGCGTACACGCCGAGCATCAGCAGCACGGCGAGATTCTGATTGAAGTTCTGCACGGCAATCGAATGACCGGCCGACAGCAGCGTTGCACCGCGATGCTGGAGAACCGCGTTCATCGGCACGATGAAAAAGCCCGACAGCGCGCCGAGCAGGATCATCAGCGGATAGGCGAGCAGGATATAGAAGGGCGCGACGTGCGAGCCGACGCGCAGGCCCGCGCCCACAGGGAACAGGTCCTTGTTGTAGAACGCCATCGCGATCGCCACCGCGCCGGTCAGCACACCGATCGGCAGCACCCGCAGCGATTTGCGCAGTGGGATCAGCGCGGCCGCGGCGGCTGCGCCGATCGCGATGCCGACGCCGGTTACGCCCTGCATCACCGCCGCCTTCGACAACGACAGCCCGAGGTTCACGTTCGCCCATTTGAGCACCAGCAACTGCATCGTCACCGCGGCGCCCCACATCAGCGTCGTCACCCACAGCGCGATCTGCGCGAGCTTGTCGGCCCATAGCACATGGAAGCAGTGATGGAAATCGCCGATCAGCTTCTTCGGCTCCGTCAGACGGTTCGGGTAGCGCGCGCCGGTATCGGGAATGAAGATGTTGACCGCGGCGGCGATCGCGTAGGTCAGCATCACCGCGAACATCGCGAGATCGGCGGCGGAGCGCAGCAGCGGCAGATGCGCGTGCGCGACGAAGCGCTCTGCGACCGCGCTGATCAGCGCGCCGCCGAGCATCGTGCCGACGATCGTCGAGAGCACCGTCGCCGATTCGAGCCACGCGTTCGCTTTCACGAGTTTTTCGGCGGGCAGCAGCTCGGTGAGAATGCCGTACTTGGCAGGCGAATACGCGGCCGCGCCAAAGCCGACCACGCCATATGCAATCATCGGATGAACGCCCGCGATCATCATCAGGCAGCCGCTCGCTTTCAGCGCGTTGGAGATGAACATCACGTGACGCTTTTGCATCGCATCGGCGAACGCACCGACGAACGGGGCGAGCAGCACGTACGAAATCGTGAAGAAGATCTGCAGCAGCGGCGTGACCCAGGCGGCCGAACGAAGCACGGAGAGCAGCGCGATGGCGGCGATCAACAGCGCATTGTCCGCGAGCGACGAAATGAACTGCGCGGCGATGATCGTGTAGAAGCCTTTTTTCATGAAGCGGATGAGAGACTGGGCGCGGCTCGGAAGCGAGGTGGAGTCAGCGATGCATGGCGCAGGGAACGGTCCTGGCGGTGGCACGAGGCGCAGCTTTGGTTCACGGCGTCCATCAGCCCGCCTCGCGGTTTTCCGCTTTGTAGCACGATCATCCATGCGTTGCAGCGTCGGCAACAAAAAAGCGGCCGAAGCCGCTTTTTTTCACAACGATTCGCGTCTCCCGCGGTCCGGCCGCGGCGGCGCGCGTCAGGCCGACTGCTGACGCGTACGGCTGTAGCGCGACAGGACCGGGATCATCTGCGCGTAGACCTTCGGGTTACCCGCGACGATTTCGCCGACGTGCAGGAAATCCGAATCGCCAGTGTAGTTGCCGACGAGGCCGCCCGCTTCGGTGATCAGCAGGCTGCCCGCCGCCACATCCCATGCATTGAGGCCTTGCTCGAAGAAGCCGTCCATGCGGCCGGCGGCGACGTTCGCCAGATCGAGCGCGGCGGCGCCCGGACGTCGCAGACCAGCGCAAGCCGTGGTCATTTCGGCGAACTGGCGGCCGTACGATTCGAGGCTATCCTGCTCGCGGAACGGAAAACCGGTGCCGATCAGACAGTCGGCAAGGCGGTCGCGCTTGGCGACGCGGATGCGGCGATCATTGACGAACGCGCCGCGGCCGCGCGAAGCGGTAAACAGATCGTTGCGATTCGGATCGTAGACGACGGCTTGCGTAACGATGCCCTTGTGTGCGAGCGCGATCGACACGCAGTAATACGGAAAGCCGTGGATGAAGTTGGTGGTGCCGTCGAGCGGATCGATGATCCACTGGTATTCGGAGTCGTTATCCGACTTGCCCGACTCTTCGGCGAGGATTGCATGATCGGGGTAGGCGGTCTTCAGCGTTTCGATGATCGCCGCTTCAGACGCTTTGTCGACTTCCGTAACGAAATCGTTGTGCTGTTTCTTGCTGATCTGGACGAGATCCAGATCGAGCGATGCGCGGTTGATGATCTGGGCTGCGCGGCGCGCGGCCTTCACAGCGATATTGAGCATGGGATGCATAAACTGATCCTTGTGCCGGGGCAGCACGGCTGCTTGCCGGTAAATGAGCGCGAAACCCGCGCTGACGGGCGCCGCAAAGGCGCGGAAACAGCACGGAACGCGTGGCCGGGCAAACCGGTGCGCATGTCGCGCATTGCATTCCGTCTACGGAGTCGAATTGAACAAGAACGTTGCGGCCGGTTCGGCGGGAGCGAAGGGCAAGTGCCACAAACGCCGGTACCGGACGCGAAAGGCGATATTTTACCTGAGTTTTGGTCGGGTTTTACCCGATTCCCGGCCTGCTCGCGCGTGCGGGTGATTCCGCGTCGCCGGCGGTTGGCGCTACCATACGCGTCTTCAGTTTGTATTCATTCAGCTTTCATTCCATCCTGGCCAGCCGAGTTTCATCGTGGATCATCCCCACCATTCCTCCGATCCCGCCGTGGCCGATGTGCGCGGCGGCTTTACGTCGACGCGCTTCGTGCTCGTCGAACCCAGTCATCCGGGCAACGTCGGTGCCGCGGCGCGCGCGCTGAAAACCATGGGTTTCTCGCGGCTTGTGCTGGTGTCGCCGCGTGTGCCGAACGTGCAGAACGATCCGGAAGCGATCGCGATGGCGAGCGGCGCCGACGACGTGCTCGCCTCCGTGCACGTGGTGCCGACGCTTGCCGACGCGCTCGCCGGTGTGCACTGGTCGATCGCGCTGACCGCGCGGCTGCGCGAATACGGTCCGCCGCAACGCACGCCGCGCGCGGCGGCCGCGATCGCGCACGAGCAGGCGGTACACGGCGAGATTGCCCTGGTGTTCGGCAACGAGCGCACCGGGCTATCGAACGAAGACGTCGAGCGATGCAGCGCGCTCGCGCATATCCCGGCCAATCCCGCGTACAGCTCGCTCAACCTCGCGCAGGCGGTGCAGGTGCTCGCATACGAATTGCGCACCGCGTATCTCGCCGTCGATGAACCGGCCGGCGGCACACCCGCCGCCATTGGCACAGGCGCGGAGCAGACCGATGCATCCGGCGTACGCGCGCGGATGGCGGCGAGCGACGAGATCGAAAGCATGTTCACGCATCTGGAAAGCGCGCTCGTCGCGCTCGAATTTCTCGACCCGGCCAATCCGAAAAAGCTGATGTCACGGCTGCGGCGGCTCTTCGCGCGCTCTGGGCTCGAGCGTGAGGAGGTCAACATCGTGCGCGGCATTGCCAAGCACATTCTGTTGAAGACGAAACGCACCGACTGACGACGCCGCCCGCACGGCACGCCGGAGTGGACCGTGCCGACGGGCCTTGCCACGGCAAGCGCAGGCCTGATTCTGACGACGACCTTGCGGTCAGCGTGGGCTTCCGGCAGGTTTCTCGCAATCGCCCTACAATCCACCAGACGTTCGAAGCAAAGCTGCCACCGTGATAAGCGTCGGGTTTGCCGTCATGCGTGGCGCGACATGCATTTGGTGTGCACGATCGCACGCGAAAGCGCGACGCCACGCAACATAAAAGCGCGCGGACGTCTTTCCTCCCACAACACAGTCCCTGCCATGTTCACGAGACTTCGCGAAGATATCGCCACGATCCGCGAGCGCGATCCCGCCGCCCGCAGCGCATGGGAAGTGCTCACGTGCTACCCGGGCCTGCACGCGCTCGTGCTACACCGGTTCGCGCATGCCTGCTGGCGGGCCAGACGCCGCTGGCTGGCGCGTTTCGTGTCGCAGTTCGCGCGCTTCATGACCGGTATCGAGATCCATCCGGGGGCGACGGTCGGGCGACGTGTGTTTATCGATCATGGCATGGGCGTCGTGATCGGCGAGACCGCACAGATCGGCGACGACTGCACGATTTACCAGGGCGTGACGCTCGGCGGCACGTCGCTCACGCGCGGCGCGAAACGGCATCCGACGCTCGAGCGCGGCGTGATCGTCGGCGCGGGCGCGAAGGTGCTCGGCGGCTTCACGGTCGGCGCCGACGCGAAGATCGGTTCGAACGCCGTCGTGACCAAGCCGGTGCCCGCGCGCGGCACGGCGGTCGGCAATCCGGCGCGGATAATCGTGCCGGCGGCGGCTTCGGCGGCCACGGCCAGCGTCAGTGCGGATTCGAGTCGCACCGTGCGCGAGTCGAAACGCGGCACGGAAACCAGCGCGTTCTGCGCGTACGGCATCACGCCTAACGCGGACGATCCGGTGTCGCTCGCGATCCATGGCCTGATCGATCACGCGGCCACGCAATCGCGGCGCATCGACGAAATCGTCGATGCGCTCGAGCGGCTCGGTACGAGCCTCGAAGGGCTGCAGGGCGCGGATGCCGCGTTGCTCGATCTGCGGCGTTTGTCCGCGGCGATCGCGGGCAAGGTAGAGGGGGCGGCGGAGCGCTAGGTGCGTCGTGCGGTCCGTGCTGTCAACCGGCATCGTGTGATTGTACTGATCGCGAAAGCGCCATAGCCCACGTTGGGCGAACCGCTGGCATGCAGGCAGCAACGCCCGGCGCGCATGCGGCGTTCAACGCGCTCTTAAGCGCGGATAACCAGTACGCAAATCAGCACAGAATCAAAGAAGTACCGAAGCAGCGGCGTTCACGGGCGCTACGACTGCGACGGCGACTGAGCACCACGCAATCCCGCCACCTCAATCCAACGGCAACGCCCGAATCCCTTCCGCATCGAGTCGCAGATATCCGCCGCGACGTGTGCCGTGGTCGAGATCCCAATCCGGTAGCACCCAACGCGTGCCACCCGGCTCGCGATGCCGCGCGGGCAGATGCGTATGCCCGTGAATGATCGTTGCCGCTTTTGATGTCTTGAACAGCGCGGCGACCCCGTTCGGCGTTACGTCGTATTTCATCGACATCGGCCGCATCCGGCCATGCTCGCTTTTCGAGCGCATGTTCTCGGCGAGCTTGCGGCGCCAGCGGAACGGCCAGGCGAGAAACAGCATCTGCGCGAAATGGTTGCGCGCGACATGCCTGAACAGTTGATAGCCGCGATCGGCGGTACACAGCGCATCGCCGTGCGCGAGCGCAATGCGCGTGCCGAACGCGGTGATCGCGAATGGGTCGGGCAGCCAGATCGCGCCGGCCGCTTTCATGAAACGCTTGCCGAGCAGAAAGTCGCGATTGCCGTGCATGATGTAGAGCGCGATGCCGCGCTCGGACAGTGTATGCAGCAATGCCGCGATGCGCGCCACGAACGGCTCGGCGAGCATGTCGTCGCCGACCCAGTACTCGAACAGATCGCCGAGGATGAACACCGAGTCCGCCGCTTCGGCGGTGACGCGGACGAAATGCTCGAACGCGGCGACCGTACGCGGAATCGCCTCGCTCAAGTGCAGATCGGAGAGAAAGAAAAACGGGCGTGCGGCGTGCGGGCGTTGGCCCTCGCCTGGCACGCCCGCGGCGACGCTTCGCAGCGGCGTTTCTTGCAGCATTGAAGGTGCCTGATTTCGGTTCGAACGGGTCGGTGCGAGTGCGATCGCTTAGACGACGACGGCCTTTTCGATCACGACGTCGTCGACCGGCACGTCCTGGTGAAAGCCCTTCGAGCCGGTCTTCACCTTCTTGATCTTCTCGACCACATCCATGCCTTCGACGACCTTGCCGAACACCGCGTAGCCCCAGCCTTGCGGCGTCGGCGACGAGTGGTTCAGGAAGTCGTTGTCGTTCACGTTGATGAAGAATTGCGCAGTCGCCGAATGCGGGTCGTTCGTGCGTGCCATCGCGATCGAGCCGTTTTCGTTCTTCAGACCGTTGTTCGCCTCGTTGGTGATCGCCTCGGCCGTCGGCTTCTGCTTCATGCCGGGTTCGAAGCCGCCGCCCTGGATCATGAAGCCGTCGATTACGCGGTGAAACACCGTGTTGTCGTAGTGGCCGGCCTTCACGTAGTTGAGGAAGTTCTCGACCGACTTCGGCGCCTTGTCGGCGTCCAGTTCGAGTTTGATGATGCCGTGGTTCGTATGCAGTTCAACCATGATGAATTCCTTTGATGAACAGGGTGGATAAAAGGCGCGGCACGCCGCTATGAATTAACGGCAGGCCACGCCGGGGCGTGGGTTGCGCGCTCGCGCCGCTGCGCTCGTCGCGCGGGCGGGGCGCATGTGCGCGCTTGCTCGCGAGTCTCGTTATTACTTGCCGACCACGGTCGCCGACTGGATCACGATCGGCTTTTGCGGCACGTCGCTCATCGGGCCGCGGCTGGTGGTCGGGGTCGCCTCGATGCGCTTGACGACATCCATACCGCTCGTGACCTTGCCGAACACCGCATAGCCGTTGCCGTCCGGATTCGGGTAATCGAGGTTGGCGTTGTCGACCGTGTTGATGAAGAACTGCGCGGTGGCCGAATTCGGATCGCTGGTGCGCGCCATCGCGATCGTACCCGCGGTGTTCTTCAGACCGTTACGGCTTTCAAGCGGAATCGGCGCGCGCGTCGGCTTCTCGGCGAAGCTTTGCGTATAGCCGCCGCCCTGAATCATGAAGCCCGGAATCACGCGATGAAAAATCGTGCCGCTGTACTGGCCGGCCTTCACGTAGTCGAGGAAATTCGCGACCGTCTTCGGTGCCTTCTCGGGATACAGCTCGACGCGGATGTCACCTTCCGACGTCTTGAGCAGCACGGACGGATGAGCCTCGGAGCCGGCCTGCGCAAAGGCAGGGGCGGTTGCGATCAGGGCGGCGCTGCCGAGCGCCAACATCAACCATTTCATGAAGATCCTCGGGTTTGAAAAAAGCGAGCAGTGAAGCAGGTACTAGCGCGACGGCGCGACATATGGCGGCATCGCGAGCGAACCGTTCGCGCCGCCGAACTGGAAGCTCGGCGTCTGCATCATGTTCGTGGCGTGCGCGGCAAAGTCGTCCGGTTGCGTCGCGGCCGGCTGCGCGGGGGCGGGCGACGGTGCGTGACCAGGCGCGGGCGAGACGATTTTCTGGATGTCCGCGAGACGCTGCGAGGTCGTCGCGCTCGCCTTGCCGAGCGCCTGCGCGCGGCGATAGGAAGCATCGGCCATGCGCAGATAGAGGTCGCCCAGGTTCTCGTACGCGAGACCGTAGTTCGGATTGACCTGGGTGGCGGTTTCCAGCGCGGCGCGTGCGTCGCTCAGGCGGCCATGCTTCGCGTACAGCGACGCGAGATTGTTGTACGGTTCCGGCAGTTCGGGATAGAGCTGCGTGAGTTCGATGAAGGCGGCGATCGCTTCGTCGTCGCGGCCGAGGTGCGCAAGCACCGTGCCGCGTTTGAATTTCGCCTGCGCGTCGTGCGGATTCGACGCGATGCGCGCGTCGAGCTGAGTCAGCGCGGTTTGCCAGTTTTTCTGCTCGATCGACGCGTCGATTTCCGGCGTGTTGTCGCGCACCGCGGGGCCTTGCGGCATGACCGCGGCCTTCTGCGCATACGCGCTGGCGACCGGCACGACGGCCAGCGCGGCAACCACGGTAACGCGCCACGCGAGGGTGCGCGCCGCTTTGAATGCAGCGCCACTGGCAATGCCGCCAAACGCAGTCGCGGCGAGGGTCGCAGCGCTGCGCGCGCGGCCGCTGGAGTGTTTCATAGGCTCAGGTCTGGGTGTTATACTCCGAGCCATTCTAACAAAAGGTCTGCGCGTTCCGTCGAACCGCCGACTGTCTTTTCGCCACTCGTGGCCGTCTCCGCCCGGTTCGCAGTATCGCCTGCAGTCTGATCGTCGCACGAGGTGCACCGGTTTCAGCTGTATGCGGCGCACCCGCAGTGCTGTTCGTCTCGCGGGCCGCGGCGCGCATGAAGCACAAAGCGGATTTCTTTCGGCCCACGCACCGTTCTCTATGGATTCTCTGCGCATCTACAACACGCTCGCGCGTGACAAGCAAACTTTCGTGCCGCTTCGGGAAGGCGTCGTGCGGATGTATGTCTGCGGGATGACCGTGTACGACTATTGTCACGTCGGTCATGCGCGGGTCATGGTGGTGTTCGACATCGTGCAGCGCTGGCTGCGCACGCTCGGCTACGACGTGACCTACGTGCGCAACATCACCGACATCGACGACAAGATCATTCGCCGCGCGGTCGAGAACGGGGAAACCATCAAGTCGCTGACCGATCGCTTCATCGCCGCGCTGCATGAAGACGCGGACGCGCTCGGCATCGAGCGTCCCGACATCGAACCGCGCGCGACCGACTTCATTCCGCAGATGCTCGGCATGATCGAGGCACTCGAGAAAAACGGCTACGCGTATCAGGCGAGCGACGGCGACGTCAACTACGCGGTACGCAAATTCGCGGGCTACGGCAAGCTGTCGGGCAAGTCGCTCGAAGATCTGCGCGCGGGCGAACGCGTCGCGGCCAATGACGCGAAGCAGGACCCGCTCGACTTCGTGCTGTGGAAACAGTCGAAACCCGACGAGCCCGCCGACACCGGCTGGGATTCGAAGTATGGATGCGGTCGTCCCGGCTGGCACATCGAGTGCTCGGCGATGGGCTGCACGCTGCTCGGCGAACAGTTCGACATTCACGGCGGCGGCCAGGATCTGCAGTTTCCGCATCACGAAAACGAGATCGCGCAAAGCGAGGCCGCGACCGGACAAACTTTCGTCAATTACTGGATGCACAACGGCTACGTACAGATCGACAATGAGAAGATGTCGAAGTCGTTGAACAATTTTTTTACGATTCGCGAAGTGCTTGCGCAGTACGATGCAGAGGTCGTGCGTTTTTTCATTGCACGTGCGCACTACCGCTCGCCGTTGAACTACAGCGATGTGCATATCGACGATGCGCGCAATGCGTTGGGCCGGCTGTACACCGCGTTGAAAGACGTGACGCCCGATAACGCCGCGCTCGACTGGAACGAAGCGCATGCGCAGCGTTTCCGGGCGGCGATGAACGACGACTTCAACACGCCGGTGGCGGTGTCGGTGCTGTTCGAACTGGCCACTGAAGTGAATCGCACGCGCGAGCCCGCGCTCGCCCGGCAGTTGCGCGCGTTGGGCGCGGTGCTCGGGCTGCTCGGACGCGAACCGCGTGCCTACCTGCAGCAGGCAGCGGGTGCAGCGGCTGAAGGCGCGCTCGAGCCCGCGGAGATCGAAGCAAAGATCGCCGCGCGCGTCGCCGCCAAGCAGGCAAAGGACTATGCGGCAGCAGACCGGATCAGGGCCGAATTGCTCGATGCCGGTGTTGCCCTTGAAGACAAACCCGGCGGGTTGACCGAGTGGCGGCGCGTGTGAGCGCACCTCGTACTTCCCTCTGATCGACTCGCCAGGCAGGAGGCAGGATGGCAACGGCCACGAAGACGCCGGCTAAACGCGCGGCGTCTCAAACCAGGGCGGCAGCCGCGGCGTCGGCAGCCGCCAAGTCGACGCGCGCGTCGACTCGCGCGGGCGGCGGCGCGGTAGAAAAAACGTCGTCGAAAACGGGTGGGGCGGCGGCGAAAGCCGGTGCCGCAACCGCCGCACCAAACAAGAACCCGGTCAAACGTTTGCTCAACGGTTCGGGCGGCGCGGGTGTCGAAGGCGCGCATGCGCCGGCCGCGAAACGCGCGAAGAGCAACGGTGCAACGCGGGTGAAAGGCAATGGCGCCGCGCCGGTCAAAAGTGCGGCCAAGCTCGCGGCCGAACTCGCCGGCGACGTGCAGGAACTCGCGCGCGACACCCACGCGGGTGAGGTCGTGCGCAAGACCCGGGTATCGGCTGCATCGGCGAGCGCGGCCAGTGCGAACGGCGAAGCAGCCGGCGCGAGTGCGCTCGCGAGCGAAGTCGCAGTGCCGGTGCAGATCGGCGGCCTCGCACCTGAAGTCACGCGCCCCGCGTATTGGGACAAGGCCTGCGCGGATCTCGTCAAACGTGACCGCATTCTCAAAAAGCTGATTCCGAAATTCGGCCCCGTGCATCTGCTGAGCCGCGGCGATCCGTTCGTCACGCTCGCGCGCTCGGTGGTCGGGCAGCAGATTTCGGTCGCCGCCGCGCAGGCGGTGTGGGGGCGCGTCGAAGCCGCGTGTCCGAAGCTCGTGCCGCAACAGTTCATCAAGCTCGGTCTCGAGAAGCTGACTGCCTGCGGTCTGTCCAAACGCAAGGCCGAGTATGTGCTCGATCTCGCGCGGCATTTCGTGTCGGGCGCACTGCACGTCGGCAAATGGACGTCGATGGACGATGAGGCGGTGATCGCCGAACTCACGCAGATTCGCGGCATCGGCCGTTGGACCGCGGAGATGTTCCTGATCTTCAATCTGTCGCGTCCCGACGTGCTGCCGCTCGACGATCTCGGTCTGATCCGCGCGATCAGCGTCAACTATTTCAGCGGCGAGCCCGTTACGCGCAGCGAAGCGCGCGAGGTCGCGGCGAACTGGGAACCGTGGCGCACCGTGGCGACCTGGTACATGTGGCGTAGTCTCGATCCACTGCCGGCCGACAGTTAAAGAACAACAGGAAACGCAGCCGTTTCGGAAACTATCGTGTATATGATGTCGATAGTTGAGAAAAGGTTTTGACATCGGCGCGCGCGGTTAGAATACGCGCTGCCCGGTAAGTCCAAGGATTACAACCAAATGAAGACCACCTTTCTGGATTTCGAACAGCCGATCGCTGAACTCGAAGCGAAGATCGAAGAATTGCGCTTCGTGCAGGACGATTCGGCCGTCGATATTTCGGAAGAGATCGAGCGGCTGTCCAAAAAGAGCCAGCAGCTCACCAAAGATCTATACGCGAACCTCACACCGTGGCAGGTTTCGCAGATCGCCCGTCATCCGCAGCGTCCGTACACGTTCGACTACGTGAGCGAGCTGTTCACCGACTTCCATGAACTGCACGGCGACCGCAACTTCGCGGACGATCAGTCGATCGTCGGCGGTCTCGCGCGTTTCAATGGCCAGGCTTGCATGGTGATCGGTCATCAGAAGGGCCGCGACACCAAGGAACGCGCGATGCGCAACTTCGGCATGCCGCGTCCGGAAGGCTATCGCAAGGCCGAGCGTCTGATGCGCCTCGCCGAAAAATTCGGCTTGCCGATCTTTACGTTCATCGACACGCCGGGTGCCTACCCGGGCATCGGCGCGGAAGAGCGCGGGCAGTCGGAAGCGATCGGCCGCAATCTGTATGTGATGGCCGAGCTGAAGACGCCGCTGATCGCGACGATCATCGGCGAGGGCGGTTCGGGCGGCGCGCTCGCGATCGCAGTCGCCGACACCGTGCTGATGCTGCAATTCTCGACCTACTCGGTGATCTCGCCGGAAGGCTGCGCGTCGATTCTGTGGAAGAGCGCCGCGAAAGCGCCGGAAGCCGCGGAAGCGCTCGGCCTGACCGCGCATCGCCTGAAGGCGCTCGGTTTGATCGACAAGATCGTCAACGAGCCGCTCGGCGGCGCGCATCGCGATCCGAAGGGCATGGCCGCGCTGCTGCGCCGCGCGCTCGCCGATTCGCTGCGTCAGTTCCAGGGCATGAGCACCAACGACCTGCGCGAGCGCCGTTTCGAACGGCTGATGGCGTACGGCAAATTCAAGGAAACGACGCCGGGCGCGTAAGCCTGCGCGCGCGTTCGTCCTCGTCTCTCTTTCGTCTACCAGCGCCGCCCGCGCTAACGACGTGACTTCCACCGCTGCTTCATCCGCCGAGCGCCTCGTGATCGAGGCGGTCGGCGCGGCGTTGTCCGCGCTCGATGCGCTCGATCCGAACGCGCGCATCGCGGTCGCATTCAGCGGTGGCGTCGATTCGAGCGTGCTGCTCGATGCGGCAGTGCGCGTCGCGGGCGCATCGCGTGCGGTAGCGCTACATGTTCACCACGGTTTGAGCCCTCACGCTGATGCGTGGCTCGCGCATTGCGAGACGTTCGCTCGCGAGCGCGGTGTCGAATTCGACGCACAGCGCGTGGAGGTGTCGCGCGCGAGCGGTGTGAGCGTCGAGGCGGCTGCGCGCGACGCGCGTTATCGTGCGCTCGATGCGATGTGCGCGATGCACGGCATTCGCACGTTATGGCTCGCGCAGCATGCGGATGATCAGGCCGAGACCGTGCTGCTGCAACTGCTGCGCGGCGCGGGTCTCGCGGGCCTCGCGGCGATGGCGCCGGAGTTCCTGCCGGCGAATGCGACGGCGACGCGCGTGCGGCCGCTGTTGCATCTGCTGCGTGCGCAGCTCGATCACTACGCGAGCGCGCACAAGCTGCGCTGGATCGATGACGAATCGAACGCGGACACACGCTACGCGCGCAATGCGCTTCGCCATCAGGTGACGCCGGCGTTGGCCGTGCATTTCCCCGGTTTTCGCGACGCACTGTCACGCACGGCCGTGCATGCGGCATCGGCGCAGCGTCTGCTCGACGCGCTTGCACGCATCGATATGGAAGCCGCGTCGCGCGACGAAGGACGCGCGCTCGATCACGATACGCTGCTCGCTCTCGACGACGATCGCGCGCTGAATCTGTTGCGCTACTGGATGCGCACGCTTGGCTTCGTCGCTGCGTCGAGTGCGCGTCTTGCCGACGCATTGCGGCAGTTGCGCGAGGCTGGCGCCGGGACCGACGGGCATCGTCTGCGTATCGATCATGCGGGGCAGGCGCTGCGCAGCTATCGTGGTCTGGTCTATTGGGAGGCGGGCGATAGCCGCGAACCGGCCGACGAGACTGCGCTCGTCGAGCGCGAGATCAGCGAGCTGGTGTGGCAGGGCGAAGAGGTGTGGCACGTGCCGCAGTGGCGCGGCACGTTCGTGTTTGCGACGGTGGATTCTGCTGCCACGGCTGCCAATGTTTCGCCTCACAACACGTCGAACATCGAAGCTGCCGATACGATTCCGCTCAGCGTTCTCCAACGCGCATCGCTCAGCGCGCGAGCACGTCGCGGCGGCGAGCGCATACGCATTGGTGCGCCGAATGCGCCGAGTCGCACGTTGAAGAATCTGTTCCAGGAACGCGGCATCCCGGCGTGGAAACGCGACGTGCCGCTGCTGTACGTCGGTGACGAACTGCTGTTCGTGCCGCTGATCGGCGTGAATCGGGCGGTGTTGCGCGACGTGCCACTGACTGACGAAGCGTCGGTGAAAATCATCTGGCGTGAGGATCTGTTGCTCGCCTGACCGACCGGTCGGATTGCCGCGAGGCTTCGACGCGCGCCAACAGCAATCGCGAAATAGGGCGCAAATCAGCGGAAAACCGCGCTTTGCAGGCCAGAATTAACGCATTTGAACGCTCGTCGCGGCTTGTCTTTTTACGTCTAATCGGGTACTTTAGCTCGCTTGCCCGACCCGATTTCGCCGTCGCTTTTGTCGCTATCGTTCGTTATTGCCGGTTTGCGAGCGTGATCCGTCGTTGCCGTTATTTCCGATCAGCCATTAGCGATCCTGTTTCCGGGCAAATCCGCGCCTGCTTCACGCGCGCTGCATTTCGCCGCCACACACTTCGCCGCCGTTCACGAGACGTTGCGCCCCTGTGCTTTGAGTGCGGTTGTCTCCAGCGCGCCCGCGCGTTTTCTCTCTTAGTTCAGAACGACAATGGCACTCATCGTACATAAATACGGCGGCACCTCGATGGGCTCGGTCGAGCGCATCAAGAACGTCGCCAGGCGCGTCGCGAAATGGCACAAGGCTGGCCACAAGATGGTCGTCGTGCCGTCGGCAATGTCCGGCGAAACCAATCGCCTGCTTGGCCTCGCGAAAGAAATCACGACCCAACCCAGCCCCCGCGAACTCGACATGATCGCCGCCACCGGCGAGCAGGTCAGCTCGGGTCTGCTCGCGATCGCGCTGCAGGAAGCGGGCGTCGACGCGGTCAGCTACGCAGGCTGGCAGGTGCCGGTCAAAACCGATAGCGCGTTCACGAAAGCGCGCATCAGCGACATCGATGGCGAGCGTGTGTTGCGCGACCTCGACGCGGGCAAGGTGGTCGTGATCACCGGCTTCCAGGGTATCGATCCGGACGGCAACATCACGACACTCGGCCGCGGCGGCTCGGATACGTCGGCGGTTGCAGTGGCGGCGGCGTTGAAGGCCGACGAGTGCCTGATCTATACGGACGTCGACGGTGTGTACACGACCGACCCGCGCGTTGTCGAAGAAGCGCGCCGGCTCGATCGCATAACGTTTGAAGAAATGCTGGAAATGGCCAGCCTGGGTTCGAAGGTGTTGCAGATCCGCTCGGTGGAATTCGCCGGCAAATATCAGGTGAAGACACGCGTTCTGTCGAGTCTGACTGATCCGCTGATGTCGCTCGACGAAGAAATGAAGTCGGGCACCCTGATTACTTTTGAAGAAGACGAGACCATGGAAAAAGCTGTCATCTCGGGCATCGCGTTTCAGCGCGATGAAGCGCGTATCGCCGTGATGGGTGTACCCGACAAGCCGGGCATCGCGTATCAGATTCTCGGCCCGGTGGCGGACGCGAATATCGATGTCGACATGATCATCCAGAACCAGAGCGTCGAAGGTAAAACGGCGTTCACGTTCACGGTTGGTCGCGGCGACTATGGGCGCGCAATGGAAATCCTGACCGGCACCGTGAAGGCACATGTGCAGGCCGAGCAGGTGCTGGGTGATCCGAAGGTGTCGAAGGTGTCGGTGGTTGGCGTTGGCATGCGCTCGCACGTCGGCATCGCGAGCAAGATGTTCCGCACGCTGTCGGAAGAGGGCATCAACATCCAGATGATCTCCACGTCCGAAATCAAGATTTCGGTGCTGATCGACGAGAAGTACATGGAGCTCGCAGTGCGCGCGCTGCATAAGGCATTCGAACTGGATCAGGCGTAAATTGCTGAAACAACGGGGCGCATGAGAGCGCCCCGTTTGTTTGTGGCGTCCATATGAACGAATTGCGTCGCCAATCGCAAAGTTGGCACAAAAAATGTTCTGCGGACATTGACCTTATTGGCCCGGCCCGCTATTATCTTGGCTTCGTCGCACTGACTC
Source organism: Paraburkholderia sp. ZP32-5 (assembly GCF_021390495.1). Taxonomy (NCBI): domain Bacteria; kingdom Pseudomonadati; phylum Pseudomonadota; class Betaproteobacteria; order Burkholderiales; family Burkholderiaceae; genus Paraburkholderia; species Paraburkholderia sp. ZP32-5. The sequence goes on along the minus strand of NZ_JAJEJP010000001.1, from coordinate 2,553,948 downwards.
CCTGTGCGATAGAAAGTTTGGGAGACGTGGCCGAGAGGTCGAAGGCACTCCCCTGCTAAGGGAGCATCTGGGCCAAAACCTGGATCGAGGGTTCGAATCCCTCCGTCTCCGCCAGCAATGGTGGCGAAACCCCGCAGAGTCTAGGCTCTGCGGGGTTTTTGTTTTTTGGTCCATCGGCATGCGAACGTTGCCGGTTCGTGGTCGATAATTACGCGTGCAGACGTACGCATTATTTGCTGCGCGCAGCGCTTCGTAATTCGTACCGAGTAGCGCCCCGGAGGAGAAGTTCGTCGCGGCTCCACGTGACGGTTGCAGTGCGTATGCCACTGGCTGCCTTGACAACACCTTTGCGACATTTTTCACCACTGTCTGTCCGATGTAACCAGACGTTACCCGTCGCTAGAAGCCGCGATGTTCAGCATCAGTTATTACAAAGTTGAAATACGCGCGATGCTACGTTGCGCTATATTTCCGCCAACAAAACACGTTCCTACAAAGGTGATCAATGAAGTCCGCTCGTGTTGTTCCGCTTCTGCTCGGGGTGTTGACGCTGGGTGCATCGGGTGTCGCGATGGCCGGGGGTCTTAACGTCGGTGTCAATATCGGCATTCCCGCACCGGTCTACGTTGCACCGGCTCCAGTCTACGCACCGCCGCCGCCGCCCGTCATTTATCAGCCGGCGCCGGTGTACGCCGCGCCGGCCATCGTGATCGGCTGGCATGGCGACCGTTATTGGGACGGCCGTCGCTACTGGGCACGCGATGACTGGTACCGCCACCATCCGCCGGGCCGCGGCTATGGCCGCGATTACCACGATCATGGCCGCAACTGGCATTGAGCCGTTCCGCAGTGATGAAAAGAACCGCCCGCAAGGGCGGTTTTTATTTGGCGAGAGCATTTGACCGCGGCGTGCTTTATCGCATCGAGCTGGCGGACCGGGCGGACTAATTGGGTAGAATCCTTCACACCGCCATTGCCCAACTCACCAGCAAGACCTCTATGACAACTGGCTCGCGACGGGTTCAAACGCCTGCTGTACGTCGACACAGCGTGATCCACGGACCCTTGCGCATCGCATTTGCCTTCGCGCTGGCCTTTATCAGTCTGTTCGCCACGTCGCCGGCGCAAGCAGTCCATGCGATCGCGCAATACGGCGAGCCGAAATATCCGGCGGACTTCAGGCACTTCGACTACGTGAACCCCGATGCGCCGAAAGGCGGCACGCTGGTGCTCGCGAACCCAAGCCGTCTGACGAGCTTCGACAAGTTCAATCCGTTCACGCTGCGCGGCAACGCGGCGCCGGGCCTCGAATTGATGTTCGAGAGTCTGACGACCGGCAGCGCCGACGAAGTCGCATCCGCGTACGGGCTGCTCGCCGACGACATCATCGTCGCGCCCGATGGTCTGTCGGTCACGTTCCATATCAATCCGCGCGCGCGCTTTTCGAACGGCGATCCTGTCACCGCCGACGACGTCAAGTTCTCGCTCGATACGCTGAAAAGCCCGCAGGCCGCGCCGCAATACGCATCGATCTTCGGCGAGATCCAGCGCGCGGTGGTGGTCGACCCGCACACGGTGCGCTTCGAATTCCACGATCGCAATCGCGAGTTGCCGCTGCTCGCCGGCAGCATGCCGGTGTTCTCGCGCAAGTGGGGAATGAAGCCGGACGGCAGCCGTATCCCGTTCGACCAGCTCGCGTTCGAAAAGCCGATCGGCAGCGGTCCGTATCTGATCGACAGCTACGACAACGGCCGCACGATCACCTTTAAACGCGATCCGAACTACTGGGGCGCCGATTTGCCGGTGCGCGTCGGCATGAACAACTTCGATCGCATCGTCTACAAGCTGTACGCCGACGCGACCGCGCGGCTCGAAGCGTTCAAGGCCGGCGAGTACGACGCGCTCGTCGAATACATCGCGCGCAACTGGGTGCGGCGCGACGTCGGCAAGCGCTTCGACAGCGGTGAGCTGATCAAGCGCGTATTCCCGCAGCACAACGGCACCGGCATGCAGGGCTTCATCCTGAATACGCGCCGGCCGCTGTTTCAGGACGTGCGCGTGCGCAAAGCGCTCGATCTCGCACTCGATTTTCAATGGCTGAACCGGCAGCTGTTCTTCAATCAGTACACGCGCATCGACAGTTTTTTCGCCAACACCGAATGGCAGGCGAAAGGGCTGCCGTCGCCGGGTGAACTCGCGCTGCTCGAACCGTGGCGCGACAAGCTGAACCCCGCCGTATTCGGACCGATGCCGACGCAGCCCGACACCGATCCGCCCGGCTCGCTGCGTGTCAATCTGCTGCAGGCGCGCGATCTGTTGCAGCAGGCCGGCTGGGTGTATCGCGACGGTGCGTTGCGTAACGCGAAGGGCGAGCCGTTCCAGTTCGAGATCCTCGACGATTCGGGTTCGGCCGCGTCGATGGAGCCGATCGTTGCGACCTTCACGCGCAATTTGCAGAAGCTCGGCATTACCGCGACGTTTCGCGTGGCCGATTACGCGGTCTATCAGAAGCGTCTTGACGCATTCGATTTCGATGTGACGACGATCCGCATGCCGGATGTGCAGGTGCCGGGCTCGGAGCAGATCAACCGCTTCGGCAGCAAGGCCGCCGATACGACCGGCTCGGACAATGTGATCGGCGTGAAGTCGCTGGCGATCGACGCCGTGCTCGACGCGCTCGTGCACGCGCAAACACGCGAGCAACTGACCGACGCGGCGCACGCGCTCGACCGTCTGCTGATGCATGGCTACTATGTGGTGCCGCACTGGTACAGTGCCACGCACCGGGTCGCGTTCAAGCGCGGTCTCGCATGGCCGAAGACGCTGCCGCTGTACTATGGCGCGGAAGGCTGGATCACGTCGATGTGGTGGTACGAGAACCCGCAAGCGCATGCGCAAACGCCGCCTGCGGCCGCCACGCCGTCGAAGCCGTAGCCGCGCGCCGAAGCAGCGTTCATGCGTCGACGCTGGCCGGCCGATCGATCGCTTGCTCTAACGCGCCTAGTCCAACGTCTTCACCGGAATACCGTCTATGTGGAGCTACATCCTCAAACGCCTGTTGCTGATGATCCCGACCTTGCTCGGCGTGCTGACGTTGACCTTCGTCGTGATCCAGTTCGTGCCGGGCGGACCCGTCGAGCAGATGCAGCACGAATTGCGCAAGGGCGCGGAGAGCGCATCGCCGTTCGGGCTGCGCGCGCATAGCGGCGTCGACGCGCAACAGCTCGCGCAACTGAAGCAGCTATACGGTTTCGATAAACCGCCGCTCGAACGTTATGTGCTGATGCTCAAGCGCTTTGCGACCTTCGATCTCGGGCAGAGCTATTTCCGCCATCAAAGCGTGTGGTCGCTGATCGTATCGAAGCTGCCGGTGTCGATCAGCATTGGGTTGTGGACGTTCTTTCTGACCTATCTGATATCGGTGCCGCTCGGTATCGCGAAGGCGGTGCGCAACGGTTCGCACTTCGATATCGCGACGAGCCTCATCGTGCTGATCGGCTATGCGATTCCGGGCTTCGTGCTCGGCGTGCTGCTGCTCGTGCTGTTCGGCGGCGGCACGTTCCTGCAGCTCTTTCCGCTGCGCAATCTCACTTCGGACAACTGGGACCAGTTGAGCATGGTCGGCAAGGTGCTCGACTATCTGTGGCACATCACGTTGCCGGTCACCGCGTCGGTGGTCGGCAGCTTCGCGGTCGTTACGATGCTGACCAAGAACGCGTTTCTCGACGAGATCCGCAAGCAATACGTGCTGACCGCGCGCGCGAAGGGTTTATCGGAAAAGCGCGTGTTGTGGAAGCACGTATTTCGCAATGCGTTGCTGCCGCTGATCGTCGGCTTTCCGGCCGCGTTCATCGGTGCATTCTTCACCGGCAGCCTGCTGATCGAAACGTTGTTTTCGCTCGACGGGCTCGGGCTGCTGTCGTATGAGTCGGTGATGCGGCGCGACTACCCGGTCGTGCTCGGCACGTTGTACGTGTTCACGCTGATCGGTCTCGTGACCAAGCTGATCTCCGATCTCTGCTACGTGTGGGTCGATCCCCGCATCCAATTCGAACAACTGGAGCGCTGATGAATCGAGCCCGTCTTTCCACCGATGCGGCGGCGCGCACCGAACCCGCGCGCGCACTGGTGTCGCCGACGCCCGCGCGGCGCGTGTGGCAGCGTTTTCGCCAGCAGCGTCTGGGTTACTGGAGTCTGATCATTTTCGTCGTCGCGTTCGCGGCGAGCCTCGCCGCGCCGTTGTGGTCGAACGACAAGCCGCTGGTGGTGCGCTACGACGGCCACCTGTATTTTCCGATGTTCAAGACCTATGCGGAGACCACGTTCGGCGGTGACTTCCCGACGCCGGCCGATTATCTCGATCCGTATATCAAGCATCGTTTCGACGCGCCGGGTAACTTCGCGCTGTATCCGCCGAACCGCTACTACTACGACACGCTCAATTACTTTTCGAAAGTGCCGAACCCGGCACCGCCGTCCCGCGATAACTGGCTCGGCACCGACGACCGCGGCCGCGATCTGTTCGCGCGTCTGCTCTACGGCTTTCGGGTATCGGTGGAGTTCGGGCTGGTGCTGACGTTGATCGGCACAGTACTCGGCATCGCCGCCGGAGCGGTGCAAGGTTATTTCGGCGGACGCACCGACATCATCGGGCAGCGCCTGATCGAAATCTGGGCCGCGATGCCCGAGCTGTATCTGCTGATCATCTTCTCCGCGATCTTCGAGCCGGGCTTCATCCTGCTGATCGTGCTGCTGTCGCTGTTCGGCTGGATCGGGCTGTCCGATTACGTGCGCGCGGAGTTTCTGCGCAACCGCCAGCAGGACTACGTGCGCGCGGCGCGCGCGATGGGGCTGTCGAACTGGCAGATCATGTGGCGCCACGTGCTGCCGAACAGCCTGACACCGGTCATCACGTTTCTGCCGTTCCGGATGAGCGGCTCGATTCTCGCACTGACGAGCCTCGACTTCCTGGGCCTCGGCGTACCGCCGCCGACGCCGAGCCTCGGTGAACTGCTCGCGCAGGGCAAGGCGAATCTCGACGCATGGTGGATTTCGATGTCGACCTTCGGCGTGCTGGTGGCGATGCTGCTGTTGCTCACGTTCATGGGCGACGCGCTGCGCAATGCGCTCGACACGCGTATCTCCGATGCGATGCGCGCGGGAGGCAATCAATGAGCGCGGCACCGCAAAACAATCCGGTATCGACGGATACGCCGCTGCTTGAACTCGACCATCTGCGCGTCGCGTTCGGCGACACGGTCGCGGTGAACGACGTGTCGCTCGCGATCGCGCGCGGCGAGCGAGTCGCGCTGGTCGGTGAATCGGGATCGGGCAAGAGCGTGACCGCACTGTCGGTATTGCGTCTGTTGACCGATGCGCAGGTGAGTGGGGCGATCCGCTTCGACGGCGAAGATCTGCTCGCGAAAAGCGAGCGCGCGATGCGCGGCCTGCGCGGCTCCGACATCGCGATGATCTTCCAGGAGCCGATGACCGCGCTCAATCCGCTCTATACGATCGGCGACCAGATCGCGGAGACGATCGTCACGCACGATGGCGTGAGCGCGAACGAGGCCGCGAAGCGCGCGGTCGAGCTGCTCGCGCGTACCGGTATCGCCGAGCCGGGCAAGCGCGTGAACAGCTACCCGCATCAACTGTCGGGCGGCCAGCGGCAACGCGCGATGATCGCGATGGCGCTCGCGTGCCGGCCGCGTCTGCTGGTCGCCGACGAGCCCACCACCGCGCTCGACGTGACGATCCGCGCGCAGATCGTCGAGTTGCTGCTCGAACTGCAGCGCGACGAGGCGCAAAAGCGTGGCATGGCCGTGCTGCTGATTACGCACGACCTGAATCTGGTGCGCCATTTCGCGCAGCGCGTCGCGGTGATGGAGCAGGGCGTGCTGGTCGAAACCGGGCCGGTCGAGCAGGTGTTCGACGCACCTCGGCATCCGTACACGCAGCGGCTGCTTGCGAGCCGGCCGCAGCGCGCGGTGCTGCCGGTGTTGCCGATTGCACCGGTGCTACTCGAAGCGCGCGACGTGTCGGTCGATTTCAGGACCAAACTGCCGGGTCTGCAAGGCTGGTTTAAATCCGGGCATTTCCGTGCGGTCGAGCAGGCGAACGTGTCGGTGCGTCAGGGCGAGACGCTCGGGATCGTCGGCGAGTCGGGATCGGGCAAGTCGACGCTCGCGATGGCGCTGCTCGGCTTGCAACGCACCGCGCACGGCGCGATCGAGTTTCAGGGCAGGGCGCTCGGCAGCTATCGGGGCGCCGAAAAAACTGCCTTACGGTCGAATATGCAGGTTGTCTTTCAGGATCCGTTCAGTTCGCTTTCGCCGCGTCAGACGATCGAGCGGATCGTCGGTGAGGGACTCGCGCTGCATCGTCCGCAAATGACGCCGCAGGCGCGCCGCGACAAGGTGGTCTCGGTGCTGCGTGAGGTCGGCATTGACCGCACGGCGCTGTATCGCTATCCGCACGAATTTTCGGGCGGTCAGCGGCAGCGTATCGCGATCGCACGCGCGCTGGTGCTCGAGCCGCGCGTGCTGATCCTCGATGAGCCGACCAGCGCGCTCGATGTGTCGATCCAGCAGCAGGTGCTGAAACTACTCGCCGGTTTGCAGCAGAAATACAATCTCGGCTTCGTGTTTATCAGCCACGATCTGGAGGTCATCGGAGCGATGGCGCACCGTGTTGTGGTGATGCAAAACGGAGCTATCGTCGAAGCCGGGAATGTCGAGAAAATTTTTGCGACGCCGTCCCATCCTTACACGCAAAAGCTACTGAAAGCAGCGCTTGACCGTTGAATTTTCAACTAATCGTCAATTAGGTGGGTATCTCGATTGATTTTTTCTATTTGTTTTGACACGCAAATACTTACTGGCTAGTATCGACCAAACTTTTTTTCGCAGTCCACTGATTTTCAGGCAAAAACTACCGACCAATGCAGCACAGAAACCTAACCCAGGCTTGTACGCGCGTCGTCGCCGGGATGTTCATTGGCGTCTTGATGGCAGCAACTCCCGGCGCATTCGCCGACGAAGTAAGCAGTTTCAATCAGACCGTCTCCTATTCGACCAACTCCGGGTCGGATGCTCTCTCCCTCTCCACTCCTCAAGCACCCGTTGCCGATAGCGGCAGCGCCAGGTCGTTTCTTTCCGGCATGGCCGGCAAGGCGGGCGATGTGGTGGTCGGCGCGCTGAACATGATCGGCGTTCGCTACCGTTGGGGCGGCAATACGCCCGATTCGGGACTCGATTGCAGCGGATTCGTGCGCTATGTGTTCCAGGACACGCTCGGCCTCGCGCTGCCGCGCCGCGCCGAGGAAATGAGCCGAATGGGCGAGAAGGTGCGCGTAAGCGACCTGAAGCCGGGCGATCTGGTGTTCTTCAATACGATGCGCCGTACGTTCTCGCATGTCGGCATCTATATCGGCGACAACAAGTTCGTGCATTCGCCGTCCACCGGCAGCACGATCCGCGTCGACGACATGGATGACGGCTACTGGGAAAAACGCTTCACCGGCGCACGCCGGCTCGAGACTTCGTACCAGGGCGATCAGGGTGACGATCTGCGCAAGCGCGTGAACGCGTCGATCGGCGGAAATAACTGATTCCGGTCTGACTCTGAATTAGCGATAAAAAAGCCTGCTTCATCGAAGCAGGCTTTTTTGCGTTTGGGTTTGGATTTGGGCTCGGATCTTTCTGGACGGCGATCCTCACCATCCGTGCCGCCTGTGCCTCACCTATGGCCCGCCTGTGTCCGTCAGGTAGGTCAGGCCGCCAGCCGACGCGCCGCGAGCTTGCGCTGCAGCTCCGGCATCATCTTCGCGACCGCTTCCTCGCCCGCGAGAATCGCCGCGTTACGCTGCGAGAAATCGCTGCCGCTCATCGCCGCGAGGTTCGGGCGGATCACGATATCCGCATATTTATCGAGTTCGTAGGCCTTGATCGTCTGGCCCATGATCGTGAAGGTCTGCATCAGTACGTCGAACGAACTGCTGGTCAGGCCGGTTTCCGGGCGCTGCGAAATATCGACGGCGATCACGAAGTCGGCGCCCATGCGGCGCGCGGACGATGCCGGCACCGGACTCACCAGCCCGCCATCCACATACTCGTGGCCGCCGATTTTCACCGGCTCGAAAATCGACGGTACGCTGCACGACGCGCGCACCGCGATGCCGGTGTTGCCGCGCTGGAACAGAATCGGCTGGCCCGTCTGGAGATCGGTTGCGACGACGCCGAGCGGCTTGACCATCTTTTCGATCGGACGATTGTTCAGCGTCGTGTTCAGATAGTTTTGCAGCGCGACGCCTTGCAGCAGGCCGCGTGTGCGAAACGGCATGGCCCAGTCGCTGATCGACGCTTCGTCCATGCTGAGCGCGAGCTTGTTCAACGCGAAGCCATTCATGCCCGACGCGTACAGTGCGCCGACCACCGAGCCGGCGCTCGTGCCGGCCACCAGGTCGATCTGGATATTGCGCGCCTCGAGCGCCTTGATCACGCCGATGTGCGCGAAGCCGCGCGCGGCACCGCCGCCGAGTGCGAGTGCGACACGCATGGGCTTCTGAGCTTTTTCAGGCGCGGTGGGCGGGACGGTGGGCGTGGAGGTGATCGGTGCGCTATCGAGTTTGCCGCCGGTCGTGGTACAGGCGGCGAGCACCGCCGATGCGGCTGCCAGCGAAAAATGGCGGCGCCCCAAACGGGCGGTATCGCGCGGGGATGAGGGTTTCAACGAGTTCTCCAGCAACGGCGCGGACGAGAGCCGCGGCGTCATGCGTGCCGCGATCAGGCAGCGGATCAAACGATGCGAAGCGCCGATGGCGGCTCCACTCGCCGGGGCGGGTCCAGCCGGGATTCATCCGGCTCCTGCTCGCAGCGCGCGCACATCATAAAGCAAAGGATCGGCTCGCGCGGTGGGCTGTAATGAAACGTTGCAGAGGAAGTATTCGGGAACTGCTGAGCGCTTTCAGCATGGGTTCGACGAGCGATGCCGCACAGCCTGCACGAGTGATGCAGTGAGACGAAATGCAGCGATCAAGTCAAGTATTGACGATGTGCGAACCGGCCCTCCGTGATGGGATCGATATCGACGGCAATTCGGTGTGACTCCGCTCCGTGCGGAGACCGCCAACGCGGATTCGCCAAGCCGCGCCGACGCTTCGGGATGCCTTGCTCGCACACGCCCATCGTCCATCTGAACGACGGCGGCAATAGGGGTGCGGAAGGTATAATTCGACGCTTGCACTTCTTTCCTTCGTGTCCGTGCGCGGCATCGCGCAGCATGGGCACGCTCCGCTGCCGCGCTTCGCGGGCCTGAGCGCCCCGGGCGCCTGTTTTTCCGAGTACCGCTAATGACCACCTCCGTTCGTACCCGTTTCGCACCGAGTCCCACCGGCTTCATCCACCTCGGCAATATTCGCTCCGCGCTGTATCCGTGGGCGTTCGCGCGCAAGATGAAGGGGACTTTCGTGCTGCGGGTCGAGGACACCGACGTCGAGCGCTCAACGAGCGAATCCGTTGACGCGATTCTCGAAGGCATGGCATGGCTCGACCTCGATTTCGACGAAGGTCCGTTCTACCAGATGCAGCGCATGGACCGTTACCGCGAAGTGCTGAAGGAGATGCAGGAGGCCGGGCTCGTCTATCCGTGCTACATGTCGACGGAGGAGCTCGATGCACTGCGCGAGCGTCAGCGTGAAGCGGGCGAAAAGCCGCGCTACGACGGCACGTGGCGCCCGGAGCCGGGCAAGGTGCTGCCGGAGCCGCCAGCGGGCGTAAAGCCGGTGCTGCGCTTTCGTAACCCGCTGAGCGGCATCGTTGCGTGGGACGACGCGGTGAAAGGGCGCATCGAAATCTCGAACGAAGAGCTCGACGATCTGGTGATCGCGCGCCCGGACGGTACGCCGACGTATAACTTCTGCGTCGTCGTCGACGACCTCGACATGCGCATCACTCATGTGATCCGCGGCGATGATCACGTGAACAACACGCCACGCCAGATCAACATCCTGCGAGCGCTCGGCGGCGAACCGCCCGTCTACGCTCACCTGCCGACCGTGCTGAACGAGCAGGGCGAAAAGATGAGTAAGCGTCACGGCGCGATGAGCGTGGTGGGCTATCGCGATGCCGGCTACCTGCCGGAAGCGGTGGTCAACTACCTGGCACGCCTTGGCTGGTCTCATGGCGACGCGGAGATTTTCACGCGCGAACAGTTCATCGAATGGTTCGATCTCGAACACCTCGGCAAGTCGCCGGCGCAGTATGACCACGACAAGCTGAACTGGCTCAACGCGCACTACATCAAGGAAGCCGATAACGCGCGCCTCGCCGACCTGGCGAAGCCGTTCTTCGCGGAACTTGGTATCGATGCGGCCACGCTTGCGCAAGGGCCGGATCTGACGGCCGTAGTGGGTCTGATGAAAGATCGCGCGTCTACGGTAAAGGAGATCGCACAGAACGCCGCGATGTTTTATCTCACGCCGGCGCCCGATGCCGATTCGCTCGCACAGCATGTGACCGATGCCGTCCGCCCCGCACTCGCCGACCTGGCCGCCGCGCTGAAGAGCGTCGAATGGACGAAGGAGGCTATCGCCGCTACGCTGAAGGCCACGCTCGGTGCCCACAAGCTGAAGATGCCGCAACTCGCGATGCCTGTTCGTCTGCTGGTTGCGGGTACCACGCATACGCCGTCGATCGATAGCGTGCTGATGTTGTTTGGGCGTGATGTCGTCGTCGATCGTATTGAACGAGCGCTGGGCTAATGAGTGGTTTTAGGTGTGCGTGAGAGGGTTTTGCATACGACCTGAAAAAATTCGCATGTAATTGCTCAAAGGGTATTTACAAAGCGCAGATCGGCCTCTAAAATCTCGTTTCTCTGATGTGCAGGGGGTATAGCTCAGCTGGGAGAGCGCTTGCATGGCATGCAAGAGGTCAGCGGTTCGATCCCGCTTACCTCCACCAACAAAGCAGAGTAAAAGTGGTTTATGAAGCATTGAAGTTGTAGTAAAAAAGACTTCACAAATCACCGAGATGTAGATATAGTATCGGTCTTCGCGATTAACGAAACGAAATAACTGCAAAGTTAGCGTGAGTTAGCAGCGAATTAAAGACAGATCTGAAAAGATTATGTCCCCTTCGTCTAGAGGCCTAGGACATCACCCTTTCACGGTGAGTACAGGGGTTCGAATCCCCTAGGGGACGCCAAAACATCAGCGTCGCTTTAGTGTTCGAGTAGCAGTAAAGCAGCGCAGCTTGCGAAGAATTAACCGACGCTCGCAAGCTAGGGTGTAAAGACTGGAGTGGTAGTTCAGTCGGTTAGAATACCGGCCTGTCACGCCGGGGGTCGCGGGTTCGAGTCCCGTCCACTCCGCCAGACAAAGCCCGTTCAAACAAACCTGAACGGGCTTTTTCATTAAAGGTGTAAGCAGTCGTTGTCCCCTTCGTCTAGAGGCCTAGGACATCACCCTTTCACGGTGAGTACAGGGGTTCGAATCCCCTAGGGGACGCCAGAACATCGGCGTCGTTCGGTTGGAAATTGAACGGTGCAGCCAGTGAGCGGACACGACACCGCAAGCTGTGGTTCAAAATCTGGAGCGGTAGTTCAGTTGGTTAGAATACCGGCCTGTCACGCCGGGGGTCGCGGGTTCGAGTCCCGTCCGCTCCGCCAGATTTGAGAAAGCCCACTTCGAAAGAAGTGGGCTTTTTTATTTCTACAGTGTTCCTTAACTACCGTTCGTCGCGCACTTCATGACGGCTCGGGACAAACAGCCATTGCCAGCCTGCGTGGCCTGTTTTACCGTTGAGCCGATTCATCCTCGCGGTCTTGCCATGTTCGATCCCACCGAAGCCCCGTCACCGTTTCATCTGCGCACGGCCAGCATGGATGATTTCGAGTTTGCCGAGGCACTGACGCGCAACAACATGGGCGGCTACTATCGTCGGCATCATCTGGTCTGGCGCGGTGATCTGTTTCTCGGCAGCTGGCGCGAGTCGGAGAATTTCATTCTCGAAATCGACGGTGTGCCGATGGGCGTGCTGCGTATCACCGAAGAGGGTGACTCGCTGCATATCCGCGATGTGCAGATTGCCGAGGGTTATCGACGGCTCGGCGCCGGTACATTTCTGCTCGACATCTCGCATCAATGGGCACGCGAGCGTGGGCTGAGCGAGTTGCAGTTGCGCGTGTTTGTCGATAATCCCGCGGCGCGGTTGTATCAGCGCAAGGGATACAAGCTGGCCGGGCCAAGGCTCGCGCAGCTAGGCGCGATTCGTCATCTTGCGCGGCGGGTTTGAGGCGCGACTTACACTGATCATCGGCGTTCGGCGTTCGGCGTTCGGCGTTCGGCGTTCGGCGTTCGGCGTTCGGCGTTCGGCGTTCGGCGTTCACACATGCCAGGTATCCCGACTGACGCACATGGTGCGCCAGCGATTTAGCGCTCAACAACGCCCGTCGTGTCCGCGCGATCCTGTGCCGTTTCCTCATCGTCCTGCGAATCGTGCTGTTCGCCATTGGCGGCGCGATGTTCCGCGCCTCGCTCGATAAACGCGCGCGGGCTCTCGCCGAACGCGCGCCGGAACATCGCCGAAAACGCGCTCTGGCTCTGATAGCCCAACTCCTGTGCCACATGCGACAGCGGCCGTCCCTGGCTGAGCAGCGGAATGGCGCGCGCGAGAATCGCCTGCTGCCGCCACTGCGAAAAACTCACGCCCAGTTCCTGGCGGAACAGACGCGCAATCGTGCGCGTGCTCGCGCCGATTGTCGATGCCCATTGCTCCAACGATTCGCCATGCGTCGGGTCCGCGATCACGGCCTCGCAGAGCGCGCGCAGTCGCTTCTCGCGAGGCATCGGCACGGACAGCGGCAGCGGCTCCGAGCGCGTCAGTTCATCGAGCGCGAGTGCGCCGAGCAACTGCTCGCGCGCGGCGGACAGCCCGGGCGTGTCGAGCGCGGCAATCACTTCACGCAGCAGGTTCGACACTTCCACGACGCGCGGCGTATCGAGCCCGGCCGGCACGGTACTTTCGGTGATGTAGAGCGTGCGCAGGAACGCATCCTCGACGGCGGCCACCTCGTGCGTCACGTGCGGTGGCACCCAGATCGCTCGCGACGGTGGCACCATCCACGTGGTGCCCGTTGTCGTGACGCGCAGCACGCCGCGTGACGCATACGCCACCTGCGCCCATGCATGCGTGTGACGCGCGATATGCCAGCCGGCCGGCATCGGCCGCGAGCGCACGCGAATCGGGTGCGTATCGGTCGGTGCAAACTCAGGCGGAATGTCGGCGAAGCGAACGCGGCTCAACCGCTCGGAATCGGTGGACGAAGTCATGGCCAGTTCGGTTCAAATAACAGTGTGTGCGTGACGGACGAAACGTCCAGCCATCGCAACGTACCGCAGATCCGCACCATTGTAGAGGCTGCCCGGCTGATGTTCTTCCCGAGTTCCTCGTGAGGCGCTTTGCCCGCGCAATATGGCACCGGCGATGGCCGTTGCATAATGTGCCGGTTGCCCGCAGCCCTCAGGAGACTTTATGAGCTTTGCTACCGCGGATTTGTGCGATGCGCACGAAGACCAGCTGACGCTCGGTACGCTGCGCGTGCTCGAGCCCGTATTCCGATTGTTCAGCCGCGCCGCGTATTTCAGCGGTCCGGCCGTGACGCTCAGCGTCTTCGAGGACAACGCGCTCGTGCGAGCGACGCTCGAAGAGCCAGGCGTGAACCGCGTGCTGGTCGTCGATGGTGGCGGCAGCCTGCGCTGTGCGATCGTCGGCGGCAATCTCGCGCAGATCGCGCAGCAGAACGGCTGGGCGGGCATCGTCGTGTACGGTTGCGTGCGCGATACGCTTGAGCTCGACGAGATCGACATCGGTATTGCGGCGCTCAACACCTGTCCGCGACGCTGTCAGCGACGCGGTGCCGGCGAGCGCGATGTGCCGGTGCGCCTGCCCGGTGCGCTCGTGCGGCCGGGTGAATGGATCTACGCGGATGTCGATGGCGTGCTCGTCGCGAATGAGGCGCTGGACGAAACCGCTTGATGCGTGCTGTAAAGCCGCAACTGCAACCATCCGCGATCGATCCGCAATCGGCTTGCCACCGGTTTAGCCACCAGGCTACTACCGCCGAACCACCCCTGAAACGGCCCGCAAGCGGCAGCCCCCAACCCACCAGCCCCAACCCATACCCCAGGAGATCCGACGACGATGCAAACCGTTTTTATCTACGGCACGCTGCGTGCCGGCGAAGCAAACGACATCACCGAAGCCGCGGCGCGCAACGACATTGCCGCGCCGACGCTGCTCGGCAGCACGACAGTGCGCGGCCATCTGTTCGACTTCGGCAACTATCCGGGGCTCGTCGTCGACGAAGCGGGCATCGACGTGCGTGGCGACGTCTATGAAATCGACGACGCGCTCGTCGCCGTGCTCGACGAAATCGAAGCGGTGTACCCCGGTGTCGAGGATCGCTTTCTGGCGCGCGACGTGATGGTGAAAGTGGACGGCAACGTCGTGAATTGCCGCTTCTATCCGGTCACGCCGAGCGCAGTGAAGGGGCTGACTGAGATTCGATCGGGCGACTGGGTCGAACATCGGCGCACGCGCTAACCAGAGGCGCGCAAACGCGACGGCGCGCCGACTCGATAGCCGGCGCGCCGTCGTTCATCGCGATGCAATCACGCGGCCCGATCGATCATGGCTTAGCTTCAATCTTCTGGACCTGATCCGCGCGAGCCGCCGCATCGCAATCGTCAGATTTCTTCATAAAGCGGCAGCGTCAGAAAATCGGTGAACTGCTGCGCGGTCGACATCTGTTCGAAGATCTGCGCGGCCCGCTCATACGGCGCGGTATCGCCACCGACCGTCTGCTTCACCTTGTCGAGTTCCTGCGCCGCCAGTTCGCGCACGAGTTCCACCGTCACCTTGCGGCCATCGTCGAGCTTGCCCTTCGGCGAGCGGATCCACTGCCACACTTGCGAACGCGAAATCTCCGCGGTCGCCGCATCTTCCATCAGGTTGTGAATCGGCACGCAGCCATTACCCGCGAGCCACGAGCCGAGGTAGTGAATGCCGACATTGATGTTGTTGCGCAAGCCTGCTTCGGTGATCGGCGCTTCCGGGCGGAAGTCGAGCAGATCGGTGGCCGTCACGAGCACGTCGACGCGTTGCTTGCCGATCTGGTTCGGTTTGTCGCCGAGCACTTTGACGAATTCTTCCATCGCCACCGGCACGAGGCCAGGATGCGCGACCCAGCCGCCGTCGTAGCCGTCGCCTGCGTCGCGCGCCTTGTCCGAGCGCACGCCGGCCATCGCCTTGTCGTTGGCGGCCGCATCGTTCCTGATCGGAATCAGCGCACTCATGCCGCCGATCGCCGGCGCATTGCGGCGATGGCAGGTCTTCAGCAGCAGCAGCGCGTACGCGCGCATGAACGGCGACGTCATCGTGATCTGCGAGCGATCGGCGAGGCAGAAGTCGCGGTCGGCCTTGAACTTCTTGATCGCCGAGAAGATGTAGTCCCAGCGGCCGGCATTCAGACCCGAGCTATGTTCACGCAGCTCGTAAAGGATCTCGTCCATTTCGAAGGCGGCGACGATCGTTTCGATCAGCACCGTCGCGCGGATCGAGCCGCGCGGCACGCCGACCGCTTCCTGCGCGGCGACGAAGAGGTCGTTCCACAGACGTGCTTCGAGATGGCTCTCCAGCTTCGGCAGATAGAAGTACGGGCCCGAGCCGCGCGTGAGCAGTTCCTTCGCGTTGTGCACCATGTACAGCGCGAAATCGAAGATGCCGCCAGATACGCGCTTACCGTCGACCTTTACGTGCTTCTCGTCGAGGTGCCAGCCGCGCGGACGCACGATCAGCGTCGCGGTCTTGTCGTCGAGCCGATACGACTTGCCGTTCTGTTCGAGCGAAATCGTGCGGCGCACGGCGTCCTTCAGATTGATATGACCGGTGATCTGGTTATGCCAGCTCGGCGCATTCGAATCCTCGAAGTCGGTCATGTAGGAATCCGCGCCCGAGTTCAGCGCGTTGATGATCATCTTGCGTTCGACGGGGCCCGTGATTTCGACACGCCGGCATTGCAGATCGTGCGGTAGCGGCGCGATCGTCCAGTCGCCTTCGCGCACGCTTTTCGTGCTGGCGAGGAAGTCGGGCCGCTCGCCGGCATCGAGCCGCTGTGCGCGTTCGACGCGCGCCTGCAGCAACTGCTGGCGGCGCGGCTCGAAGGTGCGATGCAGCGCGGCGACGAGTTCCAGCGCGTCGCGCGTCAGAATCGCCTCGAAACCGGGCGCGATGTCGCCGGTGATTTCCATGCCCTGCGGCAGCGACAGCGAGTTCGTCATGTTTTCTCCTTGGTCGGTCAGGTTGCAGAAATTGCAGAAATGCGAAGGTTGAAAAGCAGTGGGTGAGTGGGAGGCGCAGTCGTCATACGCGCGGGCTGGCGCGCTTGCGGCTGCCGCCGCTGTGCTTCGTGTTTCGATGGTTCACGTGTGGCGGCGCCGGCGCCGCGAACCCCTGCAGAAAGCCCAGCAGATCGTTCATGCCGCTGCCCGTGCCATGCGGCGTGACGCCCAGTTCCTCGAGCGGCGCGTTGTGCCGGTTGAGCCAGAACGTCGTGAAGCCGAACCATGCGGCGCCGGCCACGTCCCAGCCGTTCGACGACACGAAGACGATCTCGCGCGCGGGCACGCCGAACGCGGTGGGACCGAGCGCATAGGCAGCGGGCGACGGCTTGTACGCGCGCACGGCATCGACGGACAGCACGTGGTCGAACAGCGCGCTCATGCCGGCGCTCCTCAGCGCGACGTCGAGCATGCGCGGATCGCCGTTCGACAGGATCGCGAGACCGAGGCGCGGCGCGTCGACCGCGTCACGCAATGCGCGCAACGCCGGCACCGTATCGGGAAAGGCGGACAGGCACGCGTATTCGTCCATCAGCCGCTTTTCGGCCACGCGGCCCAACGTGAGCTGGCGTTTTTTCGCGGCGAAGCGCAACGCGTCGAGCGTGATGTCCCAGAACGGACGGTAGTGTTCGTCCGGCGCGTCGACCCGCGCGGCGAGCGTGCGCAACTGCGTGTATTCGATCTGCTTGTGGCGCCACAGCCGCGACAGCGCATCGCCATGGCCGGGGAACAGTTGTTCCGCGACGGCGATCACCGAATGCACGTCGAAAAGCGTGCCGTAGGCGTCGAAGATCACTGCTCGCGGGAAAGGTGTCGTTGTGGCCGACATTGCCGTGCGCTCCATTCAGAGGTCGGGATCGATTTTATTGGTAGCATCAGACGCACAGAAATAGGCTAAAGATCACTTGATCTTTTACTTTTCTATACCTAATCTCACGCGCACACTCACTTTCGGCGTCAAGCGCGGCGCGCATCGTTCATGGACCGTTTCAAGCAGATCGAGACTTTCGTCATCGTCGCGGCCAAGGGCAGTCTGTCCGCGGCGGCGCTCGCCGAGGGCGTCGCGCCGGCGATCATCGGCCGCCGTATCGATGCGCTCGAGGAGCGCCTGGGCGTCAAGCTCCTGGTGCGCACGACCCGCAAGATCACGCTGACCTTCGAGGGCTCGGCGTTTCTCGAGGACTGCCAGCGCATCATTCACGACATGCACAACGCGGAGGCGAGCGTGTCGGCGGGCGGCGTGAAGGCGAGCGGCCATCTGCGGCTGTCGGCGCCGGCCGGTTTCGGGCGGCGGCATGTCGCGCCGCTGGTGCCCGCGTTCACGGTCGCGCATCCGGATGTGTCGATTACGCTCGATCTGTCGGACCGTCTCGTTGATCTGGTCAACGAAGGTTTCGACTGCGCGGTGCGCCTCGGTGAGCTGCCGGATTCGTCGCTCGTGTCGCTGAAGCTCGCCGAAAATCGCCGCGTGTGCGTCGCGGCGCCCGCGTATCTGAGCCGGCGCGGCGCGCCCCATAGCCTCGCCGATCTCGCGCGCCACAACTGCCTTGCGCTCGGCGCGAGCGCGAACCAGCAGCGCGGCTGGATGTTCCAGCAGGACGGCAAGGTCGTGTCGATCAAGGTATCCGGCACGATGGAATGCTCGGACGGCGCGGTGCTGCACGAATGGTGTCTTGCCGGGCACGGGCTCGCATGGCGCTCGTGGTGGGAGGTCGGCGCGGAACTCACGGCCGGCCGGCTCGTGACCGTGCTCGACGAATTCGCCGCGCCGCCAATCGGCATTCACGCGGTGTTTCCGCAGCGCCGCCATTTGCCGCTGCGGGTACGGCTGTTCCTCGATTTTCTCAAGCACACCTACGGCGAGCCGGGCTACTGGAACTGAGCGCGCGGCTTGCGCGGCACGACACGGCCGCGTGATGCGTACCGGACTTCCGGCATCCGGACAGACCCTCGACTGATCCTCACCCACATCCGCACGCACTACAATCGATGCGAGCGGCCCGCGGGCCGGGCTTCGTTGAACGCTGACGCCGCGCTGCGCGCAGCCGGTGACGGAGGACATCATGTTCACGCACATCCTGGTTCCGACCGATGGTTCAGACCTGTCGCGCAAGGCGATGGCGGGCGCGATCGATCTCGCGCAGGCTGTCGGCGCGCGAGTTACCGCGTACGCGTGTCTGCCGCAATATCCGTACTCGCCGTTCTCCGACGTCGCGGTCGAGCCGCCCGGCGAATTCCTGCAGCGCAGCGAGCGCGAGGCACGCCTGCATCTGCGCGAGGTGGAACAGGCCGCGCGTCGGGTCGGCGTGAGTGTGCAGAGCCGCACGAGCGTGCATCCGGCGCCGTATCTCGGCATCATCGAAGCGGCCGAGCAGGGCGGCTGCGACGTGATCTTCATGGCCTCGCACGGGCGGCGCGGACTCGGCAGCCTGCTGATCGGCAGCGAAACGCAGCGGGTGCTGACGCATACGAAGATCCCGGTGATCGTGTATCGCTGAAACGGCGCGCGGTTGGCATCCATTGCGATCTGGACGGTTTCGAAAAAAACGCGCCGGCGGTATGACGTCGGCGCCGGCGCGTTCAGGTTTGCCGCACGCTGTTGGCGCGTGCTGGCTTCTCTCAGACTCCGGCCTCACCTCACGAAGCTCGCCGCAACGCTCACTGCAGGGCGTGCTGCGAGTCCGGGGCGGCATGGCCCCTCCCTGTGCCGGCGACGCTCTGACGGCGTCGCTCGACGTTTTGCCGATCGTTCCCGGGATCGGGGCACGGGAGCGGCCAACGGCCGGCCCGCGTGCTCTCGGCGTCAGGCAACTTTCTTGTCGAAGAACTGTTCGTCTTCGGTCGAACCGTGCAGCGCGGTCGTCGATGCTTCGCGCTCGACCGTTTGCGTGACCGCGTCGAAGTAGCCGGTGCCGACTTCGCGCTGGTGCTTCACCGCGGTGAAGCCCTTTTCGGCCGCCGCGAATTCCGCCTGCTGCATTTCGACGAAAGCGGTCATCTGGTTGCGGGCATAGCCGTGCGCGAGGTTGAACATCGAGTAGTTCAGCGCATGGAAGCCGGCCAGCGTGATGAACTGGAACTTGTAGCCCATCGCGCCGAGTTCGCGCTGGAACTTCGCGATCGTCGCGTCGTCGAGGTTCTTCTTCCAGTTGAACGACGGCGAGCAGTTGTACGACAGCAGCTGGTCCGGGTACTCCTTATGAATCGCGTCGGCGAATTTCTTCGCGAACGCGAGGTCCGGCTTGCCGGTTTCGCACCAGATCATGTCCGCATACGGCGCGTACGCGAGACCGCGCGAGATCGCCTGTTCGATGCCTGGCTTGGTGCGGAAGAAGCCTTCGACGGTGCGCTCGCCGGTCAGGAACGGGCGGTCGTTGTCGTCGATGTCCGAGGTGACGAGGTCGGCGGCTTCCGCATCGGTACGGGCGAGCAGCACGGTCGGCGTGCCCGACACGTCGGCGGCCAGACGCGCGGCGGTCAGCTTCGCGACCGCTTCGCGGGTCGGCACCAGCACCTTGCCGCCCATGTGGCCGCACTTCTTGACCGAGGCGAGTTGGTCTTCGAAGTGCACGCCCGATGCGCCTGCTTCGATCATCGCCTTCATCAGCTCGAACGCGTTCAGCACGCCGCCGAAGCCAGCTTCCGCATCGGCCACGATCGGCGCGAAGTAGTCGACATAGCCTTCGTCGCCCGGATTCTTGCCTTCGGACCACTGGATCTGATCAGCGCGCGTGAGCGTGTTGTTGATGCGTTTGACGACGAGCGGCACCGAGTTGGCCGGATACAGCGACTGGTCCGGGTACATTTCACCGGCGACGTTCGCATCGCCCGCGACTTGCCAACCCGACAGATAGATCGCCTTGAGGCCGGCCTTGACCTGTTGCATCGCCTGGTTGCCGGTCAGCGCGCCGAGCGAGTTCACGAATGGCTCGTTGTTCACGGCGGCCCACAGCTTCTCGGCGCCGCGTTTGGCGAGCGTGTGCTCGACCTGCACCGAGCCGCGCAGACGGATCACGTCGTCGGCTGAATAGGTGCGCTTGACACCTTTCCAGCGCGGATCGGTTTCCCATTGTTGTTGGAGTTGCTTCGCTTGCTGCTCGCGGGTCATCGTCATGACGTGCTCCTTATTTGCCGGTTATCGAGGATGGGTGACTCTGTCTTCGTCGAAGCGTCCGGCCTGCTGGGGCGTTCTGTTTCGTGAAGTCTTATATAAGAGTCTAGGCAAATCGCCGATCCCTCAATAGACGCAGCAAAGCGTTTTTCCAATATTTATTCCTTATTAAAATCAATCGGTTGTGATTTTAGTTTCATATTGAGAAACGTTATTTTCCCTATCGCAATTGCGCACTTGTGCCTTGCAACATGATTTTTTACGACGCAAAAAAATTTGTCACATCGTGAAATTTAGGGTGGGCGAGCGCCGGGCGAAAAAAAACCGGTGCCTGAGCACCGGTTTTTTGTTTGATGGACGAAGGAAATCGTCCGGGCTGTCAGATGCGCATCGTTGCGCGGCAAGCGTAGCGGCCTCGTCTGGCCGCTTGCCTGCGTGCTACCGCGATCAGTAGCGGTGAACAGCGATTAGCTGCCGCGACGCGCCGTGCGCGGGCCGTCGTTGCGGCGTGCGCTATAACCGTCGCGCGAACCGCCGTAGCCTTCACGCGAACCATAACCGTCACGCGAGCCGCCCTGGCCGTCGCGCGAGCCATAGCCGCCTTCGCGCGAACCGCCAGCCGACTTGTTGCCCCAGCTGTTGCCATTGCCATTGCTATTGCCGCTGCGCGAGCCGCCGTAGCCGCCCGGCTTGCCCGAGCCGCTGCCGAAGCGGCGGCCGCCGTTGCCACCCGGACGACCGCGGCCGCCGAAACCAGGACGGCCATTGCCCGAAGGCGGCGCCTTGCGCGGCTCGAAACCTTCGACGACGTTGACCGGCAGCGGCGTGCGCACGAAACGCTCGATCCGCTTCAGCGCGCCCTGTTCCGCGTGATGCACGAGGCTCACCGCGACACCGGAGCGGCCCGCGCGGCCGGTACGGCCGATACGGTGCACGTAGTCTTCGGCGAACTTCGGCAGGTCATAGTTGAACACGTGCGTGATGCCGGGGATGTCGATACCGCGCGCGGCGACGTCGGTTGCCACCAGCACGCGCACACGGCGCTCGCGCAGTGCGCGGATCGTGCGGTTGCGGGCGCCTTGCGGCAGATCGCCGTGCAGCGCGGCCGATTCGAAGCCGGCGTCGGCCAGACGGCCCGCGAGCTGGTCGGCGTCCATCTTGGTAGCCGTGAAGACGATGGCCTGGTCGAGGCCTTCGTCACGCAGCAGATGGTCGAGCAGACGGTCCTTGTGATCGCGGTCGTCGACGTAGTGGACGGTTTGCGCGATGTTGGTGCGCTGCTCCATGCGCTGGACGATCTCGATACGCTCCGGATCCTTCAGCAGACGGCCGGTCAGCGAACCGATCTTGCCGTCGAGCGTGGCCGAGAACAGCATGGTCTGACGCGTGGCCGGCGTCTCGGCGACGATCGTATCGATGTCGTCGATGAAGCCCATGTCGAGCATGCGGTCGGCTTCGTCGAGCACGAGAATCTGCAGTTGCGACAGATCGATGCGGCCGCGTTCGAGATGGTCGATCAGACGGCCCGGCGTGGCCACGAGGATTTCCGGGTTCTTCGCGAGCAGCATCAGCTGCTGGCCGTAGGCGACGCCGCCGAGAATGCTGACGGTGCGCAGCCGCTTCAGGTGCTTGCCGTACGTTGCCGCGGCGGTCGTGACCTGCATCGCGAGTTCGCGCGTGGGGGTCAGCACCAGCATGGTCGGACGTGCGACCGGCTGCGGACGGCGGCCGCGGCCACCGTCGGCCGGGCGCGGCTCGCGCGGCTGGCTTGCCTGGGCTTTTTGCAGCTGGGAGAAACGCTCGATAGCCGGCAGCATGAAGGCGGCGGTCTTGCCCGAGCCCGTCGGGCTCGAAACCAGCAGGTCGCGCCCGGCGATCCCGGCGGGCACCGCGCGCTGTTGAACCGGCGTCGGGTGCTCGTAGCCGGCGGCGGTCAACGCCGAGACGACGTCCGCGGACAGCCCGAGCGACGCGAAGGTCGGCTTGCCGGCGTCAGCCGGCGCATCGGCCGGCGTGGTGTTCGCTGCGGGGGCAAGACCGAGCGCCTCATCGGCGATCGCGTTCAACGGGCTGCTAGGAGTGTTGCTCAAAGTCATGTGAATCCTTAAAACGATCCTGGGGGTTCATCAAATGAAACGTCAACGCCAATCGGCATACCCAAGTCGTCGGATTCAGCGAGCAAAGAAGCAGCGAGCAAATCAAAAAACGGGGGCAACTCGCGACAATGAAGGCGAGCTTTTTGTTAGAAGCTGTATCGAATGCGACATGCCACTATGGCGTGCCGCCAGCCTGGGACTTGAGCCCGTAGAGGGCTAGGCAGAAGGGGACAGGTTCTAAACTGGATTGGAGCAAACGCTATGGGACGCTGCTTTGCGCGGACTACTCGAAAGCGGAGCCACACAGTGAAGCGCAGGCGGCATTATATAGAAGTTTGCTGCACTGCGCCACTGTTCATAGCGTGCCCTGGAGAAAAGATCGCTGCAATGAGGTAGGGCAGCGGCTTTTGCGGCGTCGGACGAGCGGCGCAACGTTGCGTCTGGCCAGCGCCGGGGACAGCGACGGCGTTGGCCTCTCACGCGCTTCGCGGCGAGCGCGCGAAGCGCGATCGATTCAGGCCGCGGTACCGCTCTTCAGCGATTCGACGAGCTCCACATATTGCTGCTTCGCAGCGTCCGGTGCGGTGCCTTTGAGCGCGGCCCACGCGTCGTACTTGTATTTGCCGACGATGTCGGTAAAGCCCGGTTTGTCGCCCTGCACGTCGCCTTCGCTGCCTTGCTTGAAGAGCGCGTAGAGGCGCAGCAGGGTGAGATTGCCCGGACGCTCCGGCAATTGCTGGACGTCTTGCTGGGCTTGTGCGAACTGGGTGTTGATGTCGGTCATGGTCGTTTGTCTCGTTGAGCGAGCGATGAGGTCGGCCGGGAATCATAGCAACGCAGCGCCGCTACGGAGCCGAGGGCTTATTCCAAACGGCGGGCCCTTGCAGACGTGCGCTCCAGCTTCCGCGCAAGCTGGCCGCAAACCACCATCCGCGCGCACGGTGCCGATTACAATACGGTCCATGACTCAAACAGTGCTCCTTGCCCTCGATACCTCGACCGAATTCTGTTCGGCGGCGCTGCTGTCAGCGAGCGTCGATGCGATCGGTCAGCCCACCGCCGAACCCCGCATCTGGCTGCGCCACGAACAGACCGGCGCGGTTTCCAGCACGCGCCTGCTGCCCGCGATTCGCGAGCTGTTCGACGAAGCCGGTCTCGCGCTCGCGGACTGCGATGCGATCGCGTTCGGCTCCGGTCCTGGCTCGTTCACGGGTCTGCGCACCGCGACCGGCGTCGCGCAGGGCCTCGCGTTCGGCCTCAATCTGCCGGTCGTGCCGGTGGGTACGCTGCTCGCGTGTGCCGAGAGCGCCCGTCTGCGCGATCCGTCGGCAACCCGTGTGCTCGCCGCGCTCGACGCGCGCATGGACGAAATCTATTGGGCCGATTACGCGTGGGACGACGCGCAACACGAATGGCGCACCGTGCAAACCGCGTCGCTCGATGCGCCAGATCGGCTCGCGTTGCCCGACGTACCGTTCACGCTCGCCGGCAATGCGGCAGCCGCGTTCGGCGAGCGACTGCCGGCGGCGGCCGCCGCGCGGCGCATTGATGGCGACGCGCTGCCGCATGCGGTGCCGCTCGCTTACGCTGCACTGCGCGCGTTTCATGCCGGACGCACGGTGCGCGCCGACCAGGCCGCGCCCGACTACGTGCGCGACAAGGTCGCGCAGACCACGGCCGAGCGCATTGCCGAAAAAGCGGCGAGGGCGGAGCAGGCGGCGAGCAGTGCGCGCGATGGCGCGCGCGGGCACACGTCCGGCGATAAGGCGAGTCCATGAGCGGCGTGCTACTCACGGACCGCTACATGTCGCCGATGACCGAAAGCGACCTGGACGAAGTCGCCGCCATCGAGAAGCTCGCGTATGAGTTTCCGTGGAGCCGCGGCAATTTCGGCGACTCGCTGCGCAACGGCTATTTCGGCGTCTGTCTGCGGCACGTGACAGGCGCGCTGATCGGCTATTGCGTGCTGATGCCGGTAGTCGACGAAATGCATCTGCTCAATCTGTGCGTGACGCCGCAGGCGCAAGGCGCGGGCGCCGGTCTCGCGTTGCTGCGCGAGGCGGTGCGCATCACGCGCGCCGAAAAGCTCGAAGGGCTGCTGCTCGAAGTGCGGCCGTCGAATCATCGGGCGATCCGGCTATACGAGCGCTTCGGCTTCGCATCGATCGGCCGGCGCAAAAATTATTATCCGGCGCGACATCGCAGCCGGGAGGACGCGATCGTGATGCGTTATTCGTTTGCCATGGAGGGCGCAGATGGCGCTGCATGAATCGGTGCTGGAAGAATTCGGACTCTCGCCGCTGTGGGTGCGTCGCGGGATCGCGGCGCGCGAGGTAGCGGGGGATGCGCAGACTGCGGACCATGCCGAGGCGGCGCCGGCTAGCGACATTGCGCATGGTGCGCACGATGCGCCTGCCGAAGCGGCGGAAGCCGTTGCGCACATCCAGCGTGCGGAGACCGCGACCCCACCCGTGCGTGAATCGATGCGCGAATCGATGCGCTCACCCGCCGACACACGCGAGCCGCCGACGCAACGCGAACCGGCACCGTCCCACTCGCGATACGAAGACGACGCGCCGCGGCAACCCTCGTCGCAACAGCCCCAGCCGTCCCCCGAACCGTCGAACCTCGATATCCCGCCCGATGACGACTTCGCGTGGTTCGACGACCCGTCCGCGAGCGCACCGGCATCCGCATTCACCTCCGCCGAAGCACGCCACGACGCACCGATGCTGCCCGCCATCCACACGCTCGACTGGGACGCGCTCGGCGAGCGCGTCGCCGCGTGTCAGGCGTGCCGGCTGTGCGAGAAGCGCACGAACACGGTATTCGGCGTCGGCGATCGCGACGCCGACTGGATGCTGATCGGCGAGGCACCTGGCGAGAACGAGGACCGCCAGGGCGAGCCGTTCGTCGGTCAGGCCGGCAAGCTGCTCGACAACATGCTGCATTCGCTCGCGCTTGCACGCGGCACGAATGTCTATATCGCGAACGTGATCAAGTGCCGTCCGCCCGGTAACCGCAATCCGCAGCCGGATGAAGTCGCGCGCTGCGAGCCGTATCTGCAACGTCAGGTGTCGCTCGTGAAGCCGAAGCTGATCGTCGCGCTCGGGCGATTCGCCGCGCAAAGTCTGTTGAAGACCGAGGCGAGCATTTCGTCGCTGCGCGGTCGCGTGCATACGTACGAGGGCGTGCCGGTGATCGTCACGTATCACCCCGCGTATCTGCTGCGCAGTCTGCCGGACAAGGCGAAGGCCTGGGCGGATCTGTGCCTCGCGCGCGATACGTGGCTCAAGGGCGGCGGCGCGCCGTCGAGCGAAGCGGAGTGATCACGTCGAATGACGGAGCGGCGGGCGATGCCATCGAGCCTGCCAGCCGCGCCGCGCTTTTCACTGCATTGCTCGGGGCGCGCGGCGAGACGCGGATCGCCGCGTCGTCAGACCTGCCTTCCAGCATTCAATTCAGTACGCCGTTCAATCTCCCGCGCGAACCATTGCGCGATGCCGCCGTCCGCGATCTCGCGTGGCTGCTGCTGAGTCCCGATCTATTGCGTCCGCAACCTCCGCTGGGTGTGCTGGCGAATCCGTTCGAAACAGCACAGGAATGGCAGGCCACGATCGACTGGCTCTACGCGCTCGATACCAATCCCGACCCGCTGCACCGCGATCTC
This sequence comes from Paraburkholderia sp. ZP32-5, assembly GCF_021390495.1. Taxonomy (NCBI): domain Bacteria; kingdom Pseudomonadati; phylum Pseudomonadota; class Betaproteobacteria; order Burkholderiales; family Burkholderiaceae; genus Paraburkholderia; species Paraburkholderia sp. ZP32-5. The sequence goes on along the minus strand of NZ_JAJEJP010000001.1, from coordinate 2,527,675 downwards.
GCGGCGACTCGTATCACTCGTCTTGGCCGCTACGCTGAACGGCTGCTCGGCTGGTTCCTGCAGCACGGTCCGGCGGCCCGGCTGGTCGCGGCCGGTGTCGCGCTACGGCATGCGGGCGTCACGCTCGGCGAATGCGATTTTCTGGTGGAGAGCCACGAGGGCGCGCGGCTGCATTGGGAGCTTGCGGTGAAGTGCTATCTGCACGCGGGCAATGTGTGCAGCACAAGCAACACGAGCAACGCGGATGATTCGACGCCAGCACGTCTCGCCGATTACGTCGGCCCCAATCTGAAAGACCGTTTCGATCTCAAGCTCGCGCATCTGCTCAATCATCAGTTGCCGTTGAGCGCGCGCGACGAGTTTGCATCGACCGGCTATGCGGGCGCGTGGACGCCGCAAATGTTCGTCAAAGGCTGGCTGTTCTATCGGCATGGCGAGACGCCGGCGGATGCGCCCGAACTCGATCCGGCGCATGGTCGCGGCTGGTGGGTGACGCGCGGCGACTGGCCAGCTTTTGCGCTTGCGCATGCGCGGATGTGGCGCGCGTTGCCGCGGCTCGAATGGCTTGCGCCGCGACTGACGATGCAACGCGAACAGCCCGGCGCGGCGGATGCGTCGTACGTCGATGCACTCACGCTCGCCGCATCGACGTCGAACCAGCCCGGCCCGGTGATGGTTGCCGCGTTCGTCGAAGACCACGCCGGTAATCTGATCGAGCGCTCGCGCGGCTTTATCGTGCCCGACGAGTGGCCTGAGCAGGCACGGCGCTACGCGCGGCAATAAAGCGCGGCGCTGGAGCGTCGGCGCTGTCGGCCGCGGTCTCAGCAGTAAAGCAGAACGGAAGCGGCGCTCTCGCCGTCACCACCAGCGATGAAAATGATGCACGGGTCCAACCCCGCTGCCGACGTCGAGCCGCTCGCTTGCCTGCAGCGCGCCGGTCAGATAGACCTTCGCATCCGCGACCGCGCTCGCCAGATCGGCACGCTGCGGAATCAGCGCCGCGATCGCCGACGACAGCGTGCAGCCCGTGCCGTGCGTATTCTTCACCGGCACGCGCGGACCGCCCAGACGCAGCGTGCCGCTGTCCTGCACCAGCCAGTCGGGGCTGTCGGCCGCGCTCAGATGGCCGCCTTTCATCAGCACCGCGCGGGCGCCTAGCGCGCGCAGCGCCTCGCCTTGTTCAACCATGCCGGCTTCGTCGGCGGCGCACTGCGTGCCGAGCAGCGCCGCCGCTTCCGGCAGATTCGGCGTCAGCAGATCGGCGAGCGGCAGCAGTTCGTCGCGCACCGCCGCAACCGCATCGGGCAGCAGCAGCGCGTGATTGCTCTTCGAGATCATCACCGTGTCGAGCACGATGTGCTTCGGCTTATGACGGCGCAGCGCATCGGCGACCGCGCGCGCGATCGGCGCATTGGCCAGCATGCCGATCTTCACTGCATCGATGCGGATATCGTCGAACACCGCATCGAGCTGTGCGGTGATGAAGCCCGCATCCGGCGCGTGAATGGCCGTGACGCCGCGCGTGTTCTGCGCGGTCAGCGCGGTAATCACGCTCGCGCCATACGCGCTGAGCGCGGAAAAAGCCTTCAGATCGGCCTGAATGCCGGCGCCGCCGCCGGAATCCGAACCAGCGATCGTCAGCACATTGGGAATCGGTTGGGTCATGGTCAAGCGAGGAAGAAGGAGGGCGCGCGAATTTGCCGTGACGGGCTCGCGAGTGAAGCGGTTTGCCGGTTCGATACCGCTCTTAGTGCCTGACTTCGCCGATCAGCGCGACGGAGTCGAACGCGCGCTGGTTCGCCTGGTGACGGCGCATCACGAGCCACATCATCAGGCACACGAAGGTGCCGAACAGCACGATGACCGCGGCGACCGGCACGTCGAGCCATACGAGCACCGCGTACAGGCACAGCATCACCAGCACCGACAGATTTTCGTTGAAGTTCTGCACCGCGATCGAGTGCCCGGCGGACAACAACACGTGCCCGCGATGCTGCAGCAGTGCGTTCATCGGCACGACGAAAAAGCCTGACAGTCCACCGACGACCATCAGGAACACATACGCGAATACCAGATAGCCGGGCACATGCATGCGGCCGAAATAGAGGCCCCAATGCGCGGGAAACAGATCGCGGGTGTAGAACGCCATCAGCATCACGGCGATACCCATCATGATGCCGACGGGCAGCACCGACAACGACTTTTTCAGCGGCACGCGCGAGGCCGCGAAGATCGCGCCGCCCGCGACGCCGACGGCCACCACCGCCTGCAGAATCGCGGCCTCGGACAGCGACATGCCGAGCGATACCTCGGCCCATTTCAGCACGATGAATTGCAGCGTCGCGCCCGCGCCCCAGAACAGTGTGGTCACCGCGAGCGAAATCTGGCCGAGCTTGTCGCGCCACAGCACCAGAAAGCAGTCGGCGAAATCGGTGATCAGGCGGATCGGCCCATGCTCCTGCTTCGGATAGCGCGCGCCGGTGTCGGGAATACGCAGATTGAAAAGCGCGGCAACCACATAAATGCCCATGATGATGAGCATCGCAGCTTCGGCCGGTGTATTGACGGTGGGGATGTGCTGCCTGAGGATCGGCGCGGCGATATGCGGGCTGATCAACGCGCCGCCGAGTACCGTGCCGAGAATGATCGAGCCGACCGTGGTGCCTTCGATCCAGCCGTTCGCGGCGACCAGTCGGTCAGGCGGCAGCAGCTCGGTGAGAATGCCGTACTTGGCGGGCGAATAGGCCGCCGCGCCAAAGCCGACGATGCCGTACGCAATCAGCGGATGCGCGCCGACCAGCATCGTCAGACAGCCAACGACCTTGATGGTATTGGTGATGAACATCACGCGTCCTTTCGGACGGGAGTCGGCGAAGGCACCGACGAAGGCGGCAAGAACGACGTACGACAGCACAAAGAACAGCTTGAGCAGCGGCGTCATCCAGTTCGGAGCGTGAAGATCTTTCAGCAGTGCGATAGCAGCGATCAGAAGCGCATTGTCGGCCAGCGACGAAAAAAACTGCGCGGCCATGATGGTGTAAAAACCTTTTTTCATCTGATGCGATGCTGTCCTCGCTGCGGTCTGTCCGCCCCGGCCGTTTATCATGCGTCCGGGCTTATGCCGATCGAAATGGGTTGTGCGCACGGCTTTATATCATGAAAATAGCTGAATTCGGACTAGCAGAATCCTTGATCGCACCGTCCAGCGGGCCGCCCAGCGTTGAAAACGCCGTGTAAGCCGCTGATTCGCAAGTGTCTTTACGTAAAAATCCCATGCCGCGCCCCCTCTCAGCCACGATTCATACCGCCGCTCTCGCCAATAATCTTGCCGTTGCCCGGCGTTATGCGCCGAAATCGAAAATCTGGGCCGTCGTGAAGGCCAATGCATATGGGCATGGGCTTGCGCGGGTATTTCCGGGTTTGCGCGCAACCGACGGCTTTGGGTTGCTGGACCTCGAAGAAGCGGTGAAGTTGCGTGAATTGGGCTGGGCGGGCCCGATTCTTCTGCTGGAAGGCTTTTTCCGGCCGACCGATATCGACGTGATCGACCGCTATAGCCTCACCACCGCGCTGCATTCGGACGAGCAACTGCGCATGCTCGAAATGGCGCGCCTGTCCAAACCGGTCAATATCCAGTTGAAGATGAACACCGGCATGAACCGGCTCGGCTACACGGTCGAGAAATTCCGCGCCGCGTGGGAACGCGCGCGCGCGTGTCAGGGCGTCGGCCAGATCACCTTGATGACCCATTTTTCCGATGCCGACGGCGAACGCGGCATCGCCTATCAGATGGAAGCATTCGAGCGCGGCGCGCAGGGCATTGCCGGCGCGCGCAGCCTCTCGAATTCCGCGGCGACGCTGTGGCATCCGGAAGCGCATTTCGACTGGGTGCGCCCCGGCATCATCCTGTATGGCGCGTCGCCATCGGGCGTGACGGCCGCGATCGACGGCACCGGCCTGCAACCGGCGATGACGCTCGCATCGGAACTGATCGCGGTGCAAACGTTGAGCGAAGGCAGCACGGTCGGCTACGGTTCGGCGTTTACCGCGCGCGGATCGATGCGCATCGGCGTGGTCGCGTGCGGTTACGCGGACGGCTATCCGCGTGTCGCGCCGGAAGGCACGCCGGTGATCGTCGACGGTGTGCGCACGCGCATCGTCGGACGCGTATCGATGGACATGCTGACCGTCGATCTGACGCCGGTGCCCACCGCCAACGTCGGCTCGCGCGTTGAACTGTGGGGCAACGCGCTGCCCATCGACGACGTCGCGCAGGCCTGCGGCACGATCGGCTATGAGCTGATGTGCGCGGTCGCGCCGCGTGTGCCGGTTCGCGCGGAGTAACGCGTGGCGAAAGCGAAGACGTTGTACGTTTGCAGCGAATGCGGCGGCCAGTCGCCGAAGTGGTCCGGTCAATGCCCGTCGTGCCAGGCGTGGAATACGCTGGTCGAATCGGTGGCCGAGGGGCCGTCCACGCATCGTTTCCAGTCACTCGCGAAGAGCACGCCGGTGCGGCGCCTCGCCGACATCGAAGCCTCGGATGTGCCGCGCTTTTCCACCGGCGTCAGCGAATTCGATCGCGTGCTCGGCGGCGGTCTCGTGCCGGGCGGCGTGGTGCTGATCGGCGGCGATCCGGGTATCGGCAAATCGACACTGCTGCTGCAGTCGCTCGCCGAAATCGCGGCGGATAAACGCGCGCTCTATATCAGCGGTGAGGAGTCGGGTGCGCAGATCGCGTTGCGCGCGCAACGATTGGCGTTGCTCGAACCCGGGTCGAAGGCGAGCGAACTGCAATTGCTCGCGGAAATCCAGCTCGAAAAAATCCAGGCGACCGTCGCCGAGCAGCGCCCCGACGTCGCGGTGATCGACTCGATCCAGACCGTCTATTCCGATGCACTGACGTCGGCGCCGGGCTCGGTCGCGCAGGTGCGCGAGTGCGCGGCGCAGTTGACGCGCATCGCCAAGCAGTCGGGCACGACGATCATCATGGTCGGCCACGTGACGAAAGAGGGCGCGCTTGCCGGTCCGCGCGTGCTCGAACACATCGTCGACACGGTGCTGTATTTCGAGGGCGACACGCATTCGTCGTACCGCCTCGTGCGCGCGATCAAGAACCGCTTCGGCGCGGTCAACGAACTCGGCGTATTCGCGATGACCGAGCGCGGCTTGCGCGGCGTCGCGAATCCGTCGGCGTTGTTTTTGTCGCAGCACGAGCAGTCGGTGCCGGGTTCCTGTGTGCTGGTCACGCAGGAGGGCACGCGCCCGCTGCTGGTCGAGGTGCAGGCGCTCGTCGACTCGGCTAATGCGCCGAATCCGCGGCGTCTCGCGGTCGGCCTCGAACAGAACCGTCTCGCGATGCTGCTCGCGGTACTGCACCGGCACGCGGGCATCGCCTGTTTCGATCAGGATGTGTTCCTGAACGCGGTGGGCGGGGTCAAAATCTCCGAGCCCGCCGCCGATCTGGCGGTATTGCTCGCGATCCATTCGTCGATGCGCAACAAGCCGCTGCCGAAGGGGCTCGTCGTGTTCGGCGAAGTTGGGCTTGCCGGCGAAATCCGGCCGTCGCCGCGTGGTCAGGAACGTCTGAAGGAAGCGGCCAAGCTCGGCTTTTCGGTCGCGGTGATTCCGAAGGCCAATGCGCCTAAGCAGCCGATCGAAGGCTTACAGGTGATTGCGGTCGAACGGATCGAACAGGCGATCGACCGGGTGCGCACGCTTGATTAAGCGGGCTTGCGGCGAAAGTGCGCGCCGTATCCGTGGCGTGCACCTTGCACGCCGTAATGCGCGGTAAATAACTCCATATTGTCTGTAACCTGGCCGCCATACCTTTTTTCTAAGCTGCGAGGGATTGCATCCCTTCTGATGCCGAAAAAGGATCGCGCTTTGAAACAACTCGATGAAACCGTAGCCGAGCGCCCCATCCATGTGCGCGGCTGCCGGGTCTCCGCACCGATTCGCCAGCCTTGGGGCGGGGCCTGCCGGATCGTCGAATGGATCGATACGGCCGGGCAAATATCGCGCCGGGTCGTCGCGGAAGATGTTACCGCCGCCGAGGTGCGCGCCACGATCAGCCGCCATGTGGAAGGCCGCAAGCATCTGCTGTACGACGACGAAAAATCGCCGCGCCAGACTCTGCCCAGACAGACGGTGGTGCGGCGTTAAGTACTGACAACAGGCGGCGCGGTTTGCTCTGTATCCGCGTCCGCCGTGATTCGTGTTTATCCGCTGGCAGCCGGTGTTTGTCTTTCGTTTTACGCACGGGCTTTGCTTGTCTCGCAACGGCGGCCCGATGTCGCCGCTTTTCTCCCCTAGTTTCTTACCAATCCTGCCCGAACCGCGGCGAGCCTTCTTCGCGGTTCGCGCCTGACTTTCTGTGGCTCCGCATCGCGTGGCGGCTTCACGATCCGCGTTAATCCGCCCGGCGGCTGATGCCGCCATTCACGCGCCCGACCGCTCCTTCCACGCTTTCACTCTCCGCCGCCTACGCGTTCGGATCGAACAGCGGATGCCGTGCGGCCTCGGCCGGCGTCAGCACGGGCGACACGCAGCAGTCGAGCGATTCGAGCGCCTGCAGCCATTCGTCGAGCGTATGGGTGCCGATCACATTGGCCAGTTCCTGAATCAGCGCCACCGCGTCCGGGCCGCCGATCGCCTGACCGAGGCTCCAATGACGCGTCGCCCACTCGGGCCGATCGAGCGCCATGCACAGCGTTTCCCAGAATTTGAGTTCGAGCGCGCCGACCGCAAGCCAGCGTCTGTCGCTGGTGCGATACAGGTTGTAGCAGGGCACGCCGCCATTGAGCAGACCGGCGCCGGCGGCCGGCGCGGCGCCGTCGTTGGCGAGCGCGACCTGCGCGACGACGTTGTGCGCGTGGCTGACGTGCGTCATCGATATGTCGACGAAGCGGCCTTCGCCGCCGCGCGCGACATGCCACAGCGCGGCGAGAATCTGCGTGACCGCGGCGAGCGCGCCGCCGAGCAGATCGGCAATCTGGAAGTTGGGCAGAATCGGCGCGCCGTCGCGGCCCGCCAGTTGATCGAGCACGCCCGCGTAGCCGATGTAGTTCAGATCGTGGCCGGCACGGTCCGCGAACGGGCCGCTCGCCCCATAGCCGCTAATCGCGCAATAGACGAGCCGAGGATTGGCCTCGCGCAGCGCGTCGTAGCCGAGGCCGAGCCGCGCCATGACGCCGGGCCGGAAGCTCTCGATCAGCACGTCCGCTTCGGCCGCGAGCGCGCGCAGCACGTTGCGTCCGGCGTGCGATTTGAGATCGAGACGGGTCTCGCGCTTGCCGCGATTGACCATCCGGTAGAACGCGCCGGGGCGGCCCGCGACGCGGTCGCTCGACGACTGCATCATCGTGCGGGTCGGGTCGCCCGCGCCGGGCGCTTCGATTTTCAGCACATCGGCGCCGAGTTCGGCGAGGCGCAGCGCGGCGACCGGACCCGGCAGCAGACGCGTGAGATCGAGCACGCGCAGCCCCTGCAACGGTGGCGGGATGGCCGGGGAGGCGGGCGCCTGCTCCTCCGATGGCCCGGACGACGAGTTCGCAAATGACAAAGCCAAGCTCCCGTGGATGCCGGCGCGGCCCGGCCCTGGCGTGTCGCCAGTTGCCGCTAGCCGATCTGTTCGAGTTCCTCGTGCGTTTCGAGCCATTCGGCTTCGAGCGTATCGAGGCGCGCGTTCACGTCTGCCTGACGGCGGATCGCCTCCGTCAGCTTGTTCTTCTGTTCGGGCTCATAGCTGGCCGGATCGGCGACCAATGCATCGAGCGTCGCTTTCTCCGCGTTGAGCCCATCCATTTCCTTTTCGATTTTCGCGATACGGCTTTGCAGCGGCTTTTTCAGATGCGCGAGCTTCTGACGCGTTTCCGCTTCGAGGCGACGCTGCTCCTTGCGGTTCACGCCGTTGTCGCTGCCCGCGCCGTTGCCCGTGCCTGCCGTGGCCGCCGCGCCGGCCTTCAGCGCCGCACGCTGCTCGGCCGCGTGCTGCAACAGCCAGTCGCGATAGTCGTCGAGATCGCCGTCGAATTCCTGCAGCCGATGCTTCGCGACGAGCATGAACTGATCGGTCGTCGCGCGCAGCAGATGGCGGTCGTGCGACACCAGGATCAGCGTGCCTTCGAATTGCGCGAGCGCCATCGTCAGCGCGTGGCGCGTTTCGAGGTCGAGGTGGTTGGTCGGCTCGTCGAGCAGCAGCAGATTCGGCTTCTGCCAGATGATCAGCGCGAGCGCGAGACGGGCTTTTTCGCCGCCGGAGAAGGGCGCGATTTTCGCGGTCGCCATATCGCCGGAGAAGTTGAAGCTGCCGAGGAAGTCGCGCAATTCCTGCTCGCGCGTGTCGGGAGCGAGGCGCGCGAGATGCTGCAACGGCGTGTCGTCCGCGCGCAGCGTTTCGAGCTGGTGCTGCGCGAAGTAGCCGATGCGCAGACCCTTGCCCTCGCGCACGTGGCCGGCGAGCGCTTCGAGCGTGCCCGCCAGCGTCTTGATCAGCGTCGACTTGCCCTGGCCGTTCGCGCCGAGCAGGCCGATGCGCTGGCCGTTCTGGATCGACAGCATCACGCGCTCGACGATCGGAATCTCGCTGCCGTCTTCCGCGTGGTAGCCGCAGCGCACGTCTTCCATGACCATCATCGGATTCGGCGCCGAATCGGGCGTGCGGAACTCGAACGTGAACGGCGACGCCGCATGCGCGGGCGCGATCAGTTCCATTTTTTCGAGCGCCTTGACGCGGCTTTGCGCCTGGCGCGCCTTGGTGGCCTGAGCCTTGAAGCGGTTGATATAGCTTTGCAGATGCGCAACCGTGCGCTGCTGCTTGTCGTACGCGCTCTGCTGCAGCGCGATCTGCTGCGCGCGCAGCACTTCGAATTGCGAGTAGTTGCCGCCGTAGCGTTTGATCTGCTGCTGCTCCAGATGCAGCGTGACATTGCAGACCGAATCGAGAAACTCGCGGTCGTGCGAAATCACGATCAGCGTGCCCGCGTAACGATGCAGCCAGTCTTCGAGCCAGACGATCGCGTCGAGGTCGAGGTGGTTGGTCGGTTCGTCGAGCAGCAGCAGGTCGGAGCGGCACATCAGCGCCTGCGCGAGATTCAGGCGCATGCGCCAGCCGCCGGAGAAGCTGCTGACCGGCTCGCGGGTCTGTTCGAGCGTAAAGCCGAGGCCGAGCAGCAGCGCTTCGGCGCGGGCCGGCGCGGTGTAGCCGTCGGCGTCCGCGAACGCGGCGTGTGCTTCGGCTTCGGCCGCGCCGTCGTGTGCGGCGGAGGCGGTGGCGATGCGCGCTTCGATGTCGCGCAGCGCGGCGTCGCCGTCGAGCGTATAGGCGAGGGCGGTTTTATCGGCGGCGGGAGTTTCCTGCGCGACGTGGGCGATGCGCCAGGTCGGCGGGATCGAGAAATCGCCGCCGTCCGCGTGCAGCTCGCCGAGCAGCACGGCGAACAGTGTCGACTTGCCCGCGCCGTTGGCTCCGACAAGGCCGGCTTTTTCACCGGGGTTCAAGGTGAACGTGGTGTTGTCGAAAAGCGGCTTGGTGCCGCGCGCGAGGCTGAACTGATTGAAGCGGATCACGACGGGGCCGGCTGAAGAAAACCGCTATTTTAGACTGCCGGGACCGCCGTCGCGCGTAACGCGCAGATTACCGCGGATGTCGCGGCGCGCCAGGCTGTCATCGGCCATTCGGCCGACTGTATCGGCGAGGCTTTTGGCATAGACTGACGGCTTTCACGGGGAGGGCACATGACATCGATTTATTCGTTTTCGGCGCGCACGCTCGGCGGCGAGGATGCGAGTCTCGCGCAATATCAGGGCAAGGTTCTGCTGATCGTCAACACCGCGAGCGAATGCGGATTCACGCCGCAGTACGCGGGCCTGCAGAAGCTCTACGATGCGTACGCGGCACGCGGGCTCGCGGTGCTCGGGTTTCCGTGCAACCAGTTTGGCAAGCAGGAGCCGGGCGACGCCGGGCAGATCGGCGCATTCTGCGAAAAGAACTACGGCGTGAGCTTCCCGATGTTCGACAAGGTCGACGTGAACGGCGCGAACGCGCATCCGCTGTTTCGCTATCTGACCGGCGAGGCGCCGGGGCTGCTCGGTCTCGAAGCGATCAAGTGGAATTTCACCAAGTTCCTGATCGGCCGCGACGGCAACGTCGTCAAGCGCTATGCGCCGCTGACCAAGCCCGAGGCGATCACCGCGGATATCGAAGCGCTGCTTTGAGGCGTTGTTGCGAAGCGCCGTTGTGAAGCGCGGCGGTGAGTTGCTGACGTGAAGCGGTGCATGAGAGCCGGCCCATGCCTTGGCGCTACGCGCAAGCCGGCCGGCCATGCGCGACGTTCGCGGCGCGCTTACAGGATCGGCGAAAAAAGCCGCGCCACATGCATCAGCATGCGTCGCCACGCGCGCGCATTGCGGTATTCGCGGCGGTCGATCTCGCGCGCCTCGGCGAAATCGTCGAGCAGCATCGTTTCGACTTCGAGCGCAAAGCCGCGGTCCACGGTCAGCACCATGATCTCGAAGTTGAGCCGGAACGAGCGGTTGTCGAGATTGGCGCTGCCGACCGCGGCCGCCACGCTGTCGATCAGCACCACCTTCTGATGCAGAAAGCCCGGCTGGTAGCGGAAGACGCGGATACCCGCGCGCAGCGAATCGTACGCATACAGCTTCGACGCGGCGAACACCACCAGGTGATCGCGCCGGCTAGGAATCAGGATACGGACGTCGACGCCACGCAGCACCGCGAGCCGTAGCGCGGCGAACACCGCTTCATCGGGCACGAGGTACGGCGTCGTGATCCAGACGCGCTCGCGCGCCGCGTTGATCGCTTCGACGAAAAACAGCGAGCAGGTTTCCTGCTTGTCGGCGGGACCGCTCGGCATGACGATGCAGTGCATGTTGTGCGCGGCATCGGGCTCTTCAGCCGGCGCGGTTGCGTCTGCCGGGGCTGCGGGCTCGGCCGGGTTTGTCTGTTCTGCCTGTTCTGCCGCCGGGTCCGGCGGCACGTCGAAGTCCGGCAACTGCTGCGTGGCCCAGTACCAGTCCTCGATGAATACGAACTGGATACTTTCGACCGCCGGGCCGCGCACCTCGATATGGGTATCGCGCCATGGCGACAGCGGCGGCTTCGCACCGAGATATTCGACGCCGACGTTATGGCCGCCGACAAACGCGCGCTCGCCGTCGACGGACACGATCTTGCGGTGATTGCGGAAATTCAGCTGCAGACGGTTGACGAAACGGCGATTGGTCGCGAACGGATGCATGTCGACGCCGGCCGCGCGCAGCGCCGCGACGTAGCGGTGCGGCAGGTCGAAGCTACCGATGCTGTCGTACAGAAAGTAGACCCGCACGCCCTGTTTCGCCTTCGCGATCAGCAGGTCCTTCAGCATGTCGCCGAGCGCGTCGTCGCGCACGATGAAGAACTGCACGATCACGTAGTGCCGCGCGTTTTCGATCGCGTCGAAAATCGCCGTGAAGGTCGCGGTGCCGTTCACCAGCGTGCGCACGGTGTTGCCCGGCAGGAACGGCATGCCACCCAGCCGCGTGAGCGACTGCACGAGCCGTGCGCCGAGCTGCTGCGTCGGCACGCCCGCCGACGACGCTTTGGTGTCCCAGATTCGCGGATGCGCGCGCGTGCGCAGCAATTCGTTTTCGACGCGGCGCGCGTCCGCGTAGCCGGCGAACTTGCTGCGGCCGAGGAACAGGTAAGGGATCAGCGTCAGATAGGGCATCGCGACCAGCGACACCGCCCACGCGATCGCGCCTTGCGACGTGCGGGTATGAAGAATCGCGTGGGCGGCCGCGATGATGCCCAGGATATGCGCAAGGGCAACCAGCGTGCCTACATGAAGCAGGTCGAATTGCATAAGTTCGCGAACAGTTGGCGAAGCCGTTGCGCGTCAGTCGAGCCGATGGCGGCGGGCGCGGCGGCGGTTTCGTGATCCGAGGCGCGCGTCAGCTATCGAACCCGATGCGCTCCCGGCTCGGCCGGGCTCTCCGTCATCGCGCACGCTGCGCGATCGTACGAACCGCATGCCGCGCTTAGACGGGCAAGTCCCGCGCCTGGATCAGAAACACATTGTCGTCGCCGGCACTGGTCGGCAGCCACACCAGATCGAGGCCGCCGAAGGCCGCTTCCACGTGCTCGCGCTCATTGCCGATTTCGACGACGAGTACGCCTTCGTCGGTCAGCCAGTTGCGCGCGTCGGCGATGATCCGGCGCACGATGTCCATGCCGTCCGCGCCGCCCGCGAGCGCCATCTCCGGCTCGTGTTGGTACTCGGCCGGCAGCTGCTGCATCGACATCGCGTTCACATACGGCGGATTGCTGATGATCACGTCGTAGCGGCGCTCGGCGAGCGGCGCATACAGATCGCCCTCGAACAGCGCGACACGGTCGTCGAGATGGTAATCAGCCACGTTGCGCGTCGCGACTTCCAGCGCGGGCCCGGACAGATCGACCGCGTCGATGTCCGCGTTCGGGAATGCGTGCGCGGCGAGAATCGCGAGGCAGCCGGAGCCGGTGCACAACTCCAGCACCGCGCCGACCTGTTCCGGATCGTCGACATACGGTTGCAGGCCGTCCTGCAGCAGCTCGCCGATGAACGAGCGCGGCACGATCACGCGTTCGTCGACGTGGAAGCGAAAGCCGTGCATCCACGCTTCCTGGGTGATGTAGGCGGCCGGCACGCGTTCGGCGGCGCGCCGTTCGATTACCCGCAACACGGCGTCGATTTCGGCTGAGGTCAGGCGCGCGTCGAGGAACGGCTCGAGCAGATCGAGCGGCAGATGCAGCGTGTGCAGCACCAGGTAGGCAGCTTCGTCGTACGCATTGGCCGAGCCGTGACCGAACGACAGCTTGGCTTCGTTGAAGCGCGACACCGCGAAACGCAGCAGGTCGCGGACGGTGGAAAACGGAAGCGTCATTGCAAATAGTCCCCGCTCAGGCGATCAGTTGTTCGAGCACACGGCGATACACGTTTTTCAACGGCTCGATGTGCGCGACTTCGATATGTTCGTCGATCTTGTGAATGCTGGCGTTCAGCGGGCCGAACTCGATCACCTGCTCGCAGATGCGCGCGATGAAGCGGCCGTCGGACGTGCCGCCAGTGGTAGACAGCTCGGTGTCTACATCGGTTTCGTCCTTGATCGCCCTCGCGAGCGCGTTCGACAGCTCGCCGCGCGGCGTCAGGAACGGCAGGCCGCTCACCGTCCATTGCAGATCGTATTCGAGACCGTGTTTGTCGAGGATCGCATGCACGCGCTGTTGCAGACCTTCGACGGTGCTGGCCGTCGAGAAGCGGAAGTTGAACATCACGTCCGCATGACCGGGGATCACGTTGGTCGCACCGGCGCCGCTATGAAGGTTCGACACCTGCCAGGTGGTCGGCGGGAAATATTCGTTGCCGTCGTCCCAGCGCTCGGCCACCAGTTCGGCCAGCGCCGGCGCGAGCAGATGCACCGGATTCTTCGCCAGATGCGGATAGGCGATATGCCCCTGCACGCCCTTGACGATCAGCTTGCCCGACATCGAACCGCGCCGGCCGTTCTTGACCATGTCGCCGAAACGCTGGCTGGAGGTCGGCTCGCCGACGATGCAGTAGTCGAGCCGTTCGCGGCGCGCCTGCAGCGCTTCGACCACCTTGACGGTGCCATCGGTCGCTGGGCCTTCCTCGTCGCTCGTAATCAGAAACGCGATCGAACCGCGGTGTGCCGGATGCGCGGCGACGAATTCCTCGCTCGCCACGACGAAGCCCGCGATCGATGCCTTCATATCGGCCGCGCCGCGACCGTACAGCTTGCCGTCGCGATGGGTCGGCTCGAACGGCGCCGATTGCCATTGTTCGAGCGGACCGGTCGGCACCACATCGGTGTGGCCGGCGAACGCGAGCAGCTTGCCGCGCGTACCGTCGACGCCGCGCTTGACGGCCCACAGGTTGGTCACGCCGTTGGATTCGATCGTCTCGTGCTCGAAGCCGAGCGCGGCCAGGCGCTCGATCAGAAGACGCTGGCAATGCTGGTCGTCGGGCGTGACGGAAGCGCGCGCGATCAGTTGTTCGGTAAGGGCGAGGGTGCCGGACATGGATTCAGTACAAGCCACTTTGAAATGAAAAAATGCCGGCTGGCGGTGAAGTACCGCAGCCGGCAACAGCGTTTGATGCACGCGGCGAGGCCGCGTTGACTAAAAAATCATGCAAACAGCGCCGCGTAGTCATCCGCGGAAAAACCGAGCGACTTCACGCGACCGTTGACCACCAGCACCGGCCGCTTGATCACCGAAGGCTTGTGGATCATCAGCGCGATCGCGCCAGGCTGCGTTTCGGCGGCCGCCTTCATGTCGTCGGACAGCGCGCGCCACGTGGTGCCGCGGCGGTTCAGCAGCGCGTCGAGCTTCACGTCCTTCAGCCAGTCCTGCACGAGCGGCTCGGTCACGCCGGCCTTCTTGAAGTCGTGAAATTCGAACTCGACGCCGTGTTCTTCCAGCCACACACGCGCTTTCTTCACGGTGTCGCAATTCGGAATGCCGTAGACGACGGTTTTGGTGCCGCGCGCCATCAGTCGCCTCGCAGCAGCTCGTTCAGGCCGACCTTCGCGCGCGTCTTCGCGTCGACCTTCTTGACGATCACCGCGCAGTACAGGCTGTGCGTGCCGTCCTTCGACGGCAGATTGCCCGCCACCACCACCGAGCCAGCCGGAATGCGGCCATAGCTGACTTCGCCGGTTTCGCGGTCGTAAATCTTGGTGCTCTGGCCCAGGTACACGCCCATCGAGATCACCGAGTTTTCCTCGACGATCACACCTTCCACCACTTCCGAGCGCGCGCCGATAAAGCAGTTGTCTTCGATGATGACCGGGTTCGCCTGCAGCGGCTCCAGCACGCCGCCGATGCCCACGCCACCCGACAGGTGCACGTTCTTGCCGATCTGCGCGCACGAGCCGACGGTGGCCCACGTGTCGACCATCGTGCCTTCGTCGACGTATGCGCCGATGTTGGTGTACGACGGCATCAGCACGACGTTCTTTGCGATGAACGAACCGCGACGCGCGATCGCGGGCGGCACGACGCGGAAGCCGCCGGCGGCGAAGTCTTCAGCGGTGTAGTTCGCGAACTTCGACGGCACCTTGTCGTAGAACTGGCTGTAGCCGCCTGCCGGCATCGGAGCGTTGTCTTCGAGACGGAACGACAGCAGCACGGCCTTCTTCAGCCACTGGTTGACGACCCAGTCGCCGTCCTTCTTTTCGGCGACGCGCAAAACGCCTTTATCGAGTTGCTCGATCGCGTGGGCGACGGCCTCGCGCACTTCGGCCGGCGCGGCCTTCGGCGACAGGTCGGCGCGGTTGTCCCAGGCGGTGTCGATGATGCTCTGAAGTTGTTGCGACATATGCGTGATTTTCTGAAGAGTTGAAGTCTGAAGAAGGGGAGGCGGTGCTCAGGCGGCCCGACGGCCTAGCGCTGCAGCGAGCGGCAAAAATCGACGATTCGCTGCGCGCCTTGCGTGCATTCGTCGACATCGGCGACGAGCGCGAGACGCACGAAATCGCGGCCGGGGTTCACGCCGTGCGCGGTGCGCGCGAGGAACGAGCCCGGCAGAACCGTCACATTATAGTCGGCGTACAGACGCTGGGCGAACTCGGTATCGGAGAGGCCGGTGCGCGCGACGTTCGCCCACAGATAGAACGCGGCGTCCGGCAGACGCACGTCGAGCACGTCGGCGAGCATCGGCGTCACGGTCGTGAATTTTTGCAGGTATTTCGCGCGGTTTTCGCGCACGTGCGTTTCGTCGTTCCACGCGGCGATGCTCGCGCTCTGGAACACCGTCGACAGCGCGGTGCCGTGGTACGTGCGGTACAGCAAAAAGGCCTTGAGGATCGCGGCGTCGCCGGCGACGAAACCCGAGCGCATACCGGGCACGTTCGAGCGCTTCGACAGGCTGGAGAGCATCACGAGCCGCTCGAAACCGCGGCCGAGCTTGTGCGCCGCTTCGAGGCCGCCGAGCGGCGGATTGGCTTCGTCGAAATAGATTTCCGAGTAGCACTCGTCCGACGCGATCACGAAGCCGTAGCGATCCGACAGCGCGAACAGTTCGCGCCAGTCGTCGAGCGTCAGCACCGCGCCGGTCGGGTTGCCCGGCGAGCACACGTAGAGCAGCTGGGTGCGGGCCCATACGTCGGCGGGCACCGCCGAATAGTCGCACGCGAAGTTGCGCGCCGGGTCGCTGTTGACGAAGTACGGCTGCGCGCCGCCGAGCAGCGCCGCGCCTTCGTAGATTTGGTAGAACGGGTTCGGACAGAGTACGATCGCAGGCTGATTGTTAGCCTTATCGTCAGCTTTATCGCTGGCATCGCGGCGCGGGTTCAGCACCGTCTGCGCGAGCGCGAACAGCGCCTCGCGCGAACCCGCCACCGGCAGCACCTGAGTGAGCGGATCGAGCGGCGGCAGGTTGTAGCGCTGCGCGACCCATTTCGCGATCGACTCGCGCAGCGGCGCCGAACCGAGCGTGGCCGGATACGCGGCGAGGCCGCCGAGCGAATCGATGACGGCGTCGCGGATCAGTTGCGGAGTTGGATGTTTCGGCTCGCCGATGCCGAAGCTGATATGCGTGAGGCCGGCCGGCGGCGTGACGTCCTTGAAAAGCACGCGCAGCTTTTCGAACGGATAGGGCTGAAGGGTGTCGAGTAGCGGATTCACGGACGAAGTAGCCTGATCGGATGAACGCGGACGGATACGGGAAAACCGGGTGCGCGCGTCAGCGGGCGCGCGGCGCATGAAACGGCATCTCAGGCGCGCGGCGGGCCAGCCGGCAGCGGCGGCGAACGGACGATTATAGCGTGGCGCGTCTGACGCGCGGCGACCCGCTGGCAACGCGAGCGCGCGGCGTAAAAGGCTTGCGGGCCTCGCTCAAAACAGGCGGTGCGTTGGCATAGGCCGCGGCAGAAACGAAGCGAACCGCGCGCGGTTCGCGCAAAGAGACATGCAGGAGCAGGAATGTACGCAGCAATTCCGCACGGACGCGGACGAAACTGGCCCGACCACGCGGCGCTCGCTGGCGCCCATGCGACGCGAGCGAGCACGCCGGGCGCAAGCATGACCCGCGCACCCGGCGACGCGCCGTATGGAGCGCTCCCCGCAAAGGCCGGCCGAGCCGGTCAGGCGCCGAAGCCTACCCGCCGGAGCCGCTTCCCATGAGCACATGGCTTCGCAACGGCTGGCCGACGCTCGCGATCATGCTGGGCGCGTCGGTATGGGGGATGGTCTGGTATCCGCTGCGTATGCTGGCTGCGCTCGGCGTGACCGGCACGGCGGCCAGCGCGCTGACGAGCGGCGCCGGCTGCCTGTTCGTGCTGCTGGTGCGGCGCCACGCGCTGAAGACCGTGCGCTGGCACTGGCTGCTGCCGGCACTCGCGCTCGCCGCGGGCATCACGAATCTCGGCTTCGTGTGGGGGGCCATCCACGGCCAGGTGATGCGCGTGCTGCTGCTGTTCTATCTGACGCCCGCATGGACCGCGCTGTTTGCGCATTTCATCCTGCACGAGCGGCTCACGTGGTCGGGCGCGGCGCTCGCCGCGCTGTCGCTTGCCGGCGCGGTGACGATGTTGTGGTCGCCGCAACTCGGCATTCCGATGCCCGGCAGTCTGGCCGAATGGGCGGGTCTCGCGGGCGGCATGGGCTTTGCGATGAGCAACGTGCTGATCCTGAAAACGAGCCGGGTTCTGCCGGACATGAAACCCGAAATGCGCACCGCGACGATCTTCGGCGGCGCGGCGTTGTTCAGCGCGCTCGCGGCGCTGCTCGAACCGATGCCCGCGCCGCCCACCGGCGCGCATCTCGGCACCGCGGCGTTGCTGGTGCTCGGCCTCGGGCTGCTGCTCGCATCGAACAACATGCTGGTGCAGTACGGTCTTTCGCGCGTGCCGGCCAATCGCGCGTCGATCATCATGCTGTTCGAACTCGTCGTGACTGCGCTTTCCGCGTGGCTGTTCGCGGGCGAGATGCCGGGGCCGCGCGAATGGGCCGGCGGCGCGTGCATCGTGCTCGCCTCGGCGTTATCGAGCTGGGTCCATCGCACGAAGACGGCCCCGCCCGATCCGGCGATCGACGGCACTAACGCATGCGACGAGCCCTCCGCGGACGATGACGGGCACCCCCGCCACGACGATCGCGACGACCACCGTAAGGGCGGTAAGAATCGCTCACGCGCGATGGTATGATTCCCCCTCATTAGCCGGCGCGTGCGTGTAAGTGCCTGTTCGAGCGATGCCTGAATGGCCACTGAACGGTCACTGAGCGGTAGCTTGAACGGTAAGCGGGCAGGACCCGGGCGCGTGCAGCCGGTGCCCGAATTGCGAAGGTTCGCGAGGTTGCGTGGGACCGTCCCGCTACGGCGGTGAACGACTGGCGCCACCTCGCGAGCCACCTATCATTCTTTCTCAAACAGCGAAATCGCCGTGCGTCTGACCTCGATCAAACTCGCTGGCTTCAAATCCTTCGTCGATCCCACGCATTTCCAGGTCCCCGGCCAACTGGTCGGTGTCGTCGGACCGAACGGGTGCGGCAAATCCAACATTATCGATGCGGTGCGCTGGGTGCTCGGCGAATCGCGCGCGTCGGAATTGCGCGGCGAGTCGATGCAGGACGTGATCTTCAACGGCTCGACCGCCCGCAAACCCGGCAGCCGTGCGAGCGTCGAACTCGTTTTCGACAACGCCGACGGCCGCGCCGCGGGCCAGTGGGGCCAGTATGCGGAGATCGCCGTCAAGCGCGTGCTGACGCGCGACGGCACGTCGAGCTACTACATCAACAATCTGCCGGCGCGTCGCCGCGACATCCAGGACATCTTCCTCGGCACCGGCCTCGGGCCGCGTGCCTACGCGATCATCGGTCAGGGCATGATCGCGCGCCTGATCGAGGCGAAGCCGGAAGAGCTGCGCGTGTTTCTCGAGGAAGCCGCCGGCGTGTCGAAGTACAAGGAACGCCGCCGCGAGACCGAGAACCGTCTGCACGACACGCGCGAGAACCTGACGCGGGTTGAGGACATCGTCCGCGAACTGGGTGCGAATCTCGAAAAGCTCGAAGCGCAGGCGATCGTCGCGACGCGCTATCGCGAGCTGCAGAGCGACGGCGAGGAAAAGCAGCGTCTGCTGTGGCTGCTGCGCAAGAACGAAGCGGGCGGCGAGCAGCAGCGCCAGCAGCGCGCGATCGAACAGGCGCAGATCGACCTCGAGGCGCAGACTGCGAAGCTGCGCGAAGTCGAACTGGAACTCGAAACGCTGCGGGTCGCCCATTACTCGGCGAGCGACGCGATGCAAGGCGCGCAAGGCGCGCTGTATGAAGCGAATGCGGAAGTAAGCCGGCTCGAAGCGGAGATCCGCTTCATCGTCGAATCGCGCAACCGGGTGCAAGCGCAGATCGCCGCGTTGACCGCGCAGCGCGAGCAATGGCAGTCGCAGGCCGCGAAGGCGCAGGACGATATCGCCGACGCCGAGGAACAACTGGCCGTCGCCGAAGAAAAGGCCGCGCTCGCCGAAGAAGACGCGGCCGCGAAGCACGACGCGCTGCCCGCGCTCGAGGCGCGCTGGCGCGACGCGCAGGCCGAGCTGAACACCGAGCGTGGCGGCATCGCGCAGACCGAGCAGGCGCTCAAGCTCGAAGCCGCGCATCAGCGCAATGCCGATCAGCAGTTGCAGCAATTGCAGCAGCGTCAGGAGCGGCTGAAGTCGGAAGAGGGCGGGCTGGATGCGCCCGATGAAGCGCAGCTCGAAGAGTTGCGCATGCAACTGGCCGAGCATGAGGAAATCCTGCACGACGCGCAGGCGCGGCTTGCCGATGCGCAGGAAACGCTGCCGCGTCTGGACGCCGAGCGCCGCGCCGCGCAGGAGCGCGTGCAGGCCGAAAGCGCGCAGATTCATCAGCTCGACGCGCGTCTTGCCGCATTGAAGCAGTTGCAGGAAAACGTGCAGACCGAGGGCAAGATCCAGCCGTGGCTCGACAAGCACGAACTGGGCAGCCTGCCGCGTCTGTGGAAGAAGCTGCATGTCGAGGCTGGCTGGGAAACCGCGCTCGAAGCAGTGCTGCGCGAGCGTCTTGCCGCGCTCGAAATATCGAATCTCGACTGGGTCAAGGCGTTCGCGACCGACGCGCCGCCGGCCAAGCTGGCGTTTTACGCGCCGCCGTCGGCGGGTCAGCCGGCGGCAGCCGCGCCGGGCACGCTCCGCTCGCTGCTGTCGCTCGTGCGCATCGAGGACGCAGGCATTCGCGCGGTGCTGAGCGACTGGCTCGGCCTGTCGTTCGTCGCCGACGATCTGCAGCAGGCGCTCGCGATGCGTTCGCAATTGCCGGAGGGCGGCGCGTTCGTCGTCAAGGCAGGCCATGTGGTGACGCGCGTCGGCGTGCAGTTGTACGCGGCCGATTCCGAACAGGCCGGCATGCTCGGGCGTCAGCAGGAAATCGAGAATCTCGGCCGCCAGGTGCGCGCGCAGGCGCTGCTCGCCGACGAGGCGAAGGCCACCGCGATCCGCGCCGAAGCCGCGCATACGCAAGCCGCACAAGCGCTCGCCGACGTGCGGCAGCAGGCCGAACGCGCAACCCAGCGCGTGCACGCATTGCAGATGGACGTGCTGAAGCTCACCCAGGCGCACGAACGTTATACGCAGCGCAGCACGCAGATTCGCGAAGAGCTTGAAGAAATCACCGCGCAGATCGACGAGCAGCGCGCGCTGCGAGCCGAATCGGAAGCGAACTTCGAGCGCCACGACGGTGAGCTGGCCGAGTTGCAGGCACGTTTCGAAGATCATCAGCTGGCATTCGAAGCGCTCGACGAGCAACTGACCAGTGCGCGCGGCGAAGCGCGCGATCTCGATCGCGCCGCCACCGACGCGCGCTTTGCCGCGCGCAACATGGCGAACCGTATCGACGAGCTGAAGCGCAGCATTCAGGTCGCGCACGAGCAGAGCGAACGCGTCGCCGGGTCTCTCGAAGACGCGCGCGCCGAACTCGAAACGATCAACGAGCAGACCGCGCACACCGGCTTGCAGGACGCGCTCGATATCCGCGCGGTCAAGGAAGAGGCACTGCGCGCGGCGCGCGTCGAACTCGACGATCTGACCGCGAAGCTGCGCGCGGCCGACGAAACCCGTCTCACCGCCGAGCGTGCGTTGCAGCCGCTGCGCGACCGTATCAACGAATTGCAACTGAAGGAGCAGGCCGCGCGTCTGAACGGCGAGCAGTTCATCGAGCAGCTCGCGGCGGCGGGCGTCGACGAGGCCGAACTGCAGGCCAAGCTCACGCCGGATATGAAGCCGTCGTATCTGCAAGGCGAAGTCACGCGTATCAACAACGCGATCATCGCGCTCGGCCCGGTCAACATGGCCGCGCTCGATGAGCTGAAGGCCGCGAGCGAGCGCAAGACTTTCCTCGACGCGCAATCGGCCGACCTGACCAGCGCGATCGAAACGCTCGAAGACGCGATCCGCAAGATCGACGCGGAAACGCGCACGCTGTTGCAAAGCACCTTCGACGAAGTGAACCGTCATTTCGGCGAGCTGTTCCCGCGTCTGTTCGGCGGCGGTCAGGCGAAGCTGATCATGACCGGCGACGAAATTCTCGACGCCGGCGTACAGGTGATGGCGCAGCCGCCGGGCAAGAAGAATTCGACGATTCACCTGCTGTCGGGCGGCGAAAAAGCGCTCACTGCAACCGCGCTGGTGTTCGCGATGTTCCAGCTGAATCCCGCGCCGTTCTGTCTGCTCGACGAAGTGGACGCGCCGCTCGACGACGCCAACACCGAGCGTTTCGCGAATCTGGTGCGGGCGATGTCGGACAAAACCCAGTTCCTGTTTATCTCGCACAACAAGATCGCGATGGAAATGGCGCAGCAACTGATCGGCGTGACGATGCAGGAGCAGGGCGTGTCGCGGATCGTCGCGGTCGACATGGAAACGGCCGCCGGTTTCGCCCAGAATATTGTTTAAGTTGAAGCCTTCGTAGGCGGGTGCGTTCAGCGCAGCGGCTTCGCATGAAGACCGCGCGATACCTGAACCGAACGCCGCGCCGCGCGAATAGAAGAATTGCTGATGGAGCATGCATGGACGAGTTGACACTCGGTTTGATCGGCGCTGGCGCCGTGGTGGTCGGCGGCGTGGTCGTGTACAACGCGTGGCAGGGCGCGAAGGTGCGCCGCAAGATGCCGCGGCCAATGCCGGCCGAGACCGCCGAGAGCTTTGCACGGGACGAGCATGAGGAGCAGAGCCCGTTCATCGAACCGGCCCGGCCCACGACGCGGCGCGAGCCGGCGGCGAGCGCGTCGGGCGCTGACGTGAGCGCGGATCCGACCGCTGCGCGTGTCGAGCCGACGTTCGGCGCGAGTGCGGCGCCGCTCGATACGCCGGCCGATATCCAGGCCGAAATGACCTCGCCGAACGGTTATCCGGCCGCCGATGCCACGGCCGAGGCCGAAGGTGGACATGACCACGCCGCGATGCAAGCCGGCGAGACGGAGCGGTCTGCCGAGGCGAGCGCGGCTAAACAGACACCAGCGCAGGCGCAGGCACAGGCGGCGCAGGATCGCGTCGAGCCGATTCTTCCCGCCGCCACGACGATTTCGTCGGCGCCGCCGGCGATCGTCGATCGTCGTATCGACTGCATCGTGCCGATCCGGTTGAATGGCGCGGTAGCCGGCGACAAGGTGATTCCGCTGGCGCAGCGTCTGCGCCGCGCGGGCAGCAAGCCGGTGCATATCGAAGGCAAGCCCGAAGGCGGCGGTGCGTGGGAACTGCTGCAGAACGGTGCGCGTTACGAGGAACTGCGCGCGGCCGCGCAACTGGCCAATCGCAGCGGCGCGCTGAACGAGCTCGAGTTTTCCGAGTTCGTCACCGGCGTTCAGCAGTTCGCCGACGCGCTCGACGCGGCGCCGGAATTTCCCGACATGCTGGAAACGGTCGCGATGGCGCGCGAGCTCGACGGCTTCGCCGCGCAGTGCGACGCGCAACTGTCGATCAACGTGCTGTCCGACGGCGCGCCGTGGTCGGCCAACTACGTGCAGGCGGTCGCGTCGCAAGACGGCCTGCTGCTGTCGCGCGACGGCACGCGCTTCGTCAAGCTCGACTCGCGCCAAAGTCCTGTGTTCATGCTGCAATTCGGCGACACCAATTTCCTGCGCGACGACCTTACGTATAAAGGCGGCGAGATGATCACGCTGGTGCTCGACGTACCGGTCGCCGACGAAGACATCCTGCCGTTCCGGCTGATGTGCGACTACGCGAAGTCGCTCGCGGAGCGTATCGGCGGGCGCGTGGTCGACGATGGCCGCCGGCCGTTGCCGGAAAGCGCGCTGCTGGCGATCGAAAAGCAGCTGATGACGCTGTACGCGAAGCTCGAACAGGCGGGGATTCCGGCGGGTTCGCCGGCTACGCGGCGCCTGTTCAGTCAATAAGGCTGCAGCAACGTTTTGGTGTTTGAGGACGGCCGCGCATCGTGCGGCCGTTTTCGTTTCTGGCGGCATCATTGATGCGTTGCGGTAGTCGAGTGCTCTTATCGGCGCGCGGCGATACGCAGCCGTTTCCCGCTGTGCAGCGCAGGGTTTTCGCGGCGCAGCGAAGCGTGGGTCAACGACGCGAACAGCGCAACGGGCAGGCCTTGCAAACTCGACCAAAAGCGCTCCGCAATAGCCCCAGGTCGCCCATTCGGCCGATGTAAAGGGGCACGCTTCCTGCGATAATCCGATGTCCGAATTTGACCTTTGAGAAGCTTCCGACAGCATGGCCCGAACTCCCGTCCCTTCTTCCGAAACCAGCGCTCCGGGTGAGCGGGCCGCGTGGCTGCGCGCGGAGCTCGAACGCGCGAACTACGCGTATTACGTGCTCGATCAACCGGACCTGCCGGACGCGGAATACGACAAGCTGTTCAAGGAACTCGAGCGTATCGAGACCGAGCATCCGGATCTGATCGTGCCGGATTCACCGACCCAGCGCGTCGGCGGCGAGGCCGCGAGCGGCTTCGAGCCGGTCGTGCACGACCAGCCGATGCTGTCGCTGAACAATGGTTTCGCCGATGAAGACATCGTCGCGTTCGACAAGCGTGTCGGCGACGCGCTCGGCAAGAATGCGAGCGAGCCGCCGGTGCCGGTCGACTACGCCGCGGAGCTGAAATTCGACGGCCTCGCGATCTCGCTGCGCTATGTCGACGGCGTGTTCGTGCAGGCGTCCACGCGCGGCGACGGCACGACCGGCGAAAACGTCACCGAAAACGTCCGCACAATCCGTTCGATTCCGCTGACGCTCAAGGGTAAGCGCGTGCCGCACGTGCTCGACGTGCGCGGCGAAGTGCTGATGTTCAAGCGCGATTTCGAGCGCCTGAACGAACGCCAGCGCGCCGCCGAACAACGCGAATTCGCGAATCCGCGCAACGCGGCGGCGGGCAGTCTGCGTCAACTCGATTCGAAGATCACCGCGCAGCGGCCGCTATCGTTTTTCGCGTATGGGATCGGCGTGCTCGAAGGCATCGCGATGCCGGCCACGCATAGCGAACTGCTCGACTGGTACAAGGAAATGGGCTTGCCGGTCAACGGCGAGCGCGCGGTCGTGCAGGGCGCCGATGGTCTGCTCGGTTTTTTCCGGGCTGTTGGCGAGAAGCGCGACAAGCTGCCGTACGACATCGACGGCGTGGTGTACAAGGTGAATCGCCGCGATGAGCAGGATGCGCTCGGCTTCGTGTCGCGCGCGCCGCGTTTCGCGCTCGCGCACAAATTCCCCGCGCAGGAAGCACTGACGAAGCTCGTCGCGATCGACGTGCAGGTCGGCCGCACCGGCGCGATTACGCCGGTCGCGCGGCTGGAGCCGGTGTTCGTCGGCGGCGCGACGGTCACCAATGCGACGCTGCACAACGAGGACGAAGTGCGCCGCAAGGACATCCGCATCGGCGATACCGTGATCGTGCGGCGCGCCGGCGACGTGATCCCAGAGGTGGTCAGCGCGTTGCTCGACCGCCGTCCGGCCGACGCGCGCGAGTTCGTGATGCCGACGCAGTGCCCGGTGTGCGGCTCGGCGATCGAGCGGCTGCCCGACGAGGCGATCGCGCGCTGCACGGGCGGGCTGATCTGCCCGGCGCAACGCAAGCAGGCGCTGTGGCATTTCGCGCAGCGGCGCGCGCTCGATATCGACGGCCTCGGCGAAAAGATCATCGATCAACTGGTCGAACAGAACCTCGTACGCACGCCGGCCGATCTGTTCAATCTCGGCTTCGCGACACTCGCGGAGCTCGATCGCTTTGCCGACAAATCGGCGCAGAACCTGCTCGACTCGCTCGAAAAAGCCAAGCACACGACGCTCGCGCGGTTCATCTACGCGCTGGGGATTCGTCACGTCGGCGAATCGACTGCGAAAGATCTGGCGAAGCACTTCGGCTCGCTGACGCCGATCATGGACGCGTCGCTCGAAGAACTGCTCGAAGTCAACGACGTGGGGCCGGTGGTAGCCGAATCGCTGCACCAGTTTTTCGCCGAAGAGCACAACCGCACCGTGATCGAGCAGCTGCGCGCGCCGGGCCGGGTCACATGGCAGGAGGGGCCGCCCGCGCCGAAGGCGCCGCAGGGCGTGCTGGCCGGCCAGACGGTGGTGTTGACCGGCACGCTGCCGAACCTGTCGCGCGAGGACGCGAAGGAAATGCTCGAAGCGGCCGGCGCGAAGGTGGCCGGGTCGGTGTCGAAGAAAACCAGCTATGTGGTGGCGGGCGCCGACGCGGGCAGCAAGCTCGCGAAAGCCGAGGAACTCGGTGTCCCGGTGCTCGACGAAGATGGTATGCGCAAGCTCCTGGAGGGGCATTCATGATTCACGACATTCTCAAGATGGGCGATGCGCGCCTGCTGCGTATCGCCGAGCCGGTCGATCATTTCGATACGCCCGAGTTGCACAAGCTCGTGGAAGACATGTTCGAGACCATGCACGACGCGAACGGCGCCGGTCTGGCCGCGCCGCAGATCGGCGTCAATCTGCAGGTGGTGATCTTCGGCTTCGGCAAGAACGAGCGCTATCCGGACGCGCCGCCCGTGCCGGAGACGGTGTTGATCAACCCGACCATCACGCCGGTGTCGCAGGACATGGAAGAGAGCTGGGAGGGTTGTCTGTCGGTGCCGGGTCTGCGCGGCGTGGTGAGCCGTTTTTCGATGATCCGGTATCACGGCTTCGATCAGTTCGGCAATCCGATCGACCGGGTGGCCGAGGGCTTTCATGCGCGGGTCGTGCAGCACGAGTGCGATCACCTGATCGGCAAGCTATACCCGATGCGGATCCACGATTTCTCGAAGTTCGGCTTTACCGAGGTGCTGTTTCCGGACCTCGATCCGAATAGCGACGATTGATCGGCAAGTGCATGATTGCAGGTTGCGGCGACCTGGCTGCCATGCCGCTAATAAAAAACCCACGCCTGTGCGTGGGTTTTTTGTTTTGCGGGGCGCGCCCGGCTCACAACGAGCGACCACGCCCGGCATCAGAACGTTTCGTCTTCCGACAGATAGCGCCATTGGCCCGGAGGCAGTGCGCCGAGCACCACGCGGCCCATGCGTACGCGCTTCAGGCCGACCACTTCGAGGCCGACCAGCTCGCACATCCGGCGAATCTGGCGTTTCTTGCCCTCGCGCAGCACGAAGCGCAACTGCTCGCCGTTCTGCCAACTGACTTCGGCGGGGCGGAGCGGTACGTCGTCGAGTGACAGCCCGTGGCGCAACAACGCGAGGCTTTCAGCCGGGAAGTGGCTCTCGACATCGACGGTGTGCTCGCCATAGGCGACGCGCACCAGATATTCCTTGTCGACTTCCGAATGCCCGCCGATCAGCTGTTTGGCGATGCGGCCATCCTGCGTGAGCACGAGCAGGCCGGTCGAATCGATGTCCAGTCGTCCGGCCGGCGCCAGTTGACGCAGATGCGACACCGCGAACGGGATGCCCGACTGGTCGCCTTCCCAGCGGTTCTCCGGCGTGACGAGCGTGATGGCCGGCTGATAGCCGTCCTCGGCTTGACCCGAGACCAGACCGACCGGCTTGTGAATCAGCACCGTTACCTGGCTTGACTGCGCGGCTTCGGCGGCGGGATCGATGTCGATGCGCTGGTCCGGATAGACCTTGGTGCCGAGCGTATCGACGCGTTCGCCGTCGACCATGACCCAGCCCTTTTCGATCCACTCATCGGCCTCGCGGCGTGAGCAGATGCCGAGTTTGGACATCAGCTTGGACAGGCGCAACATGCCGGGCGCGTCTTCCCGGTCGCGGCGCGGCGGGTGCTGAGCGTCTTGCGATGAGTCATGTTCTGTGTCGTGCGCTGTGTCGTGATGGGCATCATCACGCGGCGTGCCGATGTCCGCGCCGCGGCGCGGCGTCGTCGATGCGGCGGAGTGCGGTTTGCCGGCGCGAGCGGGACGTTCGTCGGGCGTGCGGCGCGCGGTGGCCGACGACGCTTTGTCGAAGCCGCGGGCAGGGCGCTCGGCCGCATCGGCGCGGCGTGCCGGGCGCTCGCCGAATTCGCGTTTGGCGGGTGTCCAGTCGGCGCGTTCGCTACGCTCGCCGCGCTGCCTGTTACGGTCGTCGCGATCGTCACGCGGCGCGCGCGATGGCCGCTCCGAGCGATCTGAACGCTCGCCGGAGCTGCCTCTTACGGGTTTCGCGAAGCTGCGCTCACCACGCTCGCCTTCAAAGCGGCGCGGTGCGCCGGCGCTGCCCTCGGGGCGCCCGGCGCCGCGACGGTCCTGCGGCGCGCCGCGATCATTGCCGAAGCGCGGACGATCGGCGGCATCGCGCTCGCCGCGCACCGGCCGGTCACCGCGTGTGCTGCCTTCCGACGGACGACCTGCGCCTGCGCGCGGACCGCTGAACGAGCGACGTTCACCGTCATCGCGACGGGGCGGGCGGTCGCCAAAACTGCGCGGGGCGCGTTCGCCGCGTTCACTTGCGCCTTCAAATCGGCGTGGTGCGCGTTCGCTGCGTTCACTCGAGCCATCAAACCGACGCGGTGCGCGTTCGCTGCGTTCACCTGTACCTTCAAACCGGCGCGGCGCTCGCTCGCTACGTTCACTCGAGCCTTCAAACCGACGCGGAGCGCGTTCGCTGCGTTCGCCTGTACCTTCAAACCGACGCGGTGCACGCTCGCTACGTTCACCCGCACCTTCAAACCGGTGTGGTGCGCGTTCGCTACGTTCACCCGAGCCTTCAAACCGACGCGGTGCGCGTTCGCTACGTTCACCCGTACCTTCGAACCGGCGCGGCGCACGTTCGCCACGTTCCCCCGCACCTTCAAACCTCCGCGGTGCGCGTTCGCTACGTTCCCCCGTTCCTTCGAACCGACGAGGTGCACGCTCGCCGCGTTCACTCGCACCTTCAAACCGACGCGGCGCACGTTCGCCACGCTCACCCGCACCTTCAAATCGACGCGGTGCACGTTCGCTACGTTCCCCCGCACCTTCAAATCGACGCGGCGCGCGTTCGCCACGCGCCGTGGTATCACCCGTGCGTCGCGGCGCCGCCGCGGCACCCGTATCACGCTTGCGGGCGAACGATCCTTCCGCCCGTTCCGGGCGCGCACCGCTGCCAGCCGGCCTGCCGCCCGCTGCTCGTTTCGCGGCATCCGCCGCCGCGTCCCGGGGCGCGCCGGACTTCGCCGACGGCGACTCCGGCCGGGCAGGGCGCGTCGGCTTACGCGCGGATGCGCTGCCGGAGCGGACAGGGGCGCGTTCGGTCGATGCCGGCCGCGGATGCTTGGCTGTTAATTTGACTCGCATGAAATCTCACACTGCGATCGCGCGCAGCAATTCGGTTTCGACCTGTATTTGCAGGCGACTGTCCGACAGGCTGTGTCCTTCGAGCAGGAATACGTCCTCGACGCGTTCGCCGAGCGTATTGATCCGCGCCGACGCAACGCCGACCCGGTGTTCGGCGAGCACGCGCGCGATCGAATAAAGAAGGCCCGGCCGGTCGTTCGCCGACACGGACAGGATGTAGTACTGACCGCGCTCGTCGGCCCGCAGGTCGACGCGCGGCGTAATCGGAAAGGTGCGCGACAGGCGCGACAACCGGCCCTTCGACGGTCCCGGCAGCAGCGTGCCGTGGCCGGCGAGGCGCGCGGTCAACTCCTGTTCGACCAGATTGGCGATGTCGCGGTAATGCACGTCCTGCTCGGTGTGCGCGACGATGAAGTTATCGAGCGCGTAGCCGTGGCGGGTCGTGCTCACGCGCGCATCGAGCACGGAAAGCCCGTTGCGGTCGAAGTACGCGCAGATGCCGGCAAACAGATCCGGCTGGTCCTTCACGTACACCAGCACCTGCAGCGCTTCGCCGATCGGCGACGGACGGGCGCGCACGAAAGGTGTCGGCGTTTCGACGTGGCGGTACAGCACGCGCGTCTGCCACGCGATATCGGCCGCGTCGTGGCGCAGGAAATAACCGACGTCGAGCTTGCTCCACAGCGCCCGTTGCGCGCCTTCGGGCACGGTCTCCAGTCGCAGCAGCGCCAGCGCTTCTTCCTGGCGCGACTTGAGTTCCGAATGCGCGTCGGGCCGCGCGCCGCCCAGCACGGCGAGCGTGCTGCGGTACAGATCCTCGAGTAGCTTGCCTTTCCACGTGTTCCAGACCTTCGGGCTGGTGCCGCGGATATCGGCCACGGTCAGCAGGTAAAGCGCGGTCAGTCGCCGCTCGGTGCCGACCTGTTCGGCAAAGCGCTTGATCACTTCGGGGTCGCTCGTATCCTGCTTCTGCGCGACCTGGCTCATCGTCAGGTGCTGCTGCACCAGCCACACGATCAGATCGCCGTCCTCGCCTTCGATGCCGTGCTGGCGGCAGAAGCGCTGCGCGTCGGCCATGCCGAGCGTCGAGTGGTCGCCGCCGCGGCCTTTCGCGATGTCGTGAAACAGCGCCGCGACGTACAGCACCCATTCGCGGTCGAAGCTGACCATCAACTGGCTGCAGAACGGATATTCGTGCGTATGTTCGGCCACCGCGAAGCGGCGCAGATTGCGCAGCACCATCAGGATGTGCTGATCGACCGTGTAGACGTGATACAGGTCATGCTGCATCTGGCCGACGATGCGCCGGAAATTCAGCAGATAGCGACCGAGCACGCTGGTCTGGTTCATCAGCCGGAACGCATGCGTGATGCCGGCCGGCTGCTTCAGGATCTCCATGAACAGACGGCGGTTTTCCGGATCGCGCCGCCAGTGCTGGTTCATCACGTCGCGCGCGTTGTAGATCGCGCGCAGCGTGCGCGCCGACAGGCCTTTCACGCCGGGTATGCGTTCGTACAGCAAAAACGCTTCGAGGATCGCGTTCGGCTCGCGCTGGAACACGTCGTCGTCGGCGATCTCCAGCATGCCCTGCTTTTCGACGAAGCGGTCCGACAGCACCCGCGTGATGCCGCTCGTGTTCGGGAAAAGCTGCGCCTCGATGTTCTGGATCAGGATCGTCGCCAGCTGCGTGACGGCTTTCGCGGCCCAGTAGTAACGCCGCATCAGCTGTTCGCTCGCGCGTTTGGTCGCGGTCGGCTTATAGCCGAGGCTTTCGGCGACCGGTGTCTGCAGGTCGAACACCAGAATGTCCTGGCGGCGGCCCGCGATCACGTGCAGCCGCGCTCGCAGCGATTTCAAAAAGCCTTCGTTGCGGCGCAGCTCACGCGCTTCGCGCTCGGTGATGAGGCCGCGCGCGTCGAGTTCGCGCCAGCTGCTGCCGAAGCCCGCCGCCTGCGTGACCCACAGGATCAGCTGCAGATCGCGCAGGCCGCCCGGGCTTTCCTTGATGTTCGGTTCGAGCGCGTACGGCGTGTCCTGAAACTTCGCGTGGCGCTGGCGCATTTCGAGCACCTTCGCCTGGAAGAACGCTTTCGGATCGAGCGCGGCGCGATAACGCCGCGCGAAATCGTCGAACAGCTCCGCGCTGCCGGTGATGCGCCGCGCCTCCAGCAGCGAGGTGCGCACCGTGATGTCGTTGGCCGCTTCCACCAGGCATTCCGACACGCTGCGCACGCTGCTGCCGAGCTCGAGGCCAAGATCCCAGGCGAGGCTGATGAAGTGTTCGATGCGCGCGTCGAGATGCGGGCACGGCGCATCGGGCAGCAGCACCAGAATGTCGATGTCGGAGTGGGGCGCGAGTTCGCCGCGCCCGTAGCCGCCGACGGCGACGAGCGCCAGCTCGCCCGGTAGCTCGCAGGTGTCCCAGGCGGCACGCAGCGAGTTGTCGGTGGCGCGCGCGAGCGCACCCATCAGGGCGTCGACGTTAGTGGCGCTGCCAAAGCGTTCCAGCAACTGGGCTTTGGCCACCTTGTAGTCCGCCTTGAGCGACGTGGTTTGGGTGGG
Organism: Paraburkholderia sp. ZP32-5; assembly: GCF_021390495.1. NCBI lineage: Bacteria > Pseudomonadati > Pseudomonadota > Betaproteobacteria > Burkholderiales > Burkholderiaceae > Paraburkholderia > Paraburkholderia sp. ZP32-5. The sequence goes on along the minus strand of NZ_JAJEJP010000001.1, from coordinate 2,496,360 downwards.
GGCGACGGCTGAAACGCTACTCATTGGCGGGCGGTAATGATGGTGTCGGCGTCCGCTCAGGCGGTCGCCGCGACGACGGGCGGCCGCGCGGGTGTGCCGGCCGACACGGTCAGCACGTCGTAGCCTGTCTCCGTGACGAGCACCGTGTGCTCCCATTGCGCGGACAGGCTGCGGTCCTTGGTCTTGACGGTCCACTGATCCGGCATCGTGCGGATGTCGCGGCGTCCGGCGTTGATCATCGGTTCGATCGTGAAGATCATGCCTGTCTGCAACTCGAGCCCGGTGCCGGGACGGCCGTAGTGCAGGATCTGCGGATCTTCGTGAAACACGGTGCCGATGCCGTGGCCGCAGTATTCGCGCACCACGCTATAGCCGAGGCCTTCGGCATGCTTCTGGATCGCATAGCCGATATCGCCGAGATGCGCGCCGGGCCGCACCTGGTCGATGCCGAGCCACATGCACTCGAAGGTGGCCTGCACGAGCCGCTTCGCCATGATCGAGCCTTCGCCGACGATAAACATCCGGCTCGTGTCGCCGAAATAGCCTTCCTTGATGACCGTGATGTCGATATTCAGCGCGTCGCCGTTCTTCAGCGCCTTGTCGCCGGGGATGCCGTGGCAGATCACGTCGTTGACGGAAATGCAGGTGGCTTTCGGATAGGGCGGGTAGCCGGGCGGCTGGTAATTGAGCGGTGCTGGAATCGTGCCCTGTTCCTTGAGCATGTATTCGTGGCACAGACGGTCGAGTTCGCCGGTCGTGACGCCGGCCTTGACGAACGGCGTGATGTAGTCGAGCACTTCGCTGGCGAGTCGGCAGGCGACGCGCATCTGCGCGATATCGTGATCGTTTTTGAGGGTAATAGCCATGAGTCGGGCCTGAAATGCGATATATCGCGAGATTATCTCACCATATTTCGGCCTCCGCAGGCTTTTGCAAGCGGGTTCAGGCGTTTTGGCGAAGGTGTCGCCGGTGCGATGGGGCTGATGCTTTCCGAGGACCTCGTTCGAACGGACTTTTGCCGGCGAGCTATGGGTTATCCGGGGGTTATCCGTATAAAGGGCTCGATTTCGGGGCTGCTTAGGGTCTGTCTGGAGCGGATCGCGTGGGCGGCGCGCCAGCCCATCCGCAGCGGGCGGGCACTACCCGCGCAGGTTGAGTGAGCCAGTAGTCGCGTGCTATAATCTTTGGCTAAGTCGATCCAAGTCCGGTTTGTATTGCATTTGATTACATTGCAAGACGGCAGGTCGGGAAAGGCTTTTCGTGGCGCTGCGGTTTTCCTGCGTCGCGAGTTGTGAAGCAGTACAGGCAGTCCACTCGCAAGCCGGCGCACCCAGGGTGTCGCCCGTGCCAGCCGAAACGAAAGGCGGGCGCGGTCGATACGGCAGCCGGCTTAAGACCCAACCCTCGCGGAGATTTTCATGGCAGTTACGATGCGTCAAATGCTGGAAGCCGGTGTCCACTTCGGTCACCAAACGCGCTTCTGGAACCCCAAGATGGCCCCGTTCATTTTCGGTCATCGCAACAAGATTCACATCATCAACCTCGAAAAGACGCTGCCGATGTACAACGACGCGCTGAAGTACGCGCGTCAGCTGGCATCGAACCGCGGCACGATCCTGTTCGTCGGCACGAAGCGTCAGTCGCGCGACACGATCGCCCAGGAAGCGCAGCGCGCCGGTATGCCGTTCGTCAATGCACGCTGGCTCGGCGGCATGCTGACCAACTTCAAGACGCTGAAGGTTTCGATCAAGCGCCTGAAAGACATGGAAGCGGCGCTGGAAGCGGGTGAAACCGAACGCATGAGCAAGAAGGAAGCGCTGCTGTTCGAACGCGAAATGGCCAAGCTGCAGAAGTCGATCGGCGGCGTGAAGGACATGGGCGGCATTCCGGATGCGATTTTCGTCGTCGACGTCGGCTACCACAAGATTGCCGTGACCGAAGCGAACAAGCTCGGTATTCCGGTCATCGCCGTGGTCGATACGAACCACTCGCCGGAAGGTGTGGACTACGTGATCCCGGGTAACGACGACGCCAGCAAGGCGGTTGCTCTGTACGCGGCTGGCGTGGCCGACGCGATCCTCGAAGGCCGTGCGAATGCGGTCAACGAAGTGGTCCAGGCTGCCCGTGGCGGCGACGGCGACGAGTTCGTCGAGGTCAACTCGGAAGCGTAAGGCTGCCCAGTGTCCGGCATAAAAGGGGGCTTTCAAGAGGCCCCCTTTTTTTAAGCCGCGACGTTTGTAACAGGTGTTGTAACGAGCATCTGGCAGGATGCTTCCGGCGGCGTCCCGCGCGCCGCTCGCAAAAATACGCGAAAACGCTGAAACGAATTCCTGCCGCCGGCATCGAAATGCGGGCGGCGTGTGACAGACAGAACCCAAGGAGCAAATGATGGCGGCAATTACCGCAAGCATGGTTGCAGAACTGCGCGCAAAGACCGACGCGCCGATGATGGAGTGCAAGAAGGCGTTGACGGAAGCCGACGGCGATATGGCGCGCGCTGAAGAGCTGCTGCGCGTGAAGCTTGGCAACAAGGCGAGCAAGGCTGCATCGCGCGTCACGGCGGAAGGCGTGGTGGCATCGTCCATCGGTGGCAATGCCGGTTCGCTGGTCGAACTGAACTGCGAAACCGACTTCGTCTCGAAGAACGACGACTTCCTCGCATTCTCGAAGACGGTCGCCGAGCTGGTCGCGACGCAAAACCCGGCTGACGTCGCCGCGCTGTCGGCACTGCCGCTCGACGGCTCGACGGTCGACGCAGTGCGTCTCGCGCTGGTCGGCAAGATCGGTGAAAACATCTCGATCCGCCGTTTCGAGCGCTTCGAAACCGCGAACAAGCTGGCAGCGTACCTGCATGGCACGCGCATCGGCGTGCTGGTCGAGTACACCGGTGCGGACGAGCAGGTCGGCAAGGACGTGGCGATGCACATCGCCGCGATGAAGCCGGTCTCGCTGTCGTCGAACGACGTGCCGGCCGACCTGATCGCCAAGGAACGCAGCATCGCTGAACAGAAGGCCGCCGAATCGGGCAAGCCGGCTGAAATCGTCGCGAAGATGGTCGACGGCAGCGTTCAGAAGTACCTGAAGGAAGTGTCGCTGCTGAACCAGACGTTCGTGAAGAACGACAAGCAGACGATCGAACAGATGCTGAAGGCAGCGAACTCGAGCGTGCAGAAGTTCGCGCTGTTCGTGGTCGGCGAAGGCATCGAGAAGAAGCAGGACGACTTCGCCGCGGAAGTGGCCGCCCAGGTCGCTGCTGCAAAGCAACAATAAGCCTTACCTAAGCTTTACTGCCGTACCGTTGCACCCGCGGCGAAGCATGACTTCGCCGCGCTCGGCAGCGCCGCAAGGCCGCGCACGGGTTACCCCCGCCGCGCGGGCGCAGCGGACGAGCCAGATGTTTCGTCAAATTTGGCGGCGCTTGCCCGAATCAGCATTTCACCCCTACATTAGTCCCTTGTTGTTGCCCTGTTCTGCGCGATCTGGATACCCCTATGCCCACTGCCTATAAACGCGTCCTGCTTAAACTCTCCGGTGAAGCTCTGATGGGCGACGATGCCTTCGGCATCAATCGCGCGACCATCGAACGAATGGTGGCGGACGTGGCCGAAGTGGTCCGTCTCGGAACGCAACTGGCCGTGGTGATCGGCGGCGGCAATATCTTCCGTGGCGTGGCGGGCGGCGCGGCCGGCATGGACCGCGCGACGGCCGACTACATGGGCATGCTGGCCACGATGATGAATGCGCTGGCGCTGCAGGACGCGATGCGTCACGCCGGCATCGAGGCGCGCGTGCAGTCGGCGCTGCGCATGGACCAGGTGGTCGAGCCGTACATCCGGCCCCGCGCGATCCGCCAGCTCGAAGAGGGCCGGGTCGTGATCTTCGCGGCCGGCACCGGCAACCCGTTCTTCACGACCGATACGGCAGCCGCGTTGCGCGGCTCGGAAGTCGGTGCGGAAGTGGTGCTGAAGGCAACCAAGGTGGACGGCGTCTACTCGGCGGATCCGAAGAAGGATCCCAGCGCGACCCGTTACACGACGATCAGCTTCGACGAGGCGATCGGCCGCAATCTGCAGGTGATGGACGCGACGGCTTTTGCGCTGTGCCGTGACCAGAAGCTGCCGATCCGCGTGTTTTCGATCGTCAAGCCCGGTGCCCTCAAGCGCATCGTGTTGGGTGAGGACGAAGGCACCCTCGTCCACGTGTAAACTCTCGTTTACATTACCGTGGGCTTTGACGCGAGCCCGGGCCGCCGCATCGCGCGTGCCGGGCGGCTCGCACCGTTTTGAAGGTTCGGAGGTTAAAAATGTCTGTGGCTGATATCAAAAAGGGCGTTGAACAGAAGATGCAGCGTTCGATCGACGCGTTCAAGAACGACCTGTCGAAGATCCGCACGGGCCGTGCGCATACGGGCCTGCTCGACCATATCCAGTGCGACTACTACGGTTCGCCGGTGCCGATTTCGCAGGTCGCGAACCTCACGCTGATCGACGCGCGCACGATCGGCGTGCAGCCGTGGGAAAAGAAGATGGTCCAGGTCGTCGAAAAGGCGATCCGCGAATCGGACCTCGGTCTGAACCCGGCCACGCACGGCGATGTGATCCGCGTGCCGATGCCCGCGCTCACCGAAGAGCGCCGCCGCGAGCTGACCAAGGTCGTGCGTAGCGAAGCTGAAACGGCCAAGGTGGCGGTGCGCAATCTGCGCCGCGACGCCAACGAGCAGTTGAAGAAGCTCGTCAAGGACAAGGAAATCTCGGAAGACGACGAGCGTCGCGCCGGTGACGATGTCCAGAAGCTGACGGACAAGTTCGTCGCTGAAATCGACAAGCTCGTCGTGACGAAAGAAGCCGAGATCATGACGGTCTGACGCCGTTCGGCTCAGCACCCGCAGATTCTCACTTCTTTACTGGCATTACTGTCCCGACGGCCATGACCTATACCAGCTCAACCGTGCGCGTGCCTGAAGTCGCCGCGGTGCCGCGACATATCGCGATCATCATGGATGGCAACGGCCGTTGGGCCACCCAGCGGCGTCTGCCGCGCGTGGCGGGCCATACGCGCGGCGTCGACGCGGTGCGGGCGGCCGTCGAGGCATGCGCGCGGCGGGGTGTCGAGTATCTGACGCTGTTTGCGTTCAGCTCGGAAAACTGGCGCCGTCCGAACGAAGAGGTGTCGTTCCTGATGCGCCTGTTCGTTACCGCGCTCGAACGCGAGATCGGCAAGCTGCACGCGAACGGCATCCGTCTTCGCGTGGTCGGCGATCTTGAGCGTTTCGACGTGAAGATCCGCGATCTGATCAAACGCGCGGAAACCAAGACCGCGCGTAACACCCGTCTGACGCTGACCATCGCCGCGAATTACGGCGGGCGCTGGGACATCATGCAGGCCACCCGCAAGCTCGCCGAGCAGTCGGCGCTCGCCGGCAAGGCAGTCGAAATCAACGAGGATTCGTTCGCCCAGTACCTGTCGATGGCCTATGCGCCGGAGCCCGACCTGTTCATCCGCACCGGCGGTGAGCACCGCGTCAGCAACTTCCTGCTGTGGCAGCTCGCTTACACCGAGTTCTATTTCACCGACACGTTCTGGCCGGACTTCGATGCGGACGCGCTCGGTCACGCCATCGCTTCGTACGCCGAGCGTGAGCGCCGTTTCGGCCGCACCAGTGCTCAACTCGAGCCGCAATCGCAGAACGTCGATTCGCTTCCATGCTAAAAACCCGTGTCATCACGGCGATCGTCCTGCTGGCAGTGTTCCTGCCGGTCACACTGTTCGCGCCGGTTGGCGCGTTCGGTGCGCTGATCGCCTTCGTCGTCGTGTTCGCCGCGTGGGAGTGGGCGCGCCTGCTCAAGGTCGGCGGTGCGGGGCCGGTGCTGTATGCGCTCGTCGCGGCACTCGCGCTCGTCACCAGCACGCGGCTTGGCGTTGGCGCCGAGCACGCGCGGCCGTTCTTCCAGGCGGCCGCGATCTTCTGGGTCGTCGCCGGTCCATTCGTGCTGCTGCGCAAGCCTGTGTTGGCGCAGGGCGCGTGGCGCGCGTTCCTGTTTCTTGCCGGTATCGTCGGTTTCATCGCCTGCTGGCATGCTCTCGTTGCCGCGCGCATGCAGGGCGTGCCGTTCGTGCTGTCGCTGCTGTTATTGGTATGGCTCGCCGATATCGGCGCATACTTCTCCGGAAAAGCGTTCGGAAAACACAAATTGGCGCCCGCCATCAGTCCGGGTAAAACCTGGGAGGGCGCAATCGGCGGCTGGCTGCTGGTGATGATCGTCGCGGCTGTGGCCGTTTTTTTACACGCGTTCGAGCCGACCTTGTATTCGGCGCTGCTCGCGCAACTGGGCGCACTGCGCACCGTGCTCGCGCTGACCTTGCTGGTGGCCTTCAGCATCGTCGGTGACCTGTTCGAATCGATGTTGAAACGCCAGGCTGGCGTCAAGGACTCGAGCGGCCTGTTGCCGGGGCACGGTGGCGTGCTCGATCGCATCGACGCATTGCTGCCGGTGCTACCGCTCGCGATGCTGCTGCTCGGCTAGAGAAAGAGATATGCAAAAACGTCTGACATTGCTCGGTTCCACGGGCTCGATTGGAGACAGCACGCTCGACGTCGTCGCGCGTCATCCGGAGCGTTTCTCGATTTACGCGCTGTCCGCGCATCGCAACGGCGACAAGCTCGTCGAGCAATGCCTGCGCTTTGCGCCGGAAGTCGCGGTGGTCGGCGACGCCGACACGGCCGCGCGGGTCGCCGCGAAGCTGCGCGAAGCGGGCAGCAAGACCGAGGTGACGTACGGGCCGCAAGCGCTTGTCGAGGTCGCGAAGAGCGACGGCTGCGATACCGTGGTCGCGGCGATCGTCGGCGCGGCCGGCCTTGCGCCGAGTCTCGCCGCGGCGCGCGCGGGCAAACGCATCCTGCTCGCCAACAAGGAAGCGCTGGTGATGTCCGGCGCCATCTTCATGGACGCGGTGCGCGACAACGGCGCGGTACTGCTGCCCGTCGACAGCGAACACAATGCGATTTTCCAATGTCTGCCGCGCGAAGCCTCGCTGCACGGCGGCGTCTCCAAGATCATCCTGACCGCGTCGGGCGGCCCGTTCCGCACGCGCGAGCCGGCCACGCTCGTCGATGTGACACCGGACGAAGCCTGCAAGCATCCGAACTGGGTCATGGGTCGCAAGATTTCGGTCGATTCGGCCACGATGATGAACAAGGGTCTCGAGGTGATCGAGGCGCACTGGCTGTTCAACCTGCCGGGCGATCGCATCGACGTGCTGATCCATCCGCAGAGCGTGATCCATTCGCTCGTGTCGTACGCAGACGGCTCGGTGCTCGCGCAGCTCGGCAACCCCGACATGCGCACGCCGATCGCGCACGCGCTGGCCTTCCCAGATCGCGTCGATTCGGGCGTCGCCCAGCTCGATCTCGCCGGCATTGCGTCGCTGTCGTTCGAGAAGCCCGACTACGCGCGCTTCCCGTGTCTCGCGCTGGCGATGAAGGCGCTCGCCGAAGGCGGTATTGCGAGCGCGGCGCTGAATGCGGCGAACGAAGTGGCGGTCGAAGCATTCCTCACGCGCCGCATCGGCTTCATGGCGATTGCCGAGGTGGTCGACTCGGTCCTCAACGGCTTGCCGAACCGCAGCGCGCACGCGCTCGATGACGTGATCGAAGCGGACGCCGCCGCGCGCCGTGCCGCAACCGACTTCATCGCGCGTCTGCCCGAGGGCGCCCGTCGCACGGAACGCGCCGTCCAGTGAGGCGTTTATGAACCTGCTGATCGAACTGCTCGCCTTCGCGGTGGCGATTGGTGTGCTCGTGGTCGTCCACGAGTACGGGCACTACAGCGTCGCACGTTTGTGCGGCGTGAAGGTGCTGCGCTTTTCGATCGGCTTCGGCAAGCCGCTCGTGCAGTGGGTGAGTCCGAAGACGGGCACTGAATGGACGATCGCCGCGCTGCCGCTCGGCGGCTACGTGAAGATGCTCGACGAGCGCGAAACCGGCACCGCGGCGATTCCGGCGGCGGATCTGCCGCATGCTTTCAATCGCCAGTCAGTGTGGCGGCGCTTCGCGATCGTCGCGGCCGGTCCGATCGCGAACTTCCTGCTGGCGATCGCGCTGTTCGCGCTGGTATTCGCGACCGGCGTGACCGAACCGGCGGCCGTGATCGCGACGCCCGCGTCGAACACGCCGGCCGCGCAGGCCGGCTTCGAAGGCGGCGAGACGATCGTCGGCGTACGCGCCGGTAGCAACGACGAAACCGCGTCGGTGCGCTCGTGGTCGGATCTGCGCTGGAAACTGCTCGGCGCCGCGTTCGATCATCAACACATCGTGTTGATCGCGAAGGACGGTCACGGCACGTCCGATTTCCCGATGGATCTGCGTGGGCTCGGCGAGAAAGACGTCGACGACGATTTCATGTCGCGTCTGGGCTTCGAGCCGGGCGGCGGCAAGCTGACGGTGGCGGGCGTACAGCCGGGCAGCGCCGCGCAGAAGGCGGGTCTCGTCACCGGCGACAGACTGCGTGCGATCAACGGTACGCCGACCGATAATGCCGCGGCCTTCATCGCTTATGTAAAATCGCACGCCGGCGTGCCGGTCACGCTGCAAGTGGAGCGCGGCGGGCGCGGTGGCCACGCGGCGGGCGCACTCGACGAACTCAGCATCGTGCCGCAACTGCAGCGCGATGCGGCGAGCGGGCAGCAGGTCGGGCGCATCGGTGCTGAACTGGCGACCCAGGTGCCGTCGATCGACGTGCGCTATGGGCCGGTTGAAAGCGTGCAGCTCGGCGCGCGCCGCACGTGGGACCTCGCGGTGTACTCGGTGCGCATGTTCGGGCGGATGATCGTCGGCGAGGCGTCGCTGAAGAACCTGTCCGGTCCGGTGACGATCGCCGACTATGCGGGCAAGAGCGCGCGCCTTGGTCCGTCGGCGTTTTTGTCGTTCCTGGCCCTTGTCAGCATTAGCCTCGGCGTGCTGAACCTCCTCCCAATTCCGGTATTGGACGGGGGTCATCTGTTATATTATTTGGTTGAAGCTGTGACCGGTAAAGTTGTCGCCGATCGCTGGCAACTCGTTTTTCAGAGGGCGGGTCTTGCCTGCATCGTCGCGTTGTCGGCGATTGCGCTGTTCAACGATCTGGCTCGTTTAATCCATTTTTAAAGTGTCCGGCGGCGTTCTCGAGGGCGGCCGCCCGGCCTGATGCAGCTATACACACTGGGGAAGCACGTTGTTCAAACCTCATCGCTTTGGTCCAAAGACGGTTATAGCCGCGGCACTCGCCGCGCATGGGCTGGTTGCTCACGCAACGACGCCCTTCGTGGTGCAAGACATTCGCATTGAGGGATTGCAACGCGTCGAACCCGGTACGGTGTTCGCGTATCTGCCCATCAAGCAGGGCGATACGTTCTCCGACGACAAGGCATCGGAAGCGATTCGCGCGCTGTATGCGACCGGCTTCTTCAACGACGTCAAGATCGCAACCGAAGGCAACGTCGTCATCGTGCAGGTGCAGGAGCGCCCCGCGATCGGCACGATCGACTTCGCCGGCATCCACGAATTCGACAAGGACAACCTGACCAAGGCGCTGCGCGCGGTCGGGCTGTCGCAAGGCCGCTACTACGACAAGGCGCTGGTCGACAAGGCCGAGCAGGAACTGAAGCGTCAATATTTGACGCGCGGTTACTATGCCGCCGAAGTGACCACCACGATCACGCCGATCGACCGCAATCGCGTTGCGCTGCTGTTCTCGGTCGCCGAAGGTCCGAGCGCGAAGATCCGTCAGATCAACTTCATCGGCAACAAGGCGTTCAGCACCGGCACGCTGCGCGATGAAATGCAGCTGTCCACGCCGAACTGGTTCTCGTGGTACACGAAGAACGACCTGTACGCGAAAGACAAGCTCACCGGCGACCTCGAGAACATCCGCTCGTACTACCTGAACCGCGGCTACCTCGAGTTCAGCATCGAGTCGACCCAGGTGTCGATCACGCCGGACAAGAAGGACATGTATCTGACGGTCACGCTGCACGAAGGCGAGCCGTACACGATCTCGAATATCCGCCTTGCCGGCAATCTGCTCGACCGCGAAGCCGAGCTGAAGAAGCTGATCAAGATCAAACCGGGCGACCGTTTCTCCGCTGAAAAGCTGCAGGCTACGACCAAGGCGATCGTCGACAAGCTCGGCGAATACGGCTACGCGTTCGCAACCGTCAATGCGCAGCCGCAGATCGACCAGAAAAATCACACGGTCGACCTGACGCTGCAGGTCGACCCGAGCCGCCGCGTCTACGTGCGCCGCATCAACGTGGTCGGCAACACCCGTACGCGCGACGAAGTGGTGCGCCGGGAAATGCGCCAGCTCGAAAGCTCGTGGTTCGATTCGAATCGGCTGTCGCTGTCGAAGGACCGTATCAACCGTCTCGGCTACTTTACCGACGTCGACGTGACCACGGTGCCGGTGGAAGGCACGCCCGACCAGGTCGACATCGACGTGAAGGTCGCCGAAAAGCCGACCGGCGCGATCACGCTCGGCGCAGGCTTTTCGTCGACGGACAAGGTGGTGCTGTCCGCGGGTATTTCGCAGGACAACGTGTTCGGTTCGGGCACGAGCCTGTCGGTGAACGTCAACACCGCGAAGACGTACCGTACGCTGACGGTCACGCAGGTCGATCCGTACTTCACGGTGGACGGCATCAAGCGGATTACCGATGTCTACTACCGCACGTACCAGCCGCTGTACTACTCGACGGATTCGAGCTTCAAGATCGTGACGGCGGGTGCCGACCTGAAGTTCGGCATTCCGTTCTCCGAAGTCGACACGGTCTACTTTGGCGTCGGCTTCGAGCAGAACCAGCTCGACATCGATTCGAACACGCCGCAAAGCTATATCGACTACGTGAACGAGTTCGGCCGCGTGTCGAACAACGTGCCGCTGACGGTGGGCTGGTCGCGTGATGCGCGTGACAGCGCGCTGGTTCCGAGCCGCGGTTACTTCACCCAGGCGAATGCCGAATACGGCACGCCGGTCGGCGGCACCCAGTACTACAAGGCCGACATCAACGCGCAGTACTATTACTCGTTCGCGCGCGGCTTCGTGCTGGGCTTCAACTTCCAGGGCGGCTACGGTAACGGCCTCGGCGGCAAGCCGTATCCGATTTTCAAGAACTACTACGCGGGCGGTATCGGTTCGGTGCGTGGCTATGAGCCGAGTTCGCTGGGTCCGCGCGACGGCAAGACGAACGACCCGATTGGCGGTTCGAAGATGCTCGTGGGCAATATCGAACTGACGTTCCCGTTGCCCGGCACAGGCTATGACCGCACGCTGCGTGTGTTTACGTTCCTGGATGGCGGTAACGTCTGGGGACAAGCAAGTTGTACGACGACCGGGTGTGCGGGCACCGGCGCGAACGGCCTGCGTTACGGCTACGGTGTGGGTCTCGCGTGGATCTCGCCGATCGGCCCGCTCAAGTTGAGCCTTGGTTTCCCGCTCGTCAAGCACACTGGCGACCAGTATCAGAAGTTCCAGTTCCAGATCGGGACGGCGTTCTGATCGCGCGGCAGGCGGTCCGGCCGCGAGCGACTCCCGGCGGCGGGTCTGGCCAAACTACGGTATCGAGAGGATGACTTTGCTAACCGGTATGTTTTCGAAACGTGTAGCGTGTGCATTGGCGCTGGCCATGACCTTGTGGGTCGGGGTCGCGCATGCGCAGGAGGCGAGGATCGCCGCGGTGAACTCCGACCGTATCCTGCGCGAATCGGCTGCGGCGAAGGCTGCGCAGTTGAAGCTGGAGGCCGAGTTCGCGAAGCGCGACAAGGATCTCGCCGATATGGCGCAGAAGCTCAAGTCGATGTCCGATGCGCTCGACAAGAATGGCGCGTCGATGTCGGCCGCCGATCGCGCGCAGAAGCAGCGTGACTTGTCGCAGCTCGACTCGGACTTTCAGCGCAAGCAGCGCGAATTCCGCGAAGACCTCAATCAGCGCCGCAACGAGGAACTGGCCGCGGTGCTCGATCGCGCGAACAAGGTCATCAAGCAGATTGCCGAGACGCAGCACTACGATCTGATCGTGCAGGAAGCGGTGTACGTGAGCCCGCGCATCGATATTACCGACCAGGTACTGAAGGCGCTGGCGGCGTCGGGAAACTGATTGCGGCGCGTTGTTTCCGGGCGGGCGTCGATGCTCGTCTGGTATGACGGGAGCGGTTGAACGGCGGTGGTGTTTTGCAGGGACCGGAGTAAGCGCTAAAGCGCTAACTCTGGTCGACAAAGGAGACAGGATAGGCATGGCATTTACGCTCGAGGACATCGTCCAGCGGTTCGGTGGTGAGGTAGTCGGAGACGGTTCGCAGCGTGTAGGCAGCCTCGCGCCACTCGACCAGGCAGGCCCGGACCAGTTGGCGTTCCTCGCCAATCCGAAGTATCTGTCGCAGGTCGAGACGACCCGTGCGGGCGCGGTGCTGATCAATGCCGGCGACCTGGCGAAGCTCGCGTCGCGCGATGCCCGTAACTTCATCGTCACGCCGAATCCGTACGCTTACTTTGCGCGCGTCGCGCAAACCTTCATCGATCTCGCCGCGCCGAAAGCCGCGCCCGGCGTGCATCCAAGCGCAACCATCGACCCTTCCGCGCAGATCGCCGCGAGCGCGGTGATCGGCCCGCGCGTCACGGTCGAAGCCGGCGGGGTGATCGGCGAGCACGCGCGGCTCGACGCCAATGTGGTGATCGGCCGCGGCACGCGCGTCGGCGCGAACTCGCATCTTTATCCGAACGTCACCGTGTATCACGGCTGCAAGCTCGGCGAGCGCGTGATCGTGCATGCGGGCGCGGTGATCGGCTCGGACGGTTTCGGTTTCGCGCCGGACTTCGTCGGCGAGGGCGAAGCGCGCACCGGTAGCTGGGTGAAGATTCCGCAGGTTGGTGGCGTGTCGATCGCGAACGACGTCGAAATCGGCGCGAACACGACGATCGACCGCGGCGCGATGGCCGACACGATCATCGAAGAGTGCGTGAAGATCGACAATCTCGTGCAGATCGGCCACAACTGCAAGATCGGCGCTTATACGGTGATCGCCGGTTGCGCGGGCGTTGCGGGCAGCACCACCATTGGCCGTCATTGCATGATCGGCGGCGCGGTCGGCATCGCCGGACACGTGACGCTCGCCGATTACGTGATCGTCACCGCGAAATCAGGCGTGTCGAAGTCGCTGCTGAAGCCCGGCATGTACACGAGCGCGTTCCCGGCCGTGAACCATGCGGACTGGAACAAAAGCGCGGCGCTGCTGCGCAATATCGACAAGCTTCGCGATCGCATCAAGGCACTCGAAGCCGCCGCGGCGGACAACGCCGCCAACGTGGCGGGCGGCCCGGCGGCCGCGAGCGACAATATCTGACAGATATCAGGGCGATCAGTCAGCGCCGCGTAAAATAGCGGGCGTGCATCACGAAGCAAAGCCGGATGCCGTGGCCGGGTGGCACGGCAACCGGGTACCGAGGGCGCCGGCCGCCCACGTTTCAATCCACCTGCACCAGCATCCGCATTCATCACCGCGCAGTCAATGCGTGAGCAGAAACACCATGAGCACCGAAAAAATCAATCTCGACATTCATAAGATTCTCACGCTTCTGCCGCATCGTTATCCGATCCTGCTGGTCGATCGCGTGCTCGAACTCGAGCCGCACAAGAACATCAAAGCGTTGAAGAACGTGTCGATCAATGAGCCGTATTTTCAGGGGCATTTCCCGACCCGGCCGGTGATGCCAGGCGTGCTGATTCTCGAAGCGCTCGCGCAGACGGCGGCGTTGCTGACGTTCTCGGAAGAGCCGAGCGATCCGTCGAACACGCTTTACCTGTTCGTCGGCATCGACAACGCGCGTTTCAAGCGCGTGGTGGAGCCGGGCGATCAACTGATCCTGAACTGCACGTTCGAGCGTCACATGCGCGGCATCTGGAAGTTCAAGGCGCGCGCGGAAGTGGATGGGGTTGTCGCGGCGGAAGCCGATCTGATGTGCGCGGTGCGCCACACGGACAAAGACGCTTGACGACCCTACGCGGGCAGCAGGTGGCGCGATAGATACGCGCGGCCGGTCCGCGGCGGGTTCATCCAGACAACGCAACAGAATCAGAAGCGAGGACGCATGAGCAGGATCCATCCCACTGCGATCATCGAACCGGGCGCGCAGCTCGACGAATCCGTCGAAGTCGGACCCTATGCGGTAATCGGCGCACACGTGACGATCGGCGCGCGCAGCACGGTCGGTTCGCACAGCGTGATCGAAGGCCATACCACGATCGGCGAAGACAACCGGATCGGCCACTACGCATCGGTGGGCGGCCGTCCGCAGGACATGAAGTACAAGGACGAGCCGACCCGGCTCGTGATCGGCAATCGCAATACGATCCGCGAGTTCACAACGATCCACACCGGTACGGTGCAGGACGCTGGCGTCACATCGCTCGGTGACGACAACTGGATCATGGCGTACGTGCACATTGGCCACGATTGCCACGTCGGCAGCAACGTGATCCTGTCGAGCAACGCGCAGATGGCCGGCCACGTGACGATCGGCGACTACGCGATCATCGGCGGCATGTCGGGCGTGCATCAGTTCGTGCGCATCGGCGCGCATTCGATGCTCGGCGGCGCGTCGGCGCTCGTGCAGGACGTGCCGCCGTACGTGATCGCGGCGGGCAACAAGGCCGAGCCGCACGGCATCAACGTTGAAGGTCTGCGTCGCCGCGGCTTCTCGGCTGATGCGATCTCGGTGCTGCGCACCGCGTATCGCGTGCTGTACAAGAACGGCCTGTCGCTCGAAGAGGCGAAGGTGCAGCTGCGGGAACTGGGCACGGCCGGCGGCGATGGCGATGCTCCGGTGCAGACGCTGCTCGCGTTCGTCGAAGCGTCGCAACGCGGCATCATCCGCTAAGCGATGGCGCTGCAACCCAGTCCGCTGCGCGTCGCGATGGTGGCCGGCGAGCCGTCCGGCGACCTGCTCGCCGCGTCGCTGCTCGACGGTCTCGCGAGCCGTCTGCCGGCCGTCACGCAGTACTACGGCATCGGCGGTCCGCGCATGATCGCCACCGGCTTCGACGCGCACTGGCCGATGGAAAAGCTCTCGGTGCGCGGCTATGTCGAAGC